>DAIDHS010000023.1 GCA_027451985.1 Elusimicrobiota bacterium
ACAAAAGAGGTTTACATCCCTAAAGACTTCGTCCCTCACGCAGAGTTGCTGGATCAGGGTTTCCCCCATTGTCCAAAATTCCCCACTGCTGCCTCCCGTAGGAGTATGGCCCGTATCTCAGTGCCATCGTGCCCGTCCGGCCTTTCAGCCCGGGTACCCGTCATAGCCTTGGTGGTCCGTTACACCGCCAACTAGCTGATGGGCCGCAAGCCCCTCCTTGAACGACCCTTGCGGGCCTCTCATCCGAGAAAGATGCCCCTCTCGGATTATACGGCGTATTAGCCAACCTTTCGGCTGGTTGTTCGCCATTCAAGGGCAGGTTGCTTACGTGTTACTCACTCGTTTGCCGCTAAGCTTACGATACTCTGCAAGCTTCGCTCGACTTGCATGTGTTATGCACTCTGCCAGCGTTAATTCTGAGCCAGGATCAAACTCTCCATTAAAGGGGGATTGCGTTTTCTCCGGCTAAGGACCGGATACTTCCACAATTTTCCTTCTTATGGAGAAGATCGCTCTTCTCACTTTTGGTTTGCCGGCACCGAACAGATGGCGCCGGCGCACACCGACTTAATTCCTTAGTGCTCCGTTCGCAAAAGACCGGGGGTCTTCTGCGCTCTGGAGCGCTTATTGGCTCGCAAAACAATTTTCAAAGAGCGAAAAGTCCCACTCCCTCTTGCATGCTGCGCAAGAGGCAGCGGCTACTTAATCCTTCTGGTGGTTCGAGGCTTTCGCCGCGAACCTAAAAATAATAGCACAACTCCGGAAAAGTGTCAAGTGTTTTTTTCTCGACGAGAAATCGCGGGGAATTAGTCTTGCGGCGCGCGGAAATCACACAGAATGATGCGCGCGAAAGTTTTAAGCGCGCTCAAGCCGCGGGCGCAGGCGCAGGGCCTTGAAGACCCGGAACAAGCTGGCCCACTCGGGGTTGCCGCGCTTGGACAGCATGCGGTGAAGGCTTTCCCGCTTCAACTCGGCCCTCACCGCCACGCGCGCCATCCCTTGCGCCCGGGCGACGGCGGCCAGGGCGGTCAGCACCAGCTCGGGATCGTTTTCCTCGAAGGCGACCTGGAAGCAGGCGTTGAGGTAGGCCACCGCGCGACCGGGGTATTTGCGGAACTCCTCAAGCTGCTCGTCCTCGTGGGACACGGCGGGCGCATGATTTTTCATCGTCGTCTCCAATAATCCGCGGCGGGGCCAAAATCAATTTTCAACTCCAACACGCCGGCCCCGACGGATCGGGAATGGCCCAGGTTCCCCGCCTTCATGCGATCGACGCGAGCCAAAACGCGCCCGCCCGCCGTTTGGTAGCGCCGAAGCTCCAGCGGCCCGGCGCTCATAGTGTAACGTATAAGTCACTGCAAGTCAAGCGGTCTTCGCCCATGCCAGCCATACGACCGGGGGCGCCGGAAAGTTCCAGGGGCGGCGGAGCTTGTTCCCGTTCAGCAACGCCTACGACTTGACTCCTTCCCGAATCTGATCGTAAACCTGTTTCAAGAGATGTTTGGCGACCGCCTCGCGAAAGTCCTTCTCATTCATAAATTTCGCGGAAATCTCTTCGTTTTGATCCATGCGATCCAGGAAAAGACTCTCCAAGGCCCTGGCGAACACGAGGCCGAAATTCTCCATGGTGTTGGCCATCGCCGCTTGCCGGAGGTCCGGATTGGCGGCGGCGTCTTCCCGGATGGAGTCGAAGAACAGCTGATCGCCCGGTTTAAAGCTGGTCCCAAAGCGTTCATTCAAGAGGTCGATGAGCCGGGAAAGCTTGACCTGGCCGTAGCGTGCCAGCCCCGTGCCCACCGAGGATGGGCCTTTGATCTCCGCACCGCCCCGATGATCCAAAGTCAGGCTGCCCTCGCTCATCTTTTGCAGACGATAATACTTGAGCGCCACTTCATCATTGAAGTCGTAGGTTGGGCCGCGCCCGGTCTTGGGCAGCTTGGTCAAAAGAAAACGGACGTAGGAATAGAGTTTTTCCAAATCAGAATCCCCGAAGGGAATGACCTGGGACAAAAACGCGTAGAGATTGCGGTAGGCCGCGACGCTTTTGCGGAACTCCTCGCGGACGCCGTCATCCGGGAGCGCCTTGTAGCGGCCCACCGCCGGGTCGATGCAGGCATTGAGGCGCGCATGGCCCGTCACGCTTTGTTCTTCCCGGGGCTTGTAGAAGACCGCGGCAAACTCCTCCACCTCGGTTTTATGGTAGACCTGATATGAATCCAGCTTGGCTTGAAGCTCGTAAAGATGCCGCGGCTCGGCCTGCTCGCCGATGAGCGTCCGCTCATAATAGGGCTGGAACGCCGCCTGAATTTCTGCGGGCTCGTTGACGAAATCCAAGACGAACGTATCTTCCTTCCCCGCGCAGGTGCGGTTCAGGCGCGAAAGCGTCTGCACCGCCTGGATGCCCGAGAGCCGCTTATCCACGTACATCGTGTGCAAAAGCGGCTGATCAAAACCGGTTTGGTATTTCTCCGCGACCAAGAGCACTTGGAACTCCTCGGACCCGAACTTTTCGGGAAGCTCTTTTTCGCGGATGCCCGCATTCATCGAAACTTCGGTGAACTCGACGCCCGGCGCGTCGGGATCCGCCACCGTTCCCGAGAAAGCCACCAGCGTCTTAATTCCGAGATAGCCTTTCTCCTGAATATATTTATCGAAGGCCTGCTTGTAGCGCACGGCATGCAGGCGGCTGGACGTCACCACCATCGCTTTGGCCTTGCCGCCGATTTTGTGCAGCGTGAACGTGCGGAAGTGCTCCACCATCACTTCGGTTTTTTGCGCGATGTTGTGCGGATGCAGGCTCATGAACCGCGCCAAGGCGCGCGCCGCCTTGCGCTTGTCCACGTCCGGATCGTCCGCCGCGGCTTTGACCAAGCGATAATACGTCTTGTAGCTCGTGTAATGGCCCAGGACGTCCAAGATAAAGCCTTCCTCAATGGCCTGGCGCATGCTGTAGAGATGGAACGGCCGCGGTTTGCCGTCCGGACCCGGAACGCCGAAGGTCTCCAGGGTTTTATATTTCGGCGTGGCCGTAAAGGCGAAGAAGCTGATGTTGGCTTGCCGGCCCCGCTTGGCCATGGCACGCAGGACTTCTTCCTCATAATCAGGAAGCCCGTCTTCCTGGGCTTTCTTGCGAGCCTCTTCCTTTATAGCGGCCTGGCCCAAGACGCCTTTTAATTCCGCGGCGGTTTCCCCGCCCTGGGAGCTGTGCGCTTCATCCAGGATGACGGCATAGCGGCGTTTGGGCAGTTCGCCGATTTTCTGGGTCACGAAGGGGAATTTTTGCAGCGTGGTGATGATCACGGGCGCCGCCGAGGCCAGCGCTTCGGCCAGCTGCGTCGAATCGGCGTCGATTTTTTGGACGACGCCTTGTTTGTGCTCGATGTCGTAGATGGTGTTTTGCAGCTGCTGGTCCAGGACGATGCGGTCGGTCACCACGATGACGGAGTCGAACACCTTGTCGTCACGGCCGTCGTGCAGGCCCGAGAGCCGGTGCGCCAGCCAGGCGATGGAGTTGCTCTTGCCGCTTCCGGCCGAGTGCTGGACGAGGTAATTTTGACCGGCGCCCCGGGCCCGCGCGTCCGCGACCATTTTGCGCACGCAGTCGAGCTGATGGTAGCGCGGAAAAATCATGGTTTCCCTGGTCACCCGCCGGCCGCCGATTTTCTTCTCTTCGACCTGAAGATGAACAAAGCGCGCCAGAATATCCAAAAAACTTTCACGCGTGAGGACCTCTTCCCAAAGGTAGGCCGTTTTGTGCCCGTTCGGGTTGTCCGGGTTTCCCGCGCCGTTGTCGCGGCCTTTGTTGAACGGCAGAAAATGCGTGCCTGGCCCCAAAAGCCGCGTGGTCATGTAGACCTCATCCGGGTCCACGGCGAAGTGAACCAGCGCGCGCTTTTTGAAGCGAAAAATAAGGTCCGCGGGATCGCGATCCGTGCGGTACTGAATGACGGCGTCATTCCAAGTCTGCCCAGTCATGTGGTTCTTGAGCTCAAGCGTCGCGACCGGAAGGCCGTTCAAGCTCAAAACCGCGTCGAGCGAATTCTCGTGTTTCGTGGAGTAATGAAGCTGGCGGGCGATCGTGAGCCGGTTGGCCGCGTAGAGCTTTTGCGTTTCGGGGTTGAGGCCGCTTTCCGGCGCGAAATACGCGGCGCGGAAATACTTGCCGAAACACTTGAACCCGTGGCGCAGAACCTTGAGGCAGCCCTCGTGCTCCGAGTCCAGCGCGCGGCAAAGATCGTCCAAGAGCGTCTGTTCGGCCTTGTCTTTTTGCAGCCCCTTTAAATACTCCCACTCCTTGGGCTGGGTCTCGCGCACGAAATCCAGGAAGATTTGCGGAAACATCCCCCGAACCTTGTCATATCCCTCCGGTTCGGCCTTCGCGTAGCCGCCCCGCGAGAGCAAAAACGCTTCGATGGCCGTCTCGAAAGCGCGCTCCGTGTGTTGACCGGGCATTAAGAAATTCCTATTTCTTCGCGAACATCGATTTTGCCCGTCACCGCCGCGGAGATGAGCGCCGAGCGGTATTCGCGGAGGAGTTCGATGGATTTTTCGATCTTGCCGATGAGCGAGTCAATCCGGGCCGTCTCGCGGTCCAAAAACGCCGCGATGGCGCGTTGCTCGTCCTGTGGAGGTAACGCAATCGGCAAAGCGATGAGATCGCCGGCATTAATGGCGGGATAACTCACACCGGCAGAGCGCGCTACGACGGCATCAACGAAATAACGCGCGCGCAACGCATGGGCGGCGAAAGAATGGAGAAGCCCGTCCTTGGGACGGATAACAGCGAATCCCGTCGAAACAATCAAATTAGGCTCTGGATGCGTGATGGGGGCAATGGCGCGCAGATAAGTCCGGACGGTGGAAACAACGACATCGCCATGCCGGACTTTGCGCCGTGCCCGCGAGGGTGCCGATTCAAAATGCATTTGTTCTTTGATTAAAATTCCCGCGTTCTGGTCTACGCTACCGATGTCCACATAGACAAGTTCAAAATCCGGGTCCGTGGTTTCCGACAAGACTTCGTCATTGCAAGACGAGACATACTTGAGTCGGCGCGCGTCCCAATGCCCTGGAATTTGGCCCAGCCACTCGATGCCGGAGGACTTCATCTTCACGTTGGGATCGAGCCCCTTGGTGACGGCATGGCTGATGAGGGCGGTGCGCTTCTCCTGGAGAAGTTCGATCTGCCGCTGCTTTTTCTCGATGAGCGCGTCAATCCGCGCCGTCTCGCGGTCCAAAAACGCTGCGATGGCGCGCTGCTCAGGCAGGGGCGGGATGGGGTGGCGGAAGTCTCGGATGAAATCATCAGGCACCCGTTTTTGTCCGCCAGCACCATACATCGCACCTGTTCCGATTTCCCGGAAGGAATGGCTTGCTGTAAGATAAAAAAGAAATTTAGGGTTAAGGTCGGGGTTCGCTCGAAGAACATGAAGTTCCGTGGTTCCAAAACCAATCTCATTTTTAAGTCCTTCCGCTATCGCGCCCTTCTTGTTTTCAAAACAGGGAGTGATCTTGGCCACTATCACATCGCTATTGCGGAAATACGTATAGCCACTGGAGCATTCTTCCAATGTCTTGGTGTATTCTAGACTGATGCTACCCACTGAAAGCATCTCCATGGGAATGAAGGATACGGTGGTATCTCTTGGCAGGAGACTGACTTCGGATTTCGCGGGATTTATTTTTGCACAAAAGCGCAGACGCATCATCTGCCACTGGCTCGGAATTTCACCCAGCCACTCGATGCCGGAGGGCTTGTAGGAGGGGTAGGGCTTCCGCTGGAGAGTCGGGGCGGCAATTGTCGCGTCGAGTCCTTTCCGCATCATTGATCCGCCATCAATTTTCCGATTGGGTCGGTTTTGAGCGCGTTCAAAACATTTACGCCATCTTCAACGACTTTAGCCAGATCGGCAAGCGGCTTTATCTCTGCTCGCCGAAGAATCTGCATGATCTCGGCAGAGCACGCCTCACATTTCTCTTTCGACTTTGCCTGAGGTTCGGCGACGCTGCTCTCCAAGTCGCTAAGTTTTTTGGCGACTGCTTCGCGGTCTTTCAAGGACAGCCGTGAACAAATCTGGACGCGGAATTCCTGCGCCGGCATCCTTTGAGCTTCAGGGACAGACTTTAAGAAACCTAGGACGGAGTTGAAGGCATCGCGGAGATTTTCCAAAAGACCACGGACGTTTCTTGACGGCGT
This sequence comes from Elusimicrobiota bacterium, assembly GCA_027451985.1. Classification (GTDB taxonomy): domain Bacteria; phylum Elusimicrobiota; class Elusimicrobia; order UBA1565; family UBA9628; genus JAGWJU01. The sequence goes on from DAIDHS010000023.1 coordinate 6,197, forward strand.
GCTCCGCATGAATTTATGGATTTCCTCAAGCGTGAGCTCTATTGAGGGAATAAGCTCATGGAATTGCATGGATGACTCAAGGGCCCCGCGGCCACCTAAACGCGGCATTTTTATCCCGATGTGCAAACCTGAGGCATAAACGATATCGACCAACAGGCCGGCCTTAATCCCATTCAGCAGTTTGTAAACCTTTTTTGCGGCGGAATATGCCAATTCCTCGTCCCGCATGGCCACCGCCATGGCGTAATTGCGGAAGACGATGGGCCAAAGCTCGACGATCTTCATTTCACGCCATTCGCCGCGGTCCAATAAATAATCAGAGATGGCCGCATCTCCGGAATGGCTTAAGGAATCTATAAACGTGCGGTAGATTTTTTTCCTACCTGTCATTGTCGCGCTGCGGTAGTCCTGCCAGTTTTTAACGGCCTGGCTTAAACCTTTAAATTGGTCCGCCGTAAAGTCTTGGAGGATTCTTTCGACTGGAAACGGCAGGCATGTGACCCGCCATTCAAACACATGCTTGAAAGACGGCCCCCGCGCAAGAAGCTCCTTGTAATGCTTGCGGGAATCGGGGCCGATGCTGATCATATGCAAATCCGGATTGGCGTTAAATGCGTCCCGGAAAAGGGCGGCCAAGTAGTCGTCGCGAAAGGAATAACCGATGACGATCAGGAATTTGGCCGATTCAAGGCGGCGTTTGAGGATGTAGGCGAAATCTAAAAGCGGCGCCTCCATCGGCTGCTTGGCCATGGGGTAGAGAATGACGGGGTCGGCCTTCTTGCCGTCGTAAAGCTCGATTTTCGCCCCGGAATTGTTATTGGGGCCTATTGGAACCTTTACGTGCCAACCATCTTCCGAGCGATACCAGAGGACGGAGCCATGCAGCTTGTAAAGATAAACGGCCTCCGAATCCTCGGCCTCCAGGGCGCGCGGATTCCATTCCGGGGTGAAGCCGTCAATAAGCCTGCGCTGGAGATTCTTGCAGAGAAGCTCGATGCAAGGGTCGTAATTGACGGAAAATATGTGGGTTGGCTGGCCCCATTGGGAATCCAGAAGCGGGCTGAGGTAGTCGACGCTCCGGGGCCGGATCACCTTGTTGCGGATAAACGACTCGATCTCGCCCTTCAGTTGCTCCAGATCCTCGGGCCTCAGGCCATGGCCGTCGCTGAAAAATTCCGAGAGCTCGTCCTTGGGATGAGCGATGAGGCGGTGGACGGTTTGCAAAATAAGCTCGACATCGAGCTTGCGCGGCGGATTCTCGCGGGCCAAGGCCCTTCCCAGCCGATCCATTATTTCTTTCAGAGCGGCCCCGCAAGGAGATTGATCTTTCTCGATCTTCTCAAGAAATTCCTCCGTCATCGGCCCGACGGCGGGTATGCCAGCCGCGACCGAGGCGCCGGCGCCGAGGAAGAAAACAACGCCGCTGGAACTCTCGGCGGAATCGGCAGTCAATGGGGTTGCCGGAAATGCCACAGTTTTTATCAGGCCGCCCCAACACTCATCATCTCGGCGATCTCGTCTTCGATTTTCTTGAGATCGGTCTCGATGTCCGCAAGCGGCCGCGGCGGAACGTATTTGTAGAAGTATCGGTTGAAATTGATTTCATAGCCGATTTTGGTCTTGGATTCGTCCACCCAGGCGTCGGGCGCGTGCGGCAAAACTTCCCGGCGCATGTAGTCGTCCACTTTTTCCTTGAGCGGAACGTTCTCGTAGTCCCTCAACTCGGGATCGGGCTCGGGGCGGCCTTCGGAGTCCCTGCAAACCACGGCGGTCTCGTCGCGCTCGGAGAGCGCGTCCAAAACGGCCTTGAAAACCGTCGCGGGAACCCGGACACCGTTCTTCTTAAAAGCAGCCTCCAACAAGGCGATGAATTTCCCGCGGCTTTTGACGGTCCCCTGGCCGGCCAAGGCGTCCAAGGCCGCGAGAATTTCTTGCTGAAGCTTTTTCCCTTCCGCGATTTCCGTTTGCGCGGACCGGGCGTCCTTGCGCTTGCGGCTCTCCGCGAGTCGCGCGAACGCGGGCGCCTCCCGAAGGCGCGCCAGGCGCTCCTTATCTGCGGCGAAATTAAGCTTTAAGGGCCGCTCGACCGTGACGCGCCGGCAGCCGAAATCGGAGTTGCCGAAAATCCGCACGTGTTCGCCTTCCTTGAAATCCCCGTAGAGGCGCGCGATCTCATGGCGCTGCTCCTCGCAAATCTCATTGCGCTTGTTGCCCAGGCTCTTGCGCATCTTCTTGAAAAATCCGGTTCCGTCCACAAGCTGAATTTTGCCGCGGCGGCTTTTCTCCTTGCGGTTGGTCACAATCCACAGGTAGGTGGAAATGCCGGTGTTGTAGAAGAGCTGGTCCGGCAGGGCGACGACGGCCTCAAGGCGGTCGTTTTCGATAATCCAGCGGCGAATCTCGCTCTCGCCCGAGCCCGCGCCGCCGGTAAAAAGCGGCGAGCCGTTGAAGACGATGGCCAGCCTTGTTCCGCCGCCCTTCGCGTCCTTCATCTTGCTCATCATGTGCTGAAGGAACAAGAAGGAGCCGTCGTTGATGCGCGGAAGCCCCGCGCCGAAGCGCCCGCCGAAGCCTTCTTCCTCGCTTTCCCGGCGGATAAAGTTTTCCTCCGGCTTCCACTCCACGCCGAAAGGAGGGTTCGCCAGCATGTAGTCGAAGGTCCTGCCCTTGAAGAAATCCTCGGTGAAGCTATTGCCGAAACGGATATTCTCTATGTCCTGGCCCTTGATCATCATGTCGGAGCCGCAAATCGCGTAAGACTGATCGTTGTAGTCTTGGCCGAAGACGAAGAGTTCGGCGTCGGGATTCAACTCCCGGATGTATTCCTCGGAAACCGAGAGCATGCCGCCCGTGCCGCAGGCCGGGTCGAACAAGGTTTTAACCGCGCCCTTGCGGGTCAGGCTTTCGCCGTCCGGGGAAAAGAGCAAATCAACCATCAAGCGGATGACTTCCCTGGGGGTGAAGTGATCTCCGGCCTCCTCGTTGGAGGCCTCGTTGAAGCGCCGGATGAGTTCTTCAAATATATAGCCCATCTCGATGTTGGAGACCTTATCCGGGTGCAAATCGATGTCGCAAAACTTTGAAACGAGCAGAAAGAGCCTGTCTTTCTTATCCAGATTGGCGATGTGCTCTTCAAACCCGAAGTGATCGATGATTTCCTTGGCCTGACTGGAGAAGCCCTTCATGTAATCCGTCAGGTTGGCGGCGATATTGGCCGGATCGCCTTTGAGCCGCTGGAAGGTAAATCGGCTGGTGTTATGAAACTTCTGTCCGGCGGCTTTATTGAGGAGCGGCTCCAGATTCTTGAGCTTGCCGCCTTTTAATTCCTGCGCTTTTTTTAAAACTTTGTCCTTGGTGGGCTCCAGAACGCAGTCGAGGCGCCGCAGCACCGTCATCGGGAGCATGACGTCTTTATACTGGTTGGGGCGGTAGGGCCCGCGCAGAAGGTCCGCCACGGACCAGATGAAATTGGCCTTCTCGTTAAAATTATTCATTGGATTTTTTCCCTCTGTTGATATTACAAAATCACCATCGGGAACTTTCCTGGGCGCGCTGCTTGATGGGGATCCCCCTGGATAGGCCTAGGGGATCCCCCCGTCATCCCCTATTGATCCCCCCAGGATCCCCGATCCGATCCCCCCAGATCCCCTAGGATCCCCCCTATCTACCCCCCGATCCAGGTATAAGACCCGTGCGGCCCCTTGCCGTTGAGGCTCACCCAATACTGCACGTCCGGGTGGTCGTAGTCCTTGGCGGCATCGCGCTTAAGGCGGGCATCTCGAGTTTTTGCCCGGCGCGCCTGCGGATGTTGTCTTTGGCGGGAGACGGCTCAGCTCTTGCCGGAGACGGTCAAGTTGAAGAGCACGACTTTTTGCGCGCGCTCCTGGACCTCTTTGACCATGACCAAGTGGCTGAGCATCTGGTTCAAGAGCGCGTCCACGGCCGGCATGCGCTTCAAGGCCTTGCGGTTGGCCGCGCGCTCGGACATGAGCGCCTTAATCTTCGCGTCGATTTCCGGCATGGGCGCGTTGCCGGGCGCGGGGGCCTGGTTCAGCTCCAAAACCAAGAAGCCGTCCTTTTTGACGGCATCCAAAGCGGCCTGCGCTTGGGCGCTAGAAAGCCGGTAGGACAGCTGCTGCGTGTGCGCGATTTTGCTCGACGCGAAGTTCTGAAGCGGAAAAGAAAGGCTGGCGCCCTGATCTTTGAACGCGCCCAGCACCTTGGGCAAATCCGTCTTGAGGGAGTCCACCCGGATGGTCGCGGTCCACTCTTCCTTATAAGAAGACAGCTGGTAGGCGTCGAGCCAATTAAAGGATTGCGCGGCGGTCCGCGTCTTGTGCCGGCGCGGCGCGCGCGCGGCCAGAGCGGGGACGGACAGAAGAAGAAGGACCGGAAGAAACCGCACCGCGGCGCCCCTCATTCCCCCAACCTCGCGCGCTCATGGCTGTGGCGATGGCGCCGCGCGACCTTCATCTGCGCCATGGCCCAACGCATCGCGCCTTCGGCGCCGGCCAGTTCCGCCGGGTCGATGTCTTTTCGGGCCAAGGCGGCCTTGGCCTTTTCCGCGGCCTGGCGCGCCTTCTCCTCGTCTATTTCGGCGGCCATCTCCGCGGTCTCGACAAAAAGCCGCACGCGCGCGGGCGAAACCTCGGCGAAGCCCCCCGCCACGGCGAAGGCCGAAACGCCCGCGGGCGTTTTGAGGCGCACCTCGCCGTGGCGCAGCTGCGCCAAGTAGGGCTCGTGACCGGGCAGAATCCCCATCTCGCCGTCCCACGCGGGCACCACCACGGACTCGGCCTCGACCTTCGAGACCGTGCGCTCGGGCGAGACGATTTCGACCGCGATGGTTTTGGCCATGCTAAGCCTTCAGGCTCTCCGCCTTGGCCACAGCCTCGTCGATGGAGCCGACCATGTAAAAGGCCTGCTCGGGCAGGGAATCGTGCTTGCCGTCCAAGAGCTCCTTGAAGCCGCGGATGGTCTCCTTCAAGGGCACGTACTTGCCCGCCATGCCGGTGAACTGCTGGGCCACGAAGAAGGGCTGGGAGAGGAACTTCTGGATCTTGCGCGCGCGGGAGACCAGCATCTTGTCCTCGTCCGAGAGCTCGTCGATGCCCAGAATCGCGATGATATCCTGCAGGTCCTTGTAGCGCTGCAAAACCTTTTGCACCGCGCCGGCCACGGCATAGTGCTCCTCGCCCACGACCTTGGGATCCAAAATGCGCGAGGTGGACTCAAGAGGGTCCACCGCCGGGTAGATGCCCAGCTCCGCGATTTGGCGCGAGAGCACGGTCTTCGCGTCCAGGTGGGTGAAGGTGGTCGCGACGCCGGGGTCGGTCAGGTCGTCAGCCGGCACGTAGACGGCCTGAATCGAGGTGATGGAGCCCTTCTTGGTCGACGTGATGCGCTCCTGCAGGTCGGCCACTTCGGTCAAAAGCGTCGGCTGGTAGCCCACGGCCGAGGGCATGCGGCCCAGAAGCGCCGAAACCTCGGCGCCGGCGAGCACGTAGCGGAACACGTTGTCGACGAAGAGGAGAACGTCTTGTCCCTCCTTGTCGCGGAAGTGCTCGGCTTGCGTCAAGGCGGTCAAGCCGACGCGGGCGCGCGCGCCCGGCGGCTCGTTCATCTGCCCGTAGACCAGGACGGCTTTGGACAAAACCGGGCTGCCGTCCGAAAGCTTGGCCTCCTGCATTTCGTGCCAGAGATCGTTGCCCTCGCGGCTTCTTTCGCCCACGCCTCCGAAGACCGAGACGCCGCCGTGCTGCTTGGCGACGTTGTTGATGAGCTCCATGATGATGACGGTTTTGCCCACGCCGGCGCCGCCGAAGAGGCCCACTTTGCCGCCCTTCATGTAGGGCTCCAGAAGATCCACGACCTTGATGCCGGTCTCGAAAATCTGCGGCGAGACGACCTGTTCAGTCAAGGGCGGCGGCGCGCGATGGATGGGAAGGTGATCCTTCGTGTCGATGGGGCCGCGGGCGTCTTTGGGCGCGCCCAGCACGTCCATCAATCGTCCCAGGCAGGCCTTGCCCACGGGCACGGTGATGGGAGCCCCCGTGTCCTCGACCGTCATGCCGCGGGTCAGGCCCTCGGTCGGGCCCATGGCCACGGCGCGCACGGTGTTGTCGCCCAGGTGCGAGGCGGTCTCCACCACCAGCTCGGACGGGGCGCCGCCGTTGCCGGCGGCCGTGGTCTTGATTTTCAAGGCGTTGGTGATGGCGGGCAATTTGCCAGCGGGAAACTCCACGTCCAACACGGGCCCGATGACCTGGACGATTTTTCCGGTGTTCATGACCGTCTCCTGTGTTCTAACCGCGCGGCTTCCGAAAGCTCGCGGCGATGAATTTTTCCGGCTTGGCCGATTCCGGCGACGAAAGTCCGAGGCGGTGGAAGCGCACGCCGTAGCGGTAGCGCCCCGCGGTTCCCGCGGGCTTGACGCGGCGCACCTCGCCGCGGATTTCCAAAGGGATGTTGACGCGCAGATAAAGCGAAGAGCCTTCCTCAAGCACGGCGTCCGATTCAAAGGCCATGCCGCCGGTGGACAAATCCGCGATGACACCCAGGCAGCGGCGCACGCCCGCGCCCTTGGTCACCACGCCCAAGGACAATCCCACGGGAAAGCGCACGTGCCGCCGCTTCTCCGCCGCCGTCTTGGCCTTTTTGCCCGCGCCTTTCGTTGCTTTCATTTTCGCGATTATACTACGACGCAAGCGCCTCGGCGCCGCCGACCAGCTCGGCGATTTCCTTGGTGATGAGCGCCTGGCGCTGCCGGTTCAAATCAAGATTCAGATCGGCCTTCAATTCCGCGGCGTTCTTGGAGGCCGCGTCCATCGCGTTCATGCGCGCGGCCAGTTCCGCGGCCTGGGACTCCAGAAGCACCCGGTAAATCTCGGCCTTGACGAAGCGCCGAAGAAGCGCGTCCAGCAGCTCCGCGCGCCCGGGCTCGAACTCCCGATCGGTCGGAGCGGCGGGCGCAAAGTCCTGCGCCGGCGCGATGGGCAAAAGCGTTTTTAGAGTGAGCTTCTGCTGGGCCACGGACTTAAATTCGTTATAGAGCACGCTCACCTCGCCGGCCCGGCCCGCCTCGAAGTCGGCGATGACCGAGCCGCCCAGGATTTCCGCGTGCGAAAAATGGACCTTGGGGAAGATCCCGGCCAGCTCCGCGGTCACCTCGACATCCCGGCCGCGCAGGCGGTGCAGGAAATCGCGGCCCTTCTTGCCCGCCACCGCCACGCGCGCCTTTCCGCCGCGGGCCCGAAGCCACTCCAGCGCCGCCTTGAACAAATTGGAATTGAACGATCCGCACAGGCCCTTGTCCGCGGTCACCAAGATCAGGAGCGGCGCGCCGCCTTCGGGCTTGCGGAAAAAGGGATGGGAGAGAGCGCCGCCGTTGTCCCCCGTGGAGAGCGTCCAGGCCAGCTCCTCCATGCCGCGGGCGAAGGGCCGCGCCGCCAGGATGCCGGACTGCGCGCGGCGCATGCGGGCCGCGGCCACCATCTTCATGGCGCGCGTGATTTGCTCCGTCGACTTGACGGACTTGATCTTGCGGCGGATTTCTCGCAGCGAGGGCATTTTAAGCGGCTCCTACGGGGACCGCCGGACCCTGCAGGTAGTCCCGGATGGCGGCCTCCGCCGTGAATTGGGCCGAGAACCCGAGGGCTTTTTTCGTCGCGGCCGGATCGCCCAGGGTCTCGTTCTGATAAAAGGAATAGGGATTCTTGAAGTACTCCGGCGCGAAATCGGTTCCCAGCACGCCGTTTAAGGCCGCGATAATCTGGTTGAAGGTGGTCTTGCGCCCGGTGCAGACGTTGTAAGCGCCGCTCTTAGCCTTCTCGGCCAGCGCGTTGGCCGCGACCACGTCCTTGACGTAGATGAAGTCGCGATACTGATCGCCGAACTCGAAGACGCGCGGGCGCTTGCCGGCCTTCATCTGCAGGTAGAGCTGCCAGATCATGCTGGCGGCCTTGGCCTTGAAGCTCTCGCCGGGCCCGAAGACGTTGAAATAACGCAGGCCGACCACGTTCATTTTGAGCCTGGGGTTCCGGCGCAGGAAATCGGCCGCGACGGACTCCATGGTCGCCTTGGAAAAAGCGTAGATATTGAGCGGCTTTGGCGCCGCGCTCTCGCGCATGGGCACCGGCGAGTCCCCGTAAACGCCGGCCGAGGAGGCGTAGACCACGGACCGGACCTTGTTGCGGGCGGCCCAATCCAAAAGGGAGCGAAACGCCTCGACGTTGACCCGCATCATCTTCAGCTGGTCCATCACGGTCGTGTCCGTGATGGCGGCTTGGTGAAAAATCGCCTCGACGGGGCCCACGCGCGGGCCCCAGTACGCCGCGTCGCCGACGTCCGCGGCCACCACGTCGCCTTGAAAGCCCGCGAGATTTTTAAAATGTCCGACCGAAAAGTCGTCTAGGCCCACCACCGTGCGGCCGCGGCGGGAAAGCTCCTTGCACACGTTGGAGCCGATAAATCCCGCGGCGCCGGTTACGAGAACGCGGCCTTTCATCGCTTGATGCTCCGGCGCGCCGTCATTTCTTCCAGGGTCAGCACCGGCGCGTCCGCAAGCGCGCGCAGACGCTTTAATTGCGACGAAGAGGGCTTGGGCGCCGCAAGAGCCGCAGGCGGCAGGGAAAAAATAGAAATCGCGTAAGCCGTCGCGTCGTGATCCCACTGCGAGACGCCGCCGACCTGCCGCACGTCGCTCTCGCCCTTGGCCAGGAACTTGCGCAGGACCCTGGGCCGATGCGCCAAAAGATCGGCGAAGGCGGCGGCGGTGTCGTTGTCCGGCACGTAGGAAAAGATGCCGGCCAAGTCCGATTTGCCGACTGCGGCCAGGGCCTCCAGGCAGTTGAAGTTCAGCACGTGAGCCGGCGGCAGATCCTGCGCCCGGACGGCGGGCACAAAGACCGCAAGCGCGGCCGCGAAGAGAACCAGCCTCACGCCTTGACCCCCGCCAAAAAGCGGGCCTTGAAGTCGCCCACGGCCTTGGTCAGCGCGTCCTTGGCCGCGTCGTCGATGACCCGTTTCTCGCGGATGGCCTTTAGAATTTCCGGCTTCTCAAGCGCCAGGCTCTCCAGGAATTCCGTCTCGAAGCGGCGCACGTCCTTGGCCGGGACGTCGTCGATGAGGCCGTTGACTCCCGCGAAAATGACGGCCACTTGGTTCTCGAAAGGCATGGGCTTGTACTGATCCTGCTTCAGGATCTCCACCAGGCGCTCGCCGCGCGAGAGCTGCTTCTGCGAGGCCTTGTCGAGCTCGGAGCCGAACTGCGCGAAAGCGGCCAACTCATTGTACTGGGCCAAGTCCAAGCGAAGGCGGCCGGCCACGGACTTCATGGCCTTGGTCTGCGCGGCGCCGCCCACGCGGGAGACCGAGAGGCCGACGTTGACGGCCGGGCGCACGCCCGAGTAGAAAAGGCCGGTCTCTAGGTAGATTTGGCCGTCGGTGATGGAGATGACGTTGGTCGGGATGTACGCCGAGACGTCGCCCGCCTGGGTCTCGATGATCGGCAACGCCGTCAGCGAGCCGCCGCCGTTCTTGTCCGAGAGCTTGCAGGCCCGCTCCAAGAGGCGGGAGTGGACGTAGAACACGTCGCCCGGGTAGGCCTCGCGGCCCGGCGGGCGGCGCAGCAGAAGGGAGAGCTGGCGGTAAGCCTGCGCGTGCTTGGACAAGTCGTCGTAGATAACCAGCACGTGCTTGCCGTTCCAGAGGAACTCCTCGCCCATGGCGCAGCCGGCGTAGGGCGCGATGAACAAAAGAGGCGCCGGATCGGAGGCCGAGGCCGAGACGATGATGGAGTAATCCATGGCTCCGTTTTCCTCGAGCGTCTGCGCCACGCGCGCCACGGTCGACTGTTTCTGGCCGATGGCCACGTAGATGCAGATGGGCCGGTTGGGGTCGTTTTTCTGGTTCAAGATGGTGTCGATCGCGATGGCGGTCTTGCCGGTCTGGCGGTCGCCGATGATGAGCTCGCGCTGGCCGCGGCCGATGGGAATCATGGCGTCGATGGCCTTCAAGCCCGTCTGCAGCGGCTGGGTGACGGGCTGGCGCTCCATGATGCCGGGCGCCACGATTTCGATGGCCCGGGTCTTGGTGGTCTTGATGGAGCCCTTGCCGTCCAGGGGTTCGCCCAGGGGGTTGACCACGCGGCCGATGAGGGCGTCGCCAGCGGGCACGGACATGATGCGGCCGCTGCGCCGGACGGGGTCGCCTTCCTTGATTAGGTGGCTGGGGCCCAGGAGCACGCAGCCGACATTCTCGCGCTCGAGATTCAGGACCATGCCGGTCACGCCATGAGGCAGCTCCAGAAGCTCGCCCGCCATGGCGTTTTCCAGGCCGTAGATGCGCGTAATGCCGTCGCCGACCTGGAGGACCGAGCCCTCCTCCTTCAGCTCGGTCTTGGCCTCGTAGCCTTCGAGCTGGCGCTTGATGACGTCCGTGATCTCTTCCGGTCTAATCGCCATTTAAAGTCTCCCCTAAGTTGCGCAGCTGTCCGCGCAGGCTTGAATCCAGCACCCAATCGCCGAGGCGCACGACGAGCCCTCCGATGATTTCCGGGTCCTGTTTGATGTCCATCTCGACGGTCCGGCCGAAAAATTTCTCCAGGCGCGCTTTAAGCGCCGTCTCTTGCTCCGGGGAAAGCGCCTGCGCCGTCGTGACCTTGGCGCGCCCGCGCTTGTTCGCCTCGTCCCAGAGTTGGCCCAGCTTGCTCTGGATGGCGGGCAGCAAATCAAAACGCTTCTTATCGATGAGCAGCTTTAAAAATTTGCGCGACAAGGGCGAGACGCTCTTTGAAAGACGCTGATCCACCAGGGCTTTTTTCTCCGCTGCGCTTATCTGCGGGTTCTTCAGGAGCGGCAAAAACTCCCGCAACCCGTCTTGCGCGGCCGAGAGATCCTCCACCGCGCGCGCATCCTGGCCGGCGGCCTTGGCCGCCAGAAACAAGGCCTTGCCGTAGCGGCCCGCGAGCATCTGATCCGTGGAGTTCATGCCGCTTCAATCCGCGCCTTAGTTGCGCGCGGACTCCTTGTTCTCCAAATCATTGAAAAACGAGTCGAGCACGGTCTTGCGCACGCCGTCGTCGATGGAGCGGCGCAGCAGTTTTTCCGCCGCAAGCACGGAAAGCCCCGCGACTTCCTTGCGCAGCCCGGCCGAAATGCGCTCCTTCTCGGCCGCGAGCTCGGCCACGGTTTTATCCTTGATCTTGCGCGCCTCTTCCTCGGCCGCGGTCTTAATTTGCGCGCTCAGAGCCTCGGCGTGCCCGCGCGCCTTTTCGATGAGCTCGCGCCCGGTGGCCTGCAGTCCCGCCATTTGGGACTCGATTTCCCTTTTAAGCCTCTCGGCCTCGGCGCGCGCGCCCTCGGCGGCCTCGCGCTCGTTCTTGAGGTGCTTTTCCCGCTCGTCGATGATGGCCAGAAGCGGGCCCCAGGCGAACTTCTTCATGAGCGCCACCAGCGCCAAAAACGTGACGATGGTCCAAATCAGGATCCCGGGTTCAGGAGTCAGAAGCTTGTTCATGGCTTGTCCTCAAATTTTTCCCCGCCCAGATCCTCGCCCCAAACGGGGCGAGGACAGGGCGAAGGGTGATTAATGCGCCGCCTCCGACGCGGCCGGGGCCGAAGCGCCCGTCGCCGCCGGAACGCCCTTGCCCAGGGCCAAGGCGCCCAAAAGAACGATGACCAGGCCGAAGAAGCCCAGACCCTCGATCATGGCCGCCGGGATGATCATCTGCGTGAAGAGCGTGTTGGCCGCTTCCGGCTGCCGGGCCACGCCCTGGCAGTTGGCCGCCGCCACCAGCCCGATGCCGACGCCCGCCCCGACGAGACAGAGTCCGGCGCCCAATCCGATTCCGATGTATCCTGCACCCACTCCCATGTGCTTTCTCCTTGCGCGTAATCGGGGCGGCTTCAAGGCCCCCCGGTGCGACCTCGCCGCTTAGTGGGGATGAACGGCCATCCCGACGAAGACGGCGGTTAAAATCGTGAAAATGTAGGCCTGGATGACGGCGACTAAAATCTCCAGCGTGTAGGTGAACACGGCCAGGCCCACGGAAACCGGGATGACGCCGATGCCCGCGACACGGCTCATCGCGCCGAAAATGATTATTAAGGAAAGGAATCCCAACGCCACCAAATGGCCCGCGATCATGTTGCCGAACAAGCGCATGCACAGCGCCGCGCTTTTGGCCACCAGACCCACGGACTCAAGCACGAACATAAAAGGAATGAGCGCCAGGGGAAGGCCCGAAGGCACGATGTGCTTAAGGTAGGAGGCCGCGCCCTGCTTATGCACGCCCGCCCAGTGCACTAAAAGATACGTGCACAGCGCCAAGGCCATGGTCACGGAGATGTCGCCCGTGGCCGTGACCGCGCCGGGGATGATGCCGGCAAGGTTGAGGACGAGAATGAAGAAGAACAAGGTCAGGAAGTAAGGAAGGTAGGCTTCGGTGTCGTGGCCGAAAAAGGGGCGCATCATGTCGTCGCGCACGTAAAGCACCAGCGGCTCAATCCACGAACGCGCGGCGGCGCCGGCCGCGGTGCGCGTGCCCGCAAGTCCTCCGACGAGGAGGAGGAAGGCGCCCGCGACCCACATCATCAGAAGATGTTCGGTCAGCATCACGGGCGTGCCGCCGATAGTAAAAAGCCTCAGGATGGGGTGATCCAGAACGTGCTCGGCGGCCAAGGCTTCGAAGTTCATCGCGCCCTCAAGAGCCAGCGGGATTCAAGCGCGAGCAACGCCACGGCAGTGCCGCCGGCATAAGCCAAAAGCGCGGGAACGGCGGCCGCTTGCGCGAAGCACAGGGCCGCCAGGAAAACGAAGAGAAGCGCGCGCAGGCCGATGCTGGTCCAGAAGGCCGCCAAGGCGGCGTTAAAGGACGCGGCGTTTCCAAGCGCCAACGCCGCGGTGCCCGCGGCGGCCGCGGCCCACGCCAGGCCCAGGCCCGCGGCGACGGGCGCGAAGTCCCCGCGCGGGCACAAAAGCCGCGCGAGGGCCGCGCAGGCCAGAAAGCCCAGCGCTCCTTCAGCCGCGCTTTTTGCCGCCGAGCGCGCCGCCTTTCGCCATGCGGATGAGTTCATAAAGCCCGAGTGCCACCCCTATAAAGGATCCGAGAATCGCCAGCCACGGTCCGGTGGAGAATTTTTTGTCGAGCCAGTAACCCAAGAGAAAGCCGCCCAACACCGATACGACGATGTCCGTGCCCGCGCTCAGTGCGACGGCCCAAAACCCCGCGTCTTCCGGCCTCCGGCCCTGCTCTCCGTCGGGTTGCTGGTCGATGAAAACGCCCCCACCCTTCGAACGACGCGCTATTCTACAACAAGAGCGCAAGGCTGTCAATTTGGCGGCGAAGAGGGTAGAATATACCTTCGCTCATGCCCGAAAACGCCGCCGCCGCCATTCTCGTCGCCGACGATGATCCCGAGATCGTCCATCTGCTCGCGGAATTTTTGGAACACGCGGGATTTACGGTGCTCCAAGCCTCGGACGGCTTGGAGGCTTTAGAAAAAATCCGCGCCCGGCGCCCGGACATCGCGGTCTTGGACCGCCACATGCCGGGCTTAGACGGCTTCTCCGTCTGCCGGCTGCTGCGCCAAGATCCGCTCTTCGAGCACATGCCGCTGGTGATTCTCTCCGCCGCGGCCGAGCGCGAGAGCAAGATCGCGGGCCTGGACCTGGGCGCCGACGACTTCATCGCCAAGCCCGTGGACATGGACGAGCTCTTGGCCCGCGTGCGCATGATCCTTCGCCGCACGCAGATGGGCTTGGACGCCAACCCGCTCACGCATCTTCCCGGCAACGCCTCCATCGAGAACCGCGTGCGCCAAGCCCTGGCTTCCGGCCGGCCCCTGGCCGTGCTCTACCTCGACTTGAATCAGTTTAAAGCCTACAACGACGTCTACGGCTACGACGCCGGAAACCGCGTCATCCGGGAGACGGCGCACCTCCTCATCCGCCTCAAGGGAGAGATGGAAACCATCGACTTCGTCGGGCACATCGGCGGCGACGACTTCATCGTGCTCTCCACTCCCCCGCACATGGAGGACGTGGCGGCGCGCATCACCAAGGAGTTCGACGCCCTGGCGCCCGGCTTCTACACTCCGGAGGACCGCACTCGCGGCGTCATCGTCGCCGCCGACCGGCGCGGCCAAATCCGGGAATTCCCCATCATTACGGTCGCCATCGGCATCTGCCACAACGCCTTCCGCAAGCTCGAGTCCTTCGCGCAAATTTCCCAGATTGGGACCGAGCTCAAGCGCCACGCCAAAGAGAAGGGCGGCTCGGTCTACGTGGTCGACCGCCGCGCCGATCCGTCCGCGGCCTAAAGCGGCCGGTCCACGCCGGTCAATTCCTTGATGGCGGCGCGCAAAAGCCCGAAGTCGATGGGCTTGGAAAGAACCCTCACCTTAGGATCGGGTGGCAGCTGCTTGGCAATCTCCTCGCGGGGCATGGCGCTCACGAAGATGACCGGGAGTTGCGGGAACACGCGGCGCAGATGCTTGTAGGCGTCTAAGCCCGTGCCGGCGCCGGGCATATTGATGTCGGTAACGACGAGGCCGATTTTGAGGCCCTGCGCCTGCAGGACCTCCTGCCAGGCGTCGGACGCGGTGGTGACGTTGTAGCCGCCGCCCTCCAGGCGCGCCGCGATGAGGCCCAGAATGAGCGGATCGTCGTCGACGACTAAAACGTAGGCCTCCCGCCCCGCCACTAGAGCGCCTCCCAGGCCGCGGCCAAGCCTTGGCCCACGCCCACGCACAAAGCCGAGAGGCCCAGCCGCGCTCCTCGGCGGCGCATCTCATGGAGAAGCGTCACCGCGATGCGGCAGCCGCTCGATCCGAGCGGATGGCCCAGAGCGATGGCGCCGCCGTTGACGTTCAAGCGCTCCTCGTCAAGCTTCAGCTCCCGCGCGCAGGCCACGCTCTGCGCCGCGAAAGCCTCGTTGATTTCGACCAGATCGAAATCAGCCGTTTTGCGGCCCAGCCGGGACAAAAGCCTTTGGATGGCGGGCACTGGGCCGATGCCCATGTAGGACGGATCCACTCCGGCGGCAGCCGCGCCAAGCCAGCGCGCCAGGGGCTTCAAGCCCAGAGACTTGGCGAAAGACGCCTCCATCAAAACCATGGCCGAGGCGCCGTCGTTCAAGGTCGAGCTGTTGCCCGCGGTGACGCTGCCGTCCGCGCGGAAGGCGGGCTTTAGCGCGGCGAGCTTCTCGAGACTCGTATCCTCGCGGATGGTCTCGTCCTGGGAGACGGAAACGGCCTTGCCCTTTCCGGCTGAAACCTCGATGGGAAAAATCTCCTCGACGAATGCCGCCGCGCGGGCGCGCGCCGCGCGCTGGTGGCTCCTGAGCGCGAAGGCATCTTGATCCGCGCGAGAGACCTTATAGCGTTCGGCCACGTTCTCCGCGGTTTCGCCCATGCTTAACAGCGGGAACAAGGCTTTGAACCGCGGGTTGGGGAACCGCCAGCCCAGCGCCGTGTCGTAGGCCGTCAGATTGCCGTAGGCAAAAGCCTTCTCCGACTTGGGAAGCGCCCACGGGGCGCGGCTCATGCTCTCGACTCCGCCGGCGACGTAGGCGTCGCCCTCTCCGGCCAAAATCGCGCGCGCCGCGGCGTTGACGGCTTCCAAACCCGAGGAGCACAGCCGATTGACCGTGCAGCCGGGCACGCTCTGAGGCAGGCCCGCCAAAAGGGCCGCCATGCGCGCGACATTGCGGTTGTCTTCGCCGGCCTGATTGGCGCAGCCGAAATAAACGTCCGCGATTTTTTCAGGCGGGAGACCCGGCGCCTTTTGGACCGCGGTCGCGATGGCCGCGGCGGCCAAATCGTCCGGGCGCACGCCGGCCAGGGTCCCGCCCAATCGGCCCACCGGGGTCCGCACCGCCGACACCACGACCGCTTCGCGCGCCATAAATTCCCTGATATTCTACTTTAAGATCGGCGCGGGCTTCCCACCCACGGCCGAGAAGGCTTCCTCGGCCACCGCGCGCGCCGCCGCGGAAAACGGCCGCGCCGCCGCGTAGGCCGCGGCTTGCCGGCCAAGCGCCTCAAGCCCGCGCGGATCCGAGAGCATCTGCTTCAAACCCGCGGCCAAGGCTTCGGGCGCGCCGCCGATTTTTTTCGGCGGGACGGCGTAGGCGAAGCCTCCCGGCCAGTCGCGGGAACCGTAGTGCTCCAAGGCCAGCACCGGAAGCCCCGCGCGCATCGCTTCCATGGCGTTTAAACCGTAGCTTTCGTGCACCGAAGGCGAGACGAAGAGGCTCGCGAGGCAAAAAAAGGCCCGCTTATCCTCCGGACCCAAGTAACCGGGGAAAAATGCGCGGACCCGCCGCAGCTTTTGCGCCGCCGCGCGCACGCGGCGGGCGTAGGCCTCGCCGCGCATGAAGGCCGGCGCGCCGCAGACCAGGACGCAGGCGTCCTTGTCCCGAAACTCTCCGAGGCGCTCCAAAAGCAAGAGCGCCTCCAGCAGGTGTTCCACTCCTTTTTCCGGGGAAAGGCGGCTCAAGGTCATGAGCACCAAACTTTCCGGGCGGATCTGATAGAGATCTTTGAGTCGCTCGACGGCGGCGTCGCTCGGCTCCCGCGGCCCCTCGCCCCAAGCGCCCCAGGGGATGACGCGGGCCTTGGCCGCGAACTCCTGTGCCTGAAGCACAACATCCGCGCAGGCGTTCCGCGCGACCTCGGCCATCGCGCGCGAGGGAAAAATCATGCGCGCCGAGAAGCGCATCGCGCGGCGCTGCTTGTCGAAGACCAGCTTCAGCACGTCGGGAACCAGGTCCGCGCCGCCGAGACGCTCGTAGAACCGGATCGCGGCGGCGGTGGAAATCGCGCCTCTCAAATACATCCGGCAGAAATAATCCGCCACATCCACGTGCCAAAGCGTGGCGGGCCGGTAGCCCGCGCGCCACAGCGCCTCCAGATCGGGCGCCTCGGAAATATCGTTGACGACGACCGCCGTGGACTCCGGAGGAAAGAGGCTCGTCCGTTCCAGGAGCCAGCGCGTCGTCTCCCGCTCGAACCGCCGGCAAAACCGCGCGTACTCCATCTCGGAAAATCCGACCAGGTCGGGCGCGCCCGCCCCGGGCTCCCCGCCCAGCCGGACGTAGTCGACGCCCGGCGCCGGACTCTGCGCGCCCGCGCCCAGGGCCGTCACCTCGAAGCCGCCGGCTTCGGCCCAAGTCCGCGCCAAGTTTAGCCCCACCATGGCGCCGCCGCCCAGGGGCGTTCTCTCCATGGGATAGCCCAAATGGCTGCCGATAAAAACCATGCGCCGCATGGCGAAAGCGCGCGTCAGGGCGCCGCGGGCGCGGGAAGTTTTTGCGCCATGAGCCAGCGTGCCCAGCGGCTGTTCGCGTAAGCCTTGATCCACGCAAGATGGCCCATGCCGGTCATTTCCGTATAATGAAAAGAGGGCCGGCCCTTGAAGGCGGCCGCGATGCGCCGGTCATCGGCCACAGAGACGAGCGGATCGTCGGAGTCGTGGAACACCCAGGTCGGCGTGTTTCCGATGTCATCGGCCAAAACGGCAAAAGGATCCTGGCCAGGAACGAGATCAATGGCCGGGGGAATCTCGGGAATCGACGCCGGCGAGTGGATGGCGCCGGAAATCGGGGTCAGGGCCGCAAAAACCCCGGGGTGCTCCGCGGCCATTCGCCAAACGCCGTAGCCTCCCATGGAGATGCCGGTGAGATAAATCCGCCGCGGGTCGCCGTTGAACTCCCGCATCTCCTGCTCGAGCGCGGCCATCGCGAGGCCGGTCATGCCGGGAGTCGTCCACCAAAAGCCCGCCGGACATTGCGGAAAAACAACCACCGCGGGGAAGCGCCCCGGATGCGCCTTGAGGGCCGGGCCGAAGCCCGAGGTCGTTTCAGCGACGCCGTCGCCGCCGCGCTCGCCGGTCCCGTTGAGAAACAGGATGACCGGCCACTTTTTCTTCGGCGTCCAGTGCGGGGGAACGTACACGGCGAAGCGATGCGCTTCTCCTTGAAAACGAGCCGTTCGGAGCAAAAATCGGCCCGCGGGTGCGGCCCAAAGGGCCACCGACGAAAACAGTACGGGCACAACAACGGCCAAAATCAAAGGAAGACGACGCGACGACGCGGGGCCATTGCACATGGGAGCAATTCTAACACTTCGTCGCTGAGGCGGCAAGAATCGCCCCGTACCCGAATCCGATGGACGGATTAAGACACCGGCGTCTGCACGCAGACGCGTCCGGCGGGACAGGGGCCGGTGATGGCCACTTCAATGCACTGACGCGGCCACTGGCAGGTCGGCGTGACGGCCGGCGTCCGGGCCGGAGCCAGCGCGGCCAGCAAAAGAATCGTGTGAATCATGTTCATTTCCTCCTCTTCTCTTTTCTTAAGTCTACTTTAGCGCCGCAGGGCTGCGGCGCTAAAGTAACCGGGTCAAAATGCGGGATTGATTCGGATCAATTGATCGGGATCAATAGAGCGGGATCTTCGCCAAAAAACTATAATGGACGCAGGGCAGAGGAGGAACCATGGCACAAAACAAAAAGATCGTTTTAGGAGTGGGCGTGCGCACGCCCATCGGGCACATCTCGCGCTCGCTCTCAGGCCTGCGGGCCCCGGATCTCTTGCAGATGGCCATCATGGCTCTCTTGGAACGCTCGAAGCTTCCCAAGGACGCCGTCGACGGGCTCATCGCCGGCTGGGTGGGCCAGGATTTCTCCGCGCCGAACATCGCGCGCGTGGCGCTTTTGCGCAGCGGCCTGCCCGAAAAGGCGCAGTCGGTCACGGTGCAGAACAACTGCGTGTCCTCCATCGAGTCCGTGGCCATGGCCGCGCGTTTTATTTTGGCCGGCGACGGAGATCTTTACATCGCGGCCGGCACCGAGTCCATGTCGCGCCTTCCCTATACCATCGCCGGTTCGCGTGCAGCAAAGGACCTGCGCAGCCTCGCCACCGTCAAAGCCAAGTGGGCCGATCTGCCGCAAAGCCCGGACGCCACCATCATCGACTCCATGGAAGAAGGCCTCACGGATCCGGTCAAAGGCATCAACATGGCGGGCACGGCCGAGGTCCTGGCCCAAATCAACGGCATCTCGCGCCAGGAGCAGGACGCCTACGCGGTGGAAAGCTTCCGCCGCGCCATCGCGGGCTGGACCTCCGGGTTCTATCCCACGCACGTGGCTCCGGCCACGGCGGGGGGCTCCGTGGCCCTGGACAAGGACGAGTATCCATTTCTGCGCGAGGACCTGGTGCAGAAGCCCGAGCGGATGGCCAAGGCGCCGGTCCTCTATGACAACTCCGCCTACACGCTCAAGGATTTCTACCGCGACTTCGGCAAGTACATGGACGGCAAGGCCTACCACGAAGGCGACCACGGCACGGTCACGCTCTTCAACTCCTGCGCCCGTTCGGACGGCGCCGCGGCCGTCATCGTGGCCGAGGAGAGCAAGGCCAAATCCCTGGGCTTAGAAATTATCGGTGAAATCAAGGGCTGGGGCTTTTACGGCAACAATCCCGCGCACATGGGCGTGGCGCCGACCCTGGCCGCGCCCGTCGCCCTGGAAAAAGCCGGCGTCAAGTTCCAGGACTTGGACGACATCGAGCTGCACGAGCCCTTCGCCGCCACGGTGCTCTCCATCTTCAAGATGGGCAAGGAAAAGTTCGGCCACGATTGGCGCGCGAAGTTCGAGGCGGGGAAACTCAATCCCCACGGCGGATCCATCGCGCTGGGCCACCCGCTGGGCGCCACCGGCGCGCGGCTCCTGCTCAACGCGCTCTACGCGCTTAAGAAGGATCCCAAGGCGCGCCTGGGCCTCATCGCGGCCTGCGCCGGCGGCGGCATGGGCGGCGCGATGGTGGTCGAAAAGCGCGGCTAGCCGCGCGGGTGGTGCTTCTGGTGAGCGGCCTTTAAGCCCGCCGGATCGAGGTGGGTGTAGATTTGCGTGGTCGAGAGGCTCGCGTGGCCTAGAAGCTCCTGCACCACGCGCAAGTCGGCGCCGCCGCGCAGAAGGTGCGTGGCGAAGGTATGGCGGATGAGGTGCGGGTGCAGCCGGGCCGCCAAATCCGCGCGGCGGCCTAGGCTCTTGAGCTCTCGCCAGAACTGCACGCGCGAAAGCGGCTTGCCCCCCTGGCCCAAAAACAGCCGCGGATGCGCTCCGGCCGGAAATTTCCGATCGCGCAAGGCCAAGTAGCGCTCGAGCGCTCCCAGGGCCGCGGCGTGAACCGGGACCATCCTCTCCCGCGAGCCCTTGCCCAAAACGCGGATCCACCCGTCCTGCAGATTGACGTCCTCGGGCTTAAGCGCCAAGAGCTCCGAGACGCGCGCGCCCGTGGCGTAGAGGAGCTCCAGCATGGCCGTGAGCCGCGCCGCCGCCCAGCCAGAGCCCAGCGCCGCGCGCAAAAGCGCGGACATCTCGCGCTCTTCAAGATGCCTCGGCAGGCGCTTGGGCAGACGCAGGCGGCCAAGGCCCTCGGCGGGGTTCTCCTGGATGCGGCGCTCTGCGGCCTGGAAGGCGTAAAAGGACTTGATCGCCTCGATTTTGCGGAAGACCGAGGACGGCTTTAATCCCGCCTCCTTCTGCGCCCAGAGAAAATCAGAGACATCCTGGCGCGCGGCCTCAAGCGGCGCCTTGCCAGCCCTGGACAGAAAGGCCAGAAAGGCGCCGACGTCCCCCCCGTACGCTTTGCAGGTGTTGGGAGAGAGCCCGCGCTCAAGGGACAGGTACTTGAGGTATTCCTCGAGAATGGACGCTCGCTCCCGCTAGGCGCGCCCCGCGGTCTCGGCGAGCTTGGCGGATCGCGCGGACTTCGCAGCGGCCGAGGATTTCTCGGCCGCTGCGGTCTTTTCCGGATCCTCCGCGGCCTCCTGGGCTTCCGGCTCGGATGGATTCAAAAACTTCTGGCGCAAAATCGCCTCGATTTTTCCAGCCGTGTCCGCATGTTCTTTCAAGTAAGCCTTGGCGTTTTCCCGGCCCTGGCCCAGGCGTTCTCCCTCGTAAAGAAACCACGACCCGGACTTCTCAATCACGCCGGCGTCGACGCCGAGATCCAGGATGCAGCCCTCGCGCGAAACACCCTGCCCCGCACGCATCTCAAACTCCGCGGTACGGTAGGGAGGCGCGACCTTGTTCTTGACCACCTTCACGCGCGCACGCACGCCCACGATGGCGTCGCCTTCCTTAATATTCTCGGTGCGGCGGATATCCAGACGCACGGTGGCGTAGAACTTAAGCGCCAAGCCGCCGGTGGTGGTCTCCGGGTTGCCGAACATCACGCCGATTTTATGGCGGATCTGATTGATGAAGATGAGGCAGGTCCGGCTCTTAGATGTGGAGGCCGTGAGCTTGCGCAGGGCTTGGCTCATCAGTCGCGCCTGCAGGCCCATGTGCGAATCGCCCATTTCGCCTTCAATTTCCGCCTTGGGCACCAGAGCCGCGACTGAATCAATGACGATGACGTCTAAAGCGCTTGAACGCACCAGCTTCTCAGTGATTTCAAGAGCTTCTTCACCCGAGTCCGGCTGGGCGATTAAAAGGTTGTCGATGTCCACGCCCAGGAGCTTGGCATAGGCCGGGTCCATGGCGTGTTCGGCGTCGACGTAGGCGGCCGAGCCCCCGAGGCGCTGCGCCGCCGCCGCGGCCTGCAGGGCCAGCGTGGTCTTGCCCGAGGATTCGGGGCCGTAAATCTCAATGATGCGCCCGCGGGGGAATCCCCCGACTCCCAGGGCCAGGTCCAAGGATAAAATCCCGGTGGGAATCGCCTCGACCTTGATTTTGGCCGCGCGGTCTCCCAGCTTCATGATGGCCTCGCGTCCGTACGCCTTCTCGATTTGCGCCAAGGCCAGCTCCAGCGCCTTGCCCTTTCCGTTCTCGGTCGTTGTTCCCATGGTTTTATTTCCCCTGTTAGGCCTCGCCGCTGGCGGGCCGGATTAAATTCTACCACATCCCTCTTACGACCGCGGCCATCCGAAAGTTCCCCGCTTCCCGCAGCGCCGAAGCGAGCTTGTATTAGAACAAATTATAGAACACTTGTCAATTCGTTCTATAGGATGCTATACTTTTCTCATGGCCGAAATTAAACTCAGCCCCTTGCAGGGTAAGATTCTTAAGCTTCTCTCGCGGCACCTGGAAGAGCCTCTCTCTTATCGGGAACTCGCGCATGAAATCGGCGTGGCCTCCACCAACACCGTGTCCTACCACCTGCGCCAACTGGAGCGCCTGGGCCGCCTAAAGCGCGATCCGGCCGATCCGCGCGGGTACCACGTGCTGGGCGCGCCCGAAACCGGCGTGGCCTATTTGAACCTTTACGGCCTGGCCCGCTGCGGGCCGCACGGCTCGCTGCTCGACGGCAGCCCCGTTGACCGAATTCCTGTGGCCGCGCGCCTCATTCCATGTTCCGCGGCCGACGCTTTTTTGGTCCAAGCCAAAGGCGACTCGATGCAAGAACGCATTTACGACGGCGACTTGGTACTGGCCCGCCGGCAAAACACGGCCGAAAACGGCGACTTGGTGGTCTGCGTCAACAGGGGCGAGGCCCTCATCAAGAAGTTCAAGCAGGACCAGGACGCCGGCGGCGTAATCTTGATTTCTCTGAACTCCAAGTATGAGCCCTTCTTCGCCTCGCGGGAGGACTTCCGGATCGAGGGCGTGGTTAAGGCCATCATCTCCCGGGCGGTAAATTAACGCCGGCGTCTTCAGCGGTTAAAGAGGCGCGTGTCCACGAGTTGAAAAGCCGTGCGCAGGCTCACCGCGCCCGGCCCCTGCGCCGGATCGGGCGCTTCGGCGTAAAAAACGCGCATCACCGTATTCTGATCCGCCCACCAAAACCGGCCCTGAGTATGGTGCGGCGGACCATAGACAAGAGCCACATCCCCCGCCAGAGCGTCGGCTGGTTTCTTATGGGTGAAGTCTGCGTCGTAAACAATCTCGATCTCCGCCAATTCGCCGCCCAGGAAGCCCCGCAGGCCATCGAAGCCGAGCCAAATATTTTGCACGCCCGCGGGCATGGATTTGACGCATTTTGAGCTGAGCTCAAAGCGCTTGACGCGTCCGCCAAGTTCGCTCTTGGCCGGGCAAGACTTGAGGCCAGGATAGTCGCGCGCGGCCCGGCCTGGGCTTTCCCCTAAAGAGAGGTTGAGGATGCTCCTCTGCACGGGCCGCAAAAGCCCCTCTGGAGGAGCTCCGGCGCATGCTGCGCACAAAAGCGCGGCGGCCGCCCCGGCCCAAAGCCGCGCGCGGACCACCTAGCGGACCGCGCTTTGCGACGCGCCGCGCAGCAGGGCCCGCGCGTAATAGCGGCCGCCGCGCAACAGCCGTCCGCCGTAATAGGCGAAGGTCAGGTGGCCAACGCGGATAATAAAGTTCTTCGCCCGGTGATAGCTGCTGTTGCGACCGGTGAGCACCGTGAGCGCGTAATCGCCATAGGGAGTGAAGAAAACGGCCGAATCATGGCAGGCGCGGCGCTCCAAGCCCGTCTTGTGCGCGATGACCCAGCCCCAAGGCAGACCCTTGGCCAGGCGCCCGGACTCGGGCTTCTTGTAGCGCAGGATGTCGAGCATCATGCGGCTGGCCTCCGGGTCGACAAGTTGCCCGCGATATATCTTGGTCAGAAGAAGATTCATCTCGCGCGCCGTGGTGTAGTTGTCGTCTGCGATGCGCCCGCCGCGCAGGCTCATGCCGGCCCAGTGGATGGTCGTGTGGACGAGGCCCATCTCTCGGAATTTTTGCCGGGCGTAGCGCGCGCCCACGGCGTTGAGCAGCATGTTCGCCGCGGTGTTGTCCGACTCGCTGATGAGGTGGATGAGGAGATCGCGCACCGTGAAGCTCGTTCCGGCCGGGCTCCACTTGATGGTTCCCGAGCCGCCGGCGCGTAGGCGGCCCGTCAAAACCAGGCGCTGATCCAGGGAAAGCCCGCCTTCTTTGATTTTATAGAAGACCGCGGCCATCAAGGGCAGTTTGATAAGGCTCGCGGCGCGGAACACTTCGTCGGGACGGTACGCCCAGACCGCGCCGCTGCCCAGGTCCTCAAGGTAGATGGCGACGGGCTCTGGGTAACCGCGGGCCAGACGGTAAAGGCCTTGCGTCATCAAGCGCCATTTTTGCGGCGTCATCAGGCCGTTGGAAAATTCCGGCTTGGCCGGGATCGGGGCGCCCGGCATGGCAAGACCGCCGGCGGGCGCCGCTACGGGGAAGTGCGCCTCGACCACGGGAGCCTCGGCGCGCGAAAAGGCGGCCCTATTCCAGTCGAGCTTGTATCCGAGCGCCAGAGAGGCGGTCACGAACAGCACGGCCACGGCGAGGAGCGGACCGGGCCGCTCCAGGCGGCGCCGCAATCGCCGCTGTTTCGCGCTATTCTCCTTGTCGATCATGAACCAGGATTCCGCGCGCCCTAGTTCCGGCTCACGCTGGACCGCGGCCGACGGGCATTCCTAGGGCTGCTTGACCTTGGCGAATGGGCTGGCGCTGAAGGCCAACTTTTCGCCCGAACCGTCGACGTCCACATAGATGGTTGAATCCGGGCCGAACTTCTTCATCAAGATGGCCTCGGCCAAGGGATCCTCCACCTCGCGCTGGATGGTGCGTGCCAGAGGCCTGGCACCGTAGTTGGCGTCGAAACCGCGCTTGACCAGGAATTCCTCGCTCTCGGGGGAGAACTCGATCTTGTAGCCCTGCGGCTCCATCTTGGCCTGCACTCGGCCGAGCATGATGGTGAGGATCTTCGTCATCTCCTCCTCGCCCAAGGGCCTAAAGACCACAATCTCGTTGATGCGGTTGATAAACTCGGGGTTGAACACCCGGCGAACCTCGTCCATGACCGTGTCCTTCATCTTCTTGTAGTCGCGCTCTTCGGGGTTGTCCGAGTCGGCGGTGAAGCCGATGGCCTTGCCGTGGGAAATGAGGCGCGCGCCAACGTTGGAGGTCATGATGATGACGGTATTCTTGAAGCTCACTTTGTGCCCCAGGTTGTCATTGAGGATTCCATCGTCCATGACCTGAAGAAGGATGTTGAAGATGTCGGGATGAGCCTTCTCGATTTCATCCAAGAGCACCACGGAGTAAGGCTTGCGGCGCACGGCCTCGGTCAACTGCCCGCCCTCCTCGTAGCCCACGTAGCCCGGGGGCGCGCCGATGAGGCGGGAGACCGCGAACTTCTCCATGTACTCGGACATGTCGATGCGGACCATGGCCTCCTCGTTGCCGAAGAGGAACTCCGCCACCGTGCGGGCGACCTCGGTCTTGCCCACGCCGGTGGGGCCTAAAAACAGGAAGCAGCCGACGGGTTTCTTGACGTCCTTCAGGCCCGCGCGCGAGCGCCGGATGGCTTGCGAGACGATGCGGATGGCCTCCTCCTGCCCGACCACGCGCTTGTGCAGATTTTCTTCCATGTGCACCAGGCGCTCGGTTTCGGACTCGGTAAGCGCGGTCACCGGCACGCCGGTCCACTTTGAGACCACCGCCGCCACGTCTTCGTCGGTCAAGGTCGGCGTGTCCAAGTCGCGCTTTTCGCGCCACTTTTTCTTGCCGTCCTCCAAGGCTTTCCTCAGCTCCTTCTCCTTGTCGCGCAGCCGCGCAGCCTTTTCGTACTCCTGGTTGGAGATGGCGCCGGATTTGTCCTTGACCACCTGCTCGATCTCCGCCTCCTTCTCCTTGAAGTGCGGCGGGATTTGCGAGGACTGCAGGCGCGAACGCGAACCCGCCTCATCGATGAGATCGATGGCCTTGTCCGGCAAAAAGCGCTCGGAGATGTAGCGGTCGGCGAGCTCCGCCGCGGCCTCCAGGGCCGCGTCGTCGTACTTGACCTTGTGGTGCGCCTCGTATTTGTGGCGCAAGCCCTTCAAAATCTCGACCGTCTCATCAACGGAGGGCGGATCGACCACGATGGGCTGGAATCGCCGCTCCAGGGCCGCATCGTGCTCGATGTACTTGCGGTACTCGTCCAGCGTGGTGGCCCCGATGCACTGGAGCTCCCCGCGCGAGAGGGCGGGCTTGATCATATTAGAGGCGTCGATTGCGCCTTCGGCCGCGCCCGCGCCGATGACGGTGTGCAGCTCGTCGATGAAAAGGATGACCGAACCCTTCGAGCGGCGGATTTCCTCGATGATGTTTTTCAGCCTCTGCTCGAACTCGCCGCGGTACTTGGTGCCGGCCACAACCAGCGCCAAGTCCAGCGTCAAAACGCGCTTGGAGGCCAGAATCTCCGGGATATCTCCCGACGAGATGCGTTGGGCCAAGCCCTCGACGATGGCGGTCTTGCCCACGCCGGGGTCTCCGATCAAGACGGGATTGTTCTTGGTGCGCCGGGCCAGAATCTGGATCATGCGCTCGATTTCCTCGGCGCGGCCGATGACCGGGTCGAGCTTGCCCTCGCGAGCCATCATGGTGAGATCGCGGCCGAACTCGTCGAGCGTGGGCGTCTTAGACTTGGTGCGCGTGGGCGTGCTGGGCTGCTGGCCCGCAGCATGCTGGCCCTGCTGCCCTTCGCCCAAAAGATTCAAGACTTCTTCGCGCACGCCATCCAAGCGCAGACCCAAGTTTTCCAGTACGCGCGCGGCCACGCCCTCCTCCTCGCGGATGAGCCCCAAAAGCAGGTGCTCCGTGCCTACGTAGGAGTGGCCCATGTGCTGGGCCTCCTCGACGGCGTACTCCAAAACCTTCTTGGCCCGAGGCGTGAAGGGAATCTCGCCCAAAAGCATGACATTGTCACCTGTGCCGACGATTTTCTCGATTTCCGAGCGCACGCGGCGCAGGTCCACGCCCAAATTTGCCAGCACCTGCGCAGCCACGCCTTCGCCCAAAGCGATGAGCCCCAGCAAAATGTGCTCGGTGCCGACATAATCATGATTGAGGCGCTTGGCCTCTTCTTGCGCGATCAGGATGACTCGTTGGGCGCGTTCGGTAAAGCGATTAGACATAAATTCCCTCGTGCCTGCGAAAATAGCCTGCTTTTTATTGTATCAGTTTTGCGTGTTTTAAGCCCGAATGCCTGGCCCTTCCTTATATATAAGTATGCCGCCGGCGGATTAAAGATTCAAGTCTTTTCTCCGCGCGGGCGGACCTCAAGAAGGAGACCTCTCGCCGCCGCAACCTCAACGGCGCTCCCGCGCGCGATGCGGCCCGCGGCGCTGCGCGCATCCCACAGGGCCCCCTCGACCAAGACCTTGCCCTCCGGATCGATATCCGTCTCAGCCAGGCCACGGGCGCCAACGAGGCCTTCGGCACCCGTCGCCGGCCGTCGGCCCAGAGCCCGGCCCACGATCGCGGCCAGCGCGGCGAAGGTCGATCCTAAAATAGCCAGCGCCGTCGCCAGCGAGAGCCACGGTACGGCTATGCCGCTTCTCCGGAAAAGCATGGCGACGCCGAGCGTCGCGGCGGCGGCTCCGGAAATAGCCAGAAGTCCAAAGCCGTGAAACTTGAACTCGAGAAGAAACAAAACCAGTCCCAAGCCCAGGAGCAGAAACCCGGCCGCGCCAACGGAAAGCGTTTGGAAGGAATAGAACGCCAGGATAAGAGCCGTCGCGCCCGCGACGCCTGGGAAGGCCAATCCTGGATGATAGAATTCAATAAGCAGGCCCGAGACGCCCAGGGTCATGAGAATCGCCGCCACGCTCGGATCGGCCAGAGCGCACAGGATTTTCTCACGCCCCGACATGGGGAAGAACGCGACGGCGGCGCCCCGCGTCTCAAGCGGCCGGGAAAAGCCGGGGATTTTCCTTCCGTTGAGCCATTTTAAAAGATCGGGCAAATCGTCCGCCTCCAAGTCGACCACGTTCTTGCGCACGGCTTCTTCCGCCGTGATGGAGGCGCTTTGCTTCACCGCTTCCGTGGCCCAGGCTTGGTTTCTTCCCCGTTTTTGCGCGATGGCCCGCAGATAGGCCGCCGCGTCGTTTTTAATCTTCGCGGCTTCCGTTCCGGAGGATTTCGCGGAGCCAAAGCCGCCCAGCTCTACCGGATGCGCGGCGCCGATGTTGGTTCCGGGCGCCATCGCCGCAATCGAGGCCGCCATGGTGATGAAGACGCCCGCCGAGGCCGCACGGGCGCCCTGAGGCGCGACATAAACAACGACCGGGACCTTGGATGCAAAGATCGCCTGCACGATTTCGCGCATGGAGGCGTCCAGGCCGCCGGGCGTGTCCAGCTCGATGACGGCGGCGTTGTCCCCGTTCCGCTGCGCCGCGGCCAGCGCTCGGCCGAAATACTCCGCGGCGGGCGGACTGATGACGCCGGCGTAGCGCGCCAGCAGAATCCTCGGCGGCGCGGCGCAGGCCAAGGCGGGACAGGCCAGCAGCGCGGTCAGGAAAATGCGTGAAAAGCGCATGGCGCTCCGCGGCTTAATGGATGAGGCCGACGCGCGAGGGCGGCCAGTAAATGAACCAGGCCCTGCCCTTGATGTCCTTGTTCTCGACCGGTCCCCAATAGCGAGAGTCGCATGAGCGGTCGCGATTGTCTCCCATCGCGAAGTAGTCGTGCGGCGGCACGGTGACCGGGCCGAAATAGTCGCGCTGCACGTCTTGAAGCACGGCATCGAGGCGGTGCGTCTGCCACAGGGTCTGGTACTGCTGGCGCGAAAGGCTCTTGGCCAGCAGCGACTCCGGCTGACGGTTGGGCCCGTCGACGTATTCGCCGTCCGGAGGCGTCGGCTGCTTTTGGCCGTTGACGTAGAGGACGCCGTCCTTGACTTGGACGACGTCGCCGGGAAGCCCCACGACCCGCTTGATAAAGTCCTTGCCGTACTGGCTCGATCCGCAGTGCTGGGCGTCGGGTTTCTCATCCGGAAAACGGAACACGATGACGTCCCCGCGCTTGACGGGCCGCAACTCCAGGACGCGCTTGTCCGTGAAGGGAATCTCGAAGCCGTAGATGAATTTGTTGACAAAGAGATGGTCGCCGATGAGAAGCGTGTTTTCCATGGATCCCGAGGGGATCTTGAAGGCCTGCAGCACAAAGTACATGAGCATCGCGGCGAGCAACACCGCCGAAAAGACCGTTTCCGACCACTCCATGTCCTCGGCCAGGTAGTAGTCCTGCGTCTCCGCCTTGTTTCCCGCCTTGCGCCCGCGCCAAAATCCCGCAACGGCGGCCGCGGCCGCGGCCGCAAGGCTCAAATAAACTTCGGAGGCCGACACCGCGCCGGCCGAGGAGGAGAATTGCGACCGATCCTGCATCGAGACCATCAGAACCAGAACCGCCGAGAAGGCGGCCAAGGCGCAGAACAGCGCGTGCCAGAGGCCGGTTTTGTTGGGAGTATCCAGAGTGCCGGACTTTTCAAAACGGCGACTGATCCAAGCGTAGGCCCCCATGGCCAGACCGATGAAAAAAAGCCGCGCTTCCATCACGATAAAGACGCTAGCTTTTACGCGGGACCCAAATCAAGGCGGCGGCGCGGCCGCCTCAGCGGCCTTCGTCATCGAGGCGCAACACGGCCAAAAAGGCGTCGGGCGGAACCTCGACCGAGCCCAAAAGCTTGGCGCGGCGCTTTCCTTCCTTCTGCTTTTCCAGGAGCTTCCTTTTGCGTGTGATGTCGCCGCCGTAGCACTTGGCGAGCACGTCCTTTCTCTTGGCCGCGATGGTCTCGCGCGCGATAATGCGCCCGTCCACGCGGGCCTGCACGGCCACCTCGAACATTTGGCGGTCTATGAGCTCCTTCAACTTGGCGCAGAGGGCGCGTCCCAAGTAATAGGCCTTGCTGCGGTGCGCGATCTGGGAGAGCGCGTCGACCGGATCCCCATGGATGAGGATTTCCACCTTAACAAGATCCGCGGGCCTAAATCCTGCCGGCGCGTAGTCCAAGGACGCATAGCCCTTGGAGACGGACTTCAACCGGTCGTAGAAATTAAGGACCATCTCCGAGAAAGGCAGCAGGTACTTGACGATGAGGCGCTGGCCCGGCAGGTAGTCGATGGAGAGGTACTCGCCGCGCTTTTCCTTAAGAAGGTTCAAGACGCCCTCTTGATGCTGGGCCGGCATCATGATGGTCGCGGTCACGTAGGGCTCTTCGATGCTTTCGATGTCGCCGTAATCGGGAAAGTCGGCCGGATTGTCCACCTCCGCGATCCCTTGCGCGCTGCGGCGGCGGATGCGGTAGACCACGTTGGGGCTGGTCGCGATGAGCGAGAGCCCGAACTCGCGCTCCAGGCGCTCCTTGACGATATCCAAGTGCAAAAGGCCCAGAAATCCCAGGCGGAAGCCGAAGCCGAGGGCCTGGGATTTTTCCGGCTCGTAGCTGAAGGAAGAGTCTTCAAGATTCAACTTCTCCAGCGCGGCCGCAAGATTCTCGTAGTCCGCGGCATTGATTGGAAAAACGCCCGCGAAAACAACGGGCTTGGCGTCGCGGTAGCCTGGCAGAGGCGCGGTCAGCGGCCGGGCCGCCTCCATGATGGTGTCGCCGACGCGGACTTGATGGACGTCCTTAATGCCGCACAGGACATAGCCCACCTCGCCGCTGAAGAGACGCTCGGTCGGCACGGGTTTGGGCTTCAAGTAGCCCACTTCTTCGACCTGGACCTCGTGGCCGGTCGAGAAAAACTTGATTTTGGCGCCGGCGGCCAGGCTTCCGTCCTTGACGCGGACCAGCAGGACCACGCCGCGGTAGGAGTTGTAGCTCGAGTCAAAAATGAGCGCCGAGAGCGGCGCGGCCGGGTCGCCCACCGGCGCCGGAATTTTTTCGATGATCGCGCGCAGAACATCCTCCGTGCCCAATCCTTGCTTGGCGCTCGCCAAAACGGGCTCGTCTTCGATCTGCAGGGTCTGGCGGATCTGCTCCGCCACCCCCGCAACGTCAGCCGAAGGAAGATCCACCTTGTTGATTACGGGAACGATGCGCAAGCCCAGTTCCTGGGCCAGGGCCGCATGAGCCAGCGTCTGCGCCTCGACGCCCTGCGTCGCATCAACGACCAAAAGAGCGCCTTCGCACGCAGCCAGGGCGCGGGAAACCTCGTAGGAAAAATCCACGTGGCCGGGCGTGTCTATAAGGTTGAGCGCGTACTCCTTGCCGCCCTGCTCATGGCGCAGCCGTACGGCCTTGGCCTTGATGGTGATGCCGCGCTCGCGCTCAAGCTCCATGGAGTCCATGACCTGGGCCTGCATGCGCCGAGCCTCGACCGCGCCCGTGGCCTCCAGGATGCGGTCGGCCAGCGTGGACTTGCCGTGATCGATGTGCGCGATGATGGAGAAGTTGCGCAGTGATTCAGTGCCCACGTCCGTCACTCTCCCGGCGCGCGGGAAGAGAACGCCGGCGCCGCTTCCGCGATGAGCTTCCGGATTTGTTCGGACTCGGAGCAGGAAAGAGCCTTCTCAACCGCTTGGGCCACCGCGTCGTGGCGCAGCCCGCGCAGGGTCTGCTTGACGCGCAAAAAAAGCCGCGGAGAAACCGAAAGGCTGTCCACGCCCAGCCCCGCCGCCAACGGCACGGCCTGCGGGTCGGAGCCCATGCCCCCGCAAAGACTCACGGGCTTTTTCTGCCGGTGCGCGGCCTTGACGATCTGATCGATGATGCGCACGACTGCGGGATGGAACGGATCATAAAGCTGGGCCACGTAGTCGTTGACGCGATCGACCGCCAGGACATACTGGATGAGATCATTGGTGCCGATGGAAACGAAGTCAACCTGCGGGAGAAAAACATCCAAAAGCAGCGCCGCGGAGGGTACCTCGACCATGATGCCGATCTTGAGGCTCTTGGGCGCCGGCACGCCCAAAGCCTTCAACTCGTCCCGCGCCCGGTCCAAGGTCTCGCGTGCGCCTCGAATCTCCTCCGAAGACGAGATCATGGGGAAAAGAATCTTCGCGTCCTTGCCGGCGCAGGCGCGCAGCACGGCGCGCAACTGGGTCTTAAAGACATCGGGGTGGCGCAAAAATAGCCGGATGCCGCGCAAACCGAGAAAAGGATTTGTCTCGCCCTTGGGAGCCTCCAGCCCCAACTGCGCCATCCGATCGCCGCCCAAGTCGGCGATGCGGATGACCACGGGCTTTGGTTCGAAGGCCTTCATGACATCGGAGTATGCCTCGGATTGTTCGCGCTCTCCGGGCGGCTCGGTCCGGTTCAAGAACAGGCTCTCCGTTCGGAAAAGCCCCACGCCATCAGGATTAAGCGCGAGCACGCCCTTGATATCCTCAAGGGAGTCCAGGTTAGCCTCCAAGCCAAAGCGCCGCCCGTCCAAGGTCGCGGTAGGGAGGCCGCGCAGCCCCAGCAGCTCTTTCTTGGTCTCCTCTTCCGCCTGCTGAACGCGGCGGTATCGGGCGACGGTCTCCGGGCTCGGATTAACGATGACTACGCCTTGTTCGCCGTCAAGAATAATCGCGTCGCCGGTCTTTATGGAGCGGCTGGCGTTGGAAAGCCCGACAACCGCGGGAAGCTCCATGCTCTGCGCCAGAATCGCGGTGTGGCTGGACTTGCCTCCCAAATCCGTCGCGAAGCCCAAAATTTTGGCCTCCTGCAGGCCCAGCGCCTCCGAGGGAAGAATATTTTTGGCGACGACGATGGCGCCGGGCGTCACGTCCGCGAGGCTTTTGCGGCTGAGCTTCATAAGATGGCCCAAAAGGCGCCGGCCCACGTCGAGCAGGTCGTGGCGCCGCTCGCGGAAAAACTCGTCGTCCATCTTCTCGAACTGTTTGTTGACCGCCTCCATGGTCTCGGAGAGGGCGAACTCGGCGTTAACGCCTTCCTTCATAATGCGCTGGGGCACCTCCCGCACGATGAGCGGGTCCTTGAGGATGAGGCGGTGTGTGTCGATGAGTTTGGCATGGTTCTTGCCCAAAAGTTTCAAGACCTTGGCCTCGGCGGCGTCCAAATCCTGGTAGGTCGCCTTCTGGGCGGCGCGAAACCGCCGCACCTCGCCGGGGCGCGCTTCGCGCGCGACGTCGAGCTTGGTCACGACCAACTCCTCGTCCTCGAGCACATACGCCCGCCCAATGGACACCCCGGGGCTGGCGCCAAGACCCTTCAAAACGATCATTCCCGTTAGTCCTCCTGGAACTTGTCCGCGAAAAGTTGGGCAATGGCGGAAAGGGCCTGTTCCTCGTCGGGCCCCTCGGCGCGGACCTTCAGGCGCGTGCCGCTCTCCGCGGCCATCATCAAAAGGCCAAGCACGCTCTTGCCGTTGATCTCCATGCCGTCTTTGCAAACGGTGATGGAGCTCCTGTACTTGGCGGCCTCTTTGGCGAAGAGGGCCGCGGGGCGCGCGTGGAAGCCCAAGCGGTTTTTGATCTCGAGCTCTCTTTCCTTCATGCGCCTTAGCGGTGGACGTCCCGGTGGAATTCCTGGACTGGATGTCCCATCTTCTTGAGCTCCTGGGCCAGCAAATGCGTCAGGCACACGCTGCGATGTCGGCCGCCGGTGCAGCCGACCGCGACCGTGAGGTAGGATTTGCCTTCCTTCATGTATTGAGGAATCAGCGTTGAAATGAGGTCGAGATATTTCTTGAGGAAGTCCCGGGCCTCCGGCTGAGCCATGACGTAGCGCTCGACCGGGGCGTCCAGACCCGTTTTCCGACGCAACCTGGGAACATAGTTGGGGTTGGGCAGAAAACGCACGTCCATGACGATGTCCGCGTCGATGGGCAGGCCGTACTTGTAGCCAAAGGAGACCGCAGAGAGCGTCATCTCGCGCGGGCGAGAGAGCTCAAGCGTGGCCGAGACCGCTTCCTTGAGCTCGCCCAGCGTCATGGCGCTGGTATCGATGACCTTGTCCGCGATGGCCTTGATGGGCACCAACCGC
>DAIDHS010000024.1 GCA_027451985.1 Elusimicrobiota bacterium
CTTTTGGATGCGGGAGCCGATCCCAACTCTCAAACGGAAGACGGCCGACCCGCTCTCTTTCTGGCTGTTGCCGGGCGCCGCTTGGACATTCTGGAGGCCATGCTGGCGCGCGGCGCCCGCGCCGACGCGCACGAAGAAGCCACCGGCGCGACGGCCCTTTTCCGCGCCGCGGAATCCGGATGGTGCGCGGCCGTGGAATTGCTTGTCGAATTCGGGGCGAATCCGAATCTTCCCGACAAATCGGGGAAAACCCCGCTGTCGGCGGCGATCAGAAAAGGCCACGCCGAGCTGGCGGAGATGCTCGTCGCCAGGGGAGCAGACGTCAACGCCCGGACGCACGCGGGCTGGACGCCCCTCATCTATGCCGCCGATGAGCGCCGAAGCGCTCTGGCACAAACGCTGTTGAAGGCCGGCGCCGATCCGAATGCCGCGACGTCCTCCGGCATCACCGCCCTCCAGCGCGCGGCTTTTTGGGGAGACACCTCTCTCATGCGCCTGCTGCTCTCTCACGGAGCCCGTCCAGATGCCCACGCTCCCAGAGGACAAACCCCGCTGTTGAAAGCCATCGCAAACGGCCACTCGGAAGCGGCCGAGCTTTTGCTTTCCCAGGGAGCCGATCCGAATCTCGGCACCAAGGGCTACGATGGACGCACCCCTTTGGCGGAAGCCGCCTCATGGGGGAATTCCGCCGTCGTGCGGGCTCTTCTTAAAAGCGGCGCCAAGACCGCGCCTCGGGACAATCATCAGCAGACCGCATTAATGATGGCCGCGCGCATCGGCGAAACCTCTTGCATTTCCGCCTTGTTGGACGCGGACGGCTCAATCGTCAATTTTCAAGATGGCCAAGGCCAATCGGCCCTCATGATTGCTGCTTATCACGATCGCGCCTCCGCCGTCAAACTGCTCCTGGAGTCGGCAGCCGATCCCAATCTCAGGGACTATCATGGCCGCACAGCCTTAGATATAGCGTCTGGACTCGGCCACGCCGAAGTCGTTAGGAATTTAATGCAATGGGCGGACAGGGCAGGCCCGCCGCTGGCAAAGACTGTGGACGCTTTAGCCCTCAAGGCCGAGCGACAAATTAAAAACCGCCTCAAACTTCTGAATTGGGCCGCATACTTTGGGCACACGCCTACCATCATCCGCTTGATACAAGAAGGCATCGGCGTCAATGAAGCTCTTCCCTTAAAGCCCGCCGCCCTATTTACGGCTTCCTTCTGCGGCCATGTGGAAGCAGTGAAGCTCCTTCTTGCACATGGCGCGGATGTGGAGGCACAATCCGCGAAATGGACTCCGCTCGGCATCGCCGCCTTCCGCGGCCATGCGCGCGTAGTCAAGGCATTGTTGCAACATGGCGCCGATATCCGCTCCAATCCGCTCGGCGACTCCGCGTGGACGCCTTTGCTTCTCGCCTCCTCGCAATCCCACCACCACACCGCCGCAGTTTTACTGGAACATGGCGACGATCCGAACGCCAGCACCAGAAGGCAGCAAATGCCCCAAACGACGTCGCTCATGTGGGCCGCCTATTACGGCAACGCCGCCCTCGCCGAACTCCTCCTTGATTATGGCAGTCTCGTCGCCACCCAGGATCGCCGCGGGCGGACGGCGCTGGACTACGCGCTCAGTGGCGGCAGGTCCGAGGTCGCGAAACTCCTTTTGCGCCGCGGCGCCAAACCTTCGCGCGCTTACTGATCCTACGCCTTCGGCATTATTTGATCGCATATACTTGTAACAGGCTACCCCTTGAAAAGTTTTTGAAAAGCTGTTATTTGTAAGAGAAGCCAAGCCGGCCAGAAAGGAGAATTCCAATGGAACCCGTGGAAAACGTGCGCGTGCAATTGGGAGACGTTTGGAAACGGCTCTCCGAAGTTTGCGCTAAGTTGTGGACTGAAAATTCTCCAAGCGCCGTAGCCATGCAAGCCATCATCGAGGAATTCAAGTCTGAAGTCAGCCACGCGGACCAGATGCTGCTTTCAAGCCAGAAGGCGCTCATCTCAGAGCGGCAGACCGTGGAGAAAAATCTCAATGCCGTCTATTCCGAGCGCCTGTCGTTTCTGGAGCGGCAAATAAAGGATATGAGCGCTCGCAGCGCCAGCCTTGAGAAGGCTCTCTCCGAAAAGGAAAAACACGCGCAGGCCCTGATTCAGGAGCTTTCCGAGAAGGAGCGGCAGAATCGCGAGTTTTACGACCAATATCTCAAGACCGCTGCAGAGCGCGATGAAGTCCAGGCCCGCAAGATGGAAGGCTTTTATAAGGAGTTGCGCGGGAAAGAAGACTCTCTTGAAGCCGCTTGGAACGCGCGGCATAAGACTCTCGAGGCGGAATACCAAACCCGGCAGCAGGCGCTGGAAAAACGCCAAGAAGAGGCTGTCTCCGAGGCCAAGAGGCGACTCCAGGAAGCGGAAAGCCAGCACGCCAAGAGAGAGAAGGACCTCGACGCCGCGCACGAAAAGCTGCTCAAGGAAATCGACGGCTGGGAGTCGCGCCGCCTCGCAGAGGAACAGAAACTGCATGAGGAGCGCGAGAGGCTCCTGGCCCGCGAACAAGAACTCGCCGCGGAGTACAAGAAAAAGCAAGGCGAACTGCAATCAATCAAAGAAGGCCTGCAGAGGGAAATCGCCGAACTGGTCCGGCAGTACCAAGCGAAGCTTAAGGAAGGATCGTCCGCGGCGCGTCCGGTGAACTATCAGGACGTGCGGACCGTTGTTTAGGTTAGCGGAACTTCGCTCTCCCTTCAGCCCTGTCCCGCTCTTCGCTTTTCCGAACCTCCTCTTTGGCCGCGTTCTGTTCGGCGTTGGTCTCGGAGAAGATGTGCCCGCCCTTGTCGTTGGCCACGAAATACAAATCTTTCGTGTCGGCTGGATGCAACACGGCCGCGAGAGCGTTTGCTCCGGGATTGCAGATGGGGCCCGGCGGCAAGCCATAGTGAACGTAGGTGTTGTAGGGCGAATCGATTTTTAGGTCCTGAGCCGTGAGTTCCTGCTTCCAGTATCCCAAGGCGTACTGTACGGTGGGATCGGCCTGCAGGCGCATCCTTAACTTGAGCCGATTCAAATAAACTCCCGCGATCATCGGCCCCTCCGATTTCAGGTAGGCCTCCCTTTGCACGATGGAGGCAAGGATGATCGCCTGCG
This sequence comes from Elusimicrobiota bacterium, assembly GCA_027451985.1. GTDB lineage: Bacteria > Elusimicrobiota > Elusimicrobia > UBA1565 > UBA9628 > JAGWJU01. The sequence goes on from DAIDHS010000024.1 coordinate 3,138, forward strand.
CCAAGGACAAGGACGGCTTGGGCGAGGCGTTCTCGTACAGGGGGGCCATCCTGGCTTGAAACTCCTGCGTCATGCGCGTCGCCACCTCGGCTGGGGCCTCGTTCGCGTCAAAATAGTAGGTTGAGGGGAAGAGATAGCCCTCCAAGCGGTTCTTCTCCGCGTAGCGTAGGAAATCACGCGCTGGGCACACCCCGTTGGCCTGCAGGCGCTCCGCGATTTGCCTGGCCGAAAAGCCCTCCGGCACCAGGACGCGGATGCCATCCGATCCCTTTTCAAGGCGCCTGAGAACCTCAAAGAGAGGCATGGAGGCGTGAAAATAATAAAGCCCGGGCTTTAGGCTTCTGTCGGCCCGCAGAAGCTTCGAAGCGATCCGAAATAAGGTTGTCGATCCAATGACGCCGTCCTTCTTAAGCAGGACGGCCGTCTGGGCGGCGGAAAGTCCGGGAGGAATCTCGACTTTGACCGGTTTGCCGGGCTTTTTGAGCGCGGCCGCCGCCGCGAAAAGAACCGCCGCTCCGACGAGAAAATAGAGGCCCTTTCTCACTGGAATCCAGTTTATCATTTTGTATTGAAAATTTAATAGGGGCCTGTTATAACTATCTCCATGGAAGCGCCCAGACCGCCCCAAGAGCCGACGCTCGGAAACATCGAGGCCATCAACAACATCGACACGGCGCGCATGGCTCTGCGCTGGGCATTAGAACGCCTACACGCGCTGGAGAAATCAAAATCCGAAGCGGCGCAAAAGCACGCCGAGGAGACCAAGGAGTTGCGCGAGGCCATGGCCCTGCGTGCCCAGGAAAACCTGGAGCGGGAGGCCTATTATAGGAAGATAGAGGAGTATCTCTCCCAGCATCTGGCCGGCGAAATTGACGCGACGGCGTTGGCTAAGCGCGAAATCGGGCTCTCGCAAAGGGAAGATCTGCTCCAGCGCCGTCAGGAGGAGTTGGAGCGGGACTTTTTGAGCCGCAAGGAGGCGCTCGAGACCGCGGCCCGGCGCCATAAGGATGAGGCCGAGCAGGCGGCGCAGATGAAAATCCAGCAAGCCGCCATGGCCGAGTCCGAGCGCCGCAAGCGCTTCGACAAGGCCTATGCGGACAAAATCGTGGAACTCTCGGAGAAGGAAGTGCAGCTCAAAGGTTCCTCCGACGCCCTGGAGTCTCGCCGTCTGCAGTTCGAGCAGTTCTACCAGTCGCAAAAGGCAGAGCTCGAGTCCCAAATCAAGGCTTTCCACGACTCCGTTGAGGACCAGGTGCGTTTCCGCCTAAAACACGCGGAGAATTTTATCACCGCCCGCTACGAGGCTCTGCAGGCCACCTGGACCCAGGAAAAAACCGTGCTCCTGGGCGAAATCGCTCAGTGGCGGCGCAAGGCCGAGGATCAGCTGCCGCGCCTCTTGGAGCTTGAGAAAACGCTTGTCAGTAAGGAGGAGGCCATCAATTCTCTCGAAACCTCCATCAAGCGCGCCGGTGAAAAAGAGGCCATTTGGGAAAAGGAAAAATCACTGTTGCTGGCCGAAATCGCCGAGGGGCGCCGCAAGGCCCAGCAGGGCCTGGAGCGCACTCTGGAGCTCGAGCGCGGCTTGGCCGAAGCGGAAATCGCGTCGCGCCGGGCGAGAGAAGTCGCCGAGCTCGAAGGCCGACGCCGCGAAGAACTCGAAGCCCGTCTCGACGCCGCCGAGGAGGATATCACGCGGCGCAAAGTTCTCCTGGAGGAGGAGTACGCCTCCCTCTCCCGAGGCTTGGCTAAACGCCAAGCGGAATTGGACGCCCTTGAGAGCCTCCTTTTCGCCCGTCTCTCCGAGTTCGAGGAGCGCAATCACGCCCGCGACCTGGACTGGCGCAAACGCGAGGACGGCCTGCGCGCTCGCGACCAGGATTGGCACCAGCGTCTGGCCCAGTGGCAGGCGCACCTCAATGAAGAAGCCGACCGCATCGAGAAGCTTAAGCACGAGCTCCTCGAATCCATCCAGACCTACCGCCTGCGGCAGGGTCCAGAAACGATGGGCCCTAAGGACCTTCAAGCATGAGTTCGCCTCTGAGCGCGCGCCCGCCCGATCCGGAGCTGGAGAATTCCCATCTAAAGGAGATTTGGAGCCGTTTCGAAGCGGTCGCGCGCAATCTTTGGCGGGAAAACTCCTCGGCCGCCGTGGGCCTGCAGAGCCTCATCGAGGAGTTCCGCGCCGAGTTCGCCCAAGTTGAAGAAACGCTCTCGTCTTACCGCCGCAACTATCTAGAGCAGAAGGATCTCATCGAGAAAACCTATTTCGCGGAAACCACCGCGAAGCTCGAGTCCGCCCTGACCAAGGCTCGGGATAAGATTTCGGCGCTGGAAGGCGAGCTCTCCACGAAAAAGGCCAGGGTCAAGGACTTGGAGGGCCTCATCTCGGCCAAGGAAGAGGAGCTCGCTCGGGTGCATGATCGCCACATCAAGTCCACCCTGGCCAACAGCGAGGAGTTCAATCAGAAGATCGAGACGCTCTATCAGGAAGTGATGGCCAAGGAAAGCGCGCTCCTGCCTCTCTGGGGCAAGCGTCTCAAGGAGCTCGAAGATCAGTACCGCGCCCGCTCCGAGGAGTTGGAACACAAGCACGAAGTCGCACTGGCCGAGCATAAGAAGCGGGAAGCTGCGCTGGAAAAAAACTACCAGGAAAAACTTGCGGAATTGCGCGCCTCGCAGCAAAAGGCCCTCGACGACATCACGGACTGGAGTTCGAAAAAACTCAAGGAAGAGCAGGAGCTTCTGCGGCGCACGCAGGACTTGGAGCTTCGGACCCAGGAACTCGAGCACGAAATCAAGAAGAAGGAAGTAGAACTGGAGGCTTTGAAGGAAAGCCTGCGCCAGGAAGTGACCCAGGTCGTGCGCCGCTATCAAAACCCAAGCGGCGCGCCTCAGGGCGCCTAACGCCTAGCCGGAAAACGCCGGATATTCGCCGAAAACTCCCTTCAGAGACGCCGTAATTTCGCCGATGGTGGCATATGCCTCGACGCACTCTAGGATGACCGGCATGACGTTGGTTGGAGTCCGCGCGCAGTCGGCCAGACGGGCCAAAGCGGCCTTCGTCTTGGCGTCGTCGCGGTCCTTGCGCAACTTCTTGAGCGCCCTGATCTGCTTTTGCTCAACCGAGCCGTGGATCTTCAGGATAGGCACGGCTTTGTCGTCCTTCGCGCGATTAACGTTGACGCCAACAATTTTTCGCCGGCCGGCGTGGAGTGCCTGCTCGTGCCGATAGGCGGTCTCCGCGATTTCACGGTGAAAAAATCCCTGTTCCAGGGCCGGCACGACCCCGCCCATCTCCTTTATGCGATCCATGATGGCCGTGGCGCGCTTGGCGACTTCGGCGGTCAAGGACTCCAGGTAATAGGATCCGCCGAAAGGATCGGGCGTGTCCGTCACCCCGGACTCGCAGGCGATGATCTGCTGCGTGCGCAGGGCCAGCATCACGGCCTCGTCGCTTGGCAGAGCCAGCGCCTCGTCATAGGAGTTGGTATGCAGGCTCTGCGTGCCTCCTAAGACCGCGGCCAGGGCCTGATAAGACACGCGGGCTAAGTTGTTGAGCGGCTGCTGGGCCGTCAAGCTCACGCCGGCCGTCTGGCAGTGCATGGGCAGCATCCAGGATATCTCGCGCTTGGCGCCGAAGGTCTCCTTCATGAGCTTGGCCCAGATCTGCCGCGCGGCGCGCAGCTTGGCGATTTCCTCGAAGAAGCTGTTGTGCACGTCAAAGAAGAAGGAAAGCTGCGGCGCGAAGTCGTCCACATCCAGGCCGCGCTTGACCAAGCGCTCGGCGTACTCGCGCCCGTCGGCCAGCGTAAAAGCCAACTCCTGCACGGCGTCGGCCCCAGCCTCACGAATGTGGTAGCCGGAAATCGAAATGGGGTAGAAACGGGGGACTTCCTTGACGCAGTACTCGATGACGTCAAGAACCAGGCGCAACGAAGGCTCGGGGGGATAGAGGTACTCGTTCTGCGCGATATACTCTTTCAGGATGTCCGTTTGGCAGGTGCCGCGCACGCGTTTGAAGGGCACGCCCTGCTTCTTGGCCAGGGCCAGATACATCGCCAGCATCGCGGGCGCCGGCAAATTAATGGTCATCGAGGTCGAGACCTTGGCCAAGTCGATGCCGGAAAAAAGAGCCTCGAAATCGGCTAGGGAATCAATGGCCACGCCCTCGCGTCCGACCTCGCCGGCGGAACGCGGATCGTCGGAGTCGAGGCCCATGAGCGTCGGCAGATCGAAGGCGGTCGAAAGGCCCGTCTCGCCGTGCGAGAGCAGGTACTTGAAGCGCTCGTTGGTGTCCTTGGCGGTCTTGTGCCCCGCGAACTGGCGCATGGTCCAATGGTTGACGCGGTAGCCGGAGCCCTTAAGCCCGCGGGTAAAGGGATACTGCCCCGGGCGTCCCGTTTCGGCAAGAAGATCGCGGCCCGCTAGAGACTCCGGGCCGTAAGTCAAATCGACGGGGATGCCGGAAAGCGTCTCCGGCGGCCGAGGCGCTTCGGGCGTCTGCTGTTTTACAAAGGAGGCTTTTTTTTCGGCGATTTTCATGATGGGGAGATGTTCACTTTCACGAATTGGTGCTTACCGATTTGCAGGACGAAACTGGGCGGCGCGGTGACGCTCTCGTCCGCCGTCATTTTGCGGCTCTCGATTTTGACGCCGCCTTGGGTGATGAGCCGACGCGCTTCGTTGCGGGACTTCACGCGGCCCGAGCGCAGGATGATCTCGCTCAAGGCCAGGCCCGCGGGCATCGACACCTGCTCGATGTCCGTGGGCAGCTCCTTCTTGGAGAAGGTATCTTCAAAAAACTTGCGCGCCGCCGCGCCCGCGGCCGCGCCATGGAAGCGCTCGACCAGGATGCTGGCAAGCTCTTTCTTGGCCGTCATTGGGTGCTTTTCCTTGAACTTGACCAAATCCTCATCGGTCAGAAGCTCGTAATACATGTGCATCAAATCGTCAGAGATGCTCATGATCTTGCCGAACATGTCGTTGGGCTGGTCCGTGACGGAAACGGCGTTGCCGTAGGATTTGGACATTTTCTTGACGCCGTCCAAGCCCACCAGGAGGGGGACGGTCAGCACCACCTGCTGTTCCTGGCCGGCGTCCTGCTGCATCTTGCGGCCGGTCAGAAGGTTGGTCAGCTGGTCGTTGCCGCCCAATTCCACGTCGGCCTTGACTGCGATGGAGTCGTAGCCCTGTAAAAGGGGATAGAGAATCTCGAGCATGGTCAGCGGCGAGTTCTCTCTTAAGCGCAGCTTGAAGTCCTCGCGCGCGAGCACCTGCTGCACGGTGTGGCGCTTCATCGTATCCAGTAGCTTCTCACCCACGAAGCCTTTGAGCCATTCCGAGTTCCGCCGCAGTTCGGTCTTGCTTTTATCCAAAATCTTGAAGGCTTGGTCCTGGTAGGTGCGCGCGTTCGCCTCGATCTCCTCGAGCGAAAGCTGGGGCCGCGTGGAGTCGCGGCCGGAGGGGTCGCCCACCATGGCGGTGTAGTCGCCGATGATGAGCACGGCGATGTGTCCTAAATCCTGGAAGGCTCGCAGCTTGGTCAGCACCACGCTGTGGCCCAGGTGCAGATCGGGCGAGGTGGGGTCGACGCCGAGCTTAACGCGCAGCGGGCGCCCGAGCGAGAGCTTCTTTTTAAGCTCGTCCTCGCTTACCAGCGAGACGCAGCCGCGCTTTAAAATCTTAACTAGCCGCTCTATTTTTTCAGACAACGGATCAATGGGACTCATAACCTAGTGACTCATTTTATCAAATGGAGCGCAGGAGTCCGCCGTCCACCGTAAAAACCGCGCCGGTCACGTAGGACGCGCGCTCCGAACACAGAAACGCCGCCACGTCGCCTATTTCGCGCGGCGTGCCCATGCGCCCCATGGGCACGGTTTCGGCCTTTTTCTTCAGAAACGCCTCCTCGCTGATGCCCAAGGTCTTCGAACGCTCCGCCGCGAGCTCGCGCGTGCGCTCGGTCAGGATGGAGCCCGGCAGAATCGAGTTGATGAGCACGTTCTGCGCCGCCAACTCGCGCGCGACGGTCTTGGAAAACCCCAGCACGCCCGGGCGCAGGGAGCTCGAGAGCAAAAGCCCGTCGATGGGCTCCCTGACCGACGTGGACACGATATTAACCACGCGGCCCCAGCCGCGCTCGGCCATTCCCGGCGCCACGGCCTTGGTCCAGCGCACCACCTGCATTAGGCAGCGCTCGAAGGCTTCGGCCCAATCTGCGTCCGAAAGGGCGCTCGCGAAGGATCCGGGCTTTGGTCCGCTGCAGTTGTTGATCAAGATGTCGACACGGCCGAATCGCTTCTGCGCCGCGGCCAAAAAGCGCGCCATGTCGGTCGAATCGGTCACGTCGCACGCCTCGGTCAAAACCCGGGTCTTCTTGGAAAATTCCGCGCCCGCGCGCTCGATTTCGGCCCGCCGCCGCCCGCACACGGCCAGAAGCGCTCCTTCCTCGGCCAATGCCTCGGCGCAGCCTCGCCCGATGCCGGCGCTGGCACCCAAGACGACCGCGACTTTCCCTTTCAACCCCAAGTCCATGCCCGACCTCCTTCGCCGGCGCGCGCCGGCCTAAAATAAATCGTAGGGATCGACGTTGATGGTGCGCTTGACGCCCGAAGGCACCGCGCAGGCGCGCACGGCTGAGACGGCGCGCTCGATTTCGCCCAGTTCCGGAATCTTGATGAGCAGATGGAAGCGCGGCTTGCCTTCGGTCATGCGCACCACCGCGGGCGCCGGCCCCGTGATCTCGTGCCCCGCTTGGCTCAGCTTGGCGCGCAGCTCTTCCGCGGTCTTCTCCGCGGCGCCCAAGACCGTCTCCTCCGATTTTCCGCTCCAAACAAGACGAATCAAGGTCGTGTGGGGGGGGTAGCCGAGATGCCGGCGGGAGGACAGTTCCGCGTCCGCGAAGGCGGCGTAATCTCCATCGATGGTCTTGGCCACCGCCTCGTGTTCGGGCTTGAGGCTCTGCAGCACCACCTCGCCTTCCTTGCCCGCGCGGCCCGAGCGGCCGCTGACCTGGGCTAAAAGCTGCATCGCGCGCTCAGACGCGCGAAAGTCAGGCATGTGAAGCATGGAGTCCGCGTCGATAACGCCAACCAAAGTAACGTTCGGAAAATGAAAGCTCTTGGCCACGAGCTTGGTGCCGATAAGGATGTCCGCTTCGCCGGCCAAAAAGCGATCGTATATTCTTTCTTCTTTCGCGCGCAGCGTATCCTGATCCATGCGCAGAACCCTCGCGCCAGGAAGGACACGCCGCAATTCGGCCATGACCTTCTGCGTTCCAACTCCGGCTGCGCGCAGACCCTGGGTCTTGCAGCGGGGGCAGAGCGCCGGAGAGCTCTCGCGGTGGGAGCAATGATGGCAACGCAGCTCAAAGAGCGCACCAGAATCTTGGGCGGCCTCATGCTGGATCTGCGCGACGCCGCAAGAGGGACAGCGCGCGACCCATCCGCACTTTGGGCACAAGAGCACGGTCGAGAAACCCCGGCGGTTAACGAGCAAAATCGACTGCTCGCGCCGGGCCAGCCGGATTTTAATCCGTTCTATGAGCTCCTGGGACAGCGCTTGGCCCGCGGGGATAGGCGCGACGGAGACCTTGGGACGCGCCGAGGAGGACACGCGCTCGGGCATGTCCAGGAAATCGACGGCGCCTTGGCGCGCCATCCGCCAAGCCTCCAGGGACGGCGTGGCCGATCCCAGGACCGCAAGCGCGCCCCAGGACTGCGCGCGATGAAAGGCCAATTCCCGCGCGTGATAGTAGGGCGACTGGCCCTCTTGCTTGAAGGACTCGTCCTGCTCCTCGTCCAAAACCGCCAAGCGCAAGTCTTTGAAAGGCAGAAGCGCGGCAGAGCGAGCGCCGACCACCACTTTGACCTCGCCCGAGGCCATCCCAAGCCACGCCTCGCGGCGCTGGCGCGGGGTCAGACGGCTATGCCAAAGGGCCACCGGCGCACCCAAGGAGGCGGAAAACTCCTCGAAGAAAGGCAGCGTCAACGAGATTTCCGGCAGAAGGAACAGGGCCTGCCCGCCGCCCGCAATCGCTCGGCGGATGAGCCGGAGGTAAACCTCGGTCTTGCCCGAGGCCGGCACGCCGTAGAGCAGCACGCCGGAAAATTTTCTTTGCGTGAGGCGCTCGCCTAGCACTTTGATCGCGCGGTCTTGCCCCGAAGTGAGCACGAAGGGCGCCACCGGATCCGAGGCGCGCGCGACTGCCGAGACAGGCGCCGAAACCCGATGCGCCGCTCGGGCGCCGGGCTTGACGAAGGCGGGAAGCACCGCCTTAATGCACTCGCCGATGGGCGCGGCGTAGCGCCGCGACATCCAGACGGCGCACTCCAAGAGTTCGTGCGGCAGCACGGGTTCTGGATCGACAAGCGAGCCCAGGGCTTTTAACGGCCGGTGCGGCTCGCCGTCAAAAAGAGAGACGACCGTACCTACCGCAATCCGCGGCCCGAAGGGCGCGCGTACGCGGCATCCAGCCGAAACCGGCATGCTCTCGGGAACGAGATAGTGGAATCCCTGGGGCAGCGGAACCGGAAAGGCGACTTCAGCTATTTTCACGCAGACCCAACTCCTGCCGCAGCGCCTTCATATCGGTCCAGACGTCCTTCTTCCAGTTTGGATTGCGCAATAGGGCGGCGGGGTGGTAGGTGGGCAGCAGCTTAAAAGTTTTTCCATCCGGCAACGAGTAGCTCATCCACGTGCCGCGCACCTTGGTCAGACCCGCAACCTGCGGAGCCAGGGCGCGCAAAGCCGAGGCGCCCAAGGCCACGATGATCTCCGGGGAAATGACGGCGAGCTGGCGCTGCAAGAACGGCATGCAGGCTGCGGCTTCCTCGGGAAGCGGCGGCCGGTCGTTGCCTCGCAAGTCGGGATTCGAGGGGTCCTTCATGGGGTGGCACTTGACTACGTTGGCGATATAGACGGTCTGACGCGAAAGTCCGATGGAGGCCAGAATCTTGTCAAGCAATTGGCCCGCTGGGCCAACGAACGGCTCGCCTTTGCGATCCTCCTGGTAGCCGGGTCCCTCGCCGACGAAAACAACCCGCGCGTCGGGAAAGCCCACGCCGGGAACCGCTTGGAGGCGCGTTTGACCAAGCGGACAGCGACGGCAGGCCCGGATCTCGGCGGAGAGCGCCTCCAGGGCCGTCTTCTTATCCATCGGAGCGGATGCAGGGCGGGGGGAAGCCGCGCGCGCGGGCCGGGCGTTCTCAACCTGCTGCGACGCCGAAGAAATAGACCTGGGACACGACGCTTGGTCCAAAGCCGGAACGCTTCGGAAGCTGGCTTCAGCTTCGCCGGGGATTTCCAGCCTGACCCGCAGATCGCGGGCCAGTTTCAACAATTCGCGGGCGGCGTTTCGAGATTCGGCCACGGCGGAAGGGCCGGGGCTTAGGCCGTCCCGTTCTTTTCCGGGGTCCCGCCGGATACTGAAAGGATGTCCGGTGTTTGAGCCACGGCTTTGTTGACGTCCTTCCAGGTCACCTCGCCCGTCAGAACGTCTTTCAAGGCCATCTCCAGAAGCTGGTTGGCGGTCAGGTGCCGGTTCTCTTCTTTGCGGCGAAGCACCTTGGCCCACGCCGAAGCGACCGGAACCACCGCGTATTTCTCGCCGCGATAGTCTAGAATGAGCTCCTCAAGACTCTTGGACTTGGCCGACTCCCCATTTTCTGCCGCGTCTTCCTTCGCCGCTTTCTTGCTCATTCCGCCCTCCTGAATTTTAAAGAGAAACCAAATCCGCGGTCCGCGCCCGCACGGCCTTAAGGCTCTCCGCCGTGATGATGCTCTCCACCTGCTCGACGGCTTTGCCCAAATCGTCGTTGACTACGATATAGTCGTAATTCTCCGCGGCCTCCATCTCGGCCCTGGCCGCGGCCAGCCGCTTTTTGATGGAAGCCGGCGCTTCCCTCCGAGCGGATAGCCGCTTCTTAAGCGAATCCCAAGACGGCGGCTGGATGAAAATCAAAACCGCATCCGAAATCCGCCGCCGCACCGAAAAAGCCCCCTGCACGTCAATAGCCAAAAGGACGTTAACGCCCGCCCCTGTCCGCTCCTCGATGAAGCGCCGCGGCGTTCCGTAATACTCTCCATGGACCATGGCCCACTCCAGAAACTCGCCACGGTGAATCTTCTTCTTAAAATCCTCGCGACTTAGGAAAAAATAGTGCCGTCCGTCCTTTTCGTCCTTCCGGGGCAGGCGCGTCGTGCACGAGACCGACGCGACGCAGTCCCGACGCTTATGCAGAATCTCCCGGCAGATCGTGGATTTCCCTGTCCCGGAGGGGGCGGACAAGATGACGACCATGCCTTTTCGCATTGCTCGGTCCGGTCATTATAAGATATACAGTCGCGCGAAGGCAAGTTGGGCGGGCGCACTTTGCCATTGAGCCCAAAGTGTTGTTAAATCAGATCGCTGACATGCGCATACTCGTTGTTGAAGACGATCCGAAAATTGCGGCGTTCATCGGCCGCGGCCTCAAGGAATCCGGCTTCGTAGTCGATCACGCCGCAGACGGGGAGACGGCCTGCCGCCGCCTGTTAGGCGAAGCCTACGCGGCCTCCGTCATGGACGTCATGCTCCCGAAATTGGACGGCCTTTCCGTCATCGAGAAAATCCGCAAGGAAAACGTGGGGCTGCCTGTCCTCATCTTGAGCGCGAAACGCTCGGTGGACGACCGCGTCAAGGGCCTGCGCACCGGAGGTGACGACTACCTCACCAAACCATTCTCCTTCTCCGAACTCCTGGCCCGCATCGAGGCTCTCCTGCGCAGACCCCGCCCCGTCGCAGACGCCGCTCCCATCATGATCGCCGATCTCACGGTAGATCCGGTATCAAGGGAAGTTATTCGCAACGGGAAGAAGATCGATTTACCTGCGAAGGAATTCCTCCTGCTTGAATACCTCGCGCGCAACGCCGATCGGCCGGTCACCAAGGCCATGATCCTGGAAAACGTGTGGAACTATGACTTTGATCCGCAGACCAATGTGGTGGACGTACTCGTCTGCCGCCTGCGGGACAAGATCGACAAGCCCTTCGATAAAAAGCTCATCCACACCATTCGGGGAGTTGGATACGTCATCAAGGGCGCCTAAAGCGCTCTGGCGCCGGCGGAGTTCCCTGAGCTTCCGTCTGGCCGCGTGGTTTACTGCGCTGTTCCTCCTAGGCAATGCGGCTGTCATGATCTCGGCCTATTTCATACTCGCGTCTTCTCTTAAGCATCGGGACCGTGCCGCCATCATCTCCTCTCTGACCCATATGCGGGATGCATATAAGGACGAAGGTCAACGCGGACTCGAACGCGAGGCGGCCGTTCAAATCAGCCGACAAGGCAAGGACGCCCACGTCATTCGCCTCCTGTCTAGGGATGGACGGAAACTCCTCGAGATGCGGACCGCAACGTGGAATGGATTTAATTTAAACAGAGCCGTTCCCATTGTTCCCCCAAAAACGCTGCGCTGGACCGTCATCCCTGGAATTCGGGATGAACAAGTCATGGAACTAGCCTCCCGGCGGCTATCCAACGGGGATATTCTTCAAGTAGGCAATAGTGACGCGGCTCGCGAAGATGTGCTTGAACGCTTCCGCTGGATATTGGCCGCGATTTTCCTGCCGGCGATCTTGCTGGGATTTATCGGTGGTTTTTTCATCGCCCGGCGAGCGCTTAGGCCCGTGCGGGATCTAATTCAGACGCTGGAGGCCGTCAAGTCCGGAGCCATAGGCGCCCGCGCGCCGGACCGTCCCGCCAGCGGTGAGTTGGCCGAGTTGGCCGGTATCTTTAACACCATGATGGAGCGCATCGAGTCTTTGGTGCGCGGCATGAAGAGCGCCTTGGACAACGTCGCGCATGATCTGCGCACGCCAATGACACGACTGCGCGCCATCGCAGAGCTTCCACTCAGATCCGAGCCGGGCGTGTTCGACTACCGTGAAGTCTTGGCCGACTGCGTGGAGGAATCGGACAATGTCCTAGCAATGCTGGACACTCTCATGGACATTTCCGAGGCCGAAACCGGCACGATGACGCTTAAGCTGGAATCCGTAGATATGCATGAGCTCCTGGGTCAGGCTGTAGAAGCTTACCGCTATGCTGCGGAGGAAAAAGGCATCCGAATTAACGCCGATGATGCGGCCGCAAACGTCCGCGTCCTCTGCGACCGCGGTCGCATGCGCCGCGTTGTCGCCAACCTACTGGACAACGCCGTGAAATACACGCCCGCTGGCGGCCTCATCACCGTTGACGTGGCGGAAAAAAACGGCTTCGCGATCTTTCGCGTCAGCGACACTGGAATTGGCATACCGGCGGACGATCTACCGAAAATATGGGATCGCCTCTATAGAGGCGGCACGAGTCGTTCTCAACGAGGCCTGGGCCTCGGCTTGAGCTTGGTCAAAGCCATTGTCGATGCGCATGGCGGCGACGTATCCGTCGCAAGCACCTCCGGTTCGGGGTCCTGCTTCACCCTGCGGCTGAAAATCACCTCCTAGCACCAAACATTATCATCGCGTGCACATTGCGCGAATGTAATGTTCCGGAAAGTTTCCAGTAATGCTCATCCGCTACCATCTAAGGGCTGGAAACAGCAAAACAATCAAACTGGAGACGAACATGAATAACAAAACGAAGTCGCTGCTGGCAACTACGGGGATAGCCCTGTTGCTTCCCGCCGCCGCGATGGCTCAGAATAATATGGGGAGGCCAAGCACGCAGAACCAGCCTGCCCAGATGCAGCCCGGGCAAGCGCCAGTTCCGGCCAGCCATGCCCCCACCGCCAGAAAAATCATCCCGGCGGCCCATCCCCGCTTGGATTCCTTGCTTAAGAGCATCGTGGCCGCACGAGCCAACATTCAGGCACAAGAGAGTGCTAAGAAAATTGACGGCGCCACGGCGAACAAGATAGACGCGCAACTCGCCGGCATCAAGGCGAATGTGCGAGAAGAAGCGGCCGAGGAGGCGAAAGGCCAAGATCTCGGCCCGAAAGAATACGAGCATCTCCGCGACGAACTGCAGTCCCTTTATTCCAAGTACAAAGTAGCCGCCAGCCTTTAAGCCCTAGGAGCTTCTTAAGGGAAACGGCCACCCCCGCCGTCTTAACGGACGGCGGGGGATTTCTTCAAATAAAAACTGGAGACGCATTCACACCACAAGGACGGATTGCTTTGAATGGCGCAAGGGCGTCAATGTACTAATTGGAAAGCACTTCTTGGGGCATTGCAGGAATGTAATGTTCCTGAAAGGTCCCAGCAATATGACCTATGTATGATGGGTGGAAGGTCATTTGCATCATATACATATTAGGAGGACGCAATGAAACAAACTGTAGTTTCCATCGCCTTGCTGCTGGCCGCAGCTTCGGCGTTCGCCGCCGCGCCGGTTAAGCACAAAAAGAAAACCCATGCGGCCCTGCTGACCAGAAGGCAGGCCTATGCCGCGCTCGCGGCGCACGTCAAAGGAGCCAAAATCCTCGAAGCCGAACTTGAGAGGGAGTCCGGCCGGCTCATCTGGTCCTTCGACGTCGAAACAGCGTCGGAGCTTAGGGAAATCTGGCTCAATCCCGTCACCGGCGCCCTCATCAAGAGCCAGGTGGAATCCGCCCGGAAGGAAGCGCAAGAGCAGCGGCAGGAGATGAAAGAGCGGGCCGCGGCCAAGAATGACGAACAGGCGGAAATCAAAAATGATGTCAAAGAGGATCGGAAGGCACCCGCAGGCCATTAAGCCGGGCGCAGGCGCCGATGGACTTCTTGAAATCATCGGGGGCGGCTCTTATGGGCCGCCCCCTGGGCGGAGTTAAGCCGCCGGAACGTCTTACTGACCCGTCGCAAGTTGTTTTGAAAGGTCCTGAAAATTTCATCGCAACCCATATTAAAACCATGCTCTGCACGCTCCCCGGCGTCAATGGGAATTTCTGTTGCCAGTTGTCTCGCAAGTGTTTTAAAATTTTGCCTATGAAGTTTCCGCGGAGGAGAGGCTTCGCGCCGCTCTTGATTTTCCTGCTCGCCACACCGCTCTCGCCGCTCTTAGCCCAGACGCAGGAGTTCACCTTGCCCCAGTGTCTGAGCATGGCCGAGAGCAAATCCCCGCAGACCATAAAAGCCGAGCTTCAAGCGCTTTTAGCCCGGCAGCAAAAGCAAGAAGCGCTGCGCAATCTCCTGCCCGTCGTTTACGCTATAGGGGGGTATACAGAAACTAACAGCCCGCTTTACGCGCCCATTCTGGATAACTCGGAAAATGGAGCGGTTGGGGTCAGCTATGACGGCTTCCCTTTTTCGCCAAAGTGGTACGAGCGCGAGCGCCTTGCCGCGCTTTCGCGCGCCGCCCAATACGCCAAAATCCAGACCAAACAGGACGTCGCGCTTACGGTCGAAAGTCTCTATTTCTCCATCCTCAACAATCAGGACGCCGTGGCGGACTTGGACAAAGTGGAAAATCGGTTCAATCGCTTAAGGCTGACCGTTATCCCTCGCTACACCATGGGCCGCGCGCCGCCTTTTGATTTGATCCAAGTTAAATCCAGCCTGGCGGATCTGGCCCGATTGCGCGATCTACTCTCCGTCCAGTTGGAGACGGATGAGACGCAGCTTGCCTTAATCCTGGGACTCTCTCCGAATAAAGGATTGACGATCAAACCCATCTCGGCTTTGCCCGCCATCCCCAGATTTTCCTACAGCCAGGTAGAGGGAAGTCCGGCTCTGGCCTCACTCAAAGCTCAAGCAGACGCCGCAAAAATGGGCTTGAAGGAAGCCCGCGGCCAACGCTATCCCCAGTTGGTCGCCAACTATCAATATGGCTACGGCGGCCCGACCATGAATGACACCATCGTAGGCCATGTCCTCAGTGTCGGCTTAAGGCTCAATATTTTTGACTGGGGACAAATCTCCTCACGCATCCGCCAAAATCGGACCTCCGTATCTCTGGCAGACAACGCGCTGACGGTAAAAGATCAGGCGCTAACAGTCGCTTTTGATCGAGCGAACGCTCAAGCCCAAGCGGACTTGGCCGAAATGAAGCGCCTTGAGGCGCTTCTGCCCGAGAGCCGACGCTCGGCCCAGTCAACCGTGGAGCGCTATCGCCGAGGCGCCACAACTATTTTGGAAGCCACAGGAGCCATGCAGATTTGGCTCAACGCTTTGCTGGGAGAGCGCGCCGCCTATTATTCCTACCTTCAAGATTTAGCGACAATGCAGGATTTGACCGGACAAGGCGGCCCCGCCGCGGCCAATATTTATGAATAGCGCGGTACGCGCGGCCCCCGCATTGGCGGCGGCCCTTCTCTGCCTTGCAGGCTGCTCCCGAAAACGCGCGGCGGCGCTTCCCGCCCTTCAGGACCAACCCACCATAATGCAGGCGCGATTGCAAGATCTCAAGGAATACGTGCCTGGTTATGGCATTTCGACCGAAGAAACCGGACGGCTTGAGTTCGCGGTCAATATCGAGGCAGCGGATACTCCCAAAGTTTCCAGAGGCGAAAGCGCCACGGCCTACGTGGCTCCGTCGACCGCGCCCATTCATTGCAGCGTGGCGCGGGTCCTACGCGCCGTCAGCGCCGAAACCGGGCAGTCCATCGCCTGGCTGAGGCCCATCGGCAAGGTGGACGTCCCTGTGGGCAATTTCGTCGATGCGCGCATCATAACCCGGGTGCGCCACCATGTCCTTGCCGTTCCGCCCGCGGCGGTGCTCTTCAAGAGCGGGCAGGCCTGGGTCATCCGCGCCAAGCCGCCGCAAACTCCATCGGGACAAACGAACTACGTTCCGACGGCGGTGATTTTGGGGGAAGTCACGGATGAGGCGGTGGAAATAAAATCCGGTTTAAAGCCAGGAGACAAGATCGTGGTCCAAGGCGGCATCGGATACTTGTATCCTGATTTCAAAGCGGAGGCAGACTAGGACCCCATGTTCAAAAAATTGCTCTCCGAACTGCTCGAAGCCCCGAAAATGGTCGCGATGGCCGTGGTCCTGGTTTTTACGGCCGGTTTCGCATCTTACAAAGGTTTGCAGGTAGGGCTATTCCCCTCGCTCAATTTCCCGATCCTGAGCGTGGTCACGCAGATGCCCAGCTATTCTTCGTTGGAAATGGAGCGACAGATTACCGTGCCTCTCGAAAGCGCCTTCAGCGGCGTTTTAGGCGTGCATAAAGTTCGCTCTGCCTCAGCCACAGGCATCTCCATGGTCTCCATCCAGTTCGCTTGGGGCACCGACATGCTCCAGGCCCGCGAGCTTATTCTCCAGGCGCTGTCCTCTATCCGCGGCCAACTACCGCCCAACGCCGAGCCCAGCGTGGAAACCTTGGGCGCCACGCTAGCCATGATCCAGGGCTACAGCTTGAGCGGCGGCCCGAACACGAGCCCGGTAGAATTGCGCGACATCGCGGCTTATCAGCTGCGGCCTCAACTCCAGCGCATCATGGGCGTTTACAAAGTCCTGATCATCGGCGGCAAAGCGCTTGAGTATTCCGTACGCCTAAACCCCTACCTCATGATCAAGTACGGCGTGACTTTGGAACAAGTGCGCGCAGCCTTAGCGAACAATAACATCTTGGCCAATCCCGGCACCGTGGTCCACCACAGCCAGGAGCTTGTCCTTCACTCTGACGGACAGTTCAGCAGCGCCGCGGAAATCGGCGAAGTTGTCATCGCGGTCAAGGATGGCATTCCCGTCCGAGTTAAGGACGTCGCGCGCGTCACGGAAACCTACCAATATGAGCGCGGCGACACTTCTGAGGACGGGCACCCGGCCGTGCTTATCCAAATATTTAAGCAGCCCTCCTTCGGCACGCTTGACGTGGCCAGCCGCACCGATGCGGAAATCAAGACGTTTTCGAAGAACCTGCCCGTTGGAGTGACCATTCACAATTACTACGACCAAGCTCAGCTGGTCTCGGACTCCATCGAAAACGTCAAGGAGAACGTCTGGATCGGCGGGCTTCTGGTCATCTTCGTTCTGGCCCTGGCGCTACGCAGCGCCAAGACCACGCTCATCGCCACCATCAGCATCCCCATTTCCGTGGTGGCCGCCCTGGTCCTAATGCGTCTATTGGGCATCGGCTTGAACGTCATGTCCCTCGGAGGCTTGGCCATCGGCACGGCCATTATCGTTGATGACGCCATCGTCGTTCTGGAGAATATCTTCCGCTGGCTCTCCACGCCGGCTTTACGCGGGAACCTCAGCCACAAGGATCTCGTCATCTCCGCGACCCAGGAAGTGATCAAGCCCGTCGTCGTCTCGACCTTCACCAACATCGGCATCTTTCTTCCCATGGTATTCGTGGCTGGCTTCGCCGGCCGGCTCTTCGCGCCGGTGAGCTTCACCGTCACCTTCACTATTCTCGCCTCCCTCATCGTCGCCGTGACCGTCATTCCCACTCTGGCCCTCTACTGGCTCACGGCGAAGGATGCGCCGCCCGAAGAGACCGACGGTCCCCTGAAGCACGGCTACTCTAAAATCCTCAGGGCCTCGATGAAGCGCCCCGTTGCGGCCATCATCATAGGATTATTGCCGGCGGTGGCCGCCCTGGGATTTTTCCGCAAGCTCAACGTGGAATTCCTACCGAGCCTGGATGAAGGCGCGGTTTTATTATCAACCCTTATGCCGCCCGGTGTTTCCTTGACCGAAGCCGAGCGGGTCAATCGAAAAATCGAGCTGTGGGCGCAGAGCCTGCCGGGCGTAGTGACCGTAGCTCGGCTCACGGGGCATGCCGCGGGCGCGGAGGATACGGACAACATCAACCACAGCGACATCATGATCAAGCTCGTGCCCAAAACCAAGCGCCCCATCCCGCTTAAGCAATTCATCGCCGAGATGAGCGCCAAGACCGATAATCTCCCCAGCATTTCGGCCGAGTATCTCATGCCCCTGGCGGATAAAATCAACGACGCCATGGGCGGCGTGCCGGCGGATTTGGGCGTCAACATTTTCGGTCCCGACTTAGGGAAGCTAAATTCCTACGCGCAGGAGCTCGTCAAATCCATGAAGCCCATCCCGGGCATCGTCAACCTGATGCCTCCCGCCACCATCCCGGTGCCATCGCTTCAGGTGACTCTCAATAAAAAAGAAGCCGGCCGCCTCGGAATCTCAGAAAGGACTATCTACGACACTTTAGACGCCTACTCGGTGGGCCTGGTGGCCACTACCATCCACCAGGTTCTCAAGCGCATCAACGTGACCCTGCACTACGCGACGCCCGGCCAAAACATTGATTTTGAAGCGATGGACAGCCTGCCCTTGAGGACCGCGGGGGGGAACATCGTGCCCCTGGAACAGGTGGCGAACCTAAGCTACAGCGAAATTCCCAGCGAAATCGATCATGAGCACTTAAGCCGCATGGTCACCGTGACTGCGAACGTCCGCGGCCGCAACGCCCGTAACGTCGCCGCGGACGTGCAGAAAGCGGTCGAGGCCCTGCACCTGCCCCCGGGCTACTCCTGGGCTTTCACCGGCAAATACGCAGCCCAGCAAAAATCTTTCTCTAATCTGCTCATGGTGCTGGGATTCGCGGTCATCGTAGTGGCCCTTATCATGTGGCTTGAATTCCGATCATGGATGCAGGTCTTCATCATCCTTCTGACCGTCCCCTTGGCCGGCGTGGGCGCCATCTTCAGCCTTTGGCTCTGCCATCAGACCGTCAACGTATCCTCTATGATCGGCGCCGTGCTCTTGGTCGGCATCGTGGTCCGCAATGGCATCCTGCTCCTAGACTACATGAACGCCCAGCTCGCGGAAGGAACGCCCTTGAAGGAAGCCATCTCCTCCGCGGCCCTAAAGCGCGTGCGGCCCATCCTGATGACCGCCTCGGTCATGGTCCTGGGCTTGGTGCCCCTAGCCACGGGCTGGGGGACGGGATCCGAACTCGAACAGCCCATGGCCATCGCCGTCATCGGCGGCATCCTTACCTCGACCATCCTAACCTTGGTCGTTCTGCCCGCCGCCGCGGCGTTGTTCCTTAAAGAGAAAAAATAATAGACTCGGGGCATGGAAGAGAAAAAGCCCCCGGTCCAACCGCAACTGCAAATCGAAATCGATGAGCCCACAGCGCGCGGCGTCTACGCGAACCTGGCGCTCATCACGCACAGCGAAACCGAGTTCGTGCTCGACTTTCTGTTTCTCCAGCCGCAAAACCCCAAGGCCAAGGTGCTGACGCGCATTGTTTCGTCCCCGATGCACGCCAAGCGGCTCTTGTGGGCCTTGAAGGATAACATCGAGAAATTCGAATCCCGCTTCGGCGTCATCTCGGCCGGCGAGCCCGCGCCTACCGGAGGCCAACAAAAGCCCGTCGGCTTTTATCAGTGATCCGGGCATCCGCGCCCGGAGCCCGCGTCGAACTCATTTGCGTCGGCAGCGAACTCCTCGGCGGCAAGATTAACACGCACCAAAGCTATATTTCCCTGGCCCTGGCCCGTCTCGGACTCGCTCTTTCCCGCGAAAGCTCGATCCCGGACGATCTCGAACCGCTCGAGAGCGCCATCGCGGAGGCTTTTGTCCGCGCGGACGCGCTCATCGTCTGCGGCGGGCTGGGGCCCACGTTTGACGACATCACCCGCGAGGCTGCGGCCTCGGCCCTGGTGCGGCCGCTGGTCTTCAGACCCGAACTCTTTGCGCAGATCAAGCGCCGATTCAAATGTTTTAGGACCCGCATGCCCGCGGAGAACCGCCGCCAAGCCTACCTCCTCCGCGGCGCCACCGCCCTTCGGAACGATTTTGGCTCGGCGCCGGGGCAAATGCTCGTGACGCGCGGCACGAATATGGGCAAACCCAGGATGCTGGTTCTGCTGCCCGGGCCTTTCGCCGAGCTCGCACCCATGTTCGAGCGGGATGTCCTGCCGCGCTTAAAGCGTCTCTATGCGCGCGGCGTCTTTTCGCGCGCGTTGAGTACGCACTTGGCCGGAATCTCGGAGTCTTCCGCGGACGAGCGCCTTAAAATCCTGACGCGCAAGCCGCTGCCGGGCGAAACCTTCACCATCCTGGCCGGCCGCGGGCAGGTGGACTTTCACGCCGCAGCCTCGGCTTCCAGCGCCACCCTGGCGGCGAAAAAAATAACCCGCATTCGCCGCCTCATTCGCCGAGCCGTGGGAGAGCACATTTTCGGGGAGGGGGGAACGACCCTGGAGGCGGCCGTAGGCGCTCTTCTGCGCCGCCGCAAGCTGACCCTGGCCGCAGCCGAATCCTGCACCGCCGGCTTTTTCTCCGGTCGAATCACGGCCGTTCCAGGTAGCTCTGATTATTTCAAGGGCGGCGTCATCTCATATTCCGACGGTCTTAAGAGCGGACTGCTTGGCGTGCTCCCCAAAACCATTAAGCGCCACGGAGCGGTCTCGGCCCAGTGCGCCCGCGAGATGGCGGAAGGCGCGCGCCGTGCGGCCGGCGCCTCCGTCGGCGTCTCTATCACTGGCATCGCGGGCCCCGGCGGCGGGACGAAGAAAAAACCGGTGGGCTTGGTCTACATCGGTTTAGCCGGCCCCGGCAAGCGCCAACACGTTTGGGAAAGCCGTTTCTTAGGCTCGCGACAAACCGTGCGTGAGCGCGCCGCCGCTTCGGCGCTCTACCGTCTCTGGCTGATGCTCTCTCAGCGGTAGGGGAAAAGCCCGACCACCCACTGGCCCGGCTCGGACTCCGGGTTAATGCCGAGGCGCTTGAGCCCCAATTCGGCGTCTGCTTGCGTGGGACGGCGCCCGCTAATCCACTGCTTGACCGGCGAAGACTCGCCGGGTTTGGTCGGCATGCTGTAGCCCAGGTAAACCGCGACGCCCGCGATGAAGAGCCCCTCCATCGCGACCTTGGCCAAGCCGGGGCTCCAATTCATGAGCTTGAAGAGAAGATAAAGCCCGCCGGACGCGATGAGAATCGCGGGGAAGCAACTAAACCCCCATGCCGCGCTGGTCCAATAGGGATATGCGACGAGATAATAGAGGTAGACCAGAACGCCGTAGAAGGCAAATCGGAGAATTGCCATTGGATTTTCCGGACCCGCCACCAGCATACGCGGGGCGTGTCACGGATTTATTTCGTGCACCTGGAGGCCGCGCGGATCGGTCTGCTGCGCGGCTTTTAGGACGACGTCAGGGTGAGGTGGATGGTCAAAAACGGCTTCTTGAATCCCGTGGGCAGCGGGGGAAACGGCGCCGCATCCTGGACCGCGCCGAGCGCCGTCAAGTCGAAGCCCGCGTCGCCGGAGCTTTGTTCCGTGCGCAGATCCGTGATGTGGCCGTCGGGCAGGATGGAGAAGACCACCACGCTGCTGCCGTTGCCGCTCGGCATCTGCGCGGACCACTGGCGCCACAGCGCCATGCGAATCTGGCTGATGTACCAGGGATAGGGGAAATCCGAGAGCTGCATGCTCACTGAGCCCGGCACGGAAGCACCCGCTGCGGGCGCGGATTGCACCTCAGGCGCCGCGGATTCTTGGGCCGGCTTGGAAGCTGAGACATCTTGATATCCCTGCAAAAGGCTCGGCGCCGGCAGAGCCTCGTGCCGGCTTCGGCGGCTGAACTCCGGCCGCGACTTGTGCTCCTCCATATGGCCGGCAGGCGCTTTGGCGGCGGCTGGCGCGGAGGCTTTGGCGGCCTGGGCGCCCTGGTTCTCCTGAATGGACGGTGCCGGACCCACGACTTCGATGGTGTAAACGCCGTTCATGGGAGCCTTAGCCCGCATCAGGGCCAGGATGAGAAGCAGGGCCAAGCCCGCGTGCAGGGCTGCCGAGTAGCGCAGATAAGGCTTGAGGTCGTTTGGAACGAATGTTCTGTTCACGCCCAATCCGGAACCGCGGAATCCGCTAAAATGATGGCGGCGCCTAGGGCCGCGCCTCTACGCCCACGCCCATCTTGCCCACGCCTAGACGCTTGGCGGCGTCCAAGACCGCCACGACGCGCTCGACCGCCACGCTCTTGTCGGCCTGCACCAGAACCGTTTTGCTGCGCGCGCCGCCCAAACGCAAAGAGAGTTCGCGCGTCAAGTCGTCCCAACTTACGGGCCGCCCCTCGATGAGCAGTGTGCCGTTGCGGGCGATTTCGACGTGGACGGTGGTCGCGGCGGGAACCGGACTGCCGGAAGAGGCCTTGGGGAGTTTCACGGAAAGCTCGGATTGGACCATCATGGGCGTCAAAACCATGAAGATGATGACCAGGATGAGCGAGACGTCGATGAGCGGGACGAGGTTCATCTCCGCGATGAGGCGCTTTCGGCCCGGCCGTCGGACGTTCACGAGGACTTCTGCGCCTTATCCGAAAGACTGTCCAGGATTTCGTCCGAGATCCAGTCCATCTCATCGGAAAAACGCTCCGTCCTTGAGTTGAAATAGTTGTAGGCGGCGACGGCCGGGATGGCCACGAAGAGCCCGGTGGCCGTGCAGACCAAGGCCTCTGAGATGCCGATAGCGACCACGCCCGGACCCGCGCCCGCGACCGAGGCCAGATCCCGGAAGGCGCGCATGACGCCGACCACCGTGCCGAAGAGGCCGATAAAGGGCGCCACGCTGGCGATGGTGCCCAAAGTCGAGAGCCGGTTTTGCAGAAGAGCCGCGGCCCGCTCGCTGGCTCGTTCGGCCCCGCGCTTGCGCTCCTCTCGCGCGCTGGCGCCTACCAAACTCGCCATTACCACGCCCTGCGCCAGGCCCTGATGGCGTCGGCACAGCGACATGGCCTCGGAGAAGTCGCGCGCCGCGATGAATTTGCGGATTTTTTCCAGGAATTCGGAAGTTCCCTTGATGGATTTATCAAAGTAACGCCAGCGCTCCCAAATAAGCGCCAGGGAATAAACGGAAAGAAAAATCAGGAATATAAGGGTCACGCCTCCTGAAACGATGATTTCCTTGAGGCCGACGTGCATTTCCATGCCGGAATTATCCCAAATCCCGGGGAGGGATTCAATCCGGCGGGCGGCTCAGCGGGAGGGCTTGAAGCTCTGCACCACGTCGCGGAAAACGCTCTCGCTGTCGGCGACGGCGTCGTCTGGGCACATGTAGACCAAAGCGTAGAATCCGTCTTTGGCCGAGATAAGGTAATCTTCCTCCCGAATCCGCTCCGTCTTACGGGAATTGAGAACGGGCCGCGGAGACTCCATGGAGAAATAATAGGCGCCGCCGCTCTCTCCCACGTCCTCCTGAATCATGGGGACCGAGCTCGAAGCGGAGATCGTCTCGCGGCGGTAATAGTCCTCGGGATCGGAAAAATCGGTGCTGGCGTAGCGGTAGATAGCGATGGAAGCCGAGTTGGCGTACGCCCCGTCCGGAGGACCGAAGAAAGAGACCAAGGAGCCGCCCTCGTTTTCAAGGACGCGCCAATTGCCCGGAACCGCGCAGGAGAACTTTCCGGTCGGAGAGGTGTAGGTTACCGCGCCTGGGAAACTCGGCGCCTTGCGAGAGCAAGCCGCAGCGGCCAGCGCCGCCGCCAAGCAGGCCGCCACGGGCCCGGCGCCCCTAATTCTCCGCATCCATCTCGCCTTGAGCGTTCAATTTTTTCAGGACCGCCTCGATCTTGTCCGAGGCAGCGGAATCGTAGATTTCCTGCGCCAGCGAGTCCGCCAGCCTGAGATTCAGCACGACGGCTCGTCGCGCGCCTTTGCCGGACTTCGCCCCGGCCAGCGCCTCGCTGATGAAATCGTCGGCAGCCTCCTCGGCTTGTACGATGGCCTGACCGTCTTGTGGAATCGCCGCGAACGCGTAAGCCGCATAGATGTCCGAGTACCGGTCCTCTATGCTTTTGGCGCGGCGCAGATCGAAAAGTCGGGCGCGGGCGCGCCCAAGTGCCGCTTGTTGAACTTGCGCAATGATCCGGCTGTCTTTCGCCCCTAGAATGTTCGCCGATTCCGCCAAGGCCTTGGCTCCGGCTAAATCGTTCAAAGCAGCGTCGGAAGATTCTTTCCGGCTGCGCGCCAAAGCCTGCGCGGCAATAATCGGGAATCGGGACTTCGCTTCGGACTGCATGGTTTTGTAGCTCCCTGAGAGAAATTTCCTGGTCCGTGCCTGGTAATCCCTCTGGAATCTGCCCAGCGCGTCGCTGGTCTCGTCAAGCCCCATAATCTTGACGAGTTCTTTGCCTAAAAGCGGCAGAGATTTGAGCCCAAGGGCCAAAGAGCCGCTCTTTTCGCGCCGCACGATCTCCTCAGCCGTCGGAATGTCCGCGGCCTCAACGCTGTCCCCGCTTAAATACTGCTGATCAATGCCCTGGAGGAACTGGTTATAGTTAGCCAGCATGGACTGCAGCTGCGGCATCCAATCCTGGTAATTGGAGTTGGCCAGGGAGGCGCGCGGATGAGCCAGGATCTGCGCCATCATGTAGCGCATCTGCGTGGTGTAGGCTTCGTGCTCATTCTCCAGAATATCTCCCGGCGTATAGGGACCAGTGGGAACTTCCCGGTCTAGCGCCGCGTGGGTAAGTTCGTGCGCGATGACAAAGTCGTTGTTGCGGATGAAGCGATTGAACACCGCGGGATGCGCCAGCAGCCAGGCGTTCATCTTATTCGAGTCCTGGTGAAGCGTCCGCTTCTGCGCGTTGGAGAGCGCGTTGAAGGCCGGATCGTCCAGAATATACTTGCGATTGAATATCACCGTGTCGTTGCCGGGGAAATAGGCCGCGGCGTCGAAGTCGCCCAAATTGCCGACCAAGAAGGCGGGCAGCCGGATTTCTCCGCCCTTGTCTTCGAAACGCTTCATGAGTTCAGCGCCAACGGGATTTTGCAGAAGGACGGCCTGGGTCTTGGCCGCGCACAACGCGCCCAGCTTCGCTTCTGTCGAATTAAAGTAGGATTGGGACGCCTTGGCGTTCCATTCTCCAGTGCGTACTGCGGGGAAATTATTCGCCGCAAGGAAATCCTTGAAGGACTCTTGCCCATCGAAGAAGCGGGTTAGATCCCGATCCGCCCGAAGGAAGTCGCCGCGCAATTCTCCCGCAGGCAGGCTCGCCCGCAGGCTGATCATCCCCGCCAGGGCTGGCGGCAGAGACTTTTTGCCGGTAATGTTGAGGGACATCCGGGAGATCTCGTCGCGCGCCGCGGCGCTTAAAGGCCTGCCTGGAGGCTGCGTGGCTAGGAAAGCGGCGACGCGCTCGACCAAATCCTGGGATTTCTGCAGCATATCCTGCTGCCGGAAGGACGCCTCGTCGAGATAAGTCAGCGCTGAAATCTTGCCGTGTTCATCCCGACAGAGCACGCGGTCGGGCTCGAAGCGGCACCGGTCCTCGGAGTACAAATCGCTTTTTTCATCTGGTCCGATGGGATTTTTATCCGTGTCGTACGCGGCCAGGAAGGCGCTCATCTGCCCCTGAGTGAGCACGGCGCCGCCAGGTCCCAGGACGCGCCCGGTCTTATCGTCGATGCGCCAGCACAAGGACGCCAACTTGCTCCTCTGATCCTTGGTCAGGGAAGGCTTGGCGGAGATCGCGGAATACGGCGCTTGCGACGCGCCTGCGGCCAAGGCGCCGGGCGGAGGGTAAATCGGGGCGGCGCAAAAAGAGGCGCCGGCGAAAGCGGCCGGCGCGAAAGCGATGAAGAAAATCGCAGTGCGGCAGAAACTCACAAGACGAATATAGGCCCTTGCATGGCCTTTGTCAAGGGCCGATCTGGTAAAATGTCCGGGCTATGTTCGCAAAAAAATGCAAGAAGGCGGAGGCGATTGCGATCCTGGCCGCGGCGCTCGCGGGCTGCGCGCACCGCGCCCTCGCCCTCTCTCCCATCACCGTGGCCGTGCCTCCGGGCTGGCAGCAGGTCAAGACCGCCTCGGCCCCCGTGGTTCTGGCCTTGAAAGGCCCCTCGCAGAGTTCCTTCATGCTGGCGGCGGGACCCGCGGCCATGGACATGACCGACCAGCCGGGCTTAGGCGCCATGCTGGCCGATATCCTTGACGCCTTCAATCGCAAGGACATGGCCGATTTCACCGCGGCGGGAGACGTGCAAGATCAGACTTTTCCCAACGGTCTCACCGCTCACTATTTGAAAGCCACGGCTCCGGGCAAGCCTCCGCTCATCCTGGTCGCCCTTCAAATCGGAAACCAAAATTTCGTCGGAACCCTTATAAGCAACATTCCGGATCTCATGCTTCCCGCCATCGTGGGCTCGCTGAGCGCCCCCGGCGCTCCCAAGGCCGAGAGCGCGTCCACGGGTCCGGACGCGGGGCAAAGCTCGGACGGGCAGTTGGCTTTCACTCTGGAACCAGAATGGGTTCGAGTCCCGGATGCAACGGCCCAAGCCGCGGACCCCGACACGGTCTTCGAGATTAAGGCCCTGGGCTCGCAGATGAGCGTGACCAAGGCCAAGGACGCGGAAACCGTGCCCATCGCTGAAGAGCCGGACGTCGTCCTGCAGATGGCCAAGCAAATCCCGGAAGCCGCCGCGCGGACCGTCCGCGCGGCGCGATTTTTGCATACACCTGCCGGACCCGAGCTCATCTACGCCGCGGCGCAAAGCAAGTCTGGCGGCGCTCAGTATGTGGTGGGCTACCTGCCCTGGGCGTATCTCGGCTATTCGGTCCTGGCCAGCGGGCCCAACGCCGAAAAGCTGGTCCGGACCCTCTTTTCCAGCCTGACGCTGGGATCATCGGCCATCCCTGGCTTGGTGGCGGCCACGCCGTCCCTACCCTCCTGGACCTGGGTCCAAAGCGCAGAAGTCGGCGCGGCGATTCTGGCCGTCCTGGCCGTAGGCTTGTTTTTCGCTCTGCGCCGGCGCAAATAGCTCCGCCCGCTCCGATTTGTTATCATAGCGCCTATGGCCACGACCGTCGACACCAAACAGATTATCTATTCTTTAATAGACGTCGGACGCATCCATCCGCCCAAGAAGCAGGTTTTAAAAGGCATCTACCTTTCCTTCTATTACGGAGCCAAAATCGGCGTGCTGGGCGACAATGGCTCGGGGAAATCAACGCTTCTGCGCATTATGGCGGGGAAAGACCCGGACTACACGGGACAGATCACGCAGTCCAAAGGCTACTCCATCGGACTTCTGGAACAGGAGCCCCAACTCGATCCGGAGAAAACCGTTAAGGAAACCGTCGCCGAGGGCGTGGGCGAGACCATGCGGATATTGAAGGAGTTCAACGACATCAGCGAGAAGCTCGCCTCGCCCGACCTTTCGCCCGAGGACATGGAAAAGCTCCTGGAAAAGCAGGGCAAGCTCCAGGAGAAAATCGAAGCGGCCGGCGCCTGGGAAATCGACAACACCTTGGCCGTGGCCATGGACGCGCTGCGCTGCCCACCCGAGGACCAGAAGTGCGGCGAGCTCTCCGGCGGGGAAAAGCGCCGCGTGGCCCTGTGCCGCCTGCTTTTATCCAAGCCCGACATCCTTCTCTTGGACGAGCCCACCAACCACTTGGACGCCGAGTCCGTGGAGTGGCTGGAGCAACACCTGCGGCAGTACGAGGGCACGGTCATCGCGGTCACGCACGACCGCTACTTCCTCGACAACGTGGCCGGCTGGATTCTTGAGCTCAACCGCGGCGAGGGCATCCCTTACAAAGGGAACTATGCCTCGTGGCTCGAACAGAAGCAGGCCCGGCTCGCGCAGGAGGCAAAGTCTGAGGGCAAGCTGCAAAAGACCCTGGCCAAGGAGCTCGAGTGGGTGCGCGCCGGCGCCAAGGGGCGCCAAGCCAAGAGCAAGGCGCGCCTCTCCGCCTACGAGCGCATGCTGGAGGACTCCAAGAAGGAAAAGGTCGCGGACGAGCTCGAGATTTACATTCCGCCGGGCCCGCGCCTGGGCGACGTGGTCATCGAGGCCAAGGGTGTGTCCAAGGCCTATGGCGACAAGGTCCTTTTCGAGGATTTATCATTCCGGCTGCCGCCCAACGGCATCGTAGGCGTCATCGGCGCCAACGGCGCGGGCAAGACCACGCTCTTCAAACTCATAACCGGCAGGGAAAAAGCGGACGCGGGTTCCTTTGCCGTCGGCCCCACGGTCAAGCTCGGCTACGTGGATCAGGGCCGGCAATTAGACGGCGAGAAAAACGTTTGGGAGGTCATCTCGGACGGCCTGGACGTAGTGAGCCTGGGGACGGTGCAGATGCCGTCGCGCTCCTACGTGGGGCGCTTCAACTTCGCCGGGCAGGACCAGCAAAAGCTGGTCAAGAATCTCTCCGGCGGCGAGAGAAATCGCGTGCACATGGCGCGCATGCTTCGGGAAGGCGCCAACGTGCTTCTTCTAGACGAGCCCACCAATGACCTCGACGTCCACACGCTGCGCGCGCTCGAGGACGCGATCACGAACTTCGCCGGCTGCGCCGTGGTCATCACTCACGACCGGTGGTTTTTAGACCGCATCGCCACGCACATTCTCGCCTTTGAGGGCGATTCCAAGGTCGTCTGGTTCGAGGGGAACTACCAAGCCTACGAGGAAGATCGCAAAGCGCGCCTGGGGGACGTGCAGCCCAAGCGCATCCGCTATAAGAAGCTCACGCGCGGGTAGTGTCTGAATTTGGTCATTTAAGCAACTCAACGATATCCGCGATCTCCCACACATGATCCGTTAGTCCCGTTTTCATCGCGGGAGTAACCCGTAAGCTCTGATGAATCCGGCAGAAGTTGTAATACATGAAGTGAAGCGCGACCGCGTGTTCTAAGTTCTGAATCTTCTTAGAAAACGCGTTAGTCAGCCGCGTAAACCGACGCATCCCCATCCTCATAGTAAGGTTAGAGCGTTCCACAAAGCTGGTAGAGATATTTTTCTTTAGAGGCTTGCCCTCTATTATGTCCTCCCGAACGCCGATACATTCGCCGGGGCTATATTTGCCCTCCGGTCCAACTGTAGGGCCGTAAATCTTCACCAGCTGGCTAAAGTCGATATTACCCCTAAAAGCCTTCTCCACGGCCCGGATATAGGCTTTATGGCCGTCCGTGGTAAGCTGGACGCGGTTAGCCAAGCGCGGGGCTAGTCCCTTTATAAAGATAGTGGCGTCTGCCGCGTTGCGGCTTCCAATGTGCCAATGCGCGATTAACTTTGTATCGGCATCCAAGGCCGTCCAAGTCCAAACATCGCCAAAGCCTAGCCGTCCGCGTAAGAGCTTCGGCACATTCTTTTCCTTGGCGTAGCAGAAGGACCAAATTTCATCGCACTGGATATCCTTGCAAGGGAGATTCTTAAAGGTCCGGTCTTGGTATTCTTTGCAAGCCGTTCCCACACGGACCAAGAGGCTCATAACAGTGTTCTTGTCCACACCTGTTAGCCGGGCCGTTCCCCGGATAGAATTGCCCTCGACCAATGCCGCGATAATTGCAATCTGTTTTTCTTTTGTTAAGTTGTTCATACCTATAGTATACTTGACCGCTCAAGTATTGTCAATACCCAAGACCCTTGCGGGCCGCGATCTTTTCTGGTATAAGAGACTGGCCGGGGAACTAGTTAGCTAGTTTTTCGGCGCACCCAGAAATGAAAGTATTTAGCCCTTGTAGGGTAAATTACTTTCCCGTTCCTGACGATGTACCGGCAGAAGACCTCGACGAATCCACCGTCGGGGTCTTGCTTTTTCCCCATACCTATCACCTCCCTCAATCACAACACTTCGACCGGGTTGGTGGCAGTCGGTGTTATGTTTGAGGGGAATGGGCAGGAGAAAAACCCCGGC
>DAIDHS010000025.1 GCA_027451985.1 Elusimicrobiota bacterium
CGACCACGAAGCCCATCGCGGCGCTAGGCGCTTAAGGGCGCCGGGGGCCGGCCGCCGCCGTTTTGCGGCAGGGGCGAGAGCGCGGCGTAGAGCCGCGGCAGGGAACGCGTCAAAAGAGGCTGCAAATCGGCGGCCTTGAGGCGCTTTAAGTCTTCCAAAGTCAGCGCCTCCTCCAGGCTGAAGGCTCCGATTTTGTCCCGCCGCAGGGAGGACATGGCCGCGCCGCAGCCCAGCTTCTCGCCGATGGCCTGCGCCAGGGAGCGCACATAGGTTCCGCTGGAGCAGTCAAGCTGGTGCGAAAGCTCGGGCGCGGCATAAGAGAGCGCGGTCCAGCGGCGGATGATGGAGGTGCGCATGCGCGCCGGCACCGCGATGCCCTTGCGCGCGTAGCGGTAAAGCGCCTTGCCCTTGTATTTGACCGCCGAGAAAGCGGGCGCCGGCATCTCCAGGGGGCCCTGGAAGGACTTCAGCAGGGCGTCCAACTCGGCGAGCGTGACGGCCGGCGGCTCGGCTTGGGAAAGAATTTTTCCGGCCGTATCTCCGGTGTCGGTGGAGACGCCCAGGCGGATGGTTCCGGAATAGCTTTTGTCCAGGCCCTGCATGCGCGCCTGGGCCTTGGTCGCGGGGCCAACCAGGATGATGAGCAACCCCGTCGCGATCGGATCGAGCGCCCCGCAATGTCCCACCTTCGTGTCCTGGGGAAAAACGCGGCGGAAGGCGTCGACCGCGTCGTGGGAGGTCCAGCCCGCGGGCTTGTCGAAGAGTAGCATTCCCGAGGGGATCATTGGTCCTCGGACTCCTCCAGGCGCTTGATGATGCGCTCGACCCTGGCCGCGCGCGCCGGCGTATCGTCGTACTCGAAGATGAAGTTGGGTATGGTCCGCAGGACGAGATGCTTCTTGGCAAGCTGCCGGAGGTAGGGGGCCGCCCGCTCCAGGGCTTTGGCCGCGCTCTTTTTATCCTCCGCGCTTCCCAGGATGGAATAGAAGATGTGGAGGTTCTTTTGATCGGGGCTTAGCTCGACGCCCGTCACCGTCAGGAAGCCCTTGAGACCCGGATCCTTGATCGTCAGGACGGCGGAAGCGATCTCTTGGTGAAAGAGCTCCTGGAGGCGCTCCCGGCGCTCAAACATGAGGAGGCGGCGCCGGATTGAGGCGCCGGACGCGGGTCTCCTTGGTTACGGCCCTAATCTCGTCGCCCGCCTGGTAATCCGCGAAGCCTTCGACGTAAACGCCGCAGTCGAAGCCCTTGTCGACTTCCTTGACGTCGTCTTTGAAGCGTTTGAGGCTCGTGATCTTGCCTTCGTGCAGCACGTTGGCGCCTCGGACGACCTTGGCGGAGGCTCCGCGTGCTAACTTGCCCTCAAGCACGTAGCTGCCCGCGACCGCGCCGCCCTTAACCTTGAAGATCTGCCGGACCTCGGCCTTGCCGAGGGGGACCTCCACGATCTCCGGTTCCAGGAGACCCTCCATCGCGGCCTTGACGTCCGCGATAAGGTCGTAGATGATGTCGTACTTGCGGATCTCGATGCCGTCCCGCGAGGCCACTTCCTCGGCCCGCGAGTCCGCATCGACGTGGAAAAGCAGGATGACCGCGTCCGAGGCCTCGGCCAGGAGCACGTCCGACTCGTTGGCGTTTCCGACGCCGGAGTGGATGAGCCGCAGCCTGTATTCGGGGGTGGAAAGCCCTTCCAGAGAATCTTTGATGGCCTGCAAGGAGCCCTGCACGTCGGCTTTCAAGACGATCGCGAGCTCCTTTTTGACGCCCAACTGGGACTTGAGCCCGACCAAGGTCATGTGCCGCTGGTGGGCCAGCGTTTGCTCTCGGTAAAGCAAATTTCGCTTCTCCGCGATTTCGCGCGCTTGGCGCTCGTCCCGGACCACGCTGAAGGCGTCTCCGGCCTGCGGGGTTCCGGTGATGCCCAGGATTTCCACCGGGGTGGAAGGTCCGGCGGAGTCGATACGCCCGCCGGCGTCGTTGATCATCGCTTTGACCTTGCCGTGGCAGAGTCCCACGACAAAGGAGTCTCCGACTTTGACCATTCCGGACTGCACCAGGATGGTCGCGACGCTGCCGCGCCGCGGGTCGAGCCTAGCTTCCAGGACGATCCCATAACCGGGCCGCTCCGGGTTGGCTTTCAAATCGAGTATCTGCGACTGGAGCACGATCATCTCCAGCAACTGATCGATGTTGAGCCGTTTCTTCGCGGAAACATCGACGAAAATGTTCTTGCCGCCCCACTCCTCGGGCTGGAGCCCGTGCTGCGAAAGCTCCTGCCTTATTTTCTGGGGGTTCGCGCCGGGCAAATCTATTTTGTTGACCGCGACGATGATGGGCACGGCCGCCGCCTTGGCGTGATCGATGGCCTCGACGGTCTGCGGCATGACGCCGTCGACCGCGGAAACGACGACGACCACCAAATCCGTGACCTTGGCGCCGCGGGCGCGCATGGCCGTGAACGCCTCGTGGCCAGGGGTGTCGAGAAACGTGACCTCGCCCTTGGGCGTCTTTACCTGGTAGGCCCCGATGTGCTGGGTGATGCCGCCAGCCTCTCCCTCGGCCACGCGGCTTTCCCTGATGGCGTCCAAAAGACTAGTCTTGCCGTGGTCGACGTGGCCCATGACCGTGACTACGGGCGGACGCGACTTGAGATTTTCAGGATTCTCCGCCTCCTTAGCTTTCTTCGCGATTTCCTCTTCTTGGTACATCGCGACGACCTTGAGCTCGAATCCGAACTCCTGGGACACGATGGTGGCCGCGTCCATGTCGAGCCGCTGGTTGATGGTGGCGAAGATGCCCAGCCCCATCAATTTCTTGATCAAATCATTGGGTTTGACCTCCATCTTCTCCGCGAGTTCTCGGACGGTGATCATCGAGGGGACGGCCAAAGGCCTAAGCGCGCCCTTCTCGGTCGAGGAGGACTGGGTCGCCGCGGGCTCCGCCGTCGCCGGATTGTCGTGCCTATTGTGGCGGTGGTGCGAACCATGCTGCGGACGCCGCGCCCCGTGCGGGCCGGGCCGGAAAAAGGGCTTGGCATGGCTGCCCTTCTGGGGTAGGGGCCGTCTGGGCGGCTGGCCGGACGGGGGCGTCTTGACCGGACCAGAGGAGGGGGGCGTCGCCTGCGCGGACTTGGGTGCCGCCGGATTCGGGGACACAGCCGCGGAACTTTGAGGCGCCGGTGGCATCGTCGGAGCTTTGGGCTCCTCTGTTTTCACGGCATTGGCATGAGGGGCCGCCGGCGAAGCGCCGGCTTTGGGAGCGGAAGGAGCCTCTTTTTCCGAAGACGGCGCTTCCGCAGCCTTTTCAGCTGCGGGCTTTAATCCCGAGCTTGGGGCCAACCGCGTGACGGAAGGGGCAGTTCCTCCGGTCCGTCTCCTGGCAGTCTTCTTAAAAAGGGAAAAAGCTGAGACCAGGTTTTCCTTGGGAGGCGCAATGGATCCACCCGCGCGCGGCGCCGGAGAGGCTGTCTCCGTCTTGGCCGACTCGTCCTTCGAATCTTGGTCTGAAACGGGTTTCCTTACGACGTGAGTTTTGGTCGAAGCCGCTTTCTTGCGCGCCTCGGAAGCCGCCGTTTTTGGCTCCTTCTTGGTCGCGGCAGACTTCACCGGCTTTTTCGCCGACTGATCCTTGCTCTCGTCGTCCTTATTTTTTTTTGGCATTTGGCGTTCCCGTTCCTTGTAGATGCGTCAATTATATCATTTTGGCTCCTGCTGTTCCTTCAGCAGTTCCTTGGCCCCAGCGATGATGTTCGCTGCGGTCTTCTCGCCGATGCCCTCGATTTTCATGAGTTCCTCGGGTGAGATTTGGGACAGCTTCTCGGCGTCCGCCAAGCCGTTCTTAAGCAGGAGTTCGATGACCTTGGGGCCGACCTTCTTAAGGGCGAATTCCGAGGGCTTTTCAGCGGCCTCCACGGGAGCGGCCGCAGGCTCCTGGGCGACCTTGATCTCCAGCTTCCAGCCGGTCAACCGGCTGGCCAAGCGCAGATTCTGACCTTCCTTGCCGATGGCCAAGGATGCCTGATCTTCCTGGACCAGGACCTCGGCCGTCTTCGCCTCGGCGTCCAAGACGCGCACGGAGGAGACCTTGGCCGGGGCCAAGGCGCCGCGCAGATAAGCCTGGACATCGTCGGTGTAGGGAATTAACTCGATCTTTTCTCCGGCGATCTCATTCATGATGCTGCGGATGCGGGAGCCGCGCAGCCCCACGCAGGATCCCACGGCGTCGACTTTGGGATCGCTGGAGCGCACGGACACCTTTGCCCGGAATCCCGGATCCCGGGCAATACCCATGATTTCGATGATCTGATCGGCCACTTCGGGGATTTCCCGCTCGAACAGCCGCCGCAGGAACAGCGGTGCAGCGCGGGACAAAAGCACCTGCGGGTCTCGCCCGGCGCGGTCCACACGCAGGATGAGGGCCTTCACGGTCTGGCCGACCGCGTAGCGCTCGCGCCTGATTTGCTCGCGCAGGGGAAGGATTGCCTCCGCCTTGCCCAAGTCCACGATGACATTTCTCTCGACGAAACGGTGCACCGCGCCGTTGATGAGCTCGCCTTCCTTGGGCTTAAACTCCTCGTAGACCTTATCGCGCTCGGCCTCCCGCACCTTCTGGCTCAAAAGCTGCTTGGCGGTCTGCGCGGCAATGCGGGCAAAGTCGGCTGCGGGCGCGGGGAGCTTGACATCCTCTCCGACCACGGCCTTCTTGTCGTAGCGCTTGGCCTCCGGGAGGGTGATCTCCAGTTCGGGCTCCGTAACGGTTTCCACGACTCTTTTGACGACGTTGGCCTGAAATTCCGCCGTCTGCGGATCGATGGACGCCTCGATAATCGCGTTTTTGCCGACGTACTTGCGCAGGGAACTGACCACCGCCCCTTCGATCATGCTGAGGATGTCGTCCTTCTTGATGCCCTTCTCCCGTTCAATCTGCTCCAGGGCAAGAATCAACTCGGATTTGGCCGCCATGTCATTTTCTCCCGCCCGCTGCCTCGGTTCCGGCCAATGCGGGCTTGTAGATTTACAGTTCCGGCGCGAGGTCGAGCCGGACCTCGTCTATGGTGGGCTGAGGAAATTCAAACGTCTCCGTCCCGCAGACCACGAGGACTTTGCCGTCGCGGTAGCCCTTGAGCTCTCCCGCGAACCGCCTCCGCCCGTGGAGACTCTGCTTAAGCTCCACGCGTACCTTCTGTCCGGCGAAGCGGATGAAGTCCTTTTCTTTTTTGATAATCCGGTCGAGCCCGGGGGAGGAAACCTCTAGAGCGTAGGAACGCTCGACGGCGTTGGTGGAATCGAGCAGGCTTCCGATACGGTCCGAGAAATACGCGCAGTCGTCCAAACTGATGCCGCCCGGCTTGTCCATGGTCACGCGCAAAATCCAGCGCCCGCCTTCGGGGGCGAAGGTCAAATCCACCAGCTCTGCCGACTCCTGCTCGAGCAAGGGCGCGATGATTTCTTCCAGTTTTTCCGCTTCCATAAATTCAAAAAGCAATAAAAAAAGTGGCCACCCGTCTGCCACTTTCTCATTGGACCGACTCAGATCATTATATCTAAGGTCCCGGATCATGTCAAACGGCCGCAGGTTATTGAGGAAGGGCTAGAGCCGGGTGAGAGCGGCCAGCCGGGCGGGAACTTCGTCCAGAGGCCAGCGCTCGGCGTCGCGCGAGCCGCGGCGCTTGAACTCAATGCAATTGCCGTCCAGGGTCTTGCGGCTCACGACTATCCGGAAAGGGATGCCGATTAAGTCCGCGTCCTTGAACTTGACGCCGGGCTTGGCGTCGCGGTCGTCTTCCAAGACGTCGTAGCCGGCCGCCTCGATGGCGCCGATGACCTTGTCCGCGGCAGGCCGCACCCGCGCGTCGTCCGCCTCATCGATGACGATGACGGAAAAGGCGAAGGGCGCCAGCGCCGGAGGCCAAAGGATGCCGTCCTGATCGTGGTTTTGCTCGATGGCCGCCGCCACCACGCGGGAGACCCCAATGCCGTAGCAGCCCATCACCATGACTTGGGGTTTTTGCGCTTTGTCCAGGTAGACGGCTTCCAGGGTCTTGGAGTATTTGGTGCCCAGTTTGAAGGTATGTCCGACTTCGATGCCCTTAAAAAACTCGGTGGGCGCGCCGCAGCGGGGGCAGGGGTCTTGCGGGGTGGCCGCGCGCAAGTCCTTGAACTCGGGTTTGGCCCCGTGATTGGCCGCCAGGTAGTCGCGGCCCCAGTTGATGTTGCGCGCGTGCATGTCCTTCTTGTTGGCGCCGGAGATGCCGTTTAAGATGCCGCGCACGGCGAAGTCGGCGTAGGTCTCGACGCCGGGATGTCCTTGCGGCCCGGCGAAGCCCACGGGGCATCCCAGATGCTGCTCGTACTGCTGCTCCGTCGCGCGGAAGATGGCCGGCGTGCCCACCGCCGCGGCGAGCTTGGCCTCATTGAGCTCGTGGTCGCCGCGCAACAGCGCCAGAACGGGGGTCTTGCCTTCCTTCATGTATAGCTGAATCTTGATGAACTTTTCCGGGGACTCACCCAAAGAGTCCGCGACCTCCTTTACGGAGTAAAGATTCGGCGTAGCGAACTCCTCGACGGGCTTGAAGTCCTCGGCCTTGGGCGCCGCGGCGTCGTCCTTGATCTCGGCCCGCTCCACGTTGGCCGCGTACTCGCAGCGCGTGCAGGAGGCCACCGTCTCCTCGCCGGTCTCGGCCAGGACCATGAACTCGTGCGAGTAGGAGCCGCCGATGGCGCCCGATTGCGCCTCCACGGGCTTGAACTTGAGGCCGCAGCGCGCAAAAATCTTCTGGTAAGCACCGAACACGTCGCGGTAGCTTTTCTCCGCTCCGTCGTCGTCCAAGTCGAAGGAGTAGGCGTCCTTCATCAAAAATTCCCGCGCGCGCATCACGCCGAAACGAGGGCGAATTTCATCGCGGAACTTGAGGCCGATTTGATAAAGCAAAAGCGGCAGCTGCCGCCAGCTACGCACCTCGCCGCGGACCAGGTCCGTGACGACCTCCTCGGCCGTAGGGGCGAAGCAAAAATCGGCGTCCTTGCGATCTTTGATACGCAAGAGCTCCTTGCCGTAGAC
The DNA here is from genome assembly GCA_027451985.1 of Elusimicrobiota bacterium. Classification (GTDB taxonomy): domain Bacteria; phylum Elusimicrobiota; class Elusimicrobia; order UBA1565; family UBA9628; genus JAGWJU01. The sequence continues at coordinate 7,060 of DAIDHS010000025.1, forward strand.
GCCCCAGCGCCCGGTCTTGTCCCAGAGCGCGCGCGGCTGGATGACCGGCAGGGACACCTCCAGACCGCCAACGGCGTCCAACTCCTGGCGCACGATGGCCTCCACCTTGCGCAGCGTGCGCAGGCCCAGAGGCAGCCACTCGTAAATGCCCGAGGCCGCCTTGCGGATGAGGCCAGCTCGGTGCATGAGCTTGGCCGAGACATTGTCGGCGTCGGATGGGGCGTCCCGCAGGGTGGGGATCAAGGCGCGGCTGAATTTCATGGGGCAGTCCTTAGCGGCGCGCGGTCGGGGCCATGGGCGCGGACGCCGCCGGCTTGCCGGGGATGTCGTCGCTTTTCTTGATGCGCAGGATGTCGTTGTACGTCGCGAACAAAAGCAGCGACACCAGGAAGGCCAGGCCCACGCCGTTGGCGGCTGAAACCATTTCCTTCGTAGGCTTGCGGCCGGAGAGGCCCTCCCAGACATAGACCGCAGCATGGCCACCGTCCAAAAGCGGGATTGGGAGGATGTTGAAGAAGCCGATGGCCACGGAAATAAGCGCGATCAAAGACACCAGATCAGCCCAGCCGGAGTGCGCCGCGCGGCTGACCATCTGCACGATGCCGATGGGGCCGGCCAAATCCGGACGCTTGCGGTTGTAAATCTTGGAGGCCAGCGTAACGACTGTCATCTTAGTGATGTCCCAGCACTGCTCTCCGCCTTCCTCGGCTGAGCGCAGCAGGCCGATACTTTGGTAGTTATCGTCAGGCAGGATGCCGATGATGCCCAGGCCCGTATCCGGATCCTTCTTGGGCGTCAGAAAAATTTGGCTCTCGATGCTGCCCCGGTCGTAGGTGAGCGCGATGCGTTTTCCGGTGTAACGGTGCACGGTCTCGGCCAGGACGTTCCAGGAGCCCACCGGGATGCCGTCGACTTCCTTGATAACGTCGCCAATGTGCAGGCCGGCCTGCTCCGCCGGGTAGCCGATCATCATGTTGCCGATCTTCGTGCTGGTCGAGGGAATGGGCAGGCCCTTTAAGTAAAAAACTCCGGTGAACAGCGCGAAGGCCAGAAGATAGTTCATGGCCGGCCCCGCGGCTACGATGAGGAGGCGCCGCCGCCAGTTCTGCCCGAAGTATTCGTCCGGCCTGCCGGTGCAGTTCTCCAATTCTTCTCCGGCGGGCTTGACGAAGCCGCCCAAGGGGAACAGGCAGACGGAAAAGCGCGTGCCGCTGCCGCTGGTGATTCCCAAAAGCTCCGGTCCAAATCCGAAGGCGAACTTTTCCACCCGCACGCCCAGCAGACGACAAAGGAAGAAGTGGCCCGACTCGTGAAGGAAGATGACCAGGCTGAAGGTGAGCACCACCGCCGCGGTCGACTGGAGAAAATGCATCGGCATCAGCGCCCGCAGAACTCCCGCGCCTTGGTCCTGGCCCAGCGGTCGATGGCCTCGACTTCGTCAAAGTCCGGCAGGCCCTCGGGCGCGCGGTAAAGCTTCATAGTTTTTTCGATGACCTTCGCGATGGAGGTAAAAGGAATGCGTCCGTCAACAAAGGCCGTGACCGAGACCTCGTCGGCGGCGCTCAAGACCGCGGACATCGCGGGGCTCTTAGCGGCCTCGCGCGCCAAGGCGAGGCAGGGGAAGCGGCGGAAATCGGGCTTCTTAAAGGTCAATTCGCCCAGCTTGACCAGATCCAGGGGCTCGACCACGCTCTGGGTCCGGCGCGGGTATGTCATGGCGTACTGGATGGGCAGGCGCATGTCCGGCAGGGACATCTGCGCCAGCACAGTGCCGTCGGTAAACTCCACGGCCGAGTGCACGATGGACTGGGGGTGAATCACGATTTCAACCTGCTCGCGCGTCAATCCGAAGAGATTCATGATCTCGATGGCCTCAAAGCCCTTGTTCATGAGAGTTGCGCAGTCGATGGTGATTTTGCGGCCCATTTTCCAGGTCGGATGTTTCAAGGCCTGCTCCACCGTGACCTTGGCCAGGCTGCCCTTGTGTTTGTAGAAGGCGCCGCCCGAAGCCGTCAGGAACACCTTGCGAATTTGCCGCGTGAGGCCGCCGGTCAGGGCAGCGGTCGAGTCGGAGCCGCCCTGCAGGCATTGGAAGATGGCCGAAGGCTCGGAGTCGACCGGGATGATCTGGCCGCCGCAGCGCTTGGCCTCGGCCATCAGTTGGGCGCCAGCCATGACCATAGGCTCTTTGTTGGCCAGAGCTACGGCCTTGCCCGAGCGTAGGGCCGCCAAAAGGGGCTTGAACCCCACGCCGCCAACCAAGCTCATCAAAACGAGATCCACGTCGGGACGCGACGCGATTTCGACTAGGCCCTCGGTGCCGGGCCGCTCGTGCGCGCAGAAGCCGTTGAGATTTTGCTTCAAGCGCGCCGCCGCGTCCGCGTCAAAGAGGGAGACCGCCTTGGGCTTAAACGCCCGGGCCTGGCGCGAGAGCAGGTCCGCGTTGCTGTGCGCAGAGAGCGCCACCACCTCGAACTCTCCCGGCATTTGGCGCACCACGTCCAAGGCGTTGACCCCTATGGAGCCGGTCGAACCGATGATGGCGATGCGCTTCATGAATTTATTTCCCTAGCCCGAATATAATTAAACAATAATAAAATAGGGGGGCGGCGAGCAAAAAGGAGTCGAAGCGGTCCATGATGCCCCCATGGCCCGGCAAAATCGCGCCGGAGTCTTTCACGCCCACCGAGCGCTTAATAAGGGATTCGGCCAAGTCCGAAAGCTGGCCGAAGATTCCGATGAGAACGCCCAATGCCAGCGCTTCCGTCATCGGCAGTGTGCCGCGGCTCAGCGTGGAGAAACCACAAGAGGCTACAAGAGCCGCGACGAACCCCGCGGCCGCGCCTTCCCAGGTCTTATTGGGGCTTAGGGCAGGCGCCAAAGGGTGGGAGCCGAGCGTTTTCCCAACCGCGTAGGCGGCGATGTCCGTGGCCCAGATGCAGATGAACAAAAGGAAGCTCGCGGCGCGGCCGGCGGATCCCAGAGCCCTGATGGGTCCCAGATACGCGGGAAGAATCCCAAAAAAACACGCCCCGAACACGGTCAGCGCCAGCCGCTCTATGGAGGCGTCTTTCGCGGCCATCTCAAGAAGAACGGTCGCCGCGGCCATGAACGCGAAGGGGATCTGCGCCGGAAATCCCAGCGCCACGAAGACGGCCATCGCCCCGCCGCCCATAACGCACAGCCAGGTCCGGACGGGCCGGCGGCCCAGGGTGAGTATGACGCCGTACTCATAGAGGCAAAGGATGCAGACGGTCGCCACGAAGGCGGAGTACGCCAGGCCCCCGTGGTAAATCAAGAAAAGAAGAATCGGGATTCCGATTAAGCCCGTGATGATGCGGGGGAAAATCATCCTAAGCCTCCGAAGCGACGGTGGCGCTTCTGATACTCGCAGATCGCTGCGTTGAGATCTTTGCGCCTAAAGTCGGGCCAGAACACCGGGGTGATATAGATCTCCGCGTAGGCGCTCTGCCAGAGCAGAAAATTGGAGAGGCGCATCTCGCCGGAAGTGCGGATGACCAGGTCCGGATCGGGCAGGCCCGCCGTGTAGAGGGCTTTCGAAAGAGATTCCTCGGTAATCTCCTTGGCCCCCGATGCGATAAGCGCGTTGGCCGCGTCGATGATTTCCTGGCGCGAACCGTAGTTGAGCGCGAGATTGAGGACGAGGCCCGAGTTCTTCGCCAGGCGTCGGATAGACTCCTGCAACTCAGCGCGGACCGCGGCCGGAAGGGCGGTCAGGCGGCCGACGGCGCGCAGGCGGACGTTGTTCTTGTCGAGCTCGAGCGTCTCCCTTTTAAGGGCGTAAGACAAAAGGCGCATGAGCTGGGATACCTCGCTCTTGGGGCGCAGCCAGTTTTCGGTCGAGAAGGAATAGAGGGTCAGAACCTTGACGCCCAGCTCCGCACAAGCGCGCACGATTTGGCGCACCGACTCGACGCCGGCGCGGTGTCCGGCCAGCCGAGGGAGCCCCCGGGACTTGGCCCAGCGGCCGTTGCCATCCATAATGACGGCCACGTGAGCGGGGATGTTGGCGACATCCGGAGCCGCGTCTTCCGGAAGGGCGTGGGCCTTATGCGGCATGGAACATGCGGTCCGGCTCAGACCGTGACGATCTCTTTTTCTTTGCGGGAGACTTCCTGGTCGATGTCCTTTATGCAGGCGTCCGTAATCTTCTGCACCCGGGCCTCGAGAGTCCGGGCGTCGTCTTCCGTGATTTCCTTAGCCTTCTCGGCCTTCTTGATCTTCTCGAGCGCGTCATGGCGATCGTTGCGCACGGCTACTCGGAAATCCTCGCCGATGCGCTTGGCGACCTTGACCAGGTCTTTCCGGCGCTCCTCGGTCATGGACGGCATGATGAGGCGGATGATCTTGCCGTCGTTCTGCGGGGGCACGCCCAAATCAGACTTCTGGATAGCCTTGTCGATTTCGGCCAGCGCCGTGGGATCCCAGGGCCGGATTTCCAAGACGCGCGCTTCAGGAACTGAAATCGCGGCGACCTGCTTCAAGGGCACGCTCTGGCCGTAGTATTCGACCTTGACGGACTCCAGGACCGCGGGATTGGCCCGGCCCGTGCGCAGGACGGAGTATTCCTTGGCAAGCTTGGAGAGCCGCTCCTTCATGCTCTCCTCCATGCGGCTGACGACGGCGTTGACGGCTTCGTTGATCGGCATATCTATCCTTCCGTGATTAATGTTCCCACTTTCTGCCCGCTGACGGCGCGGGAAATGTTTCCGGCGAGCGAGAGATCAAAAACAAGAATGGGCATGCGGTTTTCCATGCACAGAGTGAGCGCGGTCGCATCCATCACGCGCAGGCGCTGCCGGATGGCCTCCATGAAAGTCACTTGGGAGAGCTTCTCCGCACTCTTGTTGGTCTTGGGGTCGTCGGTGTAAACGCCGTCAACCGTGGTGGCCTTCAAAAGGGCTTCGGCCTCGATTTCCACGGCGCGCAAAGAGGAGGCCGTGTCGGTGGTAAAATAGGGATTGCCCGTCCCGCCCGCGAAAATGACGATGCGGCCCTTCTCCAGGTGGCGGATGGCCCGGCGGCGGATGTAAGGCTCGGCGAGTTTGGCGACCTCGATGGCCGTCTGCACGCGCGTCGGTACGCCGTGGTGCTCCAAGGCTTCCTGTAGGGCCATGGCGTTGATGACCGTGGCCAGCATGCCCATGTAGTCGGCCGTGACCCGGCCGATAACCGCGTCGTGGTTGGAGGCGCCGCGCCAGATGTTGCCGCCGCCGACGACAATGCCGATTTGCACGCCTTTGTCATGCGCGAGCTTGATTTCACGCGCGATGCGGCCCAGGGCCTTAGGATCGATGCCGTGGCCGGCCTTTTCGCAAAGAGATTCCCCGGAGAGCTTTAGAAGAACCCGGGAATATCGGCTCATTCTCCGACTTGATAGCGCGCGAAGCGGGTCACCGTCACGGGCTGGCCCAACTGCTTTCCGGCATCCTCGATGAGCTTGGAGACGGGAGTCTTGTTGTCCCGCACGCTCAGCTGATCAAGGAGACAGAATGCCTGGTAGAAGAGCTTATTGATCTTGCCCTCGACGATTTTCGCGATGGCCGCGTCGGGTTTTCCTTCCTTGCGCAGCACCTCGGCGTGGATCTCCTTCTCCTTCGCGATGACGTCGGCCGGGACTTCCTCTCGCTTCAAGTAGCGGGGGGAAAAACCCACGATTTGAAGGAGAATTTCCTTGGAGAGCGCCGCGATCACATCGGACTTCGCGGCGTCGCCGGGAGCCGCCATCTCAATGAGCGCGCCGATTTTGCCGCCGTGATGGACGTAAGCGCCCACGAAGCGGTCCTTTTGCGCCGGGAAGCGCTCCAAGCGCCGCAAGGTAATGTTTTCGCCCAGCTTGGCGATGAGCGGCGCGATGTCGTCTTTGGCCCCCTCGGGATTTGAAAGGGTTCCCGCGGCTGTTTTCTCGGCGAGCTTCGTCACCAGCGCCTCGAAGTCCGGCGTGCGCGCCACGAAATCGGTCTCGCAGGAGACCTCGACGATGGCGCCGCCGCCGGCGTTGACGAGACAGCCCACTTTGCCCTCCTTCATGGTTCGCGCGGCGCGCTTGGCCGCATCGGCCAAGCCCTTCTTGCGCAGAATGGTCAAAGCGTCCTCAACCTTGCCGTTGGACTCGGTCAGGGCCTTCTTGCAGTCCATGAAGCCGGCGCCGGTCTTCTGGCGCAGCTCCAAGATGAGGGAGTTGCTGTCGGCCATGGCTTAAGCCTCCTGGGTGGAAGAACTCGCCGCCGCAACTTCTTCGGTCGGCTCCGACGATTCCTCTCCGGAAAGCATCTGCTTCTCGGCGTCCCCAAGGGTGGGTTGTTCCGCCTGGCGCGACGAGCGCCCCTCAAGGATGGAATCCGCGATGAAGCCGCAGAAGAGCTTGATGGATCGGGCCGCGTCGTCGTTGCCCGGGATGGGATGGTCGATGAGATCAGGATTGGAGTCGGTGTCGCAGACCGCGACGATGGGAATCTCCATGCGCCGAGCCTCTTGAACCGCCAAGTGCTCTTCAACGGGGTCGATAATGAACATGACGTCCGGAGGCCGGTTTAAAACTCTGATTCCGGTCAGAACCTTCTTCAGGCGCAGCATCTCCTTATTGAGACGGGAGACCTCTTTCTTGGAAAGAACCGTGAACAGGCCGTCGCGCTCCCACTTCTCAAGCTCCTCCAAACGCTGCACGGACTTGCGCAGGGTCGCAAAGTTGGTCAGCGTGCCGCCCAGCCACTTCTCCGAGACGTAGGCCGCGCCGCAGCGCTCTGCCTCGGCCTTGATGAGCTCGCGGGCCTGCTTCTTCGTGCCCACGAACAGAAAGGTCATGTCCTGCGCGGCGCAGTCCTTGACGAAGGCGTTGACCTTTTTGATCTCCTTGACCGTCTTCTGCAAGTCGATGATGTGAATGTTGTTTCGCTCGCCGAAGATGAACCGGCCCATTTTGGGATTCCAACGCCAAGTCTGGTGGCCGAAATGGACGCCGGCCTCCAGCATCGTCTTCATCGAAATATTGACCATCGCGAGAATCTTGCCTCCCGAGTTAATTTGCCGACCGCCGCCCAAGCCGCCTCGCCTTCTTTATTATAGGGGAGGCGGCGCCAAATCGGACGCGACTTACTAAGCTTATCAAATTTCGGCGCGAATTTGACAGCCGATACGCCGAAAATGGTCTTTGGAGGGAGTAGGCCCAAAGGCTTAGGTCTCGGGGGCCGCAAGTCTCATGCGGCCTAACCGGGGATAGGCTATCATTCCCCTTATGACCGTTTCAGCTCGGCTGAAAAGGGCATTCCTCGCGGCAAGTCTGGGCGCGACGTGCGCCCTTGCGGCTTCGGCCCAGGGCTGGCGCGCGGAACCGGAGCTCCCTGAAACCCCCGGCGCCCCTCTCCAAGTCTTGGCTCAAGCCGAGGCTCCTGTCTGGGACGCGGCCAGGCTCGAGCATTTTTTCGACGCCGCGGCCGTCAGGCCGCCGACCGCCCTGCACCGCCCCCCGCTGCGGCGCCTCCGCACCCACGAATTTCACGGACGGCGGCGATTCCACCGCATCGTGCGGATCGCGCGGCGCCGCCGGGAGCTTCGCTATCGGCGCCGGATGGCGCGCGCGGGCCGGCTTCCCTACCACCGCCTTCTGGTGCCCACGCCAAAAGTCACTCCCGCCTATCGCCTCACTTTCTGCACCCTGCTCAAGCACCCCGGAGAAACCGACCGCTACGACGGCCTCATCGTCCGCTACTCAGTGGCCAACGGCCTTAATCCGCGGCTGGTCAAAGCCATCATCGCGGCTGAATCGGAGTTCGTGCTTGACGCGCGCTCTCCGGTGGGAGCCCGCGGGCTCATGCAGGTCATGCCGCTCACGGCCGAGCACCTCGGCGTGGCCCCCTCCGAACTCAACACGCCCAGGGACAACATCAAGGCCGGCACCGCCTATCTTGCCCAACTCTACAACACCGTCATCCGTTTTTATCACCTCCCGATGAAAACATTCCTCCATCCGCCGCTTTGGGTCACGGAGCGCGTCATCGCCTGTTACCATGCCGGACCCCGGTACCTGCGTCGCGACCGTTGGCTGCGCCAGACCCGGCTCTATGTCCGCCGGGTGCTCCTCTTCTACCGCTCCGCCGTCACCCAGTTCCATTGGGCTCCCGCCTCTCCGCTGGGTTTTTTGCAGGGCTCCATCTAGCTTCCGTTTTCCACGCGTTTCTTGTTACCATCATTAGCCCATGGCTTGGCTCGCGATCAAAAGGGCAGCACAGATTGTTTTTGGCGTCTTCCTGGCTCTCGCCTTAACGGAAGCGGGAATGCGCATCGCGTCTTGGCGGCTTAGAAGAGAAGTCCAGGCCATGACGGTCTCGGGTTCGCCGGGATCATCCTGTCGAATCCTGTGCCTGGGAGAATCAACGACTGCACCGGTGAACGACGCCCATGGGAGAGACATCTCCTGGCCGGCGCAGATGGAGTCTCTCCTTAAGAAGCACTATCCTGCCCGCTCATTCGAAGTCATCAACAAAGGATATGCTTCCACGAACACTAGCGCCATCCTGGCCAATCTTCCTGATTATTTGCGCAAATACAGGCCCCGAATCGTCCTCTCTATGATTGGAGTCAACGACGGCCAGTGGTACGGCATCGTCACGTTCACCCCGGGCGCTCTTAGCTTCGCGGAAAAGGCCCTGGGATCCCTCAGGGTTTGGGAGCTGCTGCGCTACTTCTACTATCAATACGCGCCGGCACAAAAAACTTCCGAACCGCCGCCGTCGCACCTGGACGAAGACTGCGATTCGCTGGCGTTCCATTCATCGGACGATCCTGCGCGCGCGCGCAAGAGGTTTGCCTTCGCGCCGCCCGTTACGCGCCGAACGATCCCCGACCTTACGAAGCCCTCGCCAAGTTCGTGCGAAAACCGAGTCAAGTCATCGCAATGGCTCGCGACGCGCTAGAGCGGGGAACCACAGATCCGTATATGTATCTAATTCAAGGATGGGCTCTCTCCAGCCGCCCGAGGCATGGCGCTGAAGCCGCAACCATGTTCAAAAAGTGCATCGTCGTCGCTCGCGGCGAGGAGAACAACGAGGCTGGAATCATGAATATCTGTGCAGTAGAACTTGCGCAGACATTGGCTCGTATGCACCGCTTTAGAGCCGCGGACCGCGCTTTTTCCTGGGGCATGTCCTTCACTTCGGGCTGGCGCCCGAAAGGCCTCGCGATCGCGCCACCGGATTTCCGGACAAGCGTCCAGGGAATGCCGGTCACAACGGCGAATTATCGAACTTTGGCCCGCATCCTTCGCCGCCGCGGCATTGCGCTCGTCGCCATGCAGTACCCCGGCTGGAAAATCGAAAGGCTTAAAACGATGCTCCGCGGCCAACCTGGAATCGTCTTCGTGGACAACAAGCCAAGCTTCGCCCGCGCGCTTTCCGCACAGCCTTATGATCAGATTTTCACCGACCGCTGGGAGAAGACCTGGGGACACTGCACGGCCGAGGGGAACTCGCTCATCGCACGAAACGCCGCGGACGCGCTCGCGCCGCTTCTTTCCGGCGGACGCTGCGGAAACTAAAACGCCTCCGCTTCAGCGATTACCCTGGGTCTTTAGTCCTCGCGCGCTCTGCGTCCAAAGGCCCTTTCTCGCCGGAGCGCCGACGCTATACTTCCCTTCGCATGAAGCCTAAGAATACCGTCGGGGCGCTCTCCCGCGCGCTGTTTCCGCTCATCGCTGCCGCTGGCGTCTACCAGATCGTCCAAATTAGCCGCAATCCGCTTCCCGATCTCACGGACGACGCCGTTTCCGCGGACGCTCCGGATGGACGCCGGGCTGCTTCCGGCCCCTCTCTGGTCGTTTCGAAAGAACCGGCGCCGCCGCCCTTGCCGGCCGCCGCGAGTTCCGCATCCGCTGACCGCGCGGGGTATGCGGGTTATAGGAACGCGCCCGCGTTTGCTCCTTCCGGCGCCGGCGATCCCGATGGCCGCGCGCCGTCCGAAGAGGCTTCCGGCTGGTCGTTCTGGAGTTCGGATGACGGCGGCGAGAGTGCCGGCCGCCGAACATTTTCGCGGCCCCTGGACGGAAATCAAGACAAGTCCCGAGAGGAGAAAGTCCGGAGAGCGGGAGCGCGGCGCTCAAGAACACGGTTCCCTGGCAGCATCGAGTCACTCAGGCATTCGCCGCGAAGCGAGGAAAACGGCGGCGAAGCCGCAAGAAGCCGAAAACTTTCCTGGCGCTTGCCGCAGAAACGCGCGGCGCGCGGCCGGGAATCGATTGAAGGCCCCGGCCACACAGGCAGGCGCCTCGGCTCGAATCGCGGCGACTCGGCAATCAGCGCCTCCAGGGAATCTTCAGTACGGAATTTCGCGGGCCGCCGGCAAACAAGCGGGAGAAAATCCCGCGGACGCCTCAGACGCAAGCGCGGAAAAAAACGCACCTATTCGAAGACCCGAACCCAAGGAAAGCGCGAACGGCGAAACTTTCGAAGGAGTCTTGCGCGCGCAAAGCACCGTCGGCTCCGACGCCCTTTCGGGGGACGAAAACTTAAAAACAGGCGCGGAGAACGAGCAAAAAAGACGCGGGCGCGCGGGCGCCCGCCGCCCAAGAACTCGGCGGACGCCACGCATAAGAAGGCCCGGACAACGGCCAACCGCAAGACACTTCTTGCCGGCATGCTGGGCCGGGGCGCGCTCAAGCCGCCCGCGAACATCCGCGGAATTCCATCTCAAAGTCCCTGGAATTTGCCTCTTCCAGCCAAGCTCCCGCCCCAGCTTCGAATCGACGCCGAAGGCCTTCAAGACGGCAAAATCGAGGGTGTCCGTCCGCCCGATGCAGGGCAGGCCCGCAAAGCCCAAGACGGGGCTTGGATTCGAAAGAACGGCGCGGCCTATTATCACCGGGGCGATTTTTGGGGACGGCTTGAAAGCGGAGAATGGAGTTGGCTGGAGAAGTCGCAGGGCCGCTGGTGGCTCTGGAGCGCGCCGGGAAAGCCTCCGGCGCTCTGGAGCCGCGGACACTGGTGGACGCAGAAGGATGGACGCTGGTTCCTATTTCACGACGGGGAAGCGTGGGGCTACCAGTGTCTGAACGAATGGAGCCGGGAAGGCTTCCAGAGCGAGGCGGGGGAGCAGATCGTCTACAGCGGCGACGGACGGCGCGTCCTAATCTCGGCGCCCAAGCAGGGCGCGGCGCTCTTCGACGCCCAAACGGGCGCCCAGTTGGGGGAGTGGAATCCCGAGCCCGCGCCCCGGCGGCCGCATCCGCACATCCCCTCGCCGTCCTCAGTCGTGTTCGATTGAGCGAAGTTCACGCGGCGGCGGCCTTTATGGTATCCTCAAGCTCGTGAAACGAACCCTCGCCGCGGCCACCCTTCTGCTCTCTTTTTTTTGCGCCGCAGCCTCGGCTGCTCCTGAGCCCTACGGCTCCAAGGGCATCTATCCGATCTACGAAAGCGGCGGGCAGTGGCTGATTTTTGATAAAAAGCCTGGACCGCGGCAGTCCGCTCTGTTGAGCATCCCGCAGCGCTACCTCGTCATCGGCAGTCAGGGTTCCGGTATCTTTTGGATCGCGCGGGACTCCTCCAGCTACGGCGGCGCCTGCAAGCAGTCCCAGCCCATCTCCCTGCGTACGGCGCTTTTAAAGGGCCCGCGCTCGCTGGTCGGGCATCCCATCATCGGCATCCACGTGCCGCAAAACTTCAGCCTGAAGGGCTCCCGCGCGGTTTTTCACGCGCTCTCCAACGGAGCCTCCGATCCGGGCTATCAAAGCCTCTACCCCGTGCTCGAGGCCAAGACCGTCGAGGAGATTAAGCAGGGGATTGTCCCCGTCGACTTCTCGACCGCGGCGTTCGGCCAGAACAGCGCCTACTCCGGCCCCAAGCCGCAGGTCCAGGCCGTCATTGACTTCGCGGCGAAAATCCCGGTCAAGGGCCTCATGAACGCCTCGGTTCTCGTAACCGAGAGCACGGTCGGCAACAAGACGTGGCGCTGTCTGCGGGAAGCCGACGGCGGGCAGCTCGTCGGCGGCTGCGCCCGGATGCCGCGCAAGCTCATGGCCGAGACCGATTTGCTGCAGTTCGTCTCCTACGACCCGGGCGGGAACGGCCATCCATTCCTGTTTGCCTACACCAAGGAGACGCCGCTGTGGGGGAACGAGCGTTGGGGATTCATGCTCGGCCCCGACGGTCCGCGGGTGTTCCTCATGGACGCCATGGACATCCGCTGCCGGGAAGGCTTCTAGGGACCGACGCCGGGAAGACCCGCGGACGAGGGCTTCGGCGCGGGCGGCGAGAGGGAGACGTGCCAGATGAACCGGTCGAACTGGGCGTAATACTTGTCGAAGCTTTTCGCCAGGGCCCGGTAATGGATGAGATAGTAGCCGGCGCCCGCGGGAATTAAAATCGTCCGCGTGCGGTAAATCTTCGCTCCGCTGCCCACCAAACTCGCGGAGGGGTAATCGTAGCTGGTGTAAAGCACGGAGTAGGCCGTCCAAGTCGAGAACAGCACGCGGTCGACCGTGTGCGCATCGGCGGAGACCCCGGCGCCGCGCATGGCTTCAAGATAGTCGGAAACCGGCTTGTAGCCCTCATCGTCCGGCGACACGTAGGTGACGGCCACGGCGGCTTGCCCGCTCTTCTGCCTCCACTCCAATCCGCCGGGAATCTCAACTGGGCCGCGCCAGTCCGCAAGCAGGCTTTTGTAGTAGGAGAAGGTTCCGGCGCTCACGGGCGCCTCCAGATGCCTGTGGAAAAAATCAGCCCAAAGCGGAGGGGGGGCGTTGCCGGTCTCCCGCAGCGCCTGCTCCGCGGCGGGCAGCCATAGCGTGCCGCGCAGATCCGTCACCGCGTGCCGGAAAGCCCTGGCCGCAGCCTCGGGGCTCGCGTCGCGGCGAGGCAATTTCGACTGGAGCAGGATCAGCCGCTTCCCCACGAAGGGGACGAGCCCCGGCAGATGCGAGAGCGTGCGTGTGGACAGCTCGACGCCGTCCGTCCAGTCGAACCAAATAAAGTTCTGGCCCATGAAAGACAAGTGGCCGGGCTTGACTTGCGTCTTCCAGTCCTTGACCTCCTCCTGGTTGAACACCACGGCGTCTCGCGCGCCGAAAAAGTCATAGGACGCCGCAACGGGGAGGTAGCTTCCCGCTGGAAGGTTGAGCGCGTAGACATAGGGGCCCGCGTGGTAATTCGTGGAGAACAGGCGATCGATGTCCGGACGGCCGTCCGGCCCGATCTGGGCGAAGCTCATCCGGCTGGCGTAGTGGCTCAGGAAATAGGGGAAACTGTAGCCCCGCATCCGCACGGAGGCGACGATGCCGCCCGCGGTCATCGACACAGGCTGGGGAGGCTTGCGCGGGAAGAAAAATGGGACGCAGCCGCCGAAGAAGACAAGAAGAAGGAAGAGCGGGCTTCCCGCCCTACCCCCGGATATCCCTTTCATTCCGCTTCTTCCGCTCCACTCTTTTCCTTTTGTTCCTGCCTTTCGTCCCACATCCGGAACCCGCCCAAAAACGCGTTCGCGTTGCTTCCCAGGCGCGCGCCGGACGGCAATTCCTTGAGCTTCTTGGCGTTGCCCCCGCCGATGACAATGTCGTCGGGTTCGAGTGCCGCCTGGAGCATGGCCACGACTTTTTGCACGTGCCCGCGCCACTTCTTTTTGCCCAAGCGCTCAAGCCCGCGCAACCCCAAGTAGTCTTCGTAGGTCCGCCCCTTCTTATAAGGAAGGTGCGCGATCTCCATTGGCTCGACAAGCCCGTCGACGATCATGGCCGAGCCGAGGCCCGTGCCCAGGCCCAGAAAAAGCATGCGTCCGCCGCGGTAGCTTCCCAGCGCCTGCATCGCGGCGTCGTTCATCAGCTTGACCGGGCAGCCGAAGACCGCACGGAAGTCGAAGCCCACCCAGCCGGGGCCGAGGTTGACCGGATCGTGCAAAGGGCGCCCATGGACCAGCGGGCCAGGATATCCGATGGAAACTCTCCGGTAGGCCCAGCCTCGTGCCAGGCGCTTGACCTCGCGCGCCATGCGCGCCGCGGTCATCGATTTTCCCGAGTCGATTTTGCGCGGCGTTTTCTGGCCCGAGGCTAATATCTTGACGTGGGTTCCGCCCACGTCGACGGCCAGAACGCTGGAAGGAAGTTCTGTCTGGGAGTTTGCCATAATCGCCCGGCGGCCGCCAGTTTTTTAGTTTACCATAATGCGGACAACGCGGGCCGCGGAAGGGCGCGCGTCCGCAAAGTAGTATAATGCGCCAATCCGTCCCATGGAAACCTACGACTTCGAAAAACTTTCCCGGGAAATCGTCTTGAGCCGCGCCAAGGAATCCCAAGACGATGCCGCCCTGGCGTCGCGCGCGGCCCGCGAGGTCATCGTCACCGCGATTGAAGGCACCCGCTTTCGCCAGGAGCCGCGCACCACGGTCAAGGACGTCTGCCGCGGCGTGATAGGCGGACTGCTCATCTCGGGCAAGAAGCTCCCCGAGGCCGCAGTGGCCATTCTTCGGCAGATGGCCGAAATCTCGGACAAGGTCCACCTCGATCCCATGGAGCTCATGACCTGGGGCATGGAGGGCATCGCGAGCGTGGCCGTGGCCGCGCGCGCCGAAGAACGCTCGGCCGTCAGCAGCGCCATTTCGACCGCCTTCATGGGCGCCGGCGAGGTTTTTAGGGCCCTCTGCGATGAGGCCGCCTCCAAAAAACCCAAGACGGGCTGAACCGCGTCTGCGGACATGAAAATCGCCCTCTGCCAGATCAACACGAAGGTCGGCGATCTCGCGGGAAACGCGCGTCTCATCCAAGAGTGGACCCGCCGATCCGAGCGCGCGGGCGCGGACTTGGCCGTCTTTCCGGAACAGAGTCTGGGAGGCTACCCGGCCCTCGATTTGTGGGAGCACCCCGGCTTTGTGTCCGCTGCCCAGCAGGCACTCAAAAAACTCGCGCGCGGCAGCGGGAAAACCGGCGTGCTCCTGGGGGCGCCCGTGCCCTGCCCAGGGGAGAGCGGCAAGCGCGTCCAAAACGCCGCCATTTTGCTGCACCGCGGAAAAATCGCGGCCGTGCGCGCCAAGACTCTGCTGCCGACTTACGACGTTTTCGACGAGGCCCGCTACTTCGAACCCGCCCGCGCCAACGCTCCAGTCTCCTTCTGCGGCCGCAGGCTCGGAATCAGCGTCTGCGAGGACGCCTGGGCCCAAGCCCCGGGCGAAGGCCGGCCATACGCCGACGATCCGCTCCGCCGCCTGGCCCGGCAGGGCGCGGAGATTCTCATCAACATCTCGGCCTCGCCCTTCGAGCGCGGCAAGAGCCTCACCCGCCGCGGGCTGCTCGCTTCCCAAGCGCGCCGGCTTAAAAAGCCCTTGTTCTACTGCAACTTGGTCGGCGGCAACGACGAACTTGTCTTCGACGGCGGCAGCATGGCCTTCGACGCGCGCGGGCGCCCCCTGGCCCAAGCCGCCTTTTTCGAGGAGGATATGGTCGTGGTCGACGCCTCAGCGCGCGCGGACGCGGCCCAAGACGCACTCCTGCCCGAGGCCGAGGACGGCGGCGTCGCGCCCGTGGCCGCGGCTTTAAGCCTTGGCATCCGCGACTACGCGGCCAAGTGCGGGCTCAAGCGCGCGCTCCTGGGGCTTAGCGGCGGCATCGACTCCGCGGTCACGGCCGTCCTGGCCGTTAGGGCCTTGGGCCCTGCCGGCGTCACGGGAGTCGCCATGCCCTCCCAGTATTCGTCTTCGCACAGCCTCGAGGACGCGCGCGCCCTGGCCAAGAATCTCGGCGTGGCGCTTCTGGAGATTCCCATCCAAGGCGTCGTCGATTCCTATCTGGAGACGATTTCGCGCGCGCTTGGCCGCAAGCCGTCCCAACTCACCGAGCAAAACGTGCAGGCCCGCGTCCGCGGTGGACTGCTCATGGCTCTGGCCAACCAGGAGGGCGCCCTCTTGCTCTCGACCGGCAACAAGTCCGAGCTTTCCGTTGGCTACTGCACGCTCTACGGAGACATGTGCGGAGGACTGGCCGTTCTGGCCGACGCCGACAAGGAGACGGTCTACGAGTTGGCGCGCTGGATGAACAAGGACCGCGCCGTCATCCCGCAAAGCTCCATCGACAAGCCGCCTTCGGCCGAGTTGAAGCCGGATCAGATAGATCAAGACGATCTGCCGCCCTATCCGGATCTCGACGCCGTCCTGGCCAGCTATGTGGAGGAGCGCCGGGAGCCCGCGGACATTGCCGGGCCGGGTCTACCGCTTGATTTGACGCTCTCCGTGGCCCGGCGCGTCGACGCGGCCGAATACAAGCGCCGTCAGGCGCCGCCGGGCTTGAAGATTTCCAAGAAGGCCTTCGGCATCGGGCGGCGCATGCCCATCGCCCGGGGCGACTACCGCAAGCCCTTTTAGCGGGGGGAGACGGGTGCGGCGGCGGGTTGGAGTTCAGATAAGTCGGCCGCTTCCTTAAAGAGACCGACCAGGCGGGACAAGAGCCCCAGCCGCGCCCGGCGCAGAGCCGGGTCCTCGGCCATGACCATCACGTCTTCGAAGAACTTGTCGAGCGCGGGCTTGATGCCGACCAAAACGCGCAGACCCGCCTCGTAGTTGAGCTTGGCAAACTCGCCGCGCGCGGACGCCTCGGCCTGTTCGACCGCCGAGCAGAGATCTTTTTCCGCGGGCTCTTGAAGCACGTTCTTGTCCAGGACGGCCTCGCCGTTGGCTCCGGCCTGCTTCAAGATGTTCGACGCGCGCTTGAAGGCCGCGGAGAGCGCCTCAAAATCGGGATGGCGGCGGAGGGAGGAGAGCGCCGCCAAGCGCAGTAGCGTCCGCGGGAAATTCTCCAAGGCACCCTGCTGCACCGCGCGGACCTCGTCCACCCGGTAGCCCATCTCCTCGAAGAAAGACTGCGCGCGGCCCCACAGGAAATCCGCGATCTTCTTGGCCGCGACGCCCTTTGCCTTGGCGTCAAGAGAGAGGGGCTGAAGGTCCAGCGCGGCGAGCGCGAGCTTCTCCGCGTCAAAGGGCAGTTGTTTTTCCAGCAGGATGCGCAGAAGGCCCAGCGCGTGGCGGCGCAGGGCGTACGGGTCGGCCTTGCCCGTGGGCTCCAAGCCCAGCGCGAAGCACCCCGCCAAGCTGTCCATTTTCGCCGCGAGCGAAACCAGCGCGCCTTCCTCCGTGGCGGGAATGGGCGCCTTGCCCGCGGTCGGAAAATAAAACTGCTCGAGGCCCAGGGCGACCCGCTCGTCTTGGCCTTCCTTGCGCGCGTAGACGCCGCCCATGGTTCCCTGCAATTCCGGGAATTCCTTGACCACCTCGCAGACCAAATCCGCGTAGCACAGGCGCGCGATGTCCTGCGCGGCCTTCTCGTTGACCGGCCGGTCCGCCTCGCGCATGAGCGCGCAGAGCGCCGCGGTGAGCTCGCGCACGCGCTGGGCCTTCTGCGCCATGCTGCCCAAGTCCTTCTGGTAGCCCAAGGATTCCAGGCCCGGAAGCTTCGACTCAAGGCTCGCGCGCAGATCGCGCTTGAAGAAAAACACCGCGTCCGAGAGCCGCGCGGTCAGCACGCGCTGATAGCCTTCCCGCACCAAAGCTTGGCCTTCCGAAATCCCATCCCGCACGCCCACGAAGGCCGGCTTCAAGGTCCCGTCCTGGGCGCTCACGGTGAAAAACTTGAGCTGCTTCTTGAGCACCATGGCCAGAAGCGCCCGCGGCAAGGCCAGGAATTCTTCCTTGAAGGTCCCCGAGACGGGCGCCGGGTGCTCGGTCATGCACACGGTCTCCTCGATGAGCTCCTCATCCAAGTCCACGCGCGCGCTCAGGTGCCGCGCGGTCTGCTCGAGCTTCTTGAGCAGGCACTCTTTGCGATCCTCCAAATCCGCCTGGACCAGGAGCATGCCCAAAGTTCTGGGGTAGGCCCCGGCGTCTTTCAAGGTTGCGGGTTTCTTGCCCTCGGAGGCCAGGCCCCCGATAAGCCGTCCGCTCTTCAAATCCGCGATGCGGAAGGAGACGAGTTTGCTCCCCAACAGCGCGGCCACGCGGCGGATGGGCCGGGCGAACTTGAGCCGCGAGGGTTCCCATTCCATCGACTTGGGAAACTCCAGGGACGCGATGAGTCCGGGCAGGACCTCCGCGAGCACGTCCTCCGCCTTGCGGCCGGGCAGGACGACGGTCGCGGAGAGGAACTCGCCCTTGGGCGTCTGGACGGTTTTCAAATTCTCGGGCTTGAGCCCGTGCTTGCCCGCGAAGCCCGCGGCCTCGCGCGTCCACGCGCCGTCGGGACCCTTCCAGCGGGCGGCGGGGGGGCCCTGCACGGTCTTGGAGAGGGTCTCGGACTTGTCCGCCAAATCCTTGACCAGCACGGCCAGGCGGCGCGGCGTGCCGTAGCGCGAGAGGGATTTGAAAGCCAGGCGGTGCTCCAAAAGCGCGGCCTGAATCTTTTCGCCCAGCTGCTCCAAGCCCGGGCGCAGAAAGCGCGCGGGCAGGGGCTCAATGCCGATTTCGAGTAGGAAATCTTTAGCCATGGGCCGCCGCGGCGCCCTCGGGCTTGGGCGCGCCCTTGTCCAGATACGCGTTGATGACCTGGCGCGCCAGGCCTCGCACGCGGGCGATGTGGCGCGCGCGCTGCGAGACGGAAATCGCGCCGCGGGCGTCGAGCATGTTGAAGGCGTGGGAGGCCTTCAAGACGCAGTCGTAGGCCGGCAGGACCAGGCCCAGGCCGACCAGGCGCGCGCACTCTTTCTCCGCGTCCTCGAACTGCCGGGACAAGAGCTCGGGGTCCGAGTGCTCGAAGTAGAAGCGCGAGTACTCCCGCTCCTGCCGGAGGTGTAAATCGCCGTAGGTGTTCTTGCCGCCGTACTCCAAATCGTAGACGCTGTCCTTTTTCTGCAGGTACATCGCGATGCGCTCCAGGCCGTAGGTGATTTCCACGCTCACGGGGTAGAGCGGCAAAGAGCCCATCTGTTGGAAGTATGTGAACTGGGTGATCTCCATGGCGTCGAGCCACACTTCCCAGCCCAAGCCCGAGGCGCCCAAGGTCGGCGACTCCCAGTCGTCCTCAATCCAGCGCAAATCATGCTTCTTGGGGTCCAAGCCCAGGGCCTTCAAGGATTTCAAGTAGTCATCCATGACGGTGGGCGGCACAGGCTTGAGCAGGACCTGGAACTGATAGTACTTGCCCAAGCGATTGGGGTTGTCGCCGTAGCGGCCGTCGGCCGGGCGGCGGCAGGGCTCGACGTAGGCGACTGAGGTCGGCTCGGGGCCCAGCGCGCCGAAGAAGGTCGCCGGGTTGAAAGTGCCCGCGCCCTTTTCCATGTCGTAGGGCTGGATGATGGAGCAGCCGCGCTTGGACCAGAAGCGCTGAAGCTCGGCCACAACCTCTTGAAAGCTCAGCACGCCGCGGCCTCCGCGTTCCACTGCCGCAGCGCGTCCGGGCAACGCAGGCGGCGCCCGGCGTAGTCTTCCAGGCGCTCGGCCACCGCGTTTTCAAGCTTCTCAGCCAGCGGCGACGGATATGGCAAAGCCTCCAGACTCTCCATCCGCGCGGCGTCCAGCCGGGCTTTCAAATCCGCATCCATCGCGAAGCTCTCTGCCGGACCTTGGCCGGTCAGTTCCAAAAGCTTCAAGCCGTAGACGGGCATCATCCAGGGAGAAACGCCGCCCTCCAGAGTCCGCAGCGCCGAAACGATGAGCTCGTACTTGTCCGGGTTGGGCACGCGTTCGGACGAGGCTTGGCTCATCATCTCGCAGAAGGAAAAAGCCGTGAGCATGCGCCGGTAGTCCGCGCGCACGAGGGGGAAGCTCGAGACGAGCTGCCCTCCGATGATTTTGGCCACGTCCGTGCGGTAGCCGACGTGCAGCCGGAACTCGGCCAAAACGAAAGGCTCGCACAGTGCCTTCATCTTGCGCCCGGGCTTGTTGACGCCCACGCAGCGCGCGCGCATCTTGCCGAACTCCTCTGTGTAGAGGGTGACCAGCTTGTCGGCCTCGCCCCAGTTCTGGCGCGAAAGCACCACGCCCATCGTGTTGGCGATCACGCCGAGCCCCCGGAGGCGTTTTTCTCGCGCAGCAGCAGATCCAGCATGCGATCGTAATGCCAGCGCGGCAACTCGGTGAAAATTTTGCGCTCGGCGGGGGAAAGAGACTCGAGCAGCGGCGCGATGGAGGCGGGGGCAAAGCCGCAAAAAACGAAGTACTTCTCCTCGAAGCCCAGGCGCTCGTAGAGCGCGATGGCGCGGTCCGGGGAGAGCAGTTTGAAGGCCGCGAGCTTGGTCATGGGCTTCAAGGACGGCCAGAGAGCCGCCAGAGTCTCCGGCGGAGCGTGGGAAAGCTCCTGCGCCAGGACGGGAAAGTTCTTCCGCGCAACGGCGCTCTCCAACTCCTCGGCGCGGATCATGTCGTGGGTTTTCTCAGCGGGCATCTGCGGATTTTATCAACAAAACGGGGGGCCTGCCAATCGCGCCGGGAGTTCAACGGGCCTTGCTTTTGTGCGCCGGCCCCTTCATCGTCTTGCCGAGCGCTTTTTGAGCGCGCGGTCCTTCCTTAAGTAGCTCAAGGCCAGCTTGAGCTTGGGGCTGCGGGGATTGATGCGTTCCGCGGCGCGCCATTCGCGCGCGGCGCCCGCGTCGTCTCCACCCTGGAAATCCTCCAGGCCCGCCAGAAAGCGCCGCTCGAAGGGTGTCAGAACCTGGACCGAACGCGGCCGGGGCGCGGCCCGCGCCTCGACGCGGATGGTGCGCAGACGCGCGACGGGACGCGACGATCCGAGGGAAAACACCCCGGGACTGCCCTCGATGCGCCCGCGCAGGTAGTCCGGGTTGCCCATGAGCCCCAGATAATAGAAACCCCGACCCAGGTTATCGAAATCAAAGCGCCCCCGCGCGTCCGGGAAAGCGCTCTCGCTCAAAACCCCGGAGGCGTCCTTGGGCACGGCGCTGCTCACCGAGACGAGGAAAAGCCCGACCAGGAGCGAGCGGGCGGGACGGCCGTTGATGAGCACGCGTCCCAAGACGCGGCCGCTCTGGAACTCCTGAACCGGGTCGGTCACGACCTTTTCCTCATAGATGGGCCAAAGATTGTCCACCTTCGAGATCCAGTAGCCCGCGTTGGCCTGATCCCCGAAGCGCGCGTAGGCTTTCTCGAAGGCTTCGAAGATGCGCTGCGAGCGGGTCACGTCCTCAAACCCCGCGCGGCGCGGCGAGGCCAAGTCGTCGAGGGCGCGCAGGTTCTGGTAGCGGGTGGCGTCGAGCGAGCCGGCGCGGATGAGCGCCAAGGCTCCTAAATAGTCCGGCGCGACGCGGCCGGGGTAGGCCAGTGAGGCGGCCTTCAGGGCCATGTCCGGATCCCACCAGTCGAGCCAGCCCTTGCGCAGGGCATCGAGGGCTTTGGGCGCGTAGATGGAGCGGTAGCGGTGCAGGCGCAGGTAGTCGTAGAGCTTCCATAAGTCCGGCACGTCGATGCTGAGGCCGTCCTCGACCAACGGATGCAGGGTCTCCAGATGGTAGGGCTTGTCGCCCGCAGGCTTGAGCCAGGCGATGTTGACCTTCTGCGCCTGGGAGGCAGTGGGCACGCCCGCGGCGCGCGCCAAGTCGCGCGGGCCGTAACCCCAGTCGGTCTCAAGCCGCCAAAGAAAAAACCGGGCCGGCAGCCACCATATTAAAAGGAGCAGCGCCAAGGCCGGCAGACGCGCCGGGCGCGCCTCCTCGTGCAACAGGGCCAGCGCGGCCAGCACGAAGGATCCCGCCAGCAGAATAGGCAGCGTGGTCCAAAAAAAGCCGCCGCAGAACCAGCCCAGCATCCGCCAGGCCGCGGCGATGCCGATCCAAGAGTAGGAAAGATATCCCAAGACCGAGAAAATCAGGCCCAGCGCGAAACCTTGGCCGAAGATCTTGACGCGCGGGCCCCCGCCGGCGTTCATGAACACCGCCGCTCCGAAGAGCGACAAGAACAGAGACGGCCACACCGCGCGCGTCACGCCCAACGGAATGGGAAGTTCGCCCGGCGGCAGAATCTTTTGCGCACCCAACCAGCCCAGCTCCAAGCGGCAGAAAATCGCGAGCAGGCCCAGGGCCAGAAGCAAGCGCGCAGCGGAGTAATGGCGCCCGCGATCCCGGACGAGCCAGAAGAGCGCGCCGCCCGCGGCCAGAGAGAGGGCGAGGTTGGCGGGCTCGGGAAGCGTCACTCGTCCTCGCCTTGAAGCCTGGCGACGACGGAGAAGTCCTCCAAAGTCGTCACGTCCCCGGCGACTTTCTTGCCTGAGGAAATTTCCCGCAGCAGCCGTCGCATGATCTTGCCCGAGCGCGTCTTGGGCAGGGCGTCGGTAAAGCGGATTTCGGAAGGCCGCGCGATGGGCCCGATGGCCTTAGCCACGTGGGCGCGCAGTTCGTCCTTCAGGGCGTCGCTGGGCGCTTTGCCTCCAGCCAGGGTCACGAAGGCCGTGATGGACTGGCCCGTCACTTCGTCGGGGCGGCCCACGACCGCAGCCTCGGCCACGTCCGGATGGCTCGCCAAAGCCGATTCGACCTCCATTGTCGAAAGCCGGTGGCCCGAGACGTTGACCACGTCGTCGATGCGGCCAAGCACCCAGAAATAGCCGTCCTTGTCCTTGCGCGCGCCGTCGCCGGTGAAGTAAACGCCCGGCAGCTGGCCGAAGTATTGGCTTTTGTAGCGAGCCGGATCGCCGTAGATGGTGCGCAGCATGGAGGGCCAAGGACGCTTGACGACCAGATAGCCGCCCGCACCCGCGGGCACGCTCCGGCCCTGTTTGTCGACTACGTCGGCCTCGATGCCCGGCATGGGCAAGGACGCAGAGCCGGGCTTGGCCGGAGTGGCGCCGGGCAAAGGGGAAATCAAAATCGCGCCTGTCTCCGTTTGCCACCAGGTGTCCACGATGGGGCAGCGCCCGCCGCCGATGACCTTGTGGTACCAGCGCCAGGCTTCCGGATTGATGGGCTCGCCCACGCTGCCCAAGAGGCGCAGCGAGGACAAGTCGTGCTTGGCGGGCCACTGCGTGCCGTGGCGCATGAAAGTGCGAATGGCGGTGGGCGCGGTGTAGAGCACCGTGACCTTGTGCTTCTCCACGATGGACCAGAACCGATCGGGCGCGGGATAGAGCGGCGCGCCCTCGTACATCAGGACCGTGGCGCCCTCGGCCAGCGGGCCGTAGACCACGTAGGAGTGCCCCGTGACCCAGCCGACATCGGCCGTGCACCAATAAAGATCCTCGTCGCGCAAATCAAAGACCAGCCGCGTGGTGAGCGCGGCCTGGGTCAGATAGCCGCCGGTCGTGTGCAGGACGCCCTTGGGCTTGCCGGTAGAGCCCGACGTATACATGACATATGCAGGATGGTGACGCTCGAGATCAGAGACCCGGTGCCGGTTTCTGGGATTGTGCTCTGCTGCGGAAGGGAGATCGT
>DAIDHS010000026.1 GCA_027451985.1 Elusimicrobiota bacterium
ATTGATATTATGCTGTTGCTGGAAGAAGCTGATGTTGGTGCACTCCCTCCACCTTGTGTGTTTGTTACGCCGGTAACGATACTGGAGCTGTAGCTAGATCCACCACCGCCACCACCGCCACCACCGCCGCCCACTTGCTCGTTTGAATGTCTAAAATCATATTCTGGTTCGACTTGTCTGGTACTGGGAATGTCGGGCACAGGATGCTCTTATTGGTGTTACACGCCAAGCAGCTGCTCAGGTCCTAGAACCTGTGGATGGAGATTGGGCTTGTGTCCGTAAGACTGCACAGGGAAGCTTTATCTTTTAAATAAGGCCCTACCATTCCCAACGTTCCCCTGTTATACTACCGGCGATGGCGGATTTGAACCTCGACATCCGCGTCCACATGAGCCCCCGCGCCGTGCGGTGGTCGCTGTCCGCCTTGTGCCTGTGCCTCATGAGCCTGCCGGTAAGTCCCGAGGATGTCACGCTCGACACCTATTATCCCGCGCCCACGGGAGTCTACACCAACATGGTCACGACCCAAAAAACCATTCTGGCGCGCGACAGCGGAAACGTCGGCATCGGGACCGCGACGCCCTCCCAAAAGCTCGACGTCAACGGCAACGCCAATTTTTCCGGCACGGTCGGGGTGGGCAACTTCGCCGCGGCCCCGGCGCCGGCCGCCGACGGCATGATGTATTACGACACCACCAAGAAAGATTTCTACGGGTACAAAAACGGATCTTGGCTGCCGCTGGGGGGCCTTCCGTCCTTTACAAACTACCACTGCGGCTGGGCCGGCACGAACGCGACCCAGAACATCAACTTGGGCACGGCGCAACTCTGCGTACTCACCGAAGTCGGCACGCACATCGATGGCGGCATGCCCTACAGCAGCACGTGCCAAATCTACCAGCCTTCGGACGCGGGAAATCCGAGTCCCGGCAATTGGGATTTGCAATGCTATAACGTCGCTGCGGGCTGCACCGCGACGTGCCTGGGAAATTCTCCGCCTGCCCCTCCAGGCGGAGGCGGCGGTGGGGGGGGCGGAAGAGGCGGTGGCGGCGGACGCAGGTTTGGAGCCTTGCCCCAATAGCCGGCCCCGGCTTGCCCCGCTCCCGTCGAGCGGAAAGCTTAAATAAGTTATAATCCCGTCTCAAGCCCCATGACCAACAAGCGCCTGGCCTGGAGCGTGCTCGCTCTCCTTCTGGCCATCAACCTCATGAATTACGTCGACCGGGAGGCGCTCTATTCCCTTTTGCCGCTCATCCAGGGCGACCTGAAGCTCTCGGACGCGCAGGCGGGCTCCCTGGCCTCGGCCTTCGTCATCGTCTACATGTTCGCGGCGCTGCCCATCGGCTACTGGGCCGACAAGGGCAAGCGCGTGGGCTGGATGGCGGGAGGCGCCGCGCTCTGGAGCTTGGCGACCGGGCTTTCCGGCATCGCCTGGAGCTACGCGTCCTTGTTCTCGGCACGCGCGGCCGTGGGCATCGGAGAATCGTCCTACGGCTCGGTCTCGCCCTCCTTCGTTGCCGAGCACTTCCCCGCGGAAGACCACGGCCTGGTCATGGCGATTTTCGCGATGGCGGTGTCGGTGGGCAGCGGCATCGGCTACATCGCGGGTGGGCTCCTGGGCCAGCACTTCGGCTGGAGGAGCGCCTTCTATTGGACCGCGATTCCGGGGCTCATCCTGGCCGCGCTGGCCACGCGGCTCAAAGATCCGCAGCACGCGCACAGGGCCGCCGCGGTCGCGGCGCCCAAGCCCGCTCCGGCGCCCGGGGCCAAGGCGCACTCGCCCCTGTCCTCCTACCTCAGGATTTTCAAGATTCCCAGCTACACGCTCACCACGCTCTCGATGGGTCTGATGACCTTCGCCCTGGGCGGCTATGCGGTGTGGATGCCGAGCTTTTTGCACCGCCAGTGGCTCTGGAGCGTGGGGAAGTCCGGCTCCATCTTCGGCGCGATGACCATTGTCTCCGGCATCGTGGGCACCATGGCCGGCGGCTGGATTTCCGACTGGGTCTTCAAGTTCAACAGCCGCGCCTACCTCATCGTCTCCGCGACCGGGCTCCTCGTCTCGACGCCGCTCATGATCTACAGCCTCATGTCCTCGCACGTGGACACGGCGCTGGTCTCCCTCTTCGTCGCCGAGTTCTTCGTGTTCCTGAACATGGGACCGCTAAACGCGGTCCTGGTCGCGGTGACGGAGCTCAAATCCCGCTCCATGGCCTTCGCGGCCAACATCTTCGTCATCCACGCCATCGGCGACGCGCTTTCACCCACCGTCATCGGCGTCATCTCCGACCGCTCGAACCTCACGCTGGCGCTGACCATTACGAGTTTCTTTTTGGCCGCCTCGGGCTTTTTGTGCCTCTGGGCCATGAAGTATTACGACGCGGACGTCGCGGCGCAGGAGGGGGGCGTGAGCGCCCCGGTCTATGTTTGAGCCCGCGCCAGGCCTCTGGGAGTTGGCGAAGCTCTACCTGTTCTTCCCCAAGCGGGGCGCCAAGGCCGCGCGGGAAACATCGGCCTGGACCCCGAGCCTGCGGCTCTACGCCGCGTTTTTGATCGCGTCTTTGATCTTCTATTGGCTCAAGCCCTGGAATTTCCCGGACCTCAACGCGCCCTTCCCGGTGGAGCCGCAAGGTCTTTGGTTCTGGACCAAGGTCATGATCTGGCAGCCGCCGCTCGAAGTCGTCTGGATTTTGTTCGCCCTGGGCTTGGCCGCCTGGCTGCGCGCGGGAAACTTCATCGTGAAGCTCTCCGCGGGCGTGCTCTGGACCGCGCTGCCCTTCATCTTAGTCGTCCTCTACGCGCACGATCCGGGCTTCCCGCGCTGGGCCTTTCTCGCGCTGACGCTGGCGTGGCTGGCGCCCTTTGTTCCTCTCCTGCGCCGCATTGCGATTGCGGACTGGCGGCCGGTCTTCGCCTTCATGCTGGGCACCAACGTCATAGGCCTGGTCCTGGTCCTGCCCATGGCCGCCGCCGCGTATTGGCGGCTGACCGATCTCTTTTACGCGACGCAAATCGCGGGAGGGTTCTGGATTCTGGCGGTGAGCTGCGTGGGCTTGAAGGAGCTCATGTCCCTGCGCCTGCCCCGCGCCTTCATGGCGGTGCTGCTCTCCTTGTTCCTGCAAGTCGGCTTCGCCTTCGCCCTCCACATGGCGGGCCTGGTCCCGATGCAAATGCTCAAAGCCCTGTTGTATTCCTAGATGGACTCCGAACTCTACGACGTTCTGGTGGATAATTTAGCCACAAGGCTGTTTACACTTAGCGGCATTACCAATGTACACCTTTATTAAAAATAATTTTAGATTTAATTACATTCCCTGGGAGTTAATTATTATTTTTTTTCTTTGCACCGTTGCTGGAGCACGTATTTTGACCCTAAAAATTGGAACTGATGAACAGACCCGGATTGATTACTTAAATCCAGGTGAGGCATTGTGGTACGGCATTCCCATATCTAGCTCCGGCAATACAATTAGCTGGCATCTTCCTTTTTCGAGTTTGACGGCAGCCGTCCTATACGGTTACAACGTGCAGTATTTAAATCAATTCCTATCCATTACGATGGCCGCATTATTTACCGGTCTGTGTACTATTATTTATTCGCCAGCTTTGGCCATAGTAGCCCTGCCTCTCTGGTATATCTCCACCGATTCAATACGATTCCCTCAATCAATTCTGACATTGCTTATTTTTGTTGTATCGGGGCTCCTTGTTGTCAAAGAACGGCACCCATCAAGGATCAATACTTGGGCCGTAGCACTTTCTATTGGAACAACTTTGCTTTTTCGCTCCACACTGGCATTTTTTCCACCTTTGCTGGCCCTACTTGAAATTGCATCTTGTCGGAAACGGAAAATATCCATCCCCAAAATGGACATATTAATACTTCTTTTAGTTCCGTACTTATTCCTTTTGCCTTGGATCGGTATGAACTTTTTGCTCTATAAAAAATTCATTCCATTTGAATATGGGGAAGCAAACTCCAATATCATTACGGGAGCGCTAGGGTTCATTGGAACGGCTGAGGGCATCCATAAATTACCAGCCCACTTACCTCTTTTAACGGCCGTTCCTTTGCCTAAGTCAAATGTTCTACCTTGGGCAATCAAAGAAATTCTTAACCACCCGTTCTTATACACTGAAGCTATTTTGCTACGCATAATTCGAGTTATCGGATGGAATCCAATTTTATTTCTCTTAGCCGCCATCGGCCTATTGTCATTCCATAACCAAAAACCGATAGGAACATTAGTTCTCCTCGCGACCTATTTACTTGCCATTCACTGTTTGATGTCAATTGAATTTGATTATTTCACGCCGTTACGACCTCTGTTGGCGATTTTTGCCGCTTTATTATTTGTCTTTTTTATGCCTTCTATTGGTGAAAAACTTGGCACCAGAATATTTCAAGCAACGCTTATCATTCTCCTCATTCTATGTTTTGCTGTTTGGTACCGCGTTCTTCTTTATCCATCAGCGATAAAGTCGCCAAACGCATTAGACCTAGCACTTTCAAGGAATCCAAATAATGCCTGGCTACTCCATGAAAAAGGCATGCGGCTCCTCTCCGCCGGGAATGCGCAAACCGCAAGTGCATATTTATTGCATGCAGCTAATTCATCTTCTCTGGCTAGCTATTCACTAGATTCCGCTTGGGCATTCGCTCTGTGCGGACATACCCGGGACTTAATGGATTGGGGTAGTCGGTTACAAGAATATACTAGTCCGGCAATTATAGAAGAAGCCTATATTAGAAAATCACTTATTTCTTTTGCTTTAAAGCGCTATCAAAAAGGACGTATTTTCCTCAATTACGCCCTCATGCTATATGTTTCACAGGCTTTCATCCGTAATCCTGCGAACTCAAGTGAAATCGCAGCAACTAAGTCTCTGAGACTTATGGTAAGCGAAACTTTTTCTAAGCGCGCGCTAGCTACTCCTGGCCTAAACTTACTTGCTCCATCAGTTAAAACTCTTTTTATTCATGAACTTAAAATTAACCTATCAGCGAAAGCTCCCGGGTTAAATCAGTCGGATGAAAATGGAAAAATTGCCATTACATCACTACCGCCTGATTATGTTTCTGCCTCATATTTTTCGCACCCCCAAGAATACCTTCATCAATTAGCGCTTTCAATACAGGACTATAAAATACTTCGCGATCTAGCAAGGAGAATTTTAAAATTCCTAGTGGTACATTACCCTAATAACGA
Organism: Elusimicrobiota bacterium; assembly: GCA_027451985.1. Lineage (GTDB taxonomy): Bacteria > Elusimicrobiota > Elusimicrobia > UBA1565 > UBA9628 > JAGWJU01. The sequence goes on from DAIDHS010000026.1 coordinate 5,211, forward strand.
AGTGTATTTGCGAGATTTGGCCGTTTGTGAATATCTAATGAATGCCCATGAAAAAGCCATTATTGATTTAAAATCAGCCCTCCAGTTAAACTCCCATGATCCCTCCGCATATTTAAGCCTAGAAGCAGTTGAGAGCATTCAGGGTCATATCAGGAGTGCCAGAAAAGCTTGTAAAGACGCCCTTGCAAATATTGCATATGATTTTCAATTATCACCAGTTGTTTATGCCACTTGTAGAAACTTAGAATGAGTGCAATCGGCGGTTCTTTTTTTAATTGCGATAATTTTTAGTTGCACGCAAGATATTTTATTCATGATCGAAAGACCCTACGACGTTCTGGTGGTGGGCGCGGGCCACGCCGGCTCGGAGGCGGCGCTCTCTGCGGCGCGCATGGGCGCCAAAACCCTTTTGCTCACGCAGAACTTGGACGTCATCGGCGCGATGTCCTGCAATCCATCCATCGGCGGCGTGGCCAAGGGACAGATCGTGCGGGAGTTGGACGCCTTGGGCGGCGAGATGGCCAAGAACACGGACAAGTCCGCGCTGCAGTTTCGCACGCTCAACATGAGCAAGGGCGCGGCCGTGCGCTCGCCGCGCGCGCAGTGCGATAAGAAGCTCTACCAGTTCTCCATGAAGGAGACCGTCGAGTCCCAGGAGAACCTGGACGCCCGGCAAGACGAGGCCGCGGCCGTGTGGACCGGCGACGCGGGCGTGCTGGGTGTTGTCTCCAAGCGAGGCGTGCGCTACCGCGCCAAGACGGTGGTGCTGACCACCGGCACTTTTTTAAACGGCTTGGCGCACGTGGGCCTGGAGACCTATCCCGCCGGACGCTCGGGCGAGCCGCCCGCGACGAAGCTCTCATCGAGCCTGCGCGAGCTGGGCTTGGAAACCGGGCGACTTAAGACCGGCACGCCGCCGCGCCTGCATGAGCGCTCAATCGATTTTTCCCGCACCGAACGCCAGGACGGCGACAATCCGCCCGTTCCCTTTTCTCATTTCACCGAACGCATCGCCAACCCTCAGTTGCCCTGCTACATCACCTACACCAACGAGGACGCGCACGCCGTCATCCGGGACAACCTGGAGCGCTCGCCGCTTTACTCCGGCCGCATCAAGGCCGTGGGGCCTCGCTACTGCCCGTCCATCGAGGACAAGGTGGTCAAGTTCCCGCACAAGGAGCGCCACCAGATTTTTTTGGAGCCCGAGGGCTATCGCACGCGCGAAATCTACGTCAACGGCCTCTCCACGAGCCTGCCCGAGGACGCGCAGCTGCGCCTGGTGCGCGCGGTGCCGGGATTGGAGCGCGCGCAAATCACGCGCTACGGCTACGCTATCGAGTACGACTTTTGCCCGCCCACCCAACTGCACCAGACGCTGGAGACGAAGAAAATCCCGGGACTGTTCCTGGCGGGACAAATCAACGGCACCACGGGCTACGAGGAGGCCGCGGCGCAGGGCTTCGTGGCGGGCGTCAACGCGGTCTTGAAGCTCCGCGGCGAGGCGCCCTTCATCCTCTCGCGCGACGAGGCCTACATCGGCGTGCTCGTGGACGATTTGGTCACCAAGGGCGTGGACGAGCCTTACCGCATGTTCACCGCGCGCGCGGAGTTCCGCCTGAGCCTGCGCGCGGACAACGCGGACCTGCGGCTCATCGGTGCGGGGCGGCGGCTCGGGCTCATTTCAGAAGAAACGCACGCGCGCTTTTTGCGCTACCAAGACGCCGTCGTCTCCGGCAAGGTTTATCCCGACGCCGAGCTGGCGCCCTGGTCCATGGCCAAGGCCCACGCCGAACGGGGCATCGAGTCCGCCTATGCCGGGTATCTGCGCCGCGAGCGCAGCGCCGCGGAGCGCTTGAAAAAGCTCGAGCACGTGCCCATTCCGGCGGGAATTGATTTCGCCTCCTTGTCCGCGCTGGGCCGCGAAGCCCGGCAGAAATTGGACGCCGTCAAGCCGCGCACGCTGGGACAAGCCGGACGCATCCCGGGGTTGACGCCCGCCGACGTTCAGGTGCTCTGGGTCCACGCGGAAAAAAGCCGCCGCCAGACCCAAGAAGCCGCAGTCGAGGCGGAAAGTTGAGCGCGCCGGCCGCGCCAGACCTTTTCGAGCGCTCCGCGGCCGAACTGGGCGCGCCGCTCTCCGCCGCGCAGCTGGAACTCTTCGGTCGCTATCTCGAGTTCACGCTTAAGTGGGCGGAAAAAGCCAACTTGACCGCGGACCTGGAGCCGGAGAAAATCGTCCTGCGCCATTTTTGCGACGGTCTGGCCGCCTCGCGCCTCTTGAGCGAATGCGCGCCGGGCCCCGCGCCCAAGCTCGCCGAGGCGGGCGCGGGCGCGGGCTTCGTCGGAGTCTCGCTCAAGATCGCGCGCCCGGAAATCGAGATGACGCTCATCGAGCCCGCGCAAAAGCGCTTTGATTTCCTGAATCTGCTGCTTTTAAAGCTCGGCCTCAAGGGCTTGAAGGTCGCTCGCAAGTCGCTACCCAGGGACTGCGGTTCGCTCTCGGGCGCCTTCGATTTGGTTTTAGAGCGCGCGCTGGCGCCCATGCCGGATGCGCTTTCCATGTGCGCGCCGCTGGTCCGGCAAGGGGGATTTCTCGCCGCCTTTCAGTCCGCGCCGGCGGACGCTGCCGAGAAAGCCTTGTCCCGGCGGCTGGATTTGCTATCGCTAAGATTGGTAAAGTCGGTGCCGTACCGCCTGCCCCGCGAGGACAAGGATCGGTATCTGGCGCTGTTTGAAAAACCCGCCCAGGAGATGAACTGACATGCAGATGCTCAACCGCTACTTCTCGCCTTTCGCCCTCTTCCTCATTCTCTCCGCCGTCTATTTCAGCGATCCCGATCCCTCCGCCTACCGCGCCTCCTTGATCATCCTGGCGCTGGCCTTCGCGGTCAACTGGTGGCTCACGGCCAACACCTACCGCTTCATCCGCTGGGTTCGGCGCATGCGCCAAATCCAAATTTGGCTCAACTTCGCCTGGGCCGTCCCCTTGTTCTACCTGCTCCAGCCCTACTGGGCGCCGATGTGGCTATTGTTCGTCATGGCTCCGGTGACCGCCGCACTCTACGCCGGCTTCTGGGAGACTCTTTTGACCTCCTTGGCCGCCGATGCCACCATGCTCGCCATCTATTACTCCCGCGGCGTCTTCGCCATGGGCTCGGCCGAGGCCGGCATGGCCGCGACGCAGGCGCTCTTCATCGTGGTGGTGGCGCTTTTCATCAACGGCCTGGCCACCGCCTCCCTGCGCCTGCGCGACGCCAGCCAGGCATAGCCGCGGGCGGCCCGCGCCGTGGAAGTCCTCTCCCGCATCCGCCTCCTCATCTGGCTCCTGTTGCTCTCGCTGTGGGGCCTGATGGTCTACCAGTACTTGGGCGGCGGGGGATTCCAATGGCCGGTCTTGAGCGGCGTCTCCAAGAACTACTCGCCTCTTTCGGAAGTCACCACCACGGGCCGGTTCATCGCGGGGGAGAACCATTTCGCCCAACCGCCCCAGGGGCAGAGCCAAACCGGCAGCCCGCCCGCGGAGCTCATGTTTCCGCAGCCTCCCGCGGGCGCCGTGGGCGTGGCGGAGCCAAACCAAACTCAGAGCGCGCAGAACCCTTCCGCGAGCAAAAACCAGCCCGCGTCCGCCGCCCAGCCCTCGTCTTCCAACCAGCCGGCCGCCATGCCGCAGGTCTCCGGGGAGAAGCTCACCCGCCCCACGCTCATCCCGCAGAGCTTTACCCGCACGCTCACACGGCACTTCGTGGTCTACACGGAAGGGCCGCCGCCCAAAAATTTTCTCAACATGATCGAGCTGCTGCACGGCAACCTCATGATCGACTTGGCGGCCTTTTCGCCCTGGGCCTTCGATCAGCGCGTGACCGTGGTTCTTTTTAGCACGCCCAAGAGCTACCACAAAATCACCGGCCGGCCGGAGTGGTCGGGCGGCGCCACTTCGGTCGAGCGCCGAGAGATTTTCGTCTACAAGAGCCCGGACATCCAGAGCATCATGGCCCACGAGATGACCCACGTTTATTACGACGGCTTCTACATCGGCGGCCACGACGACCCGATGTGGCTTTCCGAGGGCATGGCGACCTTCATCCAGGTCGAGCGCGGCCTGACTCGCCCCAACTGGCTTAGGCCCAATTTGCGGATCCTGGAACAGGGCGGCGGGTACTCCTTGAAGCAATTGATGGACGTGACTACCCTGGACGGCGCCTCGGACGCCTCGGTCCAGCTCTGGTACACCGAGTCCTACAGCGTCGTGCGCTTTTTGACCAAACTGCCGCCGCGCAACGGCTTTTACAAGTTTTCCGTGGCCATCCGCGACGGCGACGACGTGCCCCAGGCGCTCTTGGCCGGCTACGGCATGCCCTACAACCGTATCCAGGCCCTTGAGTACGCCTGGCGCTTCCACCTCTCCAAGCTCTCCCTGCGACACGTGGGCGAGAGCTTTGGCGCCCCAGATCTGCAGCTGAACCTCGACAACGAGTAGCGGCCGGCGCCTCGCTTTAGGCCAGCGCGGGCCGCGCAATCCAACGGTAGGCCAAATATCCCAGAAACGCGCCTGCCGGCAGATCCACAATGAGATGCTGCTTGGTAAGGAGCGTCGAAGCCGCCACAAGAAGAACTGTGGCACAAAACGGCGCGCTGCGGCGCCATGGCAGCAAACGCGCGGAGACGAGCGCGACGAAGAGGGTGTTGGCCACGTGCAGGCAGGGAAAAATCAGATGCCCATCGTCGACGCGGTAGAGTCCGCGCAGTGCCGCGTCGCTCAGCGTTGATCCGGGCACTGCGGGATGCGCGATGCGGGTGGGAAAAAGATAGAAGACGACCCAGGCCAAGGCGAACTGGAAAAGGAAGCCTCCCATAACGCCGCGGAACGTGCGGCCATTCTTCAGAACCTTGGGGAAGAAAAGCGGGCTGACGCAGATTGGATAGTAAAGCAGGTACGCCCATATCCAGGATGGCTCGAGCGGAATCACGCGATCCCAGGGCAGGGCCACCGAATAAAACGTTCCTCGGCCGAGAATAAGGCTGTCCATGTTGAAAAATCCCGAGGTCAGCATCACGGCCGAGATCGCGGTGACGCCGATGCGGATGCGCATGCGCCTTTGGGAGAAGGTTTCCGTTAGGATCTCCCAAATTTTCGTGCAATGGCCCGTCGAGAATTGCGCCGCGTCTGCTCGAATACGCTCGCCGCTATTTGATGCAGGGTGCATATGCGCTTGCTGATACAACAAAACGGCTAGCGGTTCAAGGAAGCTGGTGCTTCGAGCGCGGCCAAATCCCTCAGGACTTGCGCGCTGTGCCGGTAGGGATTGACGTGCAGATACTCTTTGACGATGACGCCCTTGGGACTGATCAGGAAGGTGTGGCGCGAGGACAGGGTGGTCACGATAAGGTGCAGGACCGAACCGTAGAGCCTGGACACTCGGCCGTCGGGATCGGCGAGCAGTTTAAAATCCAGTCCCTCTTTGGCGCAAAACTTCGCGTGAGAGCTCGCCGACTGCATGCTCACGCCCAAGATAACGGCGCCGAGTTTGCGATACTTCTTGATGTCGCGCTCAAAACGGTGCGCCTCGATGGTGCAGCCGGGGCTGAAATCCTTGGGATAGAAATAAAGCACCACCCACTTGCCGCGGTAATCGTATAGGCTCACGGGTTTGCCCGACTCCGATTGGAGCGTAAAGCCGGGCGCCGCCGAGCCCACGGCCGGAGCCTTGTCCGCCAAAGCCTCCACGCGGCTGACCAGGAACAGCGCGAAAAACGCGGCGAGGGTGCACAGGGCCGCGGCGCCGAGTTTTAGGTTGCGCTTTTCCCGCGAGGTCATGGGCCTAGAACATGTCCCCTTCGCCGATTTCTTTGGCGGGCGCCTTAAGCGCCTTTTTCTCCGCGGGGCTCAATAATCTCTTGTGCACCACGATTTCATAGAGATTCTCGCGGAACCACTCCCGGTACATGTGGAAGATCCCGCGGCTGCCGAAGCGGCTGCCCCAGGAATTCTCCACCTTGAATTTAACGATGGGCCCACGCGATTCGGGACGGTCGTAGCCGGTGATGGCCATGGCGTGGTCCGGGCTGCGCACCATGAGGTAGGTGGCTTGCGTGCGGGTGAGCTCCTTGGGCTTCTCCGCTTTGGTGAATCCGTAGAGCGCGCCCTTCTGATAGATCTTGGGATGCATGATGCCGGTGTCGGCGTCCATGTCGTGGTCGACGTCCGCCGCGATCCAGACCGGGTGGCCTGCCGAGATGGAGGCAGCGACCAAGCGCTCCATGCGGGTCAGGCTGACGTTTAAAAAACGCGCGTTGGGCGCGGGGCGGCCGGGCCGCGGCGCGCCGATGGCCGAGTCCTTGACGGTATAGACCTGGTTGTTCTTCTTGCTCGGGGAGTTGGCCAGCACGACGTAATCGTCGGGGTTGAAGCGCACGAAATTGCGCGCGAACTCAAGCGGCGTGTAGTCCGCGACCTTTGCCGGCGTTTTGCGCGCCGGACCCTCCTTTTCCGGCTTGCCTTCCTCGCGGAATTCAAAGCGCTCTGGCGGAGTACCAAGGTGGGTGGCCAGGACCTTCCAGATGCGGTCCAGAGCCAAAGCCCGCGCTTCCAGAATCTTCTTAGCGTCGAAGCCGGCCGGATCGCGGCGCGCGGAAGCAAGCGCTTCGTTGATGGACTGGGCCAGGGAGAGGCTCAGTTCCTGCAGCAGCACGGCGCTGTTCTGCGAGCTCTTGGTCTCGGGCATGGCGCTTTCCGGAACCAGGCCGTACTTGGTGGCGAGGAACTGGAAATACTCGAACCATCCGCCGTCCTCGACCTTGTCCGCAAGGGACAGCTGTCTGCGCAGTTCCTCGGTCGAGATTTTCGCGCCCTCCTTGACGCCTTCCGCGACGGCCTGCATGGCGCTGCCGATGCGCAGATTGGCCTGCTCGAGCAAGCTGAAGAAGTAGATGTAATTCTGAGAGAACAGGAAGTTGCGCGGCAGCCTCTTCTCCGCGAAGAGCGTGGAGCGGATCATGTTCAGGCCCGCGAAAATCCAGCAACGTCCCGAATTCTTCTGGTTGGTGATGGCTCCGGCGGGAAGTTCGACCGTGTAGTGATTCGTATGCGCGTCGATGACCTCGCGGTTGAGCGCGACCTGGGAGAAGCCCAGGCGCTGGGAGGCGTCCCGCAGGCGCTTCTCCTCGGATGAGGTTTCCACAGCGTCCTTGCGGCGCATCCGGTCGATCCACTCGGGAGAGATGCCCCGCTCCGAGGGTTCGGGCGCGCCCGCGGAGGCATGGGCGGCCAGGACTCCGTCGAAAAGATCGGCGCGCAGATTGGCCGCGGCCATGCGCGTCAGCTGACGGCGCGCGGAGAGACTCCGATTGGAGTCGGCAAGACGCATCGACGCCCGCGGCTGAGCGGGAAAAGACGTCTGCTCCTCAGCCGCTGATTTTACCAAGAGCGCCGAGGGTTCGGGCGCCTTACCAAAATCGGCTTCTATCGACGGCGCAGTGCGCGCTGCGGCGGTCGGGGCGGGCGCTCCGATTTCGGATTCGCGGGAAGCCGCCGGCGTTTCACCCGCAGCGCCGGACGCCGCGGGAATATCCTGGGACAAATCCGGCAGCGCGGCGGGGGAGAGATTACTCAGGTTCGTTCCCAGCAAAGGAAGCGCGGCTGGAAGTCCGGCGGCCAGGGCGGCCTTCGCCCCGATGTCGGCCGGGGCGCCGCCGTCGGACATCTCGCCGGCCAGGACCGGACCGCAGGGAGCCAGCATCGAAAAGAAAATCAGGAACGAAACTCCAACTGCGGCCTTATCCTTCGGGCGCATCATGCGCGTCTCCTTCGCTGGAATGCCGGCTTAAGGTCATTATATAAGGATGCGCCTTTGAGCGCGTGGGCCCAAGGGGAATATTTTCTCTGGGACTTTCTTCCTACCCCTTGACAAAGCGGGGTTCATCCCATATAATCGATGCCGGTGGCAAAAAGTGGGGAGAAAAGATTTTAAGTGGGGCTTAGTGGGTTAGATGATTCTTCTGATCGGCCGCTACGAGTATTCTCTCGACGCCAAGAACCGCGTCGGGCTTCCGCCCAAGTTCCGCGAGGCCCTGGCGCAGGAGAAAGCCAACTCGGTCTATATAACCAGCGGCCTGGAGAACTGCCTCTACCTTTTTCTGCCTTCCCAATGGAGCCAGCTTCTGGAGAAGGATCTCTCGGCTTTCTCGCTGCCCAACAAGGAGCAGGAGCGAGCCTTCAAGCGGAAGTTCTTCGCCGAGGCGACGGAGGCGGAACTCGACTCCGCCGGCCGGATTTTGATTCCGCAGTTTTTAAGGGAGCACGCGCGCCTCGGCAAGAACGTGCTGGTGCAGGGCGCGGGCAAACGCGCGGAAATTTGGGACAAGGATAAATGGAACTCCTACAAAAAATCGAAGGTCGAACCGGCCTACAAGCTGGTGACCAAGAGCATCGAGATTTAGGGTCGGGGGAGACGGCCATCATGAGCGCGGAACGGGCCTACCGCCACGAGCCCGTGCTCTTAAGGGAGACAGTCGACGCCCTGGTTCAGGACCCCGACGGACTCTACCTCGACGCCACGCTCGGCATGGGGGGGCATTCCGAGGCCATATTAAGGAAGCTCTCGCCGAAAGGCAGGCTTCTCTGCCTCGACCTCGATCCCGAGATGGTGGGCTTGGCGCAGGCGGGCCTGGGCAGGCGCGCGCCCAATGTCATGATTTTGCGCGGCAATTTCAGGACCGTGCAGCAGATTTTGGAGTCGGAAAAGTTTTTTCCGTTAAGCGGCGCGCTCTTCGACTTGGGCATCAGTTCGCTGCACTATGACAAGCCTGGGCGAGGATTCAGCTTCCAGCACGAGGGCCCGCTCGACATGAGGATTTCTCCGGAGACGCCCTTGACCGCGGAGGCCATCGTCAACCGCTGGCCCGAGGAGCAGATGGCGCTCTTGTTCCGCGAATTCGGCGAGGAGCCGGCCGCGCGGACCGCGGCGCGGGCCATTGCGGAACGCCGTCAAGAGCGCCCCTTTGAAACGACCACGGATCTGGCCGAAGTTATCGAGTCCGTCATCCCGCGCACGACGGGGCGCCATCCGGCCACGCGCGTCTTCATGGCGCTGCGCATCGCGGTGAACGCCGAACTCGAAAATTTGACCCGCGGCTTGGAAGGCGTTTTCCCGCTGGTTAAAAGCGGCGGGAGAATCGCCGTCATCACCTTTCACTCGCTGGAAGATCGCATCGTCAAAACCCTTTTCTCCTCATTCGCATCACTTGAAAAATGCCGTCCCGTGAAAGGCGGGAAAGGCGCCGGAGCCGTCCTGCCTTCCACTCAAGAGGTCGAACGCAACGCGAGATCGCGCAGCGCCAAGCTGCGGATCGTGGAGAAACTGTAAATGATGAGAAGCGATGCAGCGATCAGAGGGTCGAGCTGGGGCATGGCGGCCATGCAGGAAGTCCGCTCAACGCTGGGCGCGCTGCTGGAGCGGCGCCAGCCCATGCGTCTGGAGGCGCTGGTGCGCGAGCCGGACGGAGGATATGTCTGGAAGCGTGTGTTCCTGAAAAAGGGGACGCGTCGGGAACGCGACTAGACCCCAAAATATGGCGGGCGCCTCGTCGGCGCGGGGCGCCCGCCTGTTCGTTCCGCGCGCCGAGAATTTTTAATTTTCTCACAAGGGATCCGATGAAAAAAGCCGGACGCAGGACTCTGCAGATTTTTTGCGGCGGTTTGCTGGTAATGGGCCTGGTCTGGCAGCGCATCGAAGCCACGGCGCTGGGCTACGCGGTGGAAACCTCGCGCGAGGAAATTTTACACATCCAAGGGGAAAACGCGCTCCTGGAGAGACAGGTGGACAAGGCCGCCTCCTGCGGCTTCGTCGCGCGGGAAGCCTCGGCCAGGCTGGGCATGATCCCGGCCCCGCTCTCGGCCGAGCGGGTCCTGCCCGCCTCGCCGCTGGAAAGCGCGCCCCAATCCTTCTTCTCGGGCCTATTTACCAGAGTCTGGTGGCGGGCGCGACGCGACGCGCGCCTGTTCTCATCGTAGCGCCTGTTCGTCCACGCCATGGAGACGCGCCGACGCCTCTCTCTCGCGGCATTCCTCGCCCTTTTGCCGGTCCTGCCCCTATCTCTTAGGCTGGCCGAACTCCAAGTCGTCGAGCACCGCGGTCTCTTGCGCCGCGCCGACGACGAACTCGACCGGATGGCCGTGGTGGCCGCGCCGCGCGCTCCCATCCTGGACCGTAACGGCGAGGTACTGGCCGAATCGCTGCCCACGTGGGCTTGCTTCCTAGACAAGCGCATGATCAATAATCCCCAAAAGACAGCCGAGGAGCTCTCCGCCCTGCTTGGCATGTCCACGCAGGAGATTTTGTCGCGCTACCACAACGGCGGGCGCTTCCCCTGGATCAAGTCCGGGCTCGATTACGCCCAGGCTGCGGCGCTTAAAAAGGCGCGCGTCGACGGCCTGGGCGTCGTTTCGCGGGAAGCGCGCTTTTATCCCAACGGCGCGCTCGCAGACAATGTGCTGGGGATGGTCGGCAGCGACGGCCACGGACTCTCCGGCATCGAGTATTCCGAGGACGCTCGCCTGGAGGCGGCCCCCATCAAGATCCAGCTCATCAGGGACGGCGCGGGCCACGCCATCTACGAGGACACGGCCCAGGACGCGCCCGCGCCCACGCCGCTTGCGCTCACCATCGACCGCAACATCCAGTTCTACGCGGAACAAATTCTCGACGAGGCCGCCAAGAAGCTTTCCATTAGGAACGGCGTCATCGCGGTGGAAAATCCGCGCACCGGCGCTATTCTAGCCATGGCCGACTACCCGCCGACCCCGTTGCGGAACGACGCCGTGCAGGAGATGTACGAACCCGGCTCCGTCTTCAAGCTCGTCACCTCGGGCGCCGCGCTCAACGAAGGCGTCATCACTCCCCAGGAGACCTTCTTCTGCAACAACGGCGCCTACCAGATCGCGCCGGGCGTGACCATCCACGACGTCGAGCCCCAGCAGGAGCTCACCATCGCGGGTATCCTGCGCTATTCCTCCAACATCGGCATCTCCAAGGTCGTGGCAAAGCTCGGTCCCGCGAAATTCTACAGCTATGTGCGCGCCTTCGGCTTCACAAATAAGACCGGCATCGATTTCCCCGGCGAAACCTCGGGCCAGCTGCGTCCTCTTTCCGAAATGACCCCGGTCAATTTGGCCGCGGCCTCCTACGGCTATGGCGTGGGCGTGAGCCCGCTGCAGGTCCTAGCGGCCTACAGCGCCGTGGCCAACGGCGGGGTGCTGATGCAACCGCACATCATCGACGGCGACGAACCCGAGAGGATCCGGCGCGTGGTCTCAGCCCAGACCGACGCGCTTCTGGTCAAAATGTTCGAGGGCGTAGTGGAGAAGGGCACGGGCGTGCCTGCGCAGATTCCGGGTTATCTCGTCGCGGGCAAAACAGGCACCGCCCGCATGATCGATCCTAAGACCCGCAAATATTCGCTCAAGGCCTACAACGCCTCCTTCGTGGGATTTCTGCCCGCCAGCCGGCCGCGCTGGACCATCCTGGTGCTCATGGGGGACCCTAAGGGGCCGCGCCACTTCGGCGACGAAGCGGCCGCGCCCTATTTCGGCCAGCTGGCCCGGCGCCTCATCGCGATGTCCGGCGTCGCGCCCGATGCGCCCGCGGATCCGGCGGCGGACCAAAGTGATTCGCGCGCCAAACCGCTCCCGAGTCTGCAAGACCGCGCCGTGTTTTCCGCCGCCCTGCGGGTGGCCCCTTGAACCTCCGGGATTTCCTCTCCGTCGCCCATCCAGCGCTTGTCGCGGGGAGCGCGGACCAGGACGTCCGCGGGCTGACGCACGATTCCCGCACCGCGCAGGATGGCTTTCTCTTTTTCGCCCTGCCGGGCTCGCAGACCGACGGCAACCGGCACGTCAAAGACGCCTGCGCGCGTGGCGCCTGCGCGGTGGTCAGCGAACTCGCCCCGCCTCCGCCGCCCCTAGGTTTTTCCGCCGCCTGGATTCAGGTCCCGGACGTCTTGGAAGCCATGGGGCGGATGGCCGACATTTTCTTCTCGCATCCCTCGGGCGCATTGCCCGTCTTCGGCGTCACCGGCACCAGCGGCAAGACCACGACGAGCTATTTTCTGGAGTCCATTCTGCGCGCAGCGGGCGGCAGGCCCGGCGTCCTTGGCACCGTCAATTACCGTCTCTCGGGCAAATGGGAAGAGCCTGCGGCCAACACCACGCCCTCCTCGCTTGAAACTCTACGGCTCTTGGCGCGCTTGCGCGACGACGGCGCCACGCACGCAGTCATGGAGGTCTCTTCGCACGCCCTGGCGTTAAAGCGCGTCGAGGAGGTTGACTTCGACGCCGCGGTTTTCACCAACTTCCGCAGCGACCACCTGGACTTCCACAAGACCACGGAGGCCTACTTCGAGGCCAAGGCCAGGCTCTTCGATCTGCTGACCAAGGCATCCTCAACCAAAAAGCGTCGCGTGGCCGCGATCAACGCGGACGACGCCAAGGCCCGCGCGCTGCTGCACCGCGCCGCCGGTGCGGAGGTTGTGCTCTACGGCCTGGGCGAAAGCGCCGCCCTGCGCGCGACGGACGTTCAAGCCGGCGCTGACAAAACCCGTTTCGATATCTCCTTCCGCGGGCGCCGCACGAAGACCCAAATCGCGCTGGTGGGCGAGCATAACCTCTACAACGCCCTGGCCGCCGCGGGCGCCGCGCTTGGCTTTGGCATTCCCGAGGACGCGGTCTTGGATGGCCTGCGCGCGCTCAAGAGCGTTCCCGGGCGCCTTGAGCCCGTCGAGGCGGGGCAGAAGTTCAAGATTTTCGTGGACTACGCGCACACCGAGGACGCCCTGGAGGCGGTCCTGAAGCACTTGGCGCGCCTGCCTCACAAGAGGATCATCACGGTCTTCGGGTGCGGCGGCCAGCGCGACCGCACCAAGCGCGCGCCCATGGGCCGGGCCGCCCAGCGCGGCAGCGACTTCACGGTCGTGACCAGCGACAACCCGCGCGGAGAGGATCCGCTGGCCATTATCGCGGATATCGAGGAGGGCCTTAAGATTTTGGGCACCAAAAATTATAAAATCCAGCCGGATCGCAAGAAGGCCGTCGCGGAGGCCGTGGCCATGGCGCGGGAGGGGGACATCGTCCTCATAGCGGGCAAGGGCCACGAGACCCAGCAGATCCTTAAGGGTCGGACCGTCGCTTTCGACGACCGCGACGCCGCCAGGCAGGCGGTCCGAGATCAATTGAACGCGTCATGAACTTGAAAATGTCGTGGGAAGAGCTGGCCAAGGCCGCGCAGGGACGGCTGTCCTTCGGCCGCGCGGAAGATCCCGTCGAGTCCATCTCCATCGACAGCCGCACCTTGAAGCCCAGCCAGGCTTTCTGGGCGCTCAAAGGCGCGCGCTACGACGGCCACGATTTTCTGGGCACGGAAGCCGCGCGCAAGGCCTCGGGCTGGGTGGTGGAAACCGGCCGCGCGGCCAAGGCCGTCACGAAACCCGAGCACTTGGTCGAGGTCCGCGACACCGGCAAAGCGCTTCTGGCCTTGGCCGCCGAGCACCGGCGCAAGTTCGAAATTCCGGTCGTTGGCGTGACCGGCTCCAACGGAAAGACCACGACCAAGGAAATGTTGCGCTCCATCTGCGAGAAGGCCGCGCCCACCTGCACGAGCCCGGGCAACTGGAACAACCAAGTCGGCACGCCGCTTTCCGTGCTTGAGCTCGGGCCGGAGCACCGCTACGGAATTTTTGAACTCGCCGACTCCAAGCCCGGCGACATCCTGGATATCGCCCGCGTGGCCCAGCCTACCGTGGCGGTCATCACCAACATCGGGCCGGACCACATGGAGTTCTACGCCAATTTGGAGCAGAATTTCCGCACCAAGGCCGAAATTCTCGAGTTTTTGCCCGAGGACGGCAAGGCCGTGCTCAACGCCGACGACCCGTGGCTGGAGAGCTTGGAAGCCCGCCTGGGCGAGCGCGCTGTGACCTTCGGACTGGGCGAGCGGGCGCGCGTGCGCTTCTCGGGTCCCGAGGAGATGCTCATCGATCGCGTCAAGATCGCGGTCAAGCTCCGGATCTTCGGAGATTTGAGCCGCTATAACGCTTGCGCGGCCGCAGCCGCGGCCTGGGCCCTGGGCATCAAACCGGACGTCATCCGCCAGGGCTTGGAGAGCTTCAAGCCCTCGGACATGCGCCTGGAGCGTCTGCGGCACCCGTCCGGCTGCGACATCGTGCTCGACGCCTACAACGCAAACCCGGCCTCGATGCGCGCCTCCATAACGGCGTTCTGCAACGAATTCGCGGGGCGGCCCAAGGTCCTGGTGTTAGGCGACATGAAGGAACTCGGCGCCGGCTCGGCGCAGTTTCACCGCGAATTAGGACAATGGCTGGCATCTTTGCCGCTCAAATCCGTTTATCTAGTCGGCCCTGAAATGGAGAGGGCCGGCGAAGCCTTAAAAACCGCCGCGCCTTTCCCGATTCACTATGGCAAAGACGCGCCTGAGCTCAAGAAAGCGCTCAAGCCGGAGTTTAAAGCCGGACAAATTCTGCTTTTCAAGGCGTCTCGAGCGATGCGGCTCGAGGCCCTGCTCGAAGGCGAAGGCGCGACATGCTCTACTATCTAAGCGCCTACAAAAACGCCTTTGGAGCGCTGAACCTCTTCCAGTACATCACCTTCCGCGCGGGCGGCGCGGTGCTCACCTCGCTGCTCATCTCTCTGCTGGCGGGCCCCTGGCTCATCCGCACGCTTAAGCGCTACAAGATCGGCCAGGTCCAGCGTACGGACGGGCCGTCGAGCCACTCGGTCAAGCAAGGCACGCCCACCATGGGAGGCCTGCTCATCTTTATCTCGGTGGTCGCCAGCACGCTTTTATGGATGCGCCCTGACGTGCGCTGGACCTGGCTTCTGCTCTCCACCGCCTGCGCGCTTTCCGCCGTGGGCGCCTGGGACGACTATTTGAAGCTCAGCAAAAAGAGCTCGGCCGGCGCCTCCTCCCAAGTCAAGTTCGCCGTGCAGATCGCGACGGCGCTCGGAGTCGTCTTTTATCTGGCCATCTATCCGCCCAACGCCCAGTTCTTGACCCAGCTCAACATCCCCTATGGCAAGGAGCTCTTTGTCGGCGTCGGGGCGCTCTACTTCGTCCTCGCCACGCTTATGATTGTGGGCTTCTCCAACGCCGTCAACCTGACCGACGGTCAGGACGGTCTCGTCGCGGGCAGCGTCATCTTCTGCGCCATCGCCTACGGCGTCTTCGCCTACGTGGCCGGCAACTTCAAGTTCGCCGACTATCTGCGCATCGTCCGCGTCGACGGCGCGGGGGAAATCAGCGTCTTTCTCTCCGCCATCATCGGCAGTTGTCTGGGCTTTCTGTGGTTCAACGCCTACCCGGCGGAAGTCTTCATGGGCGACACCGGCTCGCTGTTTTTGGGCGGCGCCATCGCTGTGGTAGCCCTGTGCGTCAAGCAGGAAGTCCTTCTGCCCATCGTGGGCGGCGTCTTCGTGCTTGAGACCCTCTCCGTCATCCTGCAGATGGGATCCTACAAGCTCCGCAAGGGCAAACGCATCTTCAAAATGGCTCCCATCCACCATCACTTCGAGCTGGGCGGCACGGCAGAGCCCAAGGTGACCGTGCGCTTCTGGATCGTGGACATCGTCCTCATGCTCGCGGCGCTGGCCTCGCTTAAAATCCGGTGACCGGATTCGATCCGCGGGTCTTCAAAGGGAAAAAAGCCGCGGTGTTGGGAATGGGCAAATCCGGCCTATCCTGCGCAAAGCTTTTGGCCAAAAAAGGGTTTTCAGTCGCCGGATCGGATCTCCGGCCTTTGGGGGAGCTCAAAAAATCCTTGGGCCGCTTGCCCGGGGAAATCTCTCTTGTGGGCGGCGGCCATGCCCGAGGGCTGGCCGGCTGCCGCTTCGCGATCAAGAGTCCGGGCCTCAAGCCGGACGCCCCGGTTCTAGTCGACCTCAAATCCCGCGGCATGCCGGTCTTCAGCGAACTTGAGGTCGCGCTGGCCTTCTCCAAGTCCGAAAACATGGCCGCCGTCACCGGCACCAACGGAAAAACCACGACCGCGACCCTTCTGCGGGACCTCCTCCAGAAGGGCCTCCCCCGAGGCAAAAAGGCGATTTTGTGCGGCAACGTAGGCACCCCTGCGTGCGACGCGGCGCCAGATGCGAAAAAAGGAGACTGGATAGTGCTGGAGGCTTCGAGTTACCAACTTGAAGACAGCCGCTTTTTCCGCCCCCGGATTTCCGTCCTGCTCAACATCACTCCCGATCATCTGGATCACCACGGCAGCATGGACGCCTACCTGCGCGCCAAGGCCAAAGTTTTCATGGAGCAGCGCCGGGAAGATTTCTGCGTCTTGAACGCCGACGATGCGGCCGTGGTCAAGCTGGCCCGGCCCTGCCGCGCGCAAAAACTGTTTTTCGGCATGAACCCCGGACCCGGGCTCTCGGCCTGGGCCGCCAAGGGGAAAATCTGGATCAAATGGGGAAAGGCCGCGCCCGCCGTGCTTGCCGCCCCGAATCTTCCCGGGGAGCACAACCTGCAAAACGCCATGGCCGCGGCCTTGGCCGCCCGCGCCGCCGGCGTCAAACTCTCCGCGATCGCTTCCGCCATTAAGGCTTTCAAGGGCGTCGAACACCGCATCGAAGACGCGGGAACCTTTCGGGGCATCCGCTGCGTCAACGACTCCAAGGCGACCAACGTGGACTCGACTTTGGTGGCGCTCAAGTCCTTCCCAGAAGGCGAACCCCGCCTGCTGCTCATCCTGGGCGGGCGCGGCAAAGGCAGCCCTTACAAGCCCCTAAGGCCGCACATCGAAGCCAAGGTCAAGGCGATTTTCACCATCGGCGAGGCGGCCGCCGCCGTTGAGAATGAACTGGGGGACCTGAAGCCCCTGTTCCCTTGCGGAGACCTGGAAACCGCGGTCAAGACCGCCTTTCAAATCGGCAGCGCGGGCGACGTGCTCCTGCTCTCTCCCGCGTGCGCGTCTTTCGACCAATTCCGCGACTTCGAGGACCGCGGGCAACAGTTCAAAGAGGCGGTGCGGAGGCTGGGCCGATGAGCGCCCGGCGACGGGAAATAGACTACACTCTGCTCTCCATCATCCTGGCCCTGGTCTGCTGGGGGCTGGTCATGGTCTACTCCTCAAGCGCCATCTGGGCTAAGGAAAACCTCGGCAGCTCGCTTTACTTTTTGAAGCGCCAGCTCTTCTGGTCCGCCCTGGGACTGGGCGCGATGTGGGTTCTCAGCCGCACGGACTACAGAAAGATCCGAAAAGCGGTCATGCCAATCTTCGTCTTGACCGCGCTGGCCCTTGCTATCGCGCTTCTGGGTCATCCGGTGGCGGGCGTACGGCGCTGGATTCGCCTCGGCCCATTCGGCATCGAGCCCTCCGAATTCGCCAAGCTAACCGCAGTCATCTACTTGGCTCACTATTTCGACCGCAACCACCACAAGGTCAAGTCTCTCGCGGCGGGTCTGCTCGTTCCCCTCGGCATGATCGGGATTCTGCTCTTCCTCATCGGCGCGGGGCGAGACCTGGGCACGCCCGTGCTCATCTTCGGCGTGAGCGTCATCATGATCTACGCCGGCGGCGGGCGCGTCTCCTACGTCTTCGGCGCCATCGCGGCCGGCATCCCCGTGGTGGCCTACGAGCTAATCAAATACCCTTACCGTCGGGCCCGGGTGCTCAACTTCCTTAACCCCTTTAAAAATGCGCGCGGTGCTGGCTACCAACTGGCCCAGTCCTTGATCGCCGTGGGCTCGGGCGGCTGGTTCGGCAAGGGCCTGGGCGCCTCGCAGTTGAAGCTCATGTACCTGCCCGCACCCTATACGGACTTTATTTTTCCAGTGCTCTGCGAGGAGATGGGGCTCTTTGGCGGCTTGGCTATCATCGCGCTCTTCGCCTGGTTTTTGATCCGCGGCATGCGCGCGGCCAAACGCGCGCCGGATCTCTTCGGAGCGCTTCTGGCGGGAGGCATCACGCTCACCATCAGCCTGCAGGCATTCTTCAACATGGCCATGTCCATCGGGCTTTTGCCCACCAAGGGCATCTCGCTGCCCTTCATGTCGTTCGGCGGATCTTCCCTTTTCTCGACTTTGATGGGCGCGGGCATTCTGCTCAACATCTCGCGCCAAGGCGCCTATGACGCGGAGCCGGCATGAGGCGCAAACGCATCCTAATCGCGGCGGGGGGGACCGGCGGACACTTCTATCCCGGATTCGCTCTGGCCCAAGCCTTCAAGGAACGGGGCTGGCAGCCGCTTGTCGCCTTGCGGCCTGGTTCGGCGGGAGACGCGCTTCTGGAACAAGCCGGTATCCCAGCCGCGGCGGTGGACTTAGAGGGACTCCCGCGCTCCTTGAGCCTGAAGCTCCCGCGTTTTGGCTTAAAACTGGCCAAAAGCGCATGGGCCGCGCACCGCCTCGTCGCCGACTTTAAGCCCGACGCCGCCGTGGGCATGGGCGGCTATGTTTCGGTGCCCTGCCTCTGGGCCGCGCGGCGCGCGGGCGTTCCCACGGCCGTGCACGAGTCCAACGCGATTCTGGGCCTCGCCAATCGGCTCTGCCGCGGCTTGGGCGCGAAAGTTTTTTGGGGATTGCCGCCCAAAGGAGGGCTTAAAGGCGGCGAAGCCCTCGTAGGGACGCCCATTCGCGCGGAGCTGCGCACGCCCGCGCCGCGCGAGGAGTCGCGCCGCAAGCTGGGCCTTGACACCGCCGCTTCGACGCCGATTCTGCTCGTTTTTGGCGGCAGTCAGGGCGCGCAGACGCTCAACCGCGCGGTTCCCGAAATCCTAAAAACTTTGGCCGCCAAAGCCCCCGATGCCGCTCTCCAAGTCATCCACGTCTCGGGTGAAAAATGGCTGGAAGATACGCGCGGGCGCTATGCGGGAGCTTCTTTCAAGGCGCTCGTCCTTCCCTATATAACCGCCATGGAACAAGCCTACGGCGCGGCCGATTTGGTACTCTGCCGATCGGGGGCAAGCACCCTGGCGGAGTTGATCGCCCAAAAAAAGCCCGCAGTGCTCGTACCTTACCCGCACGCTGCAGCGGACCACCAAAGCCGCAACGCCGCGGTCATTGAGGCTGCCGGCGCAGCTCGGGCCGTGGAGGAGAAAAATCTTGGGCAAGCGCTGCCCGCCGTTTTAAACTCCCTTCTCCTAGAGCCTGAGGCCGCCGCGCACCGCCGCTCGATGTCCGAAGGTTGCGCGCGCCTGGCCCTGCCCGCGCCGTCCGAAGCCGTCCCCGCGCTGGTCCGCGCCGTCGAGGCTCTGGCCGGTTAACCGCCTCCGTATTTAGCCGTCACGCCGCCGTCATCTCTTTTTTACGCATCCGCCATGGGTTCTTCAGCCGCGCTCCTGCTAGTATCTAGTATATCGCCTATAGAAAATAAAATCACCGGAGAAAATAAAGATGAATACCGCAAAAACGTGGACCCTGACTTTCGCCGTGTTTTTAACCGCCGGAACCATCACCTCGGCGGCAACCGTCGACTGGAACACCGATCCCGCGGCTCAAGTCCTGGCCCAGGTGCGGCGGATGGAGGCCAAGACACCCCTCCCGGCCATGACCTCCTTCGCCGGCAAAACGGGTGCGGCGGCTGAGCGCCTCCAAGCCAAACCCGTCGATTCGAACGTGCTCCAATATGAGGATTCGGGGGACGCCGATCCGGGCGACGAGCAAACCATCATGAACCTCAACAACGCGAAGGATCGCGCCGGAGCCCTCTTCAGCGATTGCTCCAACACCTACAGCGGCGACAGCAGCCAGCAAAGCTGCGACACCCTGCAGTTCGTTTTTCCCATGCTGACCGTGGACAAGGCCAACCACCTCATTCTCTACGGATCCCAGGTCGTGGCGAAGTGGTCGAGCCATCTTCTTCTGGGAACCAACGTCAAGCTGGTGAATAGCTGGCACCTAGTCATCGCCAAGAAAAAAGAGCTGGTGACCGTGGACGACGGTTTTGACCACTACCGCGAGCCTCATACCACCATCTCGGTCTATCTGCAGAAAGACTAAGGCGTCCCGACGCCCTGCAAGGCCAGCGCTTGCATGCGGTAGGCTTGAGCGGAGCCTTTGATCACGGCCACGGAGTCATTGAGTTGGGGCAAAAAGGCGATCATCGAATCGCCCGCGCGGCTGAGCGTGTCGGCGTCCGCATTAAGCGCCGCGACTTGCCGGGCTTGGACGTCTTTGCCAGCCTGAACCCAGGCCGACTTCGCGGTGAGCGCCCATCCCAAGTCCCAGCCGCAGACCGCCAGCAAAAAGCAGCCCAGAACGTTCACCGCCAGTCTGGCCAGGAAGAGCCCCGCCGAGGCTCCTTCGCCCGGACTCTCCGCACGCTGAAGAAACGGGCGCAGGATGGGCCACGCCACGAGCAGCGAAAGTTTGGTCACCCAGGAAACCCTGCCCACGCCCCAGTCCCGGTGGACGGCTTGAAGGAATATGCAGACGCCGGGGCCGAACGCCAAGCAAAAGAAAATGATTTCTCCCTGCCGGGTCACGGGCCCGAGTATAGCAGGCGGCCCAAAGAAAATCAAGCGCGCGGTGTATCGCCGAAGCCGGGCCATTTGCCCGCCGCCGGGCCGATTCGCTATACTCAAGCGCCGATATGAGCCAGACCATGACGCCGGATCACGCTTTAGCGACCGCCGCCGACAACCCCTACCGCACCCACGCCTGCGGCAGCCTCGGAACGGAGCAGGTGGGCTCGCGCGTGCGCGTGGCGGGCTGGGTTCACGCCCGGCGCGATCACGGCGGCGTCTACTTCTTCGATTTGCGCGATCGCTCTGGCTTGGTCCAGGTCGTCGCCAACCCGGAGCAGTCGCAAGCGTTTCTAGCCGCGTCAAAACTCGGCTCCGAACATGTGGTGAGCGTAGCAGGAACGCTGCGCCCGCGCCCCAAAGGCACGGAGAACCCCAAGATTCCCACGGGCGGCGTGGAAATCGCGGCAGAGGACATCACCCTTCTCAACACCGCCAAAGTCCTGCCCTTTGAGGTGGACTCGGCCGCCGGCGTCTCAGAGGAAACCCGGCTCAAGTACCGCTTTTTAGACCTGCGCTCCCAGCGCATGCGCGACAATTTGAAGCTCCGCCACCGCGTGGGCGCCATCGTGCGTCGGGAATTGGACGCCCTGGGCTTCTGGGAGGTGGAGACCCCGATTCTGACCAAGGCCACGCCCGAAGGCGCCAGGGACTTCCTGGTGCCCTGCCGCCTGCGCCCGGGGACCTTCTACGCCTTGCCTCAGTCGCCGCAGATTTTCAAGCAGATTCTCATGGCCTCGGGCGTGGAGAAATACTACCAGCTCGCGCGCGCCTTCCGCGACGAGGACCTGCGCGCCGACCGCCAGCCCGAACACACGCAGATCGATCTCGAGATGTCCTTCGTGCAAGAAAAAGACATCCACGCGGTCGTGGAGCGCTTCCTGAAGGCCGTGTTCAAAGAAGCCATGGGCGAGGATCTCGAGACGCCTTTCGCCCGTATCGAGTACGAGAATTTGATGCGCCGCTACGGTTCGGACAAGGCCGACTTGCGCTACGGCTTCGAAATCATGGACCTGACCGGGCTCTTCAAGGACAGCGGCTTCAAGGTCTTCGGTGAGGCCGCGCGCGCGGGCGGCGTGGTGCGCGCCATCGCGGCCAGCCACGAGTTTTCCCGCGCGGACATCGACAAGCTGACCGAGCTCGTCAAAGGCCTGGGCTTGAAGGGCCTGGCCTGGATTAAATGGACCGCCGCGGGCCCCGAGTCGCCCATCGTCAAGTTCTTAAAGCCCGAGGAGATTGCCGGCGTCGAGAAGGCCGCGGGCGCCAAGCCCGGCACGGTGGTCTTCTTCGCCGCGGACAAGGCCCAAGTCGCGGCGCCGGCCCTGGGCGCGCTCAGAAAAGAACTCATCGCGAAGCTCAAACCCGCGCCGTTGAAGCCCTGGAGCTTCTACTGGGTCCTGCACTTCCCGCTGCTGGAATGGGAGCCCGAGGAGAAGCGCTGGACCTTCACGCACAACCCCTTTACCGCGCCGCTCGCGGAGGACATGCCCAAGCTGGACTCCGATCCCGGGAATATCCGCTCGCACCAGTACGATTTGGTCTTAAACGGCACGGAGCTGGCCTCGGGCTCGGTGCGCAACCACCGCGCCGATATCCAGCGGAAGATTCTCTCCCTGATGGCCTACTCGCCCGAAGAGCAGGAGGAGAAGTTCGGCTTGCTCTTAAACGCCCTGGAGCACGGCGCTCCGCCGCACGGCGGCATCGCGCTGGGATTCGACCGCCTCATCGCGATTTTGCGGGGGGAGGATTCCATCCGGGAGGTCATCGCCTTCCCCAAGACCCAGAAGGGCACCGACCCCTTGAGCGAGGCGCCGGGGCCGGTGGGCGCAAAGCAACTCAAGGAACTGCACATCAAGCTGGACCTTCCGCCGCAGCCCGCCAAGCCGGCCTAGCGCGCGGCCGATTGGCTTTCCCGACAACGGCTATTTCGCGGTAACGATTCGCTCGTAAACGGTCGTTGATTTGTAAGAAACGGGACTGGCGATGTTGGTGGTGTTGAAGCTCGTCCTGACGCTGTAGGGGCCGAAGTAGAAGAAAAGCCGGCGGTAAAGAACCGCTTCTTCCGTGTGGACGAGCCGGTTTCCCTGAATCTCCAGGGATTTGGTCGTCACCAGACGCTCCGGGATGCGGATGAGGTGCGTCTCCGTGCGGATGTGCCGCGTCACGAGCTTGCCGTTTTCGAAAGCCGTCGTGGTTTCGCCGGTCACCGTGCCGCCGGGAGCCAAAAAGTTGCCGCGCCAAGGAGCGTCCACCACCGTTGGGCCGTTGATGTTGGAAAAGTCGTATCCGTAATCGAAGTGGGAGCCGCCCCACCGATATTGGACCTGGCCGCCTTTCACGCTAAGCCGGATTAAATCGGGGCCGTTCCCGGACACCTTGCGCCACGTTCCGGAGAAAATATCGAGGGAGTTGACCGAAGGGGGGACCGCGACCGGAACGCCTTCCTCGGCGGAGGGCGCCGCGGCCTGCAAAGACGGGCCTTGCGCCGCGGCCTCAGGGGCTCCGGCATCAACGGCAGATGAATCGCCGGTGTTTCTGGCCGCCGCGTCGAAGGAGGTTCGCCCTTGGGCGACTTGGCCGTCGATTCCCTGCGTTTTCGAGGCGCCGGAGATCCCGCTCTTAATGAAAGCCTTCAAACGCCCGATAATGGCCTTCGCCGCCTTCATGGGGCCTGGCGCCGCTTGCCGCTGGGCCTGCTGCGCGGCAACGGGTGTCTGCGCCACGGGCGTCGCCATCTGCCTAGGTTCAGCGACAAGGGGCGGTATGGAGTAATCTTCGCCATTGGGGCGCACGTTCGAAACATCGAGATTGGGCATATTCATGCTGGCAGCGCCAAGAGTCTCGGCGGCGCTGGCCGGGGAATTGAGCGCGCCAAGAGCTTCCTCGGGGGCGGATTCAACACCCGCGGCCTTGGCCGCGCGGCAGGACAAGCCCGCCCCAAAAGCGGCCATGCTCAGCGATAAAAAAGCGGAAAAACTCCGTTTGGCGCCCATGACGAACCTCCGAACCAGGGATTAAATGAGCCGACTATGCCTTATTATAAAGGAAGGACAAGGCAACGCCATGGGCCCAAAGGGCCTTCAGACGCTGGTCTTTAGTCCCGCCCTTTAGCGGGACGCTCCGGGGCCTTCCAAGAAATAGGCGGGAGGATTGGAGGTAAAGTCTGTGCTAAAGCCCTTCCGGCACAAATCATAACGGGGATGGGCCGTTTCATAAGACACCGCCTCGCGGCACTGAACCGCGTTGACTTTGGCCTTGGACAGAAAACAAAGAAATTCCGTCCCGTAGACCCGGTCGCGCGCGAAGGCGTATTGGCTCACCTCCGGATCGTCGTGCTGGCTCAAAGGCACGCTGTCAGCCCCCGCGGCGTGCAGGAACTCGTGAAAAAGAAACGCGGGCAGGCCCAAATTCCTGCTCTTAAGGCATGGCGAGACGTTCTCAAGGACGATGAGATGATCTGGGCCATTCTCGCCGCCCGTCTCCCGGGGAAAAGCCCGGCTTTGGACCGTCTCTTCACCGCACGGAGTCTGCGACGCGCTCCATGCCGGGCACTCGACGGCGACGCGGCGGCTCCAGACCTGAGCCGTCAACTTCCTCGCCCAATCCGGGTTGTAGGTGGCCAGGCATCCCCCTCGAGAGAGGGGGACATCCGGATTTATTTTGCGCGAGACTTCCGTGAGAGCGCCAAGCATCTGCCCCGCGCTAAAGCGAGAATCGCGGAAGCACCGCGGATCGATGAGCCAGCCTCTCCGAGCCACATAGGCCCGCACCGGGCCCTCGTCCTTGAACGCGGAGGTTTCGGCCCAGCAGCCGCCCTGCTTCTTGGCCCGCCAATCGGCGGGGCAATTCCCGGCTTCGGGCATCCCGGCTGCCGCCCGGCTCATCAAAGGCGCCGGAGCGGGCGCGGGGGCTTCCGAACACCGCGCCGGGCCCGCCCAAGGGGCCGAGCAAATTGCTCCGGCCGCGGCAGAAGACTGCTTCGCCGCGGCTAATCGGGGGAGAAAAAAGGCCGCCGCGAGAGTGGCCGCGGCGGCGCGCCCCGCACGGGGCTTGTTCGGCTTTCCCATGAAAAACTGGTGGACGTGACAGGGATCGAACCTGCGACCTCCTCGTTGCGAACGAGGCGCTC
>DAIDHS010000027.1 GCA_027451985.1 Elusimicrobiota bacterium
TATATCGCATTGTTCGGTAACATTTTAGGTGAGTTGACGATACCTGCTTCGGTAACATTTTAAGTGATTCAAAACGGCCCATTGATTTTTAGCCGTTCCGGGGCTATACTACCTCCGCCTTCATAACGCCCATGAAACGCGCGCCGACGCGCAGAATTCCCGCACACCCGGTCCCGGCGAGGGGCTTCACCCTTGTCGAGATGGTCGTCACCGTCCTTATTATAGGGATCCTGGCCTCCTTTTCTTACGTCACCTACACCAAAGCCGTCGACAATCAGAGGCAGACCGACGCCACGGCGCAGACCAAGGTCATCGCCGCCGCGGATCAGCAGTACTACAACGACAAGGGCGCCTACACGGACATCAATACCCTTGTCAGCCGGAATTACCTGGCGAATCAAAACTGGAGCAACCAGTACTTCACTTACGCCGGGGGATCCGCCGGCAACAACTGCATCGCGGCGCAGGCCACGCCCAACGCCGGATACTCGTCTCTAACCCCGATCTACGTGGGTCCGACCGGAGCTGCTTCCAACGCTCCCCCCGCTTCGTGCAGCCAGTACGGCGGCGTGGCCTCCGCCACACCGCAGATGGTCGCGCCATCCTCATTGCCGCCGGCCCCTTCTTCACTGTGCACGCCGAACCCGTGCCCAAGCGCTTCGCAAGTCGCCTGCGGCGAGACTTTTACCGATAATTGCGGCAATGCCTGCAGTCCTAATGTCGGAACAAAGTGCTCCGCCTCAGGCGCCACATGCAGCGGCGGCGTCTGTTCCGGAGGAAGCTCTTCTTCTCCACCGCCGCCTCCGCCGCCCCCTCCCTGCACTCCTTCATGCAGCCCAACTCTCGCATGCGGCAGCACCGCACCAAATGGGTGCGGGGGCACGTGCCGCGGCTACCGCTGTCCGGTTGGGCTCTATTGCCTCAGCGGCCTCTACTGCCAATCTCTTAGCGGCGGCGGATGCTTCACCTCAGGCACTCCCGTTTTAACGCCCGCCGGCAGCATGCCGATAGAGAAAATCAAGCCCGGAGACGTCGTTTACGCCGCCGACCCCGCATCTTACGCCTTGGTTCCGGAAAAAGTCCGCGCCACGGAAGTCAAAACAGTGCGCGTCCTGGTTGAAGTCGTCTTATCGAACGGCTTAAAAATCACGACAACGCCCATTCACCCGTTCTTCGATCCGGCCGACGGCCGCTTCAAAGAAATCCAATATTTCAAGCCCGGAGATTCCGTGGCGCTCCTGGAAAACGTCGGCGCGACGCCGCAAAGCGTCGCCTTGGCGCAAGGGGACCCGCATTTTACCCCGGCCTTGGAATGGAACGTCAAAATAACTTCGCTGCGTCGCGTGAAAAAGACGTCGACCGTCTACAACCTGACGATGGCTAAACCATACCCAGACTTCTTAGTCGACGGCATCCTTGTTCATAACAAGATCAGAATGCCCATACCCTAGCCTTCAACGGAATTTCGTATTAGCCGCAGCACCTCGCCGTCCAGCAGAGCTTCCAATTCATCAATGGAGTAGTGGGTTTCCGTAGGAAACTCGCCGGTCCGCGTCGCCGGATCGTCGCAGGGATGAAGGTAAATTTCCGCCGTTCCATCCGGGGCGTTCCTGATAAGCCACTGGACGTAATCTTTTTTCATCAGCCCGGAACACAGAAGGCCGTAGCACCGTTTTGGAATCTCGAGCCCGCGACCGAACGGCCTCAGTGCCCGTCCCAAGAGGAAAAATCCGGCGGCCAAAACGCCGCGGGAAACGGCGCGTTCCCGGCTGTAACGCCAGCATAGAAAATACTCTCCTCCCGGCAGGCGCGTCCTGGGAATCTTGTACTCCCGGGCCAGCCGCGCAAGGATGGGGAAAATGACCGGGTGAACGTGGATGTGGAAATGCGAATCGATGTGGGTCGGCGTAAGCCCCGAAGCCAGGAACTTCTCGATTTGCCGCCGGATTTCGGGCTCGATGCGCCGCCGGTGCTCGCTTTCAAAAAAATAGCGCCTGCCCCAGGCGCCGGGGTTATCCGCGCAAAGCTCCACGTGAAGGCCCACGCCCAAGCTCGGATTTTCTTTCGCCAATCGGACGGCCTCTTGCGCCCGCGGACGGTCCACCATGAGGCTAGCGTGGGTCAGGATTCCCTCGCGGTGGGCCTTAATGACCGCGCGATTGACCGAGGAGTCGGCCCCGAAGTCGTCGGCGGTGATGATGAGCCGTTTTCCGCTCATGCCCGGATTCTCACTGAGTGACCGAGATGGCGGACTGGCAGGTCGGCCAAGTCCCGCCCGACGATCGCACGACCACGTCTACCGCGCCATTTGTCAATTCGCAGGAACAGGTGCACCAGTTTCCTAAACTCAGCGCATATCCGGGGACAGGATTGCAAACTCCGGGAGTGTTGCCGCAGGTCGGCGTCCCAGCATTCCAGTAATAGATGAGGTTGCTCAAGGCTCCAGCATCCGTCCGCCCCCCCTGGTTCCCCTCCGCAATGCGCTCCGTCGCGCTGCCGCGCATCAGGAGCATGGAGGCCATGCCCGCCGCCAAAAAAGCGACGATGATCCCGAGGATCATCACCTGTAGAAGAACCGAACCGCGTCGGGCCCGCTTCATGGGGCTCTAGTCGCTCCCATCCCCGGTCGCCTTCTGCATCATGACGGCATTATCCACCTGATAATAGACCGGCGTCGGGTGCTGCGTCGTAGGTTTAGGATAGCCCACGATGTAATGCATGGCGGCCCCGCCGTTGACGTAGTAGAAAAAATTACCGTAGCCCGGCGGCAGCCCTTCCGCCGATTCCAAATAGAGAGCATTGTATACGATGGAAACGGGATTGCCGCAGGCGTCGGGCGAACCGCAGGAACCGGGCGTCGCGGGCGGACACGAGTTGCACGAATATCTCCACAAGTCATAAGCGCCGGGATGAGCGGGCGTGCCATCCGGCGCCGCGCAATAATAAAAGGATTGCACGGGCTGAACGGAGTTCAACGCCTTGCCGTACAACAAAGACCAGTTGGTGCATCCCGCCAAGGCGTTGCCTGAAGAGCTCGTAGCGGGCAGGACGGGCGCAGGAGGAGCGGCAAGGACGTTGGCGTTCTCGATATCCTGATACATCTGGGCGAGGCTGATGAGCGCTTGCCCGCTCAGTTCGCCCTGACTCAGGCTTTCGAAATGCTGTCGGACCATCGAAGCGGCCACGGCGATGATGCCCAGAAGCACCAAGGTCGAGAGGAGAATGGCGACGATCATCTCTATGAGCGTGAATCCCCGTTTCATGGCGCGGGCTCATTCCAATAGGCGTTCACGCAAACCGACGGCGGAGCCGGCGCGGTTGCATACCCCGGAGGATTCGTGCAAGGCGTCGTTCCCCCCACCGCGGCATCCGAGCACGTCGCCAGGTTATTTTGAATAGTCGGATCCGTGGAGCAGTCTCCGCCGTAATCGACGTTGTAGCAGATTTTCGCGTTATAGGGAGATCCGGAATTGAGCTCCGCATTGGAGGCGGCCGGGGGAATAAAATTAGTCAAAACGTGATAGCCGGATTCCAACGCGTAGCATGAAGCCCCGCATGAGTCGGAAATCAAGCCGCCGGGGCCCTCGACGTTGCTTAAGGACCACGAGTGGACGCCCGAAGCATTTAGCGGCGCCATCGCCGTGGTCGCCGGATTGCCGGTGCAATCCGCCGTGACGTAGGACTTGAGCATCGAGGTCAGCTGGCGGGCGTATTGATCCGCGATGAGCTTGCGGTCGGTCTGCACGTTGCCTGAACGGATGGTGAGCGCGAGGCTAAAAACGCCCGAGACGATGATCGCGGTGAGCAGCATGGCGATGACCACCTCGACCAAGGTGAATCCGCCATTCTTTATTTTCCGCCGTAATAGCCTTCGTTTCATCTCTCATTGCGACGGCGGCGCCGGCGCTCCGCCGCAGGCATAAGTTACGCCGTTCTGTCCGACGGCATACCCCCAATTCACATAGGGCGAAGTCGCGGTCCCTTGGCGTTTTGCGCAAGCCACGAAATTGCCCGCGGGGCTAGTCGGACTGCGATTGCTTGAATCAACGCAGCCGCTCAGTCCGAGGCAGGCAGTGCCCGCGCCCGGCAGCGCCTCAATTTGATACGGGCTGCCGTTCCAATCCTGCTGAGCCAGATAGCCGCAATAAATCAGATCACAGACGCCGCCGCCCCCGCAGCTTCCGCCGGAGCACGAATTGCTCAACACTCCCGACAACAAAGACTGCTGATGACCCACCGCGTACATCCGGTTGGCCGTCGCGACCATGTCGGCCAAGGCGGCGCCTTGGTTGGCTTTGCTCGTCTCCTCGGCTTTAAGGTAATACGGGACGGAAATCCCGGCCAGGATGCCGATGATGAGAACGACGACGAGCAGTTCGATAAGCGTAAATCCCTTTTTCAATGAGCTCCCCCCAGCGTGGAAAGCTTGAAGATGGGCAGGAATACAGACAAGACGATGACACCGACCAAACCGCCGATGCCGACGACCAGGATGGGGTCGATGATGGCGGTAAAACGCCTAGTGAACTGGTCGATTTGCTCGCGATAGAAGGCGGACAAGGTCATGAGCATGTCCGGCAGCTTGCCCGACTCCTCGCCCATGTACATCATCTCGGTGACCAGGGGCGGCAGAATTTTTTCCCGTTTAAACGCCGCCGAAATGGACTTCCCGCCAGCCACGTCCTCGCGCGCGCCTTTGAGCAGTCGGTGGAAAATGACATTTTTTGAAAATACCAATTCCAAAACCGAGATGGCGTTCAAGATGCTCACGCCGCTTTCGATGAGGGTCGAGAGCGTGGTCAAGAGCCGCTCGATGAGTATGTTCTTGATGAACGCCCCGAAAAAGGGAACGGAAAAGATGAGCTTCCATTTCCCCTCTTGGCCGGCCTCGGTCGAGGTATAGGCCTTCCACATCAAGTAGCCGAAAATCGCCAGCGCGATGAGGAAGAACAAGTGGTGCACAATCGTGTTCGAGACGAAAATCACCGCGGCGGTCAAGGGCGGCAGAGTCATGTGGAATTGATCGAAGATTTTGGCGAAAATGGGAACGATTTTAACGACGAAGAACATCAAAACGCCCACCGACATGAAAGCCAGCACCGCGGGATAGGCGAGCGCGGTCACGATCCTGCCTCGCAATTCCGCCTGCGCCTCCAGGTAGCTCCCCACCTGTTTGAGCGATTTCGGCAGCTGGCCGCCCATTTCTCCGGCCTGAACGAGCGAAATCCACAAGGTATTGAAGATCGCGGGGTGCTTCTCGAACGCTTTATACAGGGCCGACCCGCTGGAGACGTCCTTGGTCACCGACTGCAGGGCGTCATGGAGGCCTTTGGATGACGAATGATCCCCCAAAAGAGAGAGCGCCCGCACCAGCGGAACTCCGCCGTTAAGAAGCGTGGCCAGCTGCTCGGCAAAAAAAACCAGATCCCGGATCCCCACGCCGCCCCGGGAAGACGGCTTGGACGGCTGGCCCGTCGCGGTCTGGGTTTTCTCGCCGACGATGGAGAGGATGAAATAACCCTTGCCCTGAAGCGCGCCGATGACCTCGTTTTCGTCCGCCGCCTCAAGCGCGCCGGACACGGTTTGCCCTTGGCTGTCCTGAACGGTATAAGTGAATCTGGCCATGGAATTTGGCGGATATCTCCTAGCTCGCGGAACTACTCAAGGGTCGTGCTCCCCAGAACCTCTTCGGTAGTCGTGGTTCCTTCCAAGACCTTGCGCCAGCCGCTGGCCCGCATGTTCCACATGCCCGACTGAGCCGCGATGGCCTTGAGCCGTGACAAATCACCGCCGTATTTGTAGATGACTTCCCGCATCTGCTCATTGATGCGATAGACTTCGTAAAGAGCCCGCCGGCCGATGTAGCCCGTCCTGATGCATTTTTCGCATCCGCGCTTTTTGTAAAACGTAACGGATTGAGGATTCGGCGGGTTGGGCAACAGGGATTCCTTAAAGCAGACCTCCAACTCCTGGGGACTCGGCTTGTAAGGAACCTTGCACGCCGGACAAAGCACGCGCACCAGGCGCTGCGCCGCAGTCAACAAAAGGCTGCTGGAAAGCAAAAAAGGCTCGATGCCCAGATCAATGAGGCGCACCACGCTCGACAAGGCGTCGTTGGTGTGCAGGGTGGAAAGAACCAAGTGTCCGGTCAGGGCCGCGCGCAAGCAGGTCTGCGCCGTCTCCTGATCGCGAACCTCTCCGACCAGGATGACGTCCGGATCCTGGCGCAGGAACGAGCGCAGCGCCGCGGCGAAAGTCAGCCCGATGTTGGCCCGCACCTGGACTTGGTTCAAGCCCTCGACCTTGATTTCGACCGGGTCCTCGATGGTCATGAAGTTCAGGGCGGGCGTCCGGATCGTGTTGAGGACGGAATAAAGCGTCGTGGTTTTTCCCGATCCGGTGGGGCCCGTCAGGAAGATGAGCCCGTGCGGCATCTGCGAGGCGGCCAGGAAGTCCTGCTTCTGCCTCGCGTCGAAGCCCAGCTTGTCAATGTTTAAATCCACGGCCGCCTTGTCCAAGAGGCGCATGACCACCTTCTCCCCGTAGACCGTCGGACAGATGGAGACGCGGACGTCGATGGGCCGGTTCTGGACCTTCAAGGAAAACTGCCCGTCCTGGGGCAGCCGGCGCTCGGCGATGTCGAGGCTCGAGAGAATCTTGATGCGTGAGACGATGGCCATGAAGGCCTTCTGCGGAGGCGACATGCGCTCGTAGAGGATGCCGTCGATGCGGAAGCGCAGGATGACCCGCTCGTCATAGTTTTCCAGATGGATGTCCGAGCATCGCTCCGCCACGGCCTGCTTTAAGACCGCGTTGACGAAATTAACGACTTGATCGTCCCCGATTGCAGCCCGGGATTGATCCAAATCGATGCGTTCCGCGGCGGCGGCGCCGACCTCGTCTAGAACCTGCGGAGCCGCCGCCGCCGCCGCGGCATCCTTGTTGATCGTCTGTTCGATGAGTTTGGTTCCACCCGCTTGGTAGAAATCGTCGATGACCTTGATGATCTGCGTCTTGGTCGTAACGAAGGGCTGTATCTCGCAGCCCGTCATAATGCGCAGGTTGTCGCGCAACATGATGTTGTCCGGATCGACCATCGCGATGGCCAAAATCTTATCGTCGAGAAAAAGCGGCAGGATGAGATGCTCTCGGGCATAGTCCTCGGAAATAAGCTTGTCCAGGTTCTGGGACCTTTCCACCTTGAGAATCCGGTTCTCCCTGGAAGCGTAAGGGAGGCCAAGGAGCTTGGAATAGGCGATGGCGATGGAATCCTCGTCGCAAAACCCCAGCTTGAGCAGGGCGTCGCCGAAAGAAACCCGGGACTCCTGGGAAAGCCTGAGCGCCTTGGCCCTTTGGTCCTCATTAATGATGCCGCTGGAGACAAGCATGTCCCCCACGTGAGCCTTCTCGCTCATTCGTGCCATTCTAGATGAAGTATACCCGCTTGCGCTGAAAAGTCAAGCGAACTGGCAAAGCCTCCGGGCGCCTAATCGTTCACGATGGTCGGCGTGATGAAGATCACCAAATCCGAGTTGATGCGCGAGGACGAGGTGTCGGTGAAGAGCCATCCGATAAGGGGAATATAGCCCAAAAACGGCACCTTGCGCACGGTCTTGTTCTCGGTGGATTGCAGCAGCCCGCCCACCACCAGCGTCTGGCCGTTTTTCACCCGCACCATGGTCGAAGCGCTGCGGGTAATTGGGTCGAAAACGGGCTGGGTGGCGGTGGTCAGAGCGGAACTCTCCGCGTTCGTGAAAATAGGCTGCACGGCCATGGTGATGTAGTCGTCGCTGTTAATTTGCGGGGTCACCACCAAGGTCAGGCCCGTGTTGACGCGCTCGGGCGTGACCGGAACCACGGTCGCGCCGCTGACGCCCGTGGGGTTCGGCGGCACGAAGATCGCCTGGTTGTCCACGGTCTGGATGATGGCCGGCTTGTTGTTCAGCGTCAGGATTTTCGGCTTGCCAAGGAAACGCGCCTCGGAATGAGACACCAGCGCATGGAGAATCACCTGGAGCGAGGTCAAATTCAGCACGCTGGTCATGACGTTGCTGCCCAGCAAGGGGGTGTTGAGAAGGCTGGACGATCCGCTAGTGCTGGATCCCCCGGAAGTGCTGGCCGCGCTTTGCGTGCCCAGACTGCTGATGACGTTGGCCACCGGATCGAGGAACCTGACCGCGGACAAGTTGCTCGGCAAAACCATGGGGAAGCTCGTATCCCGCTCTCCTCCGGTGAAGCTGGCGAGCTCTCCGTTGCTCCCTCCCCAACTAATGCCCAGATCGTTTTCCTTGTTCGAGTCGATCTCCACGATTTGGGCCTCGATCATCACCTGGCTCGTCTTTTTGTCGAGCGCGTTGATAATCTGCTCGACCTGGGGAAACACCTCGGGAATGTCGGTCACGATGAGCGAATTTGTGCGCGGATCGACCTCCACGTGGCCCGACTGCGAAAGCACGCTGCAGACGATGCCGAGAATGGGGATGCTGGATTGCTGGCCCTGCTGACCTGCCCCTGCCCCCTGCTTGCTGCCGCTGCAGCCCTCCGAAGCCATGATCGTGCTGCCGGAGCCGTTAGACGATCCGGACGAAGACGGGCCGCCGCTTTGCCCGGAGGGAAGGCCGCTCGACATGCCCCCTCCCGTTGCGCCGGGCGTAATGCTCGCCTGCTCCGCGCTGATTGATTCGATGGGGATGAGCGGAATATAGGAGAGCGTGTAGATCCGCGTGATGAGATTAGGTATCGCCTTCGAGCGCGGCATGACGATGTAGGTGTTGCTGTGGCCCACCTGCTGGTACGTCAGCCCCTTGAGCTCCAGAAGGACCTGCAGCGCCTCCCGGACGGTGACCTTTTGCAAAAATACGGTGACCGTACGGCTTTCCAGGCCCTCCGTGATGATGAAATTGACGTTTGACTGCGCGGAGATGGTCTGCAAGAATGTCGCCAGCGGAGCGCCCTTTAATCGAACGCTGACGATTTTATCCAGCGGGGACGTCGGCGCCGCGGGCGCCGGCGCGCTGGCGGAAAGATCCTGGCCGACCTGAATGGACGGCGGCGGAGCGGAGGAATACGCGGACGAAGCCGCGCCGGGCAGCGGCTGGCCGCCCACCGGGGAGCCTTCCATGGAATCCGCCTGCTGCTGCGCGCTTTGATCCTGTTGGGAGAACTGCGGATTGATTTCCGGCTCAGCATCGCGCCGCTGCGCCCAGGCGGGCGCGGCAAACGCAAGGATCATCTGCGCGCAAAGCAGGATCACCGACGCCTTTTCAGCGGCGCAAGGCGCTTGACGCAGCGCTCTGCGCAAAGAAGCGGCTGCAAGGCCCAAAAACTTGATGGACTGTCCGCGCTGTCTCATACGAAAGCCTCCTCGATTCATTTGCCCATGCTCTTCACGAACGTCTTGTTTCCGTATCCGAAAACGACGGAATCTTTAGTGATCCTAAGAATCCTGATTTTGCCGATACGCCCGCCGACTCCCACCGGGTTGCCATTAACAATCGCTTGCGCGTTGCCCTGCACGACAATAATGCCCATCAAATGAACCATGGATTCGATGGGCGGCCGATAAATTTTCCTTTTTATTTTTTTCGGAGGATGAAGGCGAAGCCATTCCTCTCGCTCATGCTCGAGCTCCATCTTCCGCAGCTTCTCGAAATCCGCGGGAGAAAGCATCGGATCCCGCGCCACATGGATGGCGTAGCTGGCCGGCGCCGAATCCGTGCTCCGCGAGACGGCGAGGGATACGGGCGCCTTTTGAGCCGGGGCTAGGGGCTGCGCATCGGCCGGAGATCGAGGAACCGCCTTCGCCTCGGCCGCGGACCGGGGGGTGGGCGGACTCATGGGAATGCCGGCGCCCCCGGCTTGTGCGGGAGAGGCCTGTCCCCGCGCGAGCGAAGGATCAAGAGGATTTTGAAATTTAGCCTGCTGCGGAGATCTGCCGAAAAGCCCTTCTGCGGGCATGCGGCTGCGGGCAATCACGGAAATCGCGGCGGCTTGGCCGCCCTGCATCCCCTCCCGCCAACGGTAGAACAGGAAAGCGGGGACTGCCAAGGCGGCCGCCAAAAGCGCCCAACCCCAGAAGCTTTGCCTCACGGCGTGAACCTCCGAGAGGGGATGAGCGCCTCAATCTGCAAAGTTACCTGGTTGTACAGGATGGATTGATCCTCCTTCTTCACTTGAAGCGAGGAGATGTCGACGGCGGGCCGCAGGTGTTCGATCCGATTGAGAACGGCCAGAAGCTGCGCGTAGTTCATTTCCGTCGTGACGGTCAGCGTCTCATGCACCAGGGAGTCCGGCGCGTCCGCCTCCTCCTTGGGTTCTATGGAATCCGCGGTCACTCCCTCTTTTTCCATGCAATCAAGGACCGAGGTATTGAGCCAGTCGCTTTTCTGCTTTAGGGGCATGCGGGAATACAGCGCGTTCAAGCCGTCGCTCAAGGACTCGTAGGAGTCGGCCGATTGATATTCGGATTTAGCCTCAGAAATCCTTTCCCCGATCCTCTCAAGTTTGGCGCTGGCCGGAGAATAGACGAGAATATACGCCGCCAAAACGAAAGCGACTCCCGCGACGAGAGCTCGGGAGAAGCGCCGCCAGCCCTTGTCCTTAAGAGTCGCCGTCGCGATTTGCGCCTCTTCTTGAAGCGCCGAAACGGCGCGCCTAAGCAGCGACATGATGTCGATGTTCATTCGCTTTTCCGAGATCTGGCGCTTAGGGTGAACGCCATCACCTGCGCCCCCGATTCCCCAGCCGCCATGCCGGCATATTGGGCCTGGGCCTGGATGCTGATTTGAATCTGCTTGAAAACCTTCCCCACCGCGGGCGAGGCGCTCAAATTGTCGCGGAACTGATAAATGGCGCTCTGCTCATCGACTGGAGAGGCCGCTTGGCTGTCCCCCTGGAGATCGAGGCGCGGCCCTTGGGATTGGCCGCCGTACCCGTCTTGAGACGCGCCGATGGGCGCATTGGCATAAGAGATATTGGTGACCCAAACGCCTTTGGGAATTCCGTCTCCGATGTCCTTGAGGATGGCCGATAGAGGCGCAGTTCCCGCGGACACGCTTTGCAGAGCCGTCAACTGCTTGCGCATGGAGTCCAGCATCGCGGAAATATCCGCCTCGGACTTGCCGCCCAGGACGGCGTTGATCTCGGGGCTGACCCGGTAACGTCCGAGCTGGGACGCTTGCAAGCGATAGGAGAAGAAATGAAACACGCCTACGGCGGTGAACCAGAAAGCGGCGAGAAGGGAAACCCCCAGAATCGCTCGCGCCGTCCGAACCTCGTCTTCGCCAATCTTCCCCATTTTGGCCAAATCCAGGGAAACGGGCGACGGCGCCATGAACTTCAAAGACGCCCCTAATGCGGCGTAGCCGTCCCAACTGCCCTGCTTGAGCCCCAAAGGGGCGGCCTCGTCGCAGATGACGGCCTTGATCCCGAGCTCCTTGGCGAAGGCGTCCCGCCAATTCTCCAGCGGCGCCCCGCTTCCGCTCACTAACACGGTCTCGACGTTCCCGATTCCCAGCTGCTTTTGGGCGAAGGCCACGCAGCCCTCCAGATCCAGGCGGCGCTGATCCTGAAGAGACGCCTGGGCTCCCAGAAAAACCTCCCGAAAAAACACGGGGACGCCCTTGTCCGCCAGGATGATCCTGATGCTGCCTCCGTCGAAGTGGACGCAGCAGCAGAGATCCGTCTTTTCAGTTCGGCGTGCCTTGGTCCAGAAGCGAAGCGCCGAAAGGCAGGCCATTTCCACTCCCATGGGCTGCAGACCGACTGCTTTCGCGAAACCGACGACCTTCGCCAAGCTATTTTTCGCCGCCACTCCGAAGAGCACTCCGTTGCGCGGGTTTTTCGCGGCGTCGGGCGCGGCGGGAAACACCTGGAAATCATGGCTCAAGGTCTCAAAGGGAAGCGGGATATATTTCTTGGCTTGGAGCGGGATGGCCGTTTTCCAAAACCTCCTCTCAATCGGCGGCACGATGAAGTAGCGCAGGATGCTCAGCTGGTGCGACAAACTGATGACGACGTTTTTCGTCCCCCATCCGGGCTGGGACAAGGATTGCCGGAGGATTTCGGCGGCCTTGGAGTTCGCGGCTAAAAAATCCTTGTCTATGGCCGCGCCCGCGGTCGGAGACGCCTTCAACTCCGCGTCGCTTTTCGCGTTGACCGAAATGGGCACGCGCACGAGATGTCTGACCTCCAGTTTCCCCTCGGCCTCCGACGCCGTTTCCGCCAGGTAAACGGCGTCCTGGCTGACGAGCATCCCCAGAACGGGAAGGTTGCTCGGCGTCGTTTTGCCGAAGGCCAGCTGGGTGATGAGGCTTTCGATGTCCGGGGAGTTCATTTGGAGAATTCCACGCTCGCCTGAGCCCGCGCGGCGTCCGACACGCTCGAAGAGACTTTAAGGCGGGACGGATCCACTCCGTAGCGGTTAATCAAAAGGTTCGCGACAATCTGCCCGCGCTGGCGGGCCAGTTGGCCGGCATTGGCCTCCGAAGACGCGGCATAGCCCGTGATGGCCAGATGTTCGGCGGGGTGCGCGGCCGCGGCGGCCGCGATTCTCCCGACCATTGATTCGTATTTTGAATCGAGCTGATAGCTCCCCTGGCTGAAGCCCACGTCGTAGCGCGGCGGTCCGGAAGCCGTTTTTTTGCGAATCAAAATCTTGGGCCGGCGAACATGCCTGCGCGCTTTCTTTCGCCCGGGCTTTTCCCTTTTGGCGATCTGGATCCAGTGAAGGCTTGGCCTATCGACAATCAAGGACGCGGCGGCCGGGGCGCGGCCGGGCCAATCGGGCGACGGGGCGCCCGCGGCCGCGGCCCGGGCGGGCGCCGCGATGGGCATGGGTGCCGGCGCTGCCGAGACCGGAGGAGGCAAAATGGTAATCCACCGGTGCAGGACCCTGCGCCTGTTCTTGCCGTCCGTGGCGATCAAGACGCATTCGTAGCGCCCCGGGGCGTAGGCCGCTCCGAAATAGCGTTTATGGCCGTTCCAGTAAATCTGATGGAAAACCGGGCTATCCCCCATGACGCGCTCGATGGGCGTAAGGCCGCCCGAGCCGTTCTCGTCCACCTTCAGCAGCTGGAACTCCCAGGAGGCGATGCCGGCCGGAGGCTCCTCGACGGAGAACTCGATGATGCTTCCCCCGCCTTGATCCGCCCGGAAACTCGCCGGATCGACGCCTAGGGACAAGGGCGGACCGTCCTCGGCGCCCACCGCGCCGCTGTTGAGCTGCAAGGACTGGTCGTAGACGAAAACAAGAATAACGCCGTCGAAGCTCTGGATGGCGTCGGGCACGCTCACCTGGGAGTTCAAAAGATTCACGTTGATGCGATCCGGAGCGATTCCCGCGGAATACAGAGCCGAGGAGACTCCCATGGCGCGGCGCATGTCGATGATCTTCGCCTCGCCTAAAGGCGCGCCCTGAGGAAGAATCTGGACCTGGGCGTTTCCCAAGGCGAAAACGAGATCGGTCAGCGGCCCGATCACAGCGTCGGCGCCCTTTTTAAAATTGATTCCATCTCCGAACAGAACCGCCGTCGGCAGCCCCACCGCCTGCGGGTTCCCGTCAGGCCCGACAATGATTTTGACGCCATTGACGGCGCGCAGCTTGTCCAAGCTCTTTTGCGCCATGCTCCCGATTTTGACCTTGATTTCCCGCTCCATCAGAGCCTTGCTCATTCCCTCGCCGTTGCCGGACATTCCAGACGCAGCCGCCGACGGCGCCGGGGCGGAACCTTCGGACGATGAAGAGGCCGACTCGCCGCTCCCTTCCGGAACGACGGCGTTCTGCGGCTCGCCCACGACGCCTTGCCTAGCCTTCAAGTCCATGCGCCGGGTCAGCAGATTGAGATATTCGTTGGCCATCGTCCGCTCCGATGGAACGCCGTTGGTCAGAATATCCATAAACCCGTCCATTGCCGTCAAATCATCCCCCTTTTTGTAGGCCCGGATGGCCTGCTTCATTTCCTCGCTCATGCCCGCCGTCGCAGACGTCGGCGCCTGGGCCCCGGCGAAAGACCCCATTTGCGCCTGAGCCGGAACGAAAACAAGGGCGGCCGCCAAGACCGTAAATAATGCGACAAGCCATGTTCTCTGCATGAGCGCGCCCCGCGCCGTTTGCGCGGCGCGGAAGGTATAGATTATATAGGGATTACGGATTGCTGAATTATTACAATGCGGGCTTATTTAAATGCGCCCTGGATCGATTCAAGGCCCCGCTGCGCGACTTGATTTCCCGGATCCCTGGACAAGACGCCGCGCCAGAGGTTGGCGGCGTCGCCAAGGCGTCCCGCTTCCCGGTACGCCTCCGCTAGGTTTAAGGAGACGGTTTCATTGCCCGGCGCGGCCTGAAGAGCGTCTTCCAAGGGCGCGATGGCCTCTTGAGGACGCCCGCGGGCAAGAAGGAGGGTTCCCAGCAGAAATTTCGCGTCGGCCGCGTGAGGAAGCAGTTCCGCGGTTTTTTGCGCCAGCGCGACGGTCTGGTCGGACATGTTCCTGGCGGCGATGCGGCGCTTGAGCTCGTTGAGCATATCAAGGCCCTTAAGAACCGCCGGTTCGGGCTGGCGCGCCTGGCGCACCAAGGCGCTCAAATTATGGCGGGCGATCTGCAAATCCGGGTTGATGGCCAAGGCCTGAGAATAGGCGTCTTCGGCTTGGCCGTACTGCTTGTGCAGAGTATAGAGATAGCCCAGATTATTCCAGTAGTCAGGCGACAATGGATAAATCGACACCGCTTGGCGCAGAACGGAGACGGCGTCGTTCCAGTGATGCGCCGGATCGCGCAGATACAAATCGCTGAGCAGGCTGTAGGCGGGCTGCGACAAGGGATTGATGAAGAGCGATGCGCGCAGGAACTTGAATGCCTCGTCGTCTTTACCGAGGCGCGAACTGTCCACTGCGCCGATGTTGTAGTAAATCTCGTCGTAACCGGCGTTGGACCAGAGAGCTTCCAGGTAGGCTTGGCGCGCGGCTCCGTAGCGCTGGGCCTTGTCGTAGGCATTGCCCAATTCGTAGAGCATGTTGACCTCGCGCGGCCCCCATGAGCGGGCCCTCTCCAGTTGCGCGACGGCGCCGGCGGAGTCGTTCAAGCGATCGAGCTTGAAGCCGGCGAAATACCGGACCTCCCTGTTCCAGGTCTTAACCCAATACCAACTGGTCGCGAAAAGCGCCGCGGCCGCGACGGCTCCCAGCGCCCGCTTCCAGGCGGCGCCAAAAGGAATGGTCCGGGGCCGCTCCGCCGCCGTTGACGCCGCCATCACCAGTCCGGCCACCCACCAGAAGAGAAACGCGGGAACCGCGAAGTGAAGAGAGACGTTGAGAAGGTTGTCGATGAGCATGCCGGCGATTCCGGCCGCGCCCGCCGCGAAAATCCAACTCTCGCGGCGCTTCGATTCGAAATGCGTCCTGGCCGCCCGAAAAAACGTGGTCCACATCCAAAATAGAACCCCCACTCCCAAGATGCCGATTTGCGACCAGTACTCCATAATCTCGTCGTGAGCGTTGTTGGCGTGGGTCCGCAGGCCTCTCAGGAAATGAACGGAGATGAGAATCGGACCCTGATAGAAGGGATAGAAAAGCTCGAAGAAACCGAAGCCTTGGCCGGTCAGCGGGTTTTGTTTGCCCATGAACCAGGCGCAAATCCAGATAAGGGCGCGCTGGTAAAGCGGAGAATAAATCTTGTGCTTGTCCAAGGCCCGCCCAAGCTCGAGGAAGCGGCCTACGGCGCTCAGGCGATAACCCGTGGAAATCGCGCTTTCCGGCCAGAAAACGGCCATCATCGCGGCCAAGCCGAAGAGAAAGCCGAAGGGCCGGGGATCCTTGGAAACGGCTTGGCGGAATTCGCGCGAAAGCAGCAGGATGGAGAGCGCCACGGCCGCCCCAAGCCAAGAGGAGCGGGTCAGGCTGCACAAGAGCGCCGCCTCCAAGGCCAAGGCCACGGTCGCGTAGACCGCGCGTTTGGCGCCATCGGCTCTCGCGTAGAGCATGACCGCGATGGGCAGAAGCACGACGTTGAAGGAAGAAAGAAAGTTGGGATTGCCGAACGTGGAGACCGAGCGGCCGCCGTAAGGATTAAGGGTATAAGGCCAGATGAACTCCATGTTGAAGTACTGGAAGATGCCGTAGATGGACGCAATGAAGCCCGCGGCCAAGGCGAGGTGGAGATAGTCGATCCAGCGGTTCTTGCGGCAAAGCCAGAACGCGCCGGCGACGCCGGCCGCCCAAATCAGCGCCCCGTAGCCGCTCCAGAACTGGCCCCAAATGTCCGTAGCCGGAGCGTCGGGCGGCCGCATCGCCGGGAAACCCAGCCAAAGCGCGCTCCAAAGAAGAATGACGGCGACCCATCCCCAGATCTCGACCTCCGTGTCGCCCGGGCGCGTGCTTTGGAACAAAACGGCGGACAGAAAAAACGGAATGATTACGTTGGTTCCCAGGAACAAGTACGCCGTGGCGGCCTGACTGATCATGGCCGGCCGGTAGAAGGCGGCGTGGCCATAGTAGCCGATGATGGTGCTCAGAATCGAGGCCAGAATCAAGCCCGCCATAGGCGCGTCCATGGGCGTTCGCGGCCAAGGCAGGACGCCCTCCGCCGCGCCCCGCGCCGCGGTCAGGCCCGCGGCGAAAAGCAGCGCCATGTTTAGGATGACAATCTGGGTGATGTAGGGATTGCGGGTGAGGTTGGTGAAGAAAATAAGAGGCGCGACCAGGAAGCAGAGGACGTAAAGAAATATCTGGGCCCGTTTCATGCTCAGAAGGACGTCAAAAGCGAGCCGGAGATGGGATTCGAACCCACAACCTATCGCTTACGAAGCGATTGCTCTACCGTTGAGCTACCCCGGCTTTGTGCGCTGCTCGCTGATGATTGTACAATACTTTCTCAAGCGCCGCCCCAGGCCCCAACACCCATGCCCAACCGTCTCGCCTCCGAGAAAAGTCCTTATCTGCTTCAGCACGCCGGGAATCCGGTGGATTGGCGGCCGTGGGGAGAAGAGGCCTTTGCCGCGGCCCGGTCGGGGAACAAACCCATCTTCCTGTCCATCGGCTACTCCACCTGCCATTGGTGCCACGTGATGGAACGGGAAAGTTTCGAGGATCCCGCGACCGCGAAAATTCTCAACGACCACTTCGTTCCCGTCAAACTTGATCGCGAGGAACGGCCCGACGTCGACCGCGTCTACATGTCGGCGGTGCAAGCCATGGCCGGACAGGGCGGCTGGCCGCTGAGCGTCTTTTTGACGCCCGAACTCAAGCCATTCTTCGGCGGCACTTATTTTCCCCCCGAACCGCGCTGGGGTATGCCGGGATTTCCCGATTTGCTCAAAAGGATCGCGGCGCTCTGGCGGACCAACGAAAATGATTTACGGAAGGACGCGAGCCGCCTAACCGAAGCCCTGCGCTCTTCCGCCGTCCCCGAAGCAACCGAAGATGATTTGCCGCGCCTTCCCTTGCTGCGGGCGGCGTTCGAATCATACGCGTCATCCTTCGATCCGGAAGACGGAGGCTTCGGAGGCGCGCCGAAGTTTCCCCTTCCCGTCAACCAGCATTTCCTCTTTCGCTTCTGGTCGCTGACCGGCGAGCGAAAGGCGCTCGACATGACCCTTCTCAGCCTTGATCGGATGGCCGCCGGCGGCGTTTTCGACCATCTCGGAGGAGGCTTCCACCGCTACTCGACCGACGGGCGCTGGCGCGTGCCTCACTTCGAGAAGATGCTCTACGACAACGCCCAGTTGGCGCTCAACTTCCTGGAGGCCTTTCAAATCACGAATGATCCGAGGTTCGAAAAGACCGCGAGAGCCGTCCTGGATTATCTTCTCCGCGACATGCGCCACGCCGAAGGCGGATTTTTTTGCGCCGAGGACGCCGACAGCCTTTCAACCGGCGGAAACGAAAAGGAGGAGGGCGCCTTTTATCTTTGGACTCAGGAGGAAATCCGGAAATTGCTGGGCCAAGACGCGGAACTCTTTTGCGCACGCTACGGCGTCGCGGCGGATGGAAACGCCGTCTCCGATCCTCATGGAGAGCTGCGCGGCAAGAACGTCCTTTACGAGGCCGCGGCCTTAGACGAACTCGGCTCGCGATTCAAACTTGAGCCTGAGGCCGTGTCGGCGCGGCTGGAAACGGCGAAAGCAAAGCTCCTGGCCGCCAGAAATAGCCGCGCCCGGCCGTCTCGCGATGAAAAAATCGTGACCGCATGGAACGGCCTGGCCGTCTCCGCTCTATCCCAAGCCGGCCGGATATTAGAGGACCAGCGCTATCTCGCGGCGGCCGCCGCCGCGGCAAACTTCATCCGGGGGAAGCTCTGCCCCCGCGGCGCGCTCCACCGCCGCTGGGCCGGCGGCGAATGCGCCGTCTTGGCCACCTCGGACGACTACGCCTTCCTCATTCAGGGCTTGTTGGACTTGTTCATCGCCTCCGGCGACGGGCGATGGCTTGCCTGGGCGGAGCAGCTCTTTGAGGAGCAAAAAAGAGATTTTTGGGCCGAGCCGGGAGGCTTTTACATGACCGCGCGCCATGCCGGCCCTGAGATTCTCTTTCGCGTTTTGGAGGACGCGGACAACGTGGAGCCCTGCGCCAGCTCCGTCTCCGTCCTCAACGCGCTCCGGCTTCACGAGCTCACCGGCCGCCCGGAATTCCTCACGACCGCCGACACCGTGCTGCGGGCCTTTTCCGCGCGGCTGCGCGCGCAGCCGCTGGCCTTGCCCGTAATGCTCTCGGCTGCGGCGCGCCGCCTCAAGCCCGGGCGGCAGGTGATTCTCTCGGGGAAAGAAGGCTCGCCCGAATTTAATGCCATGAGCCGCCTTCTCCGACGGAGTTTCCTGCCTTTTTCCCTGGTGCTTGAAATAAACGATTCCTACGCCGCAAAACTTTCTGCCGTTTTGCCGCAGACTAAGCCTTACGCGCCGCAGGAGCGCCCATCCGCGTACCTCTGCGACAATTTCGCCTGCGAAGCCCCCATTCACGGCGCACCGGAACTCGAGCGCCGGCTCGCTCAAGGCGGACGCTGACCATGGCCGATCCAAAGGACGTTCATCGGAAAGTCATGATGATTTTGGGCGCTTTTCTCCTGGCCATGGGTTTGGCCGCGGCCTACTTGGCTTTCAGCACGGGCAGCCTCCCCTCCTTATTCTACGGCTTCGGCTCGGCGCAGCCTCTCTCACCTCGAATCGAAAGGCTGCGGCCCGACCTCGTGCCTTGGAATGCCTGGACACCGGCAGCGTTCGCCCGGGCTAAAAAATCCAATCGCTTGATTCTGCTAGACATCGCGGCACGCTGGTCGCACGCCTCGACTCAAACCGATCAGACCCTCTGGGCCGATTCTGGAACCGCGTCTTTTGTCGCGAA
Source organism: Elusimicrobiota bacterium (assembly GCA_027451985.1). Taxonomy (GTDB): domain Bacteria; phylum Elusimicrobiota; class Elusimicrobia; order UBA1565; family UBA9628; genus JAGWJU01. Next base: position 19,333 of record DAIDHS010000027.1, read on the forward strand.
GAATTTCGTCCCCATTCGCGTCGACGCGGATGAACGGCCCGATCTCCTGCGGCGCTACCCTCCTCGCGCCTGGCCCGCGCTGGACATTCTCCTGCCCTCGGGCGCCCCGCTCGCCGAGGGATCCGCCATGACGCCTGCGCTTTTCCGCGAGTGGACGTCGGAAATTCTGAAGGCCTACCGCAAGCGCCCCGAAGCCGCCTCGCGCTGGGCGAGGCAAAGCGAAAAAGCCAGGGCCGCGGAGAATCGGAAAATTCAGGATACGCCCACGGACTCCCAATCGCTCCGGCGCCGCATCGCCGCGCTCTGGAGCCCGGCGTCGGAAACCGATGCAAGCATCCCCTTGTTCCCGTTTTTTGAGAGAATCAGCCTGCTCGAGAAGACCACTTATCCGTGGGCCCGCGACATGGCGCGAGAGGGCGCCGCGGCCGCCCTGCGCTTGGAGGATCCGCAATGGGGCGGCTTCTACCGCTACGCCCGAGGCCCGGGCTGGACTCATCCCGCCACGGGCAAGCGCCTAGAAGAGCAAGCCTGGGCCGTCGAAGCGCTGGCTCCCGTCGACCCGCAGGCCGCCGAAAGAACCGTCGCGTACGTGGATGAGTTCCTGGCCGACCCGCGGGGCGGATACGCCTCAAGCCAAGCCGCCGACCTCGAAGAGCCGGGCGGCGTCCTCCTCAAAGGATCCTATTATTTTTCCTTGCCGGACAAGCGGCGGTGCGCCCTCGGCCTCCCGCGCGTCGACCGGCGCCTCTTCGCCGCCGACAACGGCCTCATGGCCCAAGCCGTCCTGGATAACCGCGCAATTGCCGGGCCGCGCGCCGTCCGGCAAGCCGAACGGACCCTTGATCGCTGGTGGCGCGAGGGCATCAAGAACGGATGCGCCAGGCATGAACTCGCCCAGCCGCATGGATTGTCCTGCGATCTGGCGGACGAAACGAATCTGGGGCTCGCCTTCTTGTCCGAATACGGCGCCTCCGGTAGCCCGGCCGCCTTGGCGCGCGCCCTCGCTCTGGCCCAAGGCATGGAAAAAAATCTTGCCGTTCTCCACGGCGCCGCCTTGCGGGATCGTCCCGCGTCTAAAGGGGCGGCGAAAACCAGTTTATCCATATTAGATCCCGCGCTCAACGCTTGGGCCGCCATTTTCTACCGGCGCCTGGCCGCGATTCTCCCGGCGGGAGCCGCGAAACGCGAATTCGACGCTCGGGCGCAATCCCTGCGTCTCTGGGCCGGACGGCGCGGGGAGGATTTGGATCCGGCGCTGGACGCCTTTCTGGCGGCCGAGGCGCGAAGAGGCGCAGCCCTCCGCTAATTCACAATTTGATAAAATGAGCTTGTCTTAGGAGGATACACTGATGAAAAAACTGTCGCTAGCCGCAATTCTGGCCGTCCTGGCCGGAACCTTCGGAACCGGAGCCGTCGTCCATGCCGCGGGGATGTCGGGCATGAAAATGTCCAATGGCGCCATGACGACCCTGCGGGGCGAGGTCCTGGACCTTAACTGCTACCTCGCCGCAGACGCCCACGGGGCGAAGCACGCGATGTGCGCGCGAGCCTGCCTCAAGAACGGAGCGCCCGCGGGCCTTTTAACCGCGGATGGCCGCGCCTACCTGCTGGCCGGGAAGACCAATGCCTACGAGCAGGTCCGCAAAATGGCCGCGAAAACCGTGGAGGTCACGGGCAAGTTGGAGTCTCGCGGCGGAATCCAGGCTTTCGTCGTCGAGAAGGTCTCCAAGGCGAAGGCGAGATAGCCAGACTGGCTTTCCGTCTATTCCCCGGCGCTGGTTGCCCAGCGCCGGGGATTTTTTACGGCCGGTTTTAGAAGCCGCCGGAGCTGGAGCCGCTCTGGGCGTTCGGATCGAGCGAAATCAGGTAGTCCGCGAGGTCCGTGATCTCGCCCTTGCTCAGAACCTGGCCCCACGGCGGCATGTGGATCATGGGCGCCGGCTGGCTGGGGTCCATGGGCGTCGGGACGACGCCGTCGTGGATCTTGTGGATGAGCTCTTCTTTGCTGTAGCCCTCGGCGACCTTGGTCAAAGACGGAATGAGCCCCCCGACGACGTTGTTGTTGGGGTAGCCGCCGACGCCGCCGACGCCGTGGCAGGCGACGCAGCCCACCTTGTTGAAGATCATCTTCCCGCGCGCGATGGGGTTGTCCTTCAAGCCGGGCGCGTTCCAAGGCTTATCCGCGTCCGTAGGCCACCCCTGACCCTTCTGCTCGGACAGATAGGCCACTAAAGCCGCGCGCACCGAGTCGGACAGGTGGAAATTCGGCATGACGGTCTTGGCCCGCCACGCATGAGGATCCTTCAGCCACAAATCGAGCCACTGCGGCGATTTGCGGAAGCCGACGTAGGTCAAGTTGGGGCCGTAGGTGCCGCCGGAATCGCCGATTTGGTGGCAGCTCCTGCAGCCAAGGGCGTTGAAATACGCCTGACCTTTCTGCGCCTCGGTCAGGGACTTCTCCTGGCAGGCGGCCAAAGCGCACGCGGCCGCCGCAAAAATAAAAAGATGTCTAATCCGCATGGTTCTAGGCTCCTCCCAGCCAAAGCATCCCGAAAAGCAGGGGCAGGTACGCCAGCGACGCCAAGAAAAGCCTTCGCGTATCGTCCGCCGCCAGAGTCCAGCTTGCCCGCATGCCGAGCGCCAGATAGAACGCGCTCAAAATCAAGGCTCCGATGCCGTAGCCGACGCCCGCCATGCCGCAGAATACGGGCAAAAGGCTGGCCAGGAGCACGGTGAAGGTGTGCATCGCGATCTGGAAAGCGGTGAGCCCGCCGTCCGGATCGACGACCGTCACGACCTTGAAACCCGCGTTCCTGTAATCCTCGCGGTACATCCAGAACAAGGATAAAAAATGAGGAATCTGCCACAGAAACTGGATCATGAACAGGACCCAGGCGCGGAAAGGAAGCGCGCCTCCGGAGGCCGCGGCCCAGCCGATAAGCGGCGGCGCGGCGCCCGCAGCGGCGCCGAACCACGTGCTGTGCGGCGTGACGCGCTTGAGCGGCGTGTAGGCTCCGAGGTAGACGACCAGCGTCAAGGCGGTCAGCAGGAAGGGCACGAGCCCCGCGCTTAAGGCGACCACGGCCAATCCCGACAAACTCAAAACGGCGGCGGCGACGGCGGCGCGAGAGCCGTCGAGGCGTCCCGAAGGCAGGGGCCGCCCGGCGGTCCGCTTCATCAAGGCGTCCTGGCCGCTTTCCAGGCACTGATTCCCGGCGCCGGCGCCGGCCGCGGCCAAGCCTACGCCGGCGATAAGCCCCCAAAAAGCCGGAAGATGGCCGTGGCCGCCCGCAAGGAAATAGCCCGCCGCGGCGGTCGCCATGACCAGAACGGCGATGCGCGGTTTGGTGAGCTCCAAATAGGCCTTCATGCCGTCTTGTACGCCCTCAAAAGCCAAACCACCACCGTGGCCAAGATCAAGTCCCCCACGGCCACGTGCGACGCGGTCAAAGCCGCCGCCGCCCCAAAACCGGGGCTGGAGGTCGAGGAGAAAAGGATCTTTAAAGAAATGAAGCCCAGGATGAACTGCAGCGGGACCAGATGCACCAGAAGGAGCGCGGGCCTGGAAAGCTGGGGAATTTTGGGCCGATAGCTTTTCACCAGCACGAAAATCGCCATGCCCAGGACGACGAAAGCCCAGAGAATGTGCAAGCCCACGGCCTGACCCATATGCCGGATGATGGCGCCCCAAAGAATCTGAAGGAACACGACGCCGGCGAAAATCCAGCCGATTTTCTTGAACTTGGCGGAGGACGGCGTCTTGACCGTCGTGGCCGGATCGGCGTACCAGGGCGAGGTCGTCTGAGCCAGCGCGACCAAAAGGCAGAAAACCACGGGGCCCAGGCAGGCATGCGCGATGGAAAGTTCCGGCGGCAGGCGCAAAAGCACGGTCATGCCCCCGAAAATCGCCTGCAAGACGATGCCGCCCGCCGCGGCCAAGGCCAGGAGCCTGATATTGCGGCGCGTTTCGACCCGCCAGAGCACGCCCGCGAGAAAAAAGGTCAAGAGCGTCACGCAGCCGGCCATCACGCGGTGTCCCCACTCAAAAGGGATGCCTCCGCGCATGGGCGGAATAAGTTTTCCGTAAGCCAGCGGCCAGTCCGGAATGGCCAAGCTGGAGCCTGTCGAGGTGACCAGCGCCCCGGCGATGATGAGTAAAAACGCGACCACGGCGGTCGCCTGGGCCAAGCGGTGGGCAGCCTTCACGGCCGCGCTTCCCTGTGCTTCTCGATTTTCAAAATGGTCCGGACGATGGCGCCGATGAGGGTGAAGGTAATCGCCAAGGTGACGATAGCCGCGATGAAGAACCCGCGATAAAATCCCACAGGCACGCCTTTTCCGCCGAAGCACACCGCGCAGGGCCACGCCATCGCGGGCAGGCAAAGGGCTCCGGCCGCCAGGAGGAATCTTCTCGCGAGCCTCATGCTAAAGCCTTGTACTTGCGGATGAACCACACTAGGTACACCAGCGCCGCCACCAAGCCCAGTTGGGCGCAAAGCTTGAGGGCCGGGTGCGCCCCTCCCATACCGCGGGAGGCCCAGTAAAGCAAAAACGCCATCACGCTCGAGGACGCCGCGATGAAAATGATGTGGAACGCTCTCAACGACATAAAAGTCCGCCGGCTTTACCGCGTCGCCTCCACCGCCGTGGTCACGGCCTGGGCCGGCCGGCGGCCGGACGTGGCGATGGTGTCCGTCATGGGCAAAAGATAAAGGAAAAGGACGAAAAAAGCAACCAGCGCCAGAAGTCCGTAGATGATGGGGCGCTCGTTGATGAGGTGCATGAAGAACAGCACGACGAGCGAGGACTTAACAACGGCGATGCCGAGGGCCGCGGCGACGGCGGGGCCGGGCGGCAGGTGGATGTAGGAGACCAGCACCGTCAAAAGCGTCAAAAACGCCAGGGCGCCGAAAATAATCATGTAAAGCTTGACGTTGGGAGCCGCATGCCCGCCGGCGGCGTGCGACGTTTGAGTGGTCATAACAGGTATAGGGCCGGGAAGAGGAATATCCAGACGATGTCCACGAAGTGCCAGTAGAGGCCAGCCGCCTCCACCCGGCCGATGAAGAGCGGATGGTCCCACTGGGTTTCGCTGAGCCACAGCAGAATTGAGTTGGTGATGAGCCCGCCGATGACGTGCAGGGCGTGGAGGCCGGTCATGGTGAAGTAAGCCGCCAAGAAAATGCTGGTCGAAGGGAACTCGCCGTTATGGAAGTGTTGCCCCCACTCGAAGCCCTTCAGGATGAGGAAGAGCACGCCCAGGGCGATGGTCAGGCTCATGAAGAGCCTGAACTGGCCTCTCTTGCGTTCGATGGCCTTGGCGTAAGCCATGACCACGGTGACGCTGGAGGTGATGAGGACCAGGGTATTAACCGTTCCCAGAGGAACGTTCAGGACGTTCCAACCCCGGGGCCAGGATGAGGAGCCCAGCCGCAGAACGATGTAGGTGGTAAAAAGCGTCGAGAACAGCATGACCTCGGAGGCCAGGAAGAGCCAAATGCCCAACTTCGCGTTGGTGACGCCCGTGCTCGCTCCCACGTGCGGAACGTCCATCACGGCGGCTTCGCTGCTCATGCCGCAGCCTCCGATTCAATATCCTGCGCGATCCAGTCCCTATGGGCGCCCGGCAGGGAGTATTCATAGGGGCCGCGGTAAACGCGCACCGGTTTGGTGAAGTTTCCGTGCGGCGGAGGCGACGGGCAGGTCCACTCAAGCGTGGTTGCATGCCAGGGATTTTCCACGGTCTTTTCTCCGTGGAAGAGGCTGTGGAAGAAATTGTAGATGAAGGGCAGTTGGAACAGGAAGAGCGCCCAGGCGGAGACGGAACTCACCACGTTCCAATGCTGCACGGGCAGGTCATGGAGCTGCGCCGTGGGCACCCAGAGCCGGCGGGACTCGCCCGCCATTCCGGTAATGAACATGGGGAAGAAAATCCCGTTCATGCAGATGAGGCTGCCCCAGAAGTGAATTTGGCCCAAAGTGTCGTTCATCTTGCGCCCGAAGAATTTCGGGAACCAGTAGTAGAGGCCGCCGAACATGGCCATGATGGAGCCTGTCACGACAATGTAGTGGAAGTGGCCGATGACGTAGTAGGTGTCGTGCAGATAGATGTCGGTCGGCGTCAGGCCCAGCGGCAGGCCGGTTAAGCCGCCGATGCCGAACATGGGCAGAAAAGCCAGGGCGTAAAGCATGGGCGTGTTGAAGCGGATGGAGCCTCCGTGCAGGCTGTAAATGAGGCAGGTCAGGAGAGCCACCGATGGGACCGAGATGATCATGGTGGTCACCAGGAAGAAATTGGCCAGGATGGGCGACATGCCGCTTAGGAACATGTGGTGGGCCCAGACCACGAAGGAGAGCGCTCCGATGAAGAGCATCGAGGAGACGATGATTTTGTAGCCGTGTAGCGGGCGCCGCGTGTTGTTGGCGATGATTTCGGCCACGATGCCGATGGGCGGAAGCACCAGGATGTAGACTTCCGGATGGGCTAGGAACCAGAACAGGTGCTGCCACAAAAGCGGCTGGCCGCCGCCCGATCCCTTATAAAGGACGCCGAAAATCATGACTTCCTTGGGCAGGAAGAAGCTCGTGTGCAGGACCCGATCCATCAGCTGGAGGACGCCGCCCGCCTCCATCGGCGGGAAGGCCAGCAGCAAGAGCACGGAGGCCACGAACTCCGACCAAACAAAGACAGGCATGCGCCACAAGGTCATGCCGGGCGCGCGCATGTTGATGATGGTGGTCAGGAAGTTGATGGCGCCCAGAAGCGACGAGGTGATGACGAAAAGCATCGCCACGATCCATGCCGTTTGCCCCGGGTTGAAGTCGGCCAGAGGCGGGTAGGAGGTCCAGCCGGACTGTGCCGCGCCGCCGGGCAGGAAAAACGAGGAGAGAAGAAGGATCGAAGCGGTGAGGTAGAGCCAGTAGGAGAGCATGTTCAGCCGCGGAAAGGCCATATCGGGCGCGCCGATCTGAAGCGGAACGATGTAGTTTCCGAAGGCGCCCACGGCCAGGGGCACGATGCCGAAGAAAACCATGATGGTGCCGTGCATGGCGCCCAAGGAGTTATAGAAGGCTCCGGTCATCACGCCGTTGGGAGCCAAGCGCGCCGGCAGCCAGCGGCCCAGCACGGGAATCGGGGCGTAGGGGAACGCGATCTGCCAGCGCATGATCATCACGAAGATGAAGCCGATGAGCAGCATGGAGAGCGCCGTGAACATGTACTGCAGGCCAATGGTCTTGTGATCCGTGGAGAAAACGTACTTTTTCATCCAGCTTTGGTTATGGTGGTTGGTCTCCATTCTCGGTCCTAGAAGGAATTGGCGCTGTTGGCCGGCTGGGAGGCTGCTTGGGCCGGCGCCATGGATTTAAGCCACGCCTGGTAGTCTTTCTCGCTCTCCACGATGACCCGGCCGTGCATCAGGCTGTGCCCGAAGCCGCAGAGCTGGGCGCAGAACAGCTCGTAGGTTCCGATGCGCGTCGGAGTCACCCAAACGGGGATCATCATTCCCGGCACGATGTCCTGCTTCAAGCGGAAAGGCGCGATGGAAAAATCATGGATGACGTCGAGAGAAGAAAGGTTGAACAGGGTGGGCACGCCCACGGGGAGGTGAATCTCGTTGGCCAGAACGATGTCGTCCTTGGCGGCGGGATCCTTGAGATCAAGCCCAACGGGATTGGTGAAGGAAACCAGCTTGGGATCCGTCTTGCCGAACTTGCCGTCCGGACCGGGATAGTGGACGTTCCAGGCGAACTGCTGGGCCACGATGTCGATGGTGTTGACCTTGCCCATTGGCTCGTCCACCTTGATGCGGCTCCAGACGGGAATGGCGTAGAGAACGATGAGGCCGATTTCGAAGGCCATGACGATGAAGTCTGGCACGAGGCTGCCCCAGCCGCCGTGGCCGCTGTCGCGCTTGGCCGGCACGCCGTCCTTCCGGCGGTAGCGGATGAGCAGGTAGGCGAAAAAGATGCCCCAGAGGACGAAAATGGCGAGCATGGCGGCGTGAATCAGGAGAAGACCGTCGTCGATGGAATGCGCGTAGCCGGACGCCTCGACGGGAAGGCCCAACCAACGATAGTAGCCGCTCATCCGATTGACCAATGATAACAAAGAACATGATTTTTTGCAAACTTGAGACGAGAGCCGCGCCTGCGGCCCGCTTGAAGAACCTCCGGGCGGCTGTTATACTACGTTCATGGCCGACGAAGAGCCCGAGGAGTGGGAGGAAGGCGAGAGCGACGAGGAGGAGAAGCGCCGGAAGCTTAAGCGCACGCTCGTGCTCTATGTCGCGGCGGCGGGCGCCATCTCCATTGCTCTCCCGCTGGCGGGGATCCTCTATGTACGGATGGGTTCTAGTTCCGTCATCCCCGCCCCGAAGACGCCCAAATCCTTTTCACCGGCGGCGCCGCTGAGCCCGGCCCAAAAGGCCATGATGCCCGCTTCGCCGGACTCGTATTTGTCCCAGCAGCAGGGCGAAGGCTCCTTAAGCTACGTGCGAGGCAGGCTCTATTCTCCGCCCAAGCCGCAGCCCACGCCGCAGCCCGCGCCCGCGGTTAAACCGGCCGTTTTGCCTGCGCGCAAGCCCAAGCGCCACGTCGCCGCCGCAAGGCCCAAGCCCGCCCAAACATATAAGCCCTTTACGCCGCCGACTTTGGATCAGGGATTCGGATCCCAATCCAACGGATTCGGCTCGCAGTCGGGATTGAACTCGGGGATGGGACAGCAGCCGGGCTCCCCATCCGCCTTCCCGAATTTGGGAAATTCAATGCCCAACATCGGCAATCTGTTCAAAAACCTGCCGTCGTCCATCGGCAAGTCCCTGGGCAGTTTGGGAAATCTGGGCGGACTGAACAAACTCATGGGCGGCGCCCAGGCGCCTCAGAACGGCACGCAAGCGGGATCCAATACTCAAAGCGCGCCAGTCGCGCCGCAGCTCAACACCTCAAACGGACCGTAAAGCGCCTCTGCTTAACGGCAGGCCGCCGCAGCGGGGTGGTCGCCGCAGACCAACGCTTTTAAGCTCGCCAAATTCTCTTCAAGGACGCTGTTCTCCTTGCGCAGGTCCAAGAGGTCCCTGGCGTAAGCCTCCTGATTGCCCCCGATGTGCACGAAGCACAAAATCTTGCCCGCAGCATCCGACTTGCCGCTGAAATCCTCCAGCGCGATGCCC
>DAIDHS010000028.1 GCA_027451985.1 Elusimicrobiota bacterium
AGTTTGACCACGTCCTCGGGCATCAGCGTGTCGTCCGGGGTGTATGCGTCGTTCTTCGTGGGCAATGGGTCGGGGCTGACGGGGATAAACACTTCACCTAGCGGCACGGCCGGCGGGGACCTGACTGGGAGCTACCCGAATCCGACGCTGACCAGCGTGATGACGGCGGGGACCTACGGAAGCACCACGGTGGTTCCGCAGATCACGGTGGACGCGAAGGGACGGATTACAAGCGAGACGAACCAGACGATTAGCGGCGTGGTGCCTGGAGGGACGGCTGGTGGAGCGTTGAGCGGGAGCTATCCGAATCCTGGTCTGGCGACCACGCAGAGCGCGGCGGTGACGTGGAGCGGGGCGCAGACGTTTGGCAATACCTCCGGTTTTAGTTTGACCACGTCCTCGGGCATCAGCGTGTCGTCCGGGGTGTATGCGTCGTTCTTCGTGGGCAATGGATCAGGATTGAGCAATGTTAGTGGAACGCCCAGCGGCACGGCCGGCGGGGACCTGACTGGGAGCTACCCGAATCCGACGCTGACCAGCGTGATGACGGCGGGGACCTACGGAAGCACCACGGTGGTTCCGCAGATCACGGTGGACGCGAAGGGACGGATTACAAGCGAGACGAACCAGACGATTAGCGGCGTGGTGCCTGGAGGGACGGCTGGTGGAGCGTTGAGCGGGAGCTATCCGAATCCTGGTCTGGCGACCACGCAGAGCGCGGCGGTGACGTGGAGCGGGGCGCAGACGTTTAATGGTGGAGCGAGCTTCCCTGGATCGGGAATTTGGAATAGTTCCGGGGACGTAGGTATAGGTACCAGTGGTCCCAATGCCCAATTGGACATAAAAGCAACGGGCGGCAGTGAATACGAGATCAACACGGGCAACGCCAGCTACGTCCAGCTTCAAGTCGGCAGTACGGCCGTGGCCCGCGTTTACGCGAATTAAGGCGCTCGGCGTTTCGCCGTATGGAGGAACTTCTAGGCCGCGCGGCCTGCCAGCCGCAAAATCGTCCGCCACTCGGCGGGCGTGACGGGTTGGACCGAAAGCCGGCTGCGGCGAAACAGGGCCATGTTCTTGAGCGCGGTTGCCTTGCGCAGTTCTTCCAGCGCGACGACCTTTGGGAATGCGCTGATAAAGGAAACCTCCACCGCGGACCAAATAGGCGCTTCCGGCATGGCTTTTGGTTCGAAGTGGATGTCTCTCCGCTTAAATTGAGAGGGATCCGCGAAGGCCGCGCACGAAACGCGCATTACGCCGGCCACACCCGAGGGTTCGGCGTTGGAATGGTAGAAAAAGGCTTCATCCCCCGGGTACATCGCGCGCAAAAAGTTTCGCGCCTCGTAATTGCGCACCCCGTCCCAGACGGTTTTCTTGTCGCGCTTTAAATCGACGATGGAGTAGACCGCGGCCTCGGACTTCATGAGCCAGTATTTCATCGCGCGCGGCCGCTCTTCTTCGGCGCGGAGTAATCGTAGCTTTTCGCCGTCGGCGCGTAGGGATACCACCAGGGCTTGGCCTGTTGCTCGAAGTCCCAGTGCACGTGCTTGGCCTGCTGGAACTCGCGCAGGCCCTCCTCGCCCAGCTCACGCCCGCCGCCCGTGGCCTTGAAGCCGCCGAAAGGCCCGGCGTCGTTGTCGGTCAGCGGGTCGTTCACCCAAATGGTGCCGGCTTGGACCTCCTCGAAGAAGCGCTTGACCTTGCGGGCGTCGTGGGTGTAGAGGTTGGCGCCGAGGCCGTAAGGCGAATCGTTGACCAAAGCGAGGGCCTCATCGAAGGTCTTATAGGGCATGACCGGGCAGACGGGCCCGAAGGTCTCCTCGCGCATGACGGCCATGGAGTGGTCAACGCCCGCAAGCACGGTCGGTTCGTAGTAGAAGCCGCGCTTAAGAGCCGCCGGCCGCCGGCCGCCGCAAAGGACCTTGGCGCCACGCTTAACGGCGTCGGCCACGTGCGCTTCAATCTTGCGGCGGTAGCTCTCGCCGATCATGGGGCCCACGTCCGTTTTGGGATCCAGGCCGTCGCCTACGATGAGCTTACGGGAGAACGCCGCCAAGCGTTCCAGAAACTTATCGTGCACGCTCCTGTGGACGTAGACCCGCTCGGTGGAGGTGCAGACTTGTCCGGCGTTTAAAAACGCCGCCCAGGCCACGGCCTTGGCCGCGACGTCCAGGTCCGAGTCCTCGCAAACGACGAAAGCGTCCTTGCCGCCCAGTTCCATGTGAGTTTTTTTGACCGACTCGGAGCAGATTTTGGCGATGCGCCGGCCGGTTTCCAAGGAGCCCGTGAAGGCGATGAGGGAAACGCCGGGGTGGCGCACCAAGGCTTCGCCCGCGGTTTCGCCGCGGCCGGTCACGATTTCGACCGTTCCCTTAGGCAGGCAGTCGAAAATGGAGCGGAACTCGAGGGTCGAAAGCGGCGTCTGCTCGGCGGGCTTCAAAACGACGGCGTTTCCGGCGGCCAGGGCCGGGGCCAGCTTCCAGGCCATGAGCAAAATGGGGTAGTTCCAGGGCACGATGGCGCCCACGACGCCGTAGGGTTCGTGCACGACGAAGTTGAGCTGGCTTGCCTCAATGGAAGGGATGACGCGACCGCGCTCCGCGCGGATGAGGCCCGCGTAGTACTCGAAGCAGGAGGCGGACCAGCCCATCTCGTCCACGTTCTCTCGCAGGGGTTTGCCGCCCTCCAAGGTCAAGAGCCGCGCCAGGCTTTGGGAGCGCTCTTTGATGCGCCGCGCGACTTCCTCGAGCATCTTGGCGCGCTCGTGGGCGGTGTTTTTGCGCCAGCCGTCCCAGGCTTTTTGCGCGCGCGCGACGGCCCGGCCGACCTCCTCGGCGCCCTGATCCGGGATTTCGCCGACCGCTTCCTCGGTCGCGGGGTTGATGACGGGGATGACGCGAGCGGATTTCTTTTTTGCGGCCAGAACGCCTTGGACCATGAGCGGGACCTCCCTCGCGCCGCCATCGGCGCGGGAAAACCGGCGCGAAATTATATCAACTTTCCGCGACGGTGAAGCCTTCCCTGTATATTGTAAAATCGTCGTGTCGCCCGCGTAGCTCAGCGGTAGAGCAACCGCCTTGTAAGCGGTAGGTCGGGAGTTCAATCCTCCCCGCGGGCTTTCATTGCGAATGCGATGCGCTGCGTCATTTTTGATTTCGGAGGGACGCTGGACTGCGACGGCCGGACGTGGCTCGATCGCTTTTATCCCCTTTATGCCGAAGCCGGCGTCCAGGCGGACTTCGAGGCGTTTCGACGCGCTTTTTACCGGGCCGACGATGCCCTGGCCGCGCGGCACGACTTGAGCGGGGCTTCGTTGGAGGAAACGTTGCTTTTCCAAGTCGGCGACGTCCTGGAGATTCTCTCGCCGCAAAGCGCGGCCGCGGCGCCGCGGATTGCGGGCGTGTTCCTGGCGCAGAGCCGGCGCTATTTTTCCCGCAACCGCGGGATTTTGGAGCGCCTGCGCGGGCGATACGCTCTTGGCGTGGTCTCGAATTTCTATGGCAATCTGGAAAGCGTGCTGCGCAGCGAAGGCCTCTTGGAATTCTTCTCGGCCTTGGCCGACTCCGCAGTCGTGGGCGCGCAAAAGCCGGCGCCGGAAATCTTCCGGCACGCCCTTCGGGCTTTGAGCGCTCCGGCTTCGGAGTGCCTGATGGTGGGCGACTCCTTGCCGCGCGACATGCGCGGGGCCGAAGCCGCAGGCATGCCTCACGCATGGCTGGAGGGCGGCGGCGCGCCGGCCTGTTGCCTGCGGGGAAAGAAGCTCTCCGCCTTGACCGAACTGGAGGCTTTGCTGGCATGACCGTTAAGTGCGCGGGAATTTTCGCGGCGGGCGAGGGCTCGCGGCTTGAGGGTGCGGCGGGAAAGACGATTAAGCCCATGCTCATGGTCGGAGGCAAGCCCTTGTGTCATTGGGTGGCCGAAAACTTGGCTCTGGCCGGCGTCTCACGAATAACGTTTCTGTCCAACAGCCGCGGCGTTTTGGCCCAGGAAAGCTTGGCGCGGGCTTTCCCGCGCGTCGCATGGACCTTCTTGACCCGCGACACTGCTTCTTCTTGGGAGAGCTTCCGCCTGGTCGCTCAAGCGCTCGCCGACGCGGACGATTCCTTCGCCTTGAGCACGGTCGACGCCTTGGTTCCTCCGTCCGAAGTGCGTAAATTCCTCACGCGGGCGGTCCAGGACGGCGCGGCCGCAAGCCTCGCCTTGACCGATTTCGTGGATGACGAAAAGCCGTTGTGGGCCGATGTCGACGCCCGAGGTTTCGTGACGGCGCTGGGCGAGAGGGCGCGTCAGCGCCGCTACGCCACGGCCGGCCTCTACCACATGTCTGCTGATTTGGCCGCGCGGCTGCCGGGCGCCGGGCGCCACTCCTCGCTGCGCGGTTTTTGGAGCCAGGCCGTCGCGGACGGCGTCGCCGTCGCCGGAATCCCCCTGGCCAAAACATTGGACGTGGATCGCCCGGAGGACTTGGCCCAGGCCCAGGAGTTCGTGCGCGGCTTCTCCGGCCGCGGCGCGGGGGCGGGTTCATGAAGTGCTTGGGCATCCTGCGCGAAACGCAGAACTCCCCCGGCCGCGTCTCGGACGACGAGGCGATTTTGCGCGCGGTGCTGGACGCCCTGCGCGCGCACGGGATTGAAACGGAGATAATTCGCCCCGACGCCGCAATAGACGAGGAGTCCATTGGCCAATGGGATCTGGTTTTGCCCATGTGCGAGACCTATCCGCGTTTGAAGCGCCTGCTGGAGCTCTCCCGCACCCTGCCCGCCGTGTTCGTAAATCACCCGCAAGCCGCGCTGGGCTGCTACCGGGAGAGCCTGATCGGGATGCTGGCGCGGACTCCCGGCGTCGTTATGCCGCGCAGCGAAATTAGCGCCGTTTCAAAGGACGGAACCGTGGCGCCACCGGACTTCGCGCCTGAAGGCGGGTTTTGGATGAAGCGCGGCGATGTGCACAACACCTGCGATCACGATGTGGCTTATGCCGCGGACGCGCGGGCTGCGGCGGCCATCGGCCGAGATTTTAGACGCCGCGAGATCACCCGCGTCGTCCTGCAGGAGCACGTCGAGGGCGACTTGATTAAGTTCTACGGCGTGGGCCCGGGCCAGTGGTTCACTTGGTTTTACCATGACTCGGCGGTGGCTCGGAAGCTGGCGTTTCAACCGGAGGACTTGGCCGCGGCGGCCGAGTCCGGTGCGCGGGCCGTAGGGCTCGAGGTTTTCGGCGGCGACGCCATTGTTTCGCCGGATGGCCGGATTTTCCTTGTCGATTTGAACTCCTGGCCCAGTTTCGCGCGCGTGCGCCCGGAGGCCGCGGTGCAGATTTCGCGCCTGGCCTTGGCGCGGTTGCGCGGGAAAAAGGCCGGGAAAATAAATTAGGAGGGTGCGATGGACGCCACGAAAGAACTGAACCAAGCGGGGCGGAAATCCCGTGCCGTGTTCGAGGAGGAGGAGCGCTACCTGGCGCCGGGCGTGCAGTCCATCGCGACGCTCTCGGGCTTGGTTCTGGACAAGGGCCGCGGCAGCCTGCTCTACGACGCGGACGGCAACGAGTACCTCGATTTCGTGGCGGGCGTCTGCGTGGCCTCGGTCGGTCACGCGCACCCGGAGTACGTGCGCGTGGTCTCGGAGCAGCTCTCGCGCGTGAGCGTGGGCAGCTTTACCACCAAACACCGCCTGTCTTTCGCCAAGGGACTTTCCGAGGTCGCGCCCAATGGCCTTGGCCGCGTGCAACTCTACTCCTCAGGCGCCGAGGCGGTTGAAGCCGCGCTGCGTTTGGCTAAGAGCGTGACCAAGAAATACGAGGTCGTCTCCTTCTGGGGAGGCTTCCACGGCAAGACCGGCGGCGTCCTGGGGCTCCTGGGCGACAGCTTCAAGCACGAGTTGGGGCCGCTCTCGCCGGGACTCTATCAGTCGCCTTTCCCCGATTCGCGGCGCTGCCCGCTGGGCGCCAAGGGGCCGCATGACTGCGCCGGACACTGCCTGGACTTTTTGCGCGAGATGCTCCGCCGCGAGACCGCGGGAGCCTTGAGCGCGATTATCCTCGAGCCCGTGCAGGGGACCAACGGCAACTTGATTCCTCCGGAAGGTTTTTTTGCGGGCGTCAAGCAGATTGCGCGCGAGCAAGGCGCGCTCTTCATCGCGGACGAGATGATCACCGGTTTTGGCCGCACGGGAGCGTGGTTTGGTTGCGATCAGGAAGGCGTCGTTCCGGACGTCATGACCATCGGCAAGGGCATGGCTGGGGGCTTTCCCGTCTCGGGGGTCGTGACCACCGACGCCATTGCCCAGGCCAAGCCGTTTGCCAACCCCTCGGGCTCGTCGTCGAGCTACGGCGGCAATCCCTTGGCCTCGGCCGCGGCCGACGCGGCGCTCTCCATCATCCGCTCCGAGAACCTGGTCGAGAACTCGCGCCTGGTCGGCGAAGTCCTTCTCAAGCGGTTGCAGGCCATGAAGACGCGCTTGCCCATGGTCGGCGCGGTGCGCGGCCGCGGGCTCATGATCGGCGTGGATCTGGTTCGCCCGGCGACCGGCGAGGTCCTGGACAAGGAGACCTGCCGCGAAGTGTTCTCGGAGTGCCTGCGCCGGGGTCTTTTGACCATGGCCTACACTTCCTCCGTGCGCATCAACCCGCCGCTGGTCATCTCCCAAGAGCAGGCGCTTTCCGGCGCGGAAATTTTCGAGGAAGCCTTGGCTGCGGTGGCCAAGCGCCGCGGGCTCTAGCCGGGCCATGGGCAATGGCCGCCGCGCCGCGCTTGCGGGCTTCGGCCGGGTGGCTGAGCTGGCCCACGCGCCCGCGCTGCGCGAAAATGGCGTCGAGGTCGCCGCGGTGGCTGAGGCGGAGCCCGAGCGCCGCGCGGCCGCGGCCCGGGCGTTTCCCGGCGCCGCGCTCTATGCGGACTTGGACGCTCTTTTGGCGGCGGAGAAGGGCCTTGATTTCGTCGACATCGCGACGCCGCCTTTTTTACACGCACGTCAGGCGCTTTCCGTCTTAAGGTCCGGCCTCTGCGTGCTCTGCGAAAAGCCCCTGGCGCTCTCCGAGTCCGAGTTCGACGCCTTGGCCGCGGAGGCCGCACGGGTCAAACGGGTTTTGTGGTGCGTCCATAATTGGGCGCACGCGCCGCAGTGGCGCAAGATTCACGAACTGGCGGCTTCGGGCGGCTTGGGACGCCTTGCCGAGATTGAAATCCAAGTCCTGCGCACGGCGCCGGCCGCGGCCGCGGGGCCGGAAAACTGGCGGCGCGATCCGGCTAAATCGGGCGGCGGCATCCTCATAGATCACGGCTGGCACAATCTTTACTTGATCTACCGGACACTGGCGCCGCGGGAGCGTGATTTGAAGCCGCGTCTGCGCGTTGAGAGGGTTGCCGGCGCACCTGGCGCGGAAGATGAGATTGCGCTGTCTTTGGATTTCGACCGGACCCGCGCGCGCCTGTTTTTGAGCTGGCGCGCTCTGGGGCGCGCCAATCGGGCGACGCTGAGGTTTGAGCGCGTCGCGCTGGAGTTGGAAGACGACGTCCTGTGCGCGAGCGGCGCGCTCCGCGATGAGTTCCGCTTTCCGGAAAAGCTCTCACAGTCCTCGGCCCACCCCGCGTGGTTCTCCGGGTCGCTGGGTGATTTTTTGGCGGCGCTGGAGGAGCCCGGCTCCGGAGCGGCGCGCGAAAACCTCGACGAAGCCGGGTTCTGCGCCCGGATCATCGCAGCGGCCTACGCCCTGCGTCGGGAGGCGCTCGCGGGATGAACGCCGGGCGAATGGCCGTTCTCGAGGCGCGGCCGGGCGCGGCCGATGTTCGCGCGGGCGGGCTCTCCGTTTTGGAGCGCCAGATTTGGACCTTGGCGCGGGCAGGATTTTCCCGCGTGGAAGTTTCGGGAGTGGAGCCTTCCTGGGAACGACGGCTCCGTCTTCCGCTGGAGGTGGAAATCGCTTGGACGCCGCGGCCGGCGGACGCGGGGGCGGCCCGGGTCTCCGGCGATTTCTTGATCCGCCCGGCCTTTTTGGCTGAGTTTTTAAGGCGCGCCGACGCGGCGAACCTGGCGGACGCGGATGGGCTCAAGGCGGTGAGCCTTTCTGGAGCGCGGCAGACCGTTCGCGCGAAAGCCGGGGACCTCTTTTCTCTCGGCCAAAAAACGGAGCCGCGGCGCATCCGCGCGTGGCTCAGGGGCTGCGCCGTCAAACCGCAGGACGGCTTCATGGCGCGGCATTTCGATCGGCATCTCTCCTGGGCCGTGTCCAGCCTTCTGATGGAAACGTCCGTGACCCCCAATATGATGAGCTTGGCCAGCCTCGCCGTCGGCCTGGCCGGCGCCCTTTTGTTCCTGAGCCCCGAGCGCGCCGTGGAACTGGCCGGGGCATTTTTGGTTCTTTTTCATTCGATGATCGACGGCTGCGATGGGGAGCTGGCCCGCGTCCGGTTCCAGGAGAGCCGCCTTGGGGCCAAGCTCGACTTCTGGGGGGACAACGCGGTTCACGCGGCCCTGTTCTGCTGTCTTGGCGTGGAGCTTTCCCGCATGAGCGGAGCCTGGAAACCTCTGGCGCTGGCTCTCGCGGCCATCCTGGGAGCCTTGGGCTCGGCCGCGATCTTCTTCCATCGCAAGATGGCGTCCCGGCTGGAGCCCGCTGCCGGCGCTCCGGAGTCGCGCCCAGGCCTGGCCGATTTTCTGGCGGGACGGGATTTTATCTATCTTCTTCCGCCAATCGTTTTTTTCGGCTGGAATTATCTTTTTTTGCAGGCCGCCGCCGTTGGCGCGCCAATTTTCTTCGCCGCCATGCTCTGCGCATAAAGGGGGAAAACGACATGAAAAATTCAGCCTTGTCCATCGCGCCGGCGCGGGGCCGCCTGGGCGTGCTTTTGCCCGGCATGGGCGCCGTGGCCAGCACGCTCATCGCCGGCGTGGAACTCGCCAAGAAGGGCCTGGGCCGGCCCATCGGATCGCTCACGCAGATGCAGACCATCCGCCTGGGCAAACGCTATGAGAACCGCGCGCCGCTCATCAAGGATTTCGTCCCCTTGGCGGGCTTGAAGGACCTGGTCTTCGGCGGCTGGGACTTGTTTCCCGACAGCATGCTCGAGGCCGCCAAAAAGGCGGCAGTGCTGGAGCCCGCGCAAATTGACGCGGTCTCCCGCGAACTTTCAGCCGTAAAGCCCTGGACCGCGGCGTTCGATCCGGCCTACCTGCACAATTTGAAGAGCTCCCACGTCAAAAAGGGGACCAAGTGGGAGTGGGCGCAGGAAATCAAAGCCGACATCGATCGGTTTAGGAAAAAAACGGGCGCCGAGCGCCTGGTCATGCTCTGGCTGGGCTCGACCGAGGTCCTGCCGCCCGCCTCCCGGGTCCACGGTTCGCTGGCCGCGTTCGAGCGCGGCTTGAAGGAAAACTCCCCCGACATCCCGGCATCGATGGTTTACGCCTACGCCGCCGTTTCCATGGGCATTCCCTACGGCAACGGCGCGCCCAACTTGTCCGCCGACGTCCCGGCGCTGGCCGAGCTCGCGCAAAAGACGGGCGCGCCCGTCTGCGGCAAGGACTTGAAGACGGGGCAGACCCTGATGAAGACCACCATCGCGCCCATGCTTCGGGCTCGCATGCTGGCCCTGCGCGGCTGGTATTCGACCAACATTCTGGGCAACCGCGACGGGGAGGTGCTGGACGACCCGGGATCCTTCAAGACCAAGGAGAAGAGCAAGCTCTCGGCGCTCGAGTCCATCCTGGACGCCAAGACCTATCCCGACCTCTATGGCCGCTATTACCACAAGGTCCGCATCGACTACTATCCGCCGCGCGGCGACGCCAAGGAGGGCTGGGACAATATCGATATCGCCGGCTGGATGGGAATGCCCATGCAGATTAAGATCAATTTTCTCTGCCGCGACTCCATCCTGGCCGCGCCCTTGGCCCTGGATCTTGTTCTCTTTCTGGACCTAGCCAAGCGGGCCGGGCTCTCCGGCGTCCAAGAGTGGCTCTCCTTCTATTTCAAGTCGCCGCAATGCCGGCCGGACTTGAAGCCGGAGCACGACGTGTTCATCCAGCACTGGAAGCTCAAGAACACCCTGCGCCTTTTGATGGGCGAGGAGGTTCTGGATCACTCGGGACTGGACTACTACGACGCCCGCGGCGCGGTGCCCAGCGCGGCTCCGGCGCGGCTGTTCGGGTCCGGGAAAGAAGGGAAAAACCGAAAAAAAACCGCCGGCGGCGGCCAAAAAACGGTTTAAAGCCGTTTTTTTAAGCTTCGTCCGGCCTTCGGGCCGCGTTTTTTGTATACTTTGTCGTCGTGATTCCGTCATCGATTTCATCGTTTCCGCCGCCCGTACGCCAAGGGGTCGAGGGGTGATTTGGGCCCTCATGAGCGCCCTTATTGCGGTCATGGGCGTGTTCCCGGCTGCGGCCCAGGACTCGGGCTCGCTGCCGCCGCCTTGGGTCATCGGCCAAGTGGCGGTCTCCGGTACCAAGAACGTCAAGCCAAGCGTCGTTTTATCCCAAGTCAAGGCGCGCAAAGGGGATCTCTACGACCAGGCCGACCTGGACCAGGACATCCAGAATCTTTTGGGCTTGGGTGACTTCAACGGCGTGCAGGTCGACGTGACCTCGCTGGGCGGGGCGGTGCCCGACTACCTGCGCCGCGTAGCCGGCTCCACGACGACCGTCAAGCTCACCTTCATCGTTTCGGAAAAGCCCGTCATCGAGACCATTAATTTCAAGGGCAACTTCAAGCTCTCCCGCGGCACTTTGGCCGACGCGATTTCATTGAAGCGCGGCGACCCTCTCGATCTGGTCAAGCTCGAGGATGACAAGGAAAAAATTCTCGAGAAGTACAACAAAAAGGGCTTTTTGGACGCCACGGTGGAGTCCGAGATTAAAACCGACACGAGCACGCTCAAGGCGGTGCTCACCTTCAAGATCAACGAGGGCGCCAAGTCCCAAATCTTTTGGGTTTCCATCAGCGGGGTGCATGCTTTCAAGCTCAAGAAAATCCTGGGCCTCATGAAGAACCGACGCGGCAAGGTGTTCGCGGAGAAGGCTCTTCCGGAGGATCTCCACGCCATCGCGGCCTATTACCGCCGGAACGGATACCTCGACGTCGTGGTGAGCTCGCCCACGGTCATGGTGAGCTGGGACAAGACCCGCCTTTACATCAGTCTTTCCATTCGGGAAGGGCGCTCCTATCGCTTCGGCAAAACCAGCTTCGCCGGCAACCTAGTCTACACAAACAAGCAGCTGGCCAAAACGATTACCTATCAGCCGGGCAAGACCTTCAACGACGACAAGTACCAGGAGACCATCCGCAACGTCCAGGAGCTCTATGCTGACAAGGGCTACCTGCATCTGCAGGTCAATCCCGTGCGCACGCTCGATCCGAAGACCGGGCGCCTGGACGTCCGGTTCAATCTCATCGAGGGCGACGTAGTCTACGTGGACAACGTGGACGTCTCGGGTAACGTCGAGACCAAGACCTACGTCTTGAAGCGCGAGATTCTGGTCAAGCCCGGCGAGCCCTTCAACGCCAAGAAGGTGCGCCGGAGCCGCGAGGCGCTCATGAACCTGGGCTTCCTAGACGATGTGGGCGTCAACTTGGACAGCCCGGGCAACCCGGACTTGGTCGATTTGGACTTTAACGTAAAGGAAGGCAAGCCCGGCATGCTCACGGCCGGCGCGGCCTATTCCACCATCGACGGGCTCTTCGGCACGCTGTCCTTGCAGAACTTGAATCTGTTCGGACGAGCCCAGCATGTGGGCGTGCAGTGGTCCTTCGGCTCGCGCGTGCGCAACTACTCCCTGAGCTGGAGCGAGCCCTGGGTGGGTAGCCACCCCTGGGGCCTGGGCGCGACCGTTTTCGACACCATGCAGCTAAGCCCCTTCGGCAGCGATCTGACGGCCTACACTCAGGAGAGCAAGGGCGGCTCCATCTTCCTGGCGCCGCGCTTCGCGGACAATCTCTACCAGCTTAAGTTCACCTACACCTTCTCCCGCACCAGCATTACCGGCATCGATCCGGCGCTGCCGGCCAGCTCCGTGCTGACGCCGGGCACGAGCAATTTCTCCGCGATCAGCGTGGAGTTCGCGCGCGACAGCCGGGACAACATCTACGATCCGACCAGCGGCAGCCTTAATTCCGTGAGCCTGCAGTTGGCAGGCGGGCCGCTGGGCGGGGACATCAACTTTCTGGAGCCCGGGCTTTCGGACTCCGTCAACTATAAGCTCTTCTCCATCGACGAATACCCGTTCGTCCTGACTTTGGGCAACCGCGGCGGCTACATCGGCGAGTTCGGGACGACCAAGCAGGTGCCGGTCTACGACCTATATTTCCTGGGGGCCCCCGACACCATGCGCGGCTACGAGCCAACAGGGCAGGTGGGAGACCCCAACGGCGGCTACATCTACGACACGGCCACTGCCGAGTTCGGCTTTCCAGTGGCCCGGGAAGGGGAGCGCACCATCGCCAAGCTGGTCTCGTTTTTTGACATCGGGTCCACTTGGCCCAACTTCAACCAGGTCAGTATGCAGGTGGGTTCACAGCAAAACGACTTGAAGACCGATGCGGGCATCGGCATCCGTCTGACCACGCCCGCTTTCCCCATCCGCCTGGAGTGGGGTTACGGCTTCAACCACGCTCCGGGAGAAAAGCTCTACCAAATCAGCTTCGGGATGGCGAACTTGTTCTAGCATGAAACAAAAAACGATGTGGATTATGGCGGCGGCGTGCGCGCTGGCCTCATGGCAAGCGGGCGCCATCGAGATTTCCCTGGAGCAGAACCGCTCGGAGCATTCGAGCATCGGCTTCGTGGACATGCACCGGCTCTTCGAGGCCTTCCCCGAGACCCAGCGGGCGAAGGAGAGCTTCCAAGAGGTGGTGTCCAACACCCAGGAGCAGTTAAACCAACAAAAGGCCCAGATTCTGCGCCTGCAAAATACCCTGGCCGATTTGAAGGCGCAGCGCCAAGCGCTCATGGAGGGCCAGCAGGCGCCGCCGCAGCCTCCCGCGGCGCTGCCGGCGGTTTCGAGCGCCACGGCTTCGGCTGCCGCGTCCGCCGTCTTGGCGTCTACCGCCGCGGCGATGTCCACGGCCCCGCTCGCGGTTACGGCGTCTTCCGCGCTGGCCGTGGTGGCCGCCTCCTCCGGAGCGGCGCCTGGCTTCGCGGCCCAGGCCTCTTCGACCACCGTTTTTCCGGAATTACCGGGCGTTCCCAGCGCCACCATCGTGCGCTCCCCGGCGCCCGCGCCGGCCTCGTCCGTCGTCGCCGTTTCCTCTCAGGCCGCCTTGGCGCCGCCTGCGGTTTCCAGCGCCGCCGTCTCGGCCGCCGCGCCCGCGGCGCCCCGGCCGCTGCCGATGTCGCAGCTTTCCCAGGACGTGCGCCAGAAGCTGGCCGCTCTTGACTCCCAGATCGCGGTGACGGATCAGGAGATTAACCGCAATCAGGTCGACTATCAGAACCGCGAAGCCGCCGCGGAGAAGAATTTGGTGGACCTGGAAGGCAATAAGACCGACATTTTGCTTGGCGAAATCGACAAGGCCATCCAGACCGTCGCAGATCGGGAGGGCATCAGCGTTGTGGTGGACAAAGGGGACATCCTTTACGGCCACGACGCGGTGGATTTAACCGACAAGGTCTTAAAGCAGTTGGAGGAAAGCAGATGAGCGCGCGGGAGAAAATCAGCGTTACAGCCGGAGAGTTAGCTCGCCTGGCCCAGGGGAGCTTGGTGGGCGACGCGAGCTACGTTTTGGAGGGCGCCCAAGGTCTGGGCGAGGCCGGGCCCAGGGACGTGTCCTTTCTGGGCAACCCCAAATACGCGCAGGCCGTCGGGGCCTCCGCCGCAGGCTGCCTGTTTTTACCCGCTTCGGCCAAGGATCTGCCGGCCAAAGCCCCGGCCAGGATTTTTGTTGAGGATCCCCAGTACGCCTTCTCCCTGGTGCTGGGACTCATCGCCGAGCGGCGCGCGAAAAAGCCCGTCGTCGTGGATCCCCGGGCCGTGGTGGACCACTCGGCGCAATTGAGCCCCGGCGTGGGCGTGGGGCCCTTTTCCATCGTCGAGCGCGGCGCCGCGGTGGGCCAGGACACGGTCATCGGCGCGCAGTGCTATATCGGCGAGAACGTGCGCATCGGGCGCGGCTGCCGCATCTATCCCCAGGTCGTCATCCGCGAGGACTGCGTCGTGGGCGACCGCGCCGTCATCCACTCGGGGACGATTATCGGCGCGGACGGCTTTGGATTCTCCACCGACCGCAAGACGGGCCGCCACCGCAAGATTCCACAGATTGGGAACGTGGTCATCGGCGAGGACGTGGAAATCGGCGCCAACGTCGCCATCGACCGCGCGACCGTGGGCTCGACCGTCATCGGCGCGGGGACCAAAATCGACAATTTGGTTCAAATCGCGCACAACGTGCAGGTGGGCAAGGGCTGCCTGCTGGTCTCCCAGGTCGGCGTGGCGGGCTCGAGCTCCCTTGGCGACGGAGTGATTTTGGCCGGGCAAGTGGGCGTCGCCGGACATTTGACGATCGGCGATCGCGCCATCGTGATGGCCCAGGCCGGCATCATGTCGGATGTCGAGAAGGGGGCGGTGGTCTTCGGATCGCCCGCCCGCCCGCGTCGGGAGGCCTTCCGCCTGCAAGCGCTTTCTGGGCGGCTGCCCGAACTTTTCGAAGCGGTCAAGCAAATCAAGGACAAGCTGAGCCTGGGCCAAACTCCGGGCTCCAAGACGGAGGAATGACATGGATTTAAGCCAGACGACGATCGAGCGGGAGGCGAGTCTCGAGGGCATCGGACTGCACACCGGCAACCGCTCCAAGCTGACGTTCCGGCCGGCGCCGGCCAACGCGGGCATCCGTTTCTTCCGCACCGACTTGCCCGGAACCCCGATGATTCCCGCGCGTCTGCATTTCGTGGTCACCACGGTGCGCGGCACCAACCTGGGCCTGGGCGAGGCCAAGGTGCACACCGTCGAGCACGTGCTCTCGGCCCTGACCGGCGTGGGGATAGACAACGCCGACGTTCTGGTTTCGGCCAACGAGCCGCCCATCATGGACGGATCGTCCCTGCCTTTCGCCCAGGCGCTCTTGAAGGCCGGCCTGCGGCGCTACCCCGACGAACCCAAGCGCTGGCTGCGCCTGCCCGGAGAAATCTCCTACCAGGACGGCAAGGCCAAGTACCGCGCCGTACCGTCGGAACATTTTGAGATCAAGGCTACGCTTCTGCACGACCATCCTCTCATCCCGCGCATGAGCCTGGAAATCCGCTGTGAGGAGACGGCCTACCTCTCGGAAATCGCGCCGGCGCGCACCTTCTGCTTCGAGCACGAGGTGGAATTTTTGAAGTCCCAGGGCCTGGCGCAGGGCGGCTCGCTGGACAACGCCATCGTCATCGGCCGGGACCGCTACCACACCAACTCCGGCGGGCTGCGCTATCAAGACGAGTTGGTGCGCCACAAGATTCTGGATTTGATCGGGGACCTGTCTTTGATGGGCCGCCCCATCTTCAAGATGCGCATCGAGGCCGAGTGCCTCGGGCACGCACACAACGTCGAGTTCGCCAAGCGGCTCGACGCGGCTGCGTCCCGGATGCGCAGAACCGCAAAGACCGTGGAGGCGTAAATGACGACAGAGACACCCCAAACGGCGGCTCAGGCGCCCGTGCGCACTTTGGGCATCGCCGAAATCCGCAAAGCCATTCCGCACCGCTACCCCTTCCTACTCATCGACAAAGTCGAAATTCTGGAGGAGGACAAGAAGGCGGTCGGCACCAAGTGCGTGACCATTAACGAGCCGTTTTTTCAAGGCCATTTCCCCGAGCATCCGGTCATGCCGGGCGTGCTCATCCTGGAGGCCCTGGCCCAGACCGCCTGCGCGATGCTGCTCTCCAGGGGTGCTTACGAAGGAAAAATCGCCTACTTCATGGGCATTGACGGCGCCAAGTTCCGCAGTCCCGTGTTCCCGCCGGGAGTTTTGAAGCTGCACGTGGAAATCCTGCGTATGGGCCGCGCCGGCAAGTTCCGCGGCCAGGCGTATCTGGACGGCAAAGTTGCGGCCGAGGCTGAAATGACCTTCGCCGTGGTGGATAAATAGGGGGGAATGATGAGCAACATCCATCCGACAGCCGTCGTCCACCCTTCGGCCAAAATCGATCCGTCGGCGATTATCGGTCCCTATGCGGTCATCGGCGAGGAGGCCGTGATCGGCGCCGGGACCAGCGTCGGCGCGCATGCGGTCGTCGAGTTCGCAACTTTGGGGCAAAATAACCGCCTGCATCCGGGCTGCTACGTGGGCACCGCGCCGCAGGACTTGAAGTACGCCGGCGAGCGCACGCGCTTGGTCATGGGCGACCGCAACACCGTGCGCGAATGCGTGACCTTGAACCGCGGCACCTCGGCCCACGGCGAGACCCGCATCGGAAGCGAGTGCCTCTTCATGGCCTACTCGCACGTGGCCCACGACTGCACCATCGGCAACGGCGTCATTTTGGTCAACTCGGTTGCCGTGGCCGGGCACGTGGAAATAGGCGATTTCACGGTCATCGGAGGCTTGGCCGCCATCCACCAGTTCCTGCGCATCGGCAAGTACTGCATGCTGGGAGGCGGCTCCATGCTCAACAAGGACGTGCCGCATTTCTGCACCTGCCAGGGCTACCCCGCCGTGCTGCGGGGTTTGAATGGCGTCGGCCTTAGACGGGCGGGATTCGCGCGCGAAAGCGTCTCCGCCATCAAACAGGCCTACAAGACGCTTTTTCTTTCGGGCCTGAGGCTCGAAGAGGCGATGGAGCGGGTGCGCCGGGAGTCCCGCGATCCCAAGGTCGCGGAAATGCTCGACTTCATCGCGGGCTCCAAAAAGGGCGTCATGCGGCCAGCCTCGGGCACCGAGGCCAAGGAAGAGGCGGTCCTCTAGCCGGTGGCGACGGTCGGTCTCATCGCCGGCTCGGGACGCTTTCCCATCCTGGTCGCCCAGGAGGCCAAGCGCATGAACGTCGACGTCGTGGCCTTGGGCATCAAGGGCGTGACCGATCCGTCGCTCGAACCGCTGGTCTCGCGCCTGGACTATTTCAAGCTGGGCCAGTTGGACGCGCCCATTAGGGCGTTCAAGGCCGCGGGCGTGACGCGCGCCGTGATGGCGGGCAAAGTCCAGCACGCGTCCTTGTTCGGCGGCGTGCTGCCGGATTTCCGCGCCGTCAAGGTCTTCGCGCGCTTGAAGGACAAGCGCACCGACACGATTTTAAAGGCCGTGGCCGACGAATTCGCGGCGGACGGCATCGAGCTGATGTCCTCGGCCGCCTACCTCTCGCACCTGCTGGCCGGCGAGGGCCGGCTCTCGCGCCGGGGTCCGGATGCGGAGGAGGCGGCCAACATGCGCCTGGGTTGGCGCGCGGCCAAAGCCGTGGCGGGGCAGGACATCGGCCAGACCGTGGTTGTTTCGGACAACGCGGTCGTGGCCGTGGAGGCGATGGAGGGTACCGACGCCTGCATCCTGCGCGCCGCGGACATCGCGGCCGGGCACGGCAGGCGCCCGCGGCTGACCGTGGTCAAGGTCGCCAAGCCCGGCCAGGACCTGCGTTTCGACGTTCCCGTCATCGGCCTCGACTCCATCTCCGTATTCGCCAAGGCCGGAGTCACGGCGCTGGCCCTGGAGGCCGGCTCCACCCTGCTTTTCGACAAGGAGGCCTTCATGCAGCACGCCGACGCCGCGAAATTATGCGTCATGGGATTTTCCGCCGCGGGGCCGGCGTCATGAGCGCCGAGGACAAGCCCAAGCGCCTCAAGGTCGGCGTCATCGGTGCCGGCCGCATGGGTGCCAACCATGCCAAGGTCTTCAACCGCAACCAGGAGTACTTCGAGTTGGTCGGCGTGTGCGACGTCAACTTGTGGCGGGCGCAGTTCCTGGCCTGGCAGTGCAACACCATCGCGGTGCGCAGCTACGAGGATCTCATCGCGCGCTCGGAGGCCGTGGTCATCGCGGTGCCCACGCCGCAGCACTTCGAGGCGGGCCAGGCGGCCATGGAGCGGGGCGTGCACTGTCTCATCGAGAAGCCCCTGGCCGAGTCTCTGGAGTCGGCCAAGAAGCTTCTGGAGCTTTCGCAGAAAAAAAACGTCGTCCTGCAGGTCGGCCACGTCGAGCGCTTCAACCCCGCGGTCTTGGAGGCCGTCAAGCACGTGCGCTCCCCGCGGTTTATCACGGTCGAGCGCCTGGGGCCGTATGATCCGCGCACTCAGCACATCGGCGTGGTCATGGACCTGATGATTCACGACTTGGACATCCTGCTGACCTTGGTGGGCGCGGAAATTGAATCCCTGGAGGCCGTGGGCGCGCATTTGATTTCCCAGCACGAGGACATCGCCAACGTGCGGGTGCGCTTTAAAACCGGCTGCATCGCCAACCTGACCGCCAGCCGCATCTCACTTACGCGCTGCCGCAAGCTGCGGCTCTTCCAGGAGGACAGCTACATATCGCTCGACTACGCGTCGAGCGACTTGAAGATTTACAAGCGCAAGACTCCGGTCATCAAGAGCTTGAAGGACGTGGAGATTCTGCGCCCCAAACTTTCCTCGGTCGAGCCCTTGAAGAACGAACACCTGCACTGGCTCGACTGCATTCGGAACAACCGCAAGCCCTGGGCCAGCGCCGAGCGCGGCTTGGAGGCATTGAAGCTCGCCCTGCAGATTTCTGACGAGCTCGAGCGCTACGTGGTCGCGCCGCAGTCGGGCGTGCGTTCCCTCATCCCGCCCTGGGCCCAGGATTTGGGCACCATCGCCAAGAGCGTTGGCAAGGACATCCTGGGAGGCGCTTGAGCGAGATTCTCTTCGTCGCCGGCGATCCTTCGGGGGACGTCCACGGCGCAAAACTCATCGCGGCCTTGAAGGCCGAGATCCCGGGCCTGCGCGCCGCGGCCGTGGGCGGTCCCCTGATGCGCCAGGCCACGGACGATTTCATCGAGGACCTGGCCTCGCGCGGCATCGCGGGTTTTTGGGAGCCGCTGGCGTCCCTGGGTTTTTTGCGCGCGCTTTTGGCCCGGATCAGGGACTATTTGCGGGATCGAAAACCAGCGGCCGTCGTGGTGGTGGACTACTACGGCTTCAACCGTCGGGTGCTCGCTCTGGCCAAGGCTGCGGGCGTGCCGGCCTACTATTACGTCAGTCCCCAGGTCTGGGCCAGCCGCCCGGGACGGGCCAGGGTCATCGCGCGGCTGGTGCGCCGCGTCTTCGCGATTTTTCCGTTCGAGGAGGAGGTCTATCACCGCGCGGGTGGAGCCTGCACCTTCGTCGGCCATCCCCTTTTAGATTCGATCCCGCCCCCCGTGCCGGACAAGTCGGTCGGCTGCCCGCTCAAGGTGGCCCTTCTGCCCGGCAGCCGTGCCGCGGAACTGCACCGCCACCTGCCGGTCTTTCTGGACGCCTTGGACGAACTGAGACGGAATTTCCCCGAACTCGATGCCCGCGTCTTCGCGGCGCCGTCTTTGCCCGATGAGGCCTACGCCGCGGCACGGGCTCGGGGCGTCCAAATCGTGCGCGAATTGGATTATAAAGTCCGCGCGCAGATGGATGTCGCCCTGTGCTCCTCGGGCACGGCGACTTTGGAGAACGCCATTTTGGGCCTGCCCATGGTGGTGGTCTACCGCCTCTCGTGGATCACCTACTGGATCGCCCGGGCCGTCATCCGCGTGCCCTACATCGCCATGGCCAACCTGCTGGCCGGCCGGGCTCTGGTGCCGGAGCTTATCCAGCGGCGCGCCAACAAGGTCGAGATCGCGCGGGCGGCTAAGGAGATTTTGGAGAGCCCGGCTAAATACCAAGAGTTGCGCGCGGCGCTTTTGGCCATCCGCAAGGATTTGGGCGAGCCGGGAGGCGCGGCGCGCGCGGCCCGGGCCATCGCCGAAGATTTGCGGACGCTGGGGCGGCTGGGCAACGGCGCTCCCGCGCGCGCCGGAGCGGGGGCCTGACATGGAACGCCAAGAGCTTCTGGACCGCTTCCTCGCCTACTCGCCGCACGTCGACGTCGCCATGCTGGCCAAGGCCTACGACTACTCCGTGAAGGCCCACGCGGACCAGGCCCGAGCCTCGGGCGAGCACTACTTCGTGCACTGCGAGGCGGTCTCTGCGTCCCTCATCGACTGGAAGATGGACCTGCCCACAGTCTGCGCCGGGCTCCTGCACGACGTTCTGGAGGATACGCCCGTCACGGCGGAGGAGATGCGCCGCGAGTTCGGCGACGAAGTGACCAAGCTCGTCCTGGGCGTCACCAAGCTCGATCGGCTGCAGTTTTCTTCGACGAGCGCCGCGCAGGCCGAGAACTGGCGCAAGATGCTTTTGGCCACCGCGCAGGATATCCGCGTCATCGTCATCAAGCTCGCCGACCGTCTGCACAACATGCGCACGCTCAACTACCTTTCGCGCGAGCGGCAAAAGCGCATCGCCAGAGAGACCCTGTCTCTCTACGCGCCCCTGGCCCACCGGCTCGGCATGTTCGAGCTCAAAAGCGAGCTCGAGGACTTGGGCTTCCAGTACCTCTACCCTGAGGAGTTCGAGGACTTGAGCGCCAAGGTCAACGCCCTGGTCAAGGCGCGCGAGGCGACCCTGTCCAAGTTCAAGGACGCGGTGGAAAAAGCGGTGGAGAAGACCGGCATCGCGCATCGCATTCTGGCGCGCTCGAAGAGCCTCTACTCGATTTACCAGAAGATGCTCCGGCAGAACAAGCCGTTCGAGGAGATCCAAGACGCCTTGGGCGTGCGCATCATCACCGACACCGTGGCCGACTGCTACGCGCTCTTGGGCGTGGTGCACACGCAGTTCAAGCCCGTGGCCGGCACCTTCACGGACTACATCTCGCTGCCCAAGATGAACCTCTACCAAAGCCTGCACACCACGGTCATGGGCCCCGCGGGAGAGCTCGTCGAAATCCAGATCCGCACCGAGGAGATGCACCGCACCTCCGAGTACGGCATCGCGGCGCACTGGCGCTACAAGACCGGCGAGGAGTCGCGCGACCTGCACTTGGAAGAGAAGCTCAACTGGCTGAGGCAGTGGATCGAGTGGCTGCAGGACTTGAAGAGCCCGCGCGAATTCTTGGACAGCTTGAAGACCGACTTGGAGCTGAACCAAGTCTTCGTCTTCACTCCCGGGGGCGACGTAAAGGTCCTGCCCGGCGGCGCCACGCCCTTGGACTTCGCCTTCGCCGTACACACTGAAATCGGCCAAGCCTGCGTGGGCGCGCAGGTCAACAACAAGATGGTCAAGCTCGACTACAAGCTCAAATCGGGCGACATCTGCAAGATTCTCACCAAAAAGGGCTCGGAGCCGAAAAAGGACTGGCTCAACATGGTCCGCACCGCCCGCGCCCGTTCCAAGATCCGCCACTTCCTGCGCGAAAAAGGCATCGTTGCCTAAAAGACGTCATGCGGCGCGGCGGTTTTAAATCCTGGGATCGTCTTTTCGGCCGCTGCGTTTTTTGCGCCGGCTTGGTCGTTTGGATCTTATGGGAAGCCTCGCGTCTGCCCTTTGATTTCGAAGATTTGTTCTATCTTTTTTCTCTGGAGCAAGGGTTATGGTCCGTGCCTGAATGGGTGCACCCCCTCTACGTGCCGGCTCTGCATGCCTACGCTGCCGTGCTTCATTGGGCCGGATATTCCGGAAAGATGCTCATGCCGGTGGAGTGGCTTAACCTTGCGGTGGCAGCACTTGCTCTCGTAGCGCTTTTCCTTTTGGCGGAGTCTTCAGGCGGCCTTTCGACGGTTTCCGCGTGCGGTGTCCTCCTTCTTGGTTTCTCGGAGGGTTTTAATTCGGGGTGCATTAGAGTCACGCCCTACGCCATGGCCGTCATGTGCCTCACGGCTTTTGCCTGGTTTATTTTGAGCTCCAACCCCAGGCGCTATATTTTCTGCGGCGTGGCTGCCGGCGCCGCGTGCGGATTCCATATGGCGATGATCTCGCTGATTCCGGTGGCTTTAATTTTCGCGTTCAATGAACGCGGTTGGCCTGTTCGGCTGCGCAGCGGAGTTGAATTTTTAACGAGCTCTTTGGTGGTAATTGCGGTTAGCTATGCGTTGTTTATGAGGCTTAATCATCTCAGCTTCGGCTATTTCTCACACGTTAGACTAAGGAAACTCATTTCGCAACTAGAACAAGTGCGCAGAACCTCAATCTGGTCAAGCCATAGCTGGGGGTTTCAAACGGCGCAATTTTTCGGCACGCTTCGTTTGCAGGGTGGACCGTTCCTTCTTCTTCTACTACTTTTTGTTCCAACAGCGGTAGCCTGGACAGCTTTGCATAAAAAAGCTCTGCCCGCGAAGCGGCTGCTTGCGCTGTCGATGACCGTCGGTGTCGTTTTATCAATATTTTTCTTCATTAATAATACACATAACGGCTTGGTTTTTGCCGCGCTAGTTTTAGGCGCGCCTGCAATGGCTGCGCTAGTCAGCCCAACGCCGTTCTTGCGTTTCATGTTTGCGTCGACAGCGATTTTTTTCTGGTCGTCGGCATTATCACTTTCAGCCCCTTGGACCCAGCTTCTAATGAGATGTTCTTAAGAGAAACGAGGTTTTTGAATTCATTGCTAAGGCCCGGAGACGTTCTTTTTGTTCCTGGCGATCCTTTTCAAGAGTTGCGCTACCTCAAACCCATCAACGTTGTGGGCATTGTTCCTGCTCAGGCGTCGGAAAACTGTCTGTATCTGCCGGCACCGCTGTTTTCGGAGGGCCGCGGCTTGGACGCTGCTTTGCCCGAACTCGCTGCGACGGGCCACAGGATTTTCTACAGCGAAGGGCAGCCTGATGCGCCGGTTGGGATGGATGTCGAGGGGAGTTGGAAAGAGCATCAGATCTTTATGCCATGCCTGGCCGCCGCGGCGCAGAAGAGTTTTTTAGCGGATATCCGCAACGACCTAAAATCGGCGCGTTGGACGAAAATCCTGTCGCCTGATGGGAGAGTTTATCAGCGGCTGAGTTTTCCGGCCGGAACGGAGAAGAGCGTCGCGTCCGGTGGCCGCTCTCCGGTGCTTAGGTATCTCGCTTCGGCCGCGCAATATCCAGATGACACGGGAATCGGACGCGATGAAGCCTTGCGCTTGGCCAACTTGCAGGCCCTATTGTCTTCCCTGGACAACAAATCCGCGCGCGTGCTTTCCCGTGCCGCGGCCCCGCTTATAATTGACGACTTGGCCTTGACCTATCAGGATCGGGGGCGCTACCGGGCGGCATTGGAGATTCTTAATTGGGGCGTTCGGCATGACCCAGCCAACGCCGAACTTTATAACGATCGTGGCGTTATCGAGAGCCTTATGGGCTTGAATAACATGGCCGCCCAAGATATGGACAGAGCCATCAAGACGGATCCGGACAATATCGAGGCTTACTTGACGCTGGGAGCGATAGACGAGGGTCGGGGCGAGAAGGGCAAAGCCATGAGCGTTTATCAGCAAGCGCTCCTAAGGGCCTCAAAAATTCCAAACGTGGATCCTTCGCTGCTTCTTTTTTTGCAGCGCAAGATCCGCTAAAGCGCAGGCCCGTTTCAGGAAGCCTTACGGCCCGCCGTAGGCGCGGAACTCCGCCGCGTGGCGGGCTTCCTCGCGGCGCAATTCGGGCAGATTGATCTCGCCGCGCCGCAGCGCATCGTCAAAGGCCGCTTGGTCGCGCGGGTGAAGGTAGCGGTAGTCGTGCGCGGCAATCCAGGCCGCGGGCGCGGCGCCTCGGCGGACGAAGAAGAGATCCTTTTCGTCCCAGTAGACCAGCGCCCAGCGCGGACGCGGCATGTAGAAGACGAACCACGGCCGCTGAAAGTCCTTGGTCCGGCCGTCCGGGTAGCGGCGCACGCTTTTGAGCAGGATGTCGACGTTGGGCAAAAGCGCGGCGTCGGCGCCCTCGTGTCTGAGGTAGTCCTGCCAGGTTTTAGGCGACGCGAAGGCGTCCTCGGCTTGGGCGTGCTGCTCGTGGAAAATGTAACGCCCGTCGCCGAAGACCTTAAACCACGGCCGCAGCTTCCAGCCCAGGTAGCCGCCCCACTCCCACGGGTGGTAGAGCCGCAGGGCGGCGACCTCCGGGCGCTGGGAGCTCATGAAGCGGGCCGCGGCGCGCGGCAGGTCGGGGCCGCGGAAAGACGTGTCCCATTGAAGGCGCGGCAGGACGCAGAGCAGAAAGGCGCTCAAGGCCGCGAGAAAGCCGCCGGCCAAGCGGCGGCTTCTGCGCCCATCCGCATCGGGGAAAAGCTCCTGCGCCAGCGCGCCCGCCAGCAGGCAGGCCGGGGCGATGAAATAGGCGGAGAAGCGCGCGTGGCGCAGGGAGCAAAGCGCCAGCGGACCCGCGGCAAAGGCGAGGCTCCACGGAATTTTCCGCCAAGGCGTTTTGCGCGCCGCGGCCAAGGCGCCCAGGGCCAAGAGCAGCGCCAGCGCCGCCCAGAAGGGCCAATAAAGCGGATCGCGGATGGGCATGGGGCTCCACTCCCG
Source organism: Elusimicrobiota bacterium (assembly GCA_027451985.1). Lineage (GTDB taxonomy): Bacteria > Elusimicrobiota > Elusimicrobia > UBA1565 > UBA9628 > JAGWJU01. The sequence continues at coordinate 24,400 of DAIDHS010000028.1, forward strand.
GATAAAGCGGGTCATGGCCGAGGCGCGGCGCAGGTGCAGCAAGAGCACGCGGTAAGGACCCGCGCCGTAGGGGTTGCAGAGGCTGCCTAGGAGTGCGGCGCCCAGACCCAGGAGCTTGGCCTTGGCCGCGGTGAAGTCCCGCGCCAGCCAATCGGCCGCCAAGTAGCAGGGGAAAAGGGCCAGGCCCATGATGAAGGCGGCGTGGGCCTGCGACCAGAGGGCAAAGAGCAAGAGCGTCAGCAGAAGCGGCCCGGCGCGCGGCGCGTCCAAGCGGCTTTCCAAGAGAAGGAAAGCCGCGGTGTAGAAGAGCAGCGAAATCAGATCCGGGGAAAGGCCGCAGCGCGGCAGCATCTGCGCGGCCCACAGGGCCAACCCCGCCGCGAGCCAGGGCGTCTTCAAGCCCCGGCACGCCAGAAGGCGAGCCATGGCCCAGGCGCCGGCCGCGATGTAGAGGAATTTTAGGACCATCAAGCCCCGCATGCCGCCCAGGCGCCAGAAGACGCCCACGGAGAGCTCCCAGAGCCACTCGAAGTCGACCCAGGGCGCGCCGGCTTTGGTCCAGGAAAAGGGGTCTGCCAGAGGCAGGCCCCGGTGCGCCCAGAGCCAGCGGGCGTCCATGAGGTGCCAGAAGAGATCGTGATTGTAGTTGGGGATCAAGGCCGGGGGCAGGCACAGGGCCAGGGCCCACAGCCAGAAGGCCCGCGAGGCGGCCGGCTCTTCGTTCATCGCCCCTTGATTTTAGTGCAATGCGCGTTGCGCCGCAAGGATCGTTTTGATACGATGGGACTTCATGGGCGCCAACATCATCACGGCGATGCAGGGGCCGTTTTTCGGGGTGGAGAGCCGCCTCGCGGCCAGGGTCCCCGAGATCGCGGCGGCTTTTCTTCTCCTTTTAATAGGGCTCTTCGCCGCGCGTGCCCTGCGCATGGCGGTCGAAACGCTCCTAAACCGCGTGCGCTTCGACACCTACGCCAGCCGGGTGGGCGTCAATGAAATTTTGGCCCGCATGGGCTTCGGCAAGTCCCCGACCTACGTCTTGGGGTTTCTGGCCTACTGGTTCACGCTCTTCATCTTCATCGTCTCCGCGGCCAACGCGGTGGACATCACCATCATTTCAGGGCTTTTGGGCCGCTTCGCTCTGTTCCTTCCGGCCCTAGTGGCGGCGGTGCTCATCGTCTTCGGCGGGCTTCTCTTCGCGGGATTCTTGTCCGAAGTCGTCTCGCGCGCGGCGTCGGCCAACAATGTGCCCGGCGGACAGGGCTTGGCCAAGGCCTGCTATGTGACGGTGGTGGTCTTTGCGGCCATGACCGCGCTCGACCAACTGGGCATCCGCCTGGAGTTGATCACCGCAGCGCTGGAAATCCTGCTAGCCTCGGCGGGCTTGGCCGCGGGCCTAGCCTTCGGACTGGGAGGCAAAGAGGTCGCCGCGGAGTTTATTCGCGAGTGGGTGAAGAGGCGGAGTTAGAAGCGCTTTAACGCGCCGGGCGCTTGGCCCGGCCCGACTTGATGCAGTGCGTGCAGACGTAGCCGGTGATAGTGCGCCCGGACTCGGAAAGAACGACTCTCTGCTTCTGCAGGTTGGGGCGAAAAATGCGCTTGGTCGCTTTGTGGGAGTGACTGTAGCTAAATCCCGCCACGGGCCCCTTGGAACAGACGATGCATCGATAAGCCATATGATCTCCGGTAAGCATAGAGCGTAGCAAATGGCCCCGCCCGGCGCAAGCCCGAACCCGCCGCCGATGCTCCTGCCCGCGCGGCTCTTAAGGGGCGTGGGGCCCCGGCGCGCCGAGGCGCTTTTGCGCCTGGGCGTGGAAACCGTGGGCGACCTGCTCTATTATTTCCCGCGCGACTGGCAGGACCGCTTCGCGCTTAAGGACTTCACCCGGGCTTTCCCGGGCGGCCAAGTCGTGGCCCGCGGCATCGTCACTCGCTCGGGTGAAATTCGCGCGGGCCCGCGGATGGCCATTTTCAAGGCCGAGCTGGCCGTGCCCGGCCCGGCGCAGGTTTCGGCGACCTGGTTCAAGCATTTGAGCCGCCGCTACGACGTGTTCGCGCCGCTTAAGAAAGACCTTGTGCGCGGCGCGGAGGCCTACGTGGTGGGCCGCGCCGATGCGAGCCTGGTGGGCGTGCATGACATCCAGGCCGAGGAGCACTACGCCGCGGACGACCCCCAGCGCCTCCTGAACGTCGAGCGCATCGTCCCCGTCTACGCCTTGACCGAGGGCTTGACGCAGCGCTGGCTTCGCGCCTTGATGGCCGAGGCCCTGGACCGCGCGGCGCAGGCGGCGCCAGACGTTCTGCCCGAGGGCCTGGCCCTGCGCCGCGGGCTTCTGCGCGCACCCCAGGCCCTGCGCGGCATGCACTTCCCCGGATCGGGGCCGGAGCTCGCGGCCGCGCGCGAGCGCTTCGCTTATGAGGAACTGTTGCTCTTGGAACTGGCCTGGTCCTTGAAGCGCCGCGAGGCCAAGCGTCTGACCAAGGGCTTCGGCTACGAGGTCAGGCGGACGCTCCTGACGCCTTTCCGGCAAGGGCTGGGCTTCGAGCTCACCGCCGCGCAAAAGCGGGTCATCAACGAGATTTTCGACGACATGAAAAGCCCAAGCCCCATGACCCGGCTTCTGCAGGGCGACGTCGGTTCGGGCAAGACCGTGGTCGCGCTCTCGGCGCTCTTGCTGGCGGTCGAGAACGGCCGGCAGGGCGCCTTCATGGCGCCCTCGGCCATTTTGGCCGAGCAGCACAAGGCGACCTTGGACAAGTTCCTCTCGGGCCTGCCGGTCAGGACCGGCATTTTGACCTCGCGCACCACGGCCAAGCAGCGGGAGAAAATCCTGGCCGCCGCGGCCGCGGGAGAGCTGGACATCCTGGTGGGCACGCACGCGCTTTTGGAGGAGGACGTGCGCTTCAAGGACCTCTCCTTGGCGGTCATCGACGAGCAGCACCGCTTCGGCGTGCGGCAGCGGGCCACCCTGCGCAGGAAAAACTCCTTTTTGGATCTCCTCATCATGACCGCGACGCCCATTCCGCGTACGCTGGCCTTGGCGCTCTACGGGGACCTGGAGGTCTCGGTCATCGACGAAATGCCGCCCGGCAAGGCCGCGGCCCAAACCGTGGTTGCGGCCGAAACCGAGGCATTCGCTTTCCTGCGCGCGGAGGTCCAAAAGGGCCGTCAAGGTTACGTGGTCTACCCCATTATCGAGGAATCGAGCCAGCTCGATTTGCGCTCGGCCAAGGCCCAGTTCGAGCGCCTGAAAAGCGAGGTCTTCCCCGACTTAAGCGTGGCCCTCATTCATGGGGCGCTGCCTGCGGCCAAGAAGGCCAAAATTATGGAGGAGTTCTCCTCCGGGAAGCACCAGATTCTGGTCGCCACGCCCGTTATCGAGGTGGGCATCGACGTGCCCAACGCGACCGTCATGATTATTCAGAACGCCGAGCGCTTCGGCATGGCGAGCCTGCACCAGTTGCGCGGACGCGTCGGCCGAGGTTCCGAGGCCTCGTGCTGCTTTTTGGTAGGCGCGCCGCAGACCGAAGAGGCCCGCGCGCGCCTAGACATGGCGGCGTCGACCTCGGACGGGTTCCGCTTGAGCGAGGAGGATCTGCGCCTGCGCGGCCCGGGCGAGCTCCTGGGCACGGCTCAGCACGGAGACGTGGCCTTGAAGGTCGCGGACTTGGTGCGGGATAAGGAGGTCCTGGCCCGCGCCCGCGCGGATGCGGAGGCTCTTCTCGCGGCCGATCCGAAGCTTCTGGCCGCGGACAATAAGGGCTTGCGCGAGCGCCTAATCGCGCTCTAT
>DAIDHS010000029.1 GCA_027451985.1 Elusimicrobiota bacterium
ATATTAATTACGTTGTGTTCGACACCTTGTGGAATGAAAATCATATCCCCAGGCTTAACCATGGTGGTTTTGCCACTTAATATAGCTTTTCCATTCCCCTCAATCACGAAAATGATTTGATCGAACTTATGAGTTTCTATGCCTATTTCATTGTTAGGATTGGTAGTAGGAGTGATATTCATGAAAACCACTTGAGCAAATCCTTCGGCGGTTCGCTTTTTATAGGGGTGCCTAGCCACCCAAAACGCTTATCATTTTAAATCTCCAAAGATTTCGTCTGGTTTCTGCGCCGCAGATTGTTTTACTCGGAAAAGCTTGGTGCTTTTTCCCGAAGATTCTCGGACAACTTCAAGCACATCTTTTGCCACAAGACGATTAAGATTGCTGGTGATTAAAGACTTGATGTAGGGCCGTTTAGCTTCGTCAGGATAAACCCGAATCAGGGCATCATGAACCTTCGGCATATCAAAATCACCACTAATTTTCGTGGCAACATTGGAAATCTTCCTAGCCAATGGAATAGAAGACTCCGAAACACGGATACCGAGCCCTTCTAATTCTCTCGTGAGAATATCCATGTTGTCATCACTCCGACGCTTAGAAATGTTTGGCCCATCTTCTTTCTGTGCCGTCGGAAGAACTTTATTTTTGCCGGGATAAGGCTTGCCCGCTAAAATATAGAGTGCGCGCATTTGCGCCTCAAAGTCTGATTCCAACTGACGCTTAATCTTTCGGAAGTCCCGCTCATTGATTGCCATAACGGTTGACAGGATAGCATACCAGATTTTTCCTGTCAACCATTTTGAGTGACAAATGGCAAGATGATTGAAAGGGGTTGCAAATTTACTACTACTTCTTCTTTTTCTTGTGTCCTTCCCAGCGTTTCTTAATTGCGGCAATCGCTATCGCCTTTCTTCTTTTGGCTGACAGCTTCAAGGCCCTAGCCTTTCCACCCTTAAGGCCCCCCAATCGGCCTAGGGCTACAGCGGCGGGATTCTTGGCGGGAGTTCCTTCAGAGGCTTCTATTACCTTATTAAGGATTGAGGCGGCTATTTGGTTCTCGTCTTTTTGGTGCTTCATATTATTTGCACCTCATATTCATTGGCTTCGGGGCATCTAAACCGCCAGCAGATTTAAGGGAGTAGCCATCTCCAGCCATGCAGGACTTGAAAATATCGCAGTTGACTATTACCTCAATACTCCCATCCCATGAACTCGTTACTGTTTGCTGGGCATCCTTTATACAGCCATAGCGGTCCTTCATGAATTGATCCTGGGAAACTCCCTCCTTAGACCATTGGAAAGAATTAATTGTGGTGCATCCGGCGCAGAAAGCAAAGGCTAAGATTAGGACGGCGTTAGATATCCTCATACCTACAGTTTAGCATGAGAGCGAAAGTCATTCAAGACCGCTCAAGTAGCAAATTCAGACACTACCCACGCGCGGATAGGCCTTTCGGGCTCCCTCAGAAAGGACCAAAGGCTCTTGGACGAAACGAAGATTCGTCCTACAATAGAGTCATGAAAAGAAAACCCTGGTTTTTGTTCGTCCTCTCGATTTCATTGGCTGTCGCCGCGGCGGAAGTCGGTCAAGCCGCCGCTAGCGCGTCAGGCACGGCGCTTTTCGCCCGTTCAGCTTCCGCCGCAGCGGCCCTGGCAGCCAGCAGCGAGGCCGCCTTCGTCCAAAATCAGAATCAGGCGGAAACGACGCTCGATCCGAAGACCATGTCCGAACTGACGGACGTTGCACGGAAAATATACGAAAAGAGCGGCGGCGCTTGGAAAAAAGACGGCTGGCGACGCACTCGCTGCGATATCAAGGTCAACGGCCGAAACGAGGACGGCAACTTCGTTCTTAAGTCAATCGTCATACGCGTGAGCCCGTGGAAAATCGAGACCAAATGCACGACCCGCTTCTTAAACACGAACAAGTGCTTCTTCGATAAATTCTCTTCCCTGCGGATGACCGTGACTGTCCGCCCTGACGGCACGATGACGGTTGTTTCCGATCCCGGTTTTGGAAAGCACACCAAAAAAGAGATGGTCGACTACGCCAAGGAATACGCGGTTGGATTCTGGCTCGGCCGATTATCTAAGCCGGTGTTTTATCCGCTTTTTTAACCGCTGACCTTCCAAGGTAGCGGATCCGGCGGCTCCGCGTTCAAGAGGACAAGGACTTCCTTCTTAAGCGCGTCCACGTCATAGGGCTTGGTCATGTAGAGCGCCGCGCCCAAATCAAGCGCCATTTTGGCCGTGACCACATCGTCGGCGCTGGTCAGCATAATGATGGGAAGACCGGGCTTCAAAGCGCGCAGGGTGGAGAGCACCTCCAAGCCGCCCATGCCGGGCATGGAGACATCTAAAAGCACCAGCGCGGGGTTGACCGCGGCAAGGCTCTCGAGCGCTTCCTCGCCGCTGGCCGCCTCGGCAGTCTCGCAGCAATCCTCCAGGACCAGGGCGATGGTTTTGCGGACTTGCGGGTCATCGTCGACGATGAGGACTTTGCTTTTCATGCTATTGCTGCCACCACGGCTTTTCAGCAGAAGCCGGAGCCTCGGCCGGTGCGGCCTGACCTTGCGCCGGCGCGGAAGGCTCGGCTTGGGCACTCTGGCGGATGAGGTCCGCCAAGTCGTCGCGATCGCTGATTAAATCCTGGGCGATTTTAGCCATTGCCAGTTGGAACGCCGCGTCCGGCCCCGCGTCCGCGGTGCAGTGGGTCACGGTGGGAATCAAGAACAAGTTGAAGGGGAAAAGTCCGGGAAACGGCCAGTAGCCGCATTCGCCCTTGGAGGTTTCCGAATAGCTCTTCAGCATCACTCCTTGAGCGCTGTCCACTTCCAGATGGACTTCCGCGCCGATGGCGTTGGTCGCCGGAGCCAAAGGGAGGATGCATAAGTCAACGAACGGGACGATGCAGGGCGGGATAATAAAACTAACGGGGTTGGCATCCGTTTTGTCCAGATAAGAAACTTTAATGGTAGCCCCCGAATTGAGCATGCCACCCTGCCCGACGCGCTCGACGTCCTGGAAGAGTTGCGTCTGCTTGAGCGCGGTCAAAACTTCGCCGGTTTTTTGATCGACCTCGCCGGGATCTTGATTTTGGGCCGCGGCGAATGCACCGCCGCCCTGATCCGATTCGCCATCTTGAATGACAACGTTCATCAGCGCCACGCGCGCGGGAATGGGCGCCGCGCTTGACTGCGGCATGGAGACCGGCGGCGGAGGCATGATGTTGTAGCCGCAGGAGGCCAACAGCGCCGCGCAGGGCAAAAACAGTGCGGCAAGGATTCTACGGCCCGATAACTCGCTGCGGTCGGCGTTAGGTTTCATCGCGTCACCTCCGGCGTTCTTTGGGCGGCGTTTGACGGATTAGCGGCGGGAGCGCCTCTTGAACCGGCTCCAGTTCATGTCGCGGAAGCTCTTAGGCCGCGGCGGCGTCAGCACGGGTTTTATCGTGTAGGTGAAATTGGGCAGCACCGCGCGCGGAAACACCGTGCCCACGAAGCGCTCAATCGAGCTCAAGAAAGGCTGTTCGTCCGGAGTCATCAAGGTGATGGCGTCGCCCACGCCTTGGGCGCGCGCCGTGCGACCCACGCGGTGGACGTAGTCCTCCGGGTGCCTGGGCACGTCGTAATTGACCACGTGGCTGATGTCGCGCACGTCGATGCCGCGCGCGGCGATGTCCGTCGCGACTAAAATCTGGGTCTTGCCCTCGCGGAAAGAATCCATGGCCTGGGTACGCTGGCCCTGGGTGCGGTCGGCATGCAGCACTCCGATGGAAAACCCCTTTTCCTTCAAGCGCTTGGACAAGCGGTCGGCGCCGTGCTTGGTGCGGCAGAACACCACGGCCGAGCGGATCTGCGCGGCCTGCAGGACGGCGACGAGCAGTTCGCCCTTCTGACCTTGATTGACCGGATAAACGATTTGGTTGATGCCCGTGGCCACGGTGGTGGGCTTGGCGATTTCCACGCGCCGCGGATCCTTCATGGCAAACGCCGCCACGCGGTCTATATCCGGGCCCAAAGTCGCCGAGAACATCATGGTCTGGCGGTTCTTAGGCAGACGCCCGATGATGGCGCGGATGTCGGGTAAAAATCCCATGTCCAGCATGCGGTCGGCCTCGTCCAAGACCAGCACATCGACGCGATCCAATCGGATGGTGCCTTGCTGGATGTGATCCTTCAATCGCCCCGGCGTCGCCACCACGATAGAGGCGCCCTGGGACAGGGCCTGCTTCTGCCCATGGTAGCCCACGCCGCCGATGACCACCGCGATTTTAAAAGGAGTGAAGCGTCCGCAATCGCGGAAAGAAGTTTCTACCTGCGCCGCGAGCTCGCGGGTGGGCACCAGGATAAGCGCGCGCACGCCAGGGCCCGGCTTGTGCAGAAGATGCTGCAGGACCGGCAGAGCAAACGCCGCGGTCTTGCCGCTGCCCGTCTGCGCGCAGCCCAGGAGATCCTGACCCTGCAGTGCGACCGGGATGGCCTGAGTCTGGATGGGCGTCGGATCGGTAAAACCCATGGCGCGCACGCCGCGCATGAGGTCCGGATGAAGGTCGAGGTTCTGGAAAGACATCGGTTAATTATAGTTTATTATTGTTTCCATATGAACGGAGAAGAGACGCAAGCGCAACCGGATCTTTTTGCGGTCCTCGCGGCCGAGCCCGAGAACTGGAACCCGGCCGCCGCGGCCAGGGCCTTGGCCGCGGCCCTGAAAACTCCGGCCGTGGATCAAATCGCGCGGGCCCGGCGCGCCTGGGGCGTGCTGGCGGAAAATTTGGAGCGCCAGGCCGCGGACGACCTCGCCTTGAGCCTGGCCGAAAACGGCCTTCCCGCCGTGCCCGCGGCGCAGGCGTTGCTTGAAGTCCCGCCGCGCGCGCTCTTGGCCCGGAGCTTCATCTTGGAGGACGCGGGCCTGCGCGCGACGGCGGGCGGCGCGGCAATAGAGCCTGTGTCCTGGGCTGAAATTTCCGTCCTCTGCGCCGCGGCCCTGCCGCAGACGGTCACGCGCACAATCAAGACCGCGCCGGAAATCGATTTAGGCAAGGAAGCCTTGAAGCTCGGCCTGACGCTGGTCACCGGCATCCCCATGATGGGAGGCGGGAAAAAGGAGGAGACCAAGGTCGTGCGCAGCTCGGACATCATCCAGGTTTTCGACGTGGCCCTGCCCGGACTGCGCCTGCGCGTTACGGCGGATAACTTCGACTACTCAGGCCTGGGTCCATTGAAAAGTTACGGTGCGGCGGCCAATTTCAAGATACTCTTCGGCGAAATCGCCAAGCGCGCGCCCAAGGCCGTGCTCAACCGAGGCGCGCGGCTTCTGCTCGACGGCAAACCTCTGCGCGACCTGGGCCACGAATCCGATGCCGACCTGGAGCGCGAGGGCCGCTGGCTCAAGGCCCTGGCTCTGCGCCGAGCGGCCTCCTAGCAAGAAGGGCCGTCGAACTGGACGAACGGCCCTCAGGCCCCGGGGACGGCCGGATCGGCGATGCGGGGAGTCTTCGCCGAGAGACCCGCGAAGCGGGCTTGCTCCTTAAGCCCTTCGCCCACGCTTAGGACGATTTGGCGGTAAAGCCGGCGCAGGGCCCCGCGCACAACCGCGGGCGAGAGCGGCGCCGGAGTCTTCTCCTCTTGATGGAAGGCCTGCTCCCAAATCTGGTCGGTGAAAGGCTCCATCGCATCGAAGCGCATAAGCTCGCGCACCTCGATAGTCAGGCTTAAGTCCTTTCGGCCCGGCCCCGCGTTCGAGACGCCGGCGTCTTCGATTTGGCCGACGATGAGGAGCTTATCGCCATGCTGGACGGCGTCCCACTGGTCGTCCACAATCTCGACGGATTTAACCAGCCCGCTGGCGGAGAGTTCCCGCGCCAAATCCCGGGTCAGTTCCCGCGATGAAAGCCTAGGACAGCTGCCTGAGCCGGCGGCGGTCAGTTCAATCCTGCTCGGATCTTCGGGAGCAGGACCGTAGATGGTCAAGTCGCGCAGGGGCATGAGCGCAGCCTTGATGGGAAAGCGCGGGCCGTCTTTGACCAGAGGGGGATTGGGCCTGTAATCCAGGCCCGAGCGGCCGCAACCGGCTAGGACCAGGGCGCAGAGCGCGAAGGCCGCAGAAACCGGGCGCGACGAGCGGCGTTTCATGGAGCGCCCAAATTCTATCTCTTTCGCGGCGAAGTCCCGCCGGTCTAAGACTTCTTGCGATAGCCCGCCGGAACTTCGAAGTCCGCTTGGGGCAGGCGGCCGACCTTAACGGACTCGACGATCGTGCGGATCGAGAAAGCGGGCTCTGGCGCGCCGGCTTCCTTCTTCTCGATTTCCCGGCGCGCCATTTTCTCGGCGATGCCGCCCAGGAAACTCTCCGCCGCGCGGGACGCTCCGCCCGAAAGATCGACGCCCGAATCCCGGGAGGGCTCATCCGCCCGCGCCTGCGAGGGCTGCGCGGATTCACCCCCGGAATACCAGCGAACGTCAAGTTCGACTAGGTAGCCCTTGATGCGCGCCATCTTGGCCTTGAGCTCGGCTTCGCTGCGCGAAAAATCCTCACCGTTGGCACCGGTCATGAGCGCCAGCAACTTAAAGCCGAAATCCTGGATATCCTGCGGAGACGCTCCAAGTCCCAGCTTATCAAGGTAGGCCTTGTTGTACGCCGCCTGCTCATCCGCGGCCTCCTTCAAATCCTTGGTCCACGGCGCGGCCCATATGTCCGCCTTCATGCGGTAGGTCCGCGCCTGCCCGGTCTGCGTGTCCTGAGTTTCCAGAAGGTAGCTGACGGCGTAGCGCTCGGCCGAAAAATCGCCGATTTGCTTTTTCTCGCCCGCATCCTTGACGTCGAACTCGGTCTTGACGACGCGGACCGAAGACTGCCCGGAATTCGCGGCAGGGGCGGAGGCGCCCCCTTCGTCTTGGACGCTTCCGCCTTTTTGCCGCGGGAGGGAGATGGGAGATTCCGTATAAGTTTTATTCTTTGGGTTGAGCACCCAGCGCTTGTCCAAGTCGACCCGATCGATATCGACGCTGCTCTTTCCGCTCTTGCCGCTGAACAGACGCATCACCGATCCGGTAAAGCGCAGGGTGCTGGCATTCCGGAATTCATTCCCTTGATACTCCAGAACCGATTGAGACTTAAAGGCGCCGGCTCCGTGCACCCCGCTGCTCTCCACGATTTGCCGGATGGTCACGCCGGCCAAGGCGGGCGAGGCTAGAAGCGCGGCCAAGCCTCCCGCTAAAACCACATTCGCGTTCTTCATTCCTCCACTCCTTGAGCCCGGAAATTAAACGGCGTCGGTGATTATACTACAAGCGCGGCGGAGCGGGCATCGCGGATGATTTTTCGGCGCGTGATGTGATAGTCTATACCCGTCATGACTAAAGCCGCCGAGGAGAAAGACGATGTCGCGCGCGCCGAGCGCCTTGCCGAAGCCAAAGCGGACATCGTCGCGCAACTGCGTCAGGTCGTCGTGGGGCAGGACGCGGCTGTAGAAGAAATGCTCACCGCCCTTTTCGCCCGCGGCCATTGCCTCATCGAGGGCGTGCCGGGCCTGGCCAAAACCCTCCTGGTCTCGAGCCTCGCGCGCATCCTGGATCTAAAGTTCTCCCGCATCCAGTTCACGCCGGATCTGATGCCTTCGGACGTGACCGGCTCCGAGATCATCCAGGAAGACCCTCAGACCAAGAAGCGCGAGTTCCGCTTCATTTCGGGCCCGGTCTTCGCCAACTTGGTCCTGGCCGACGAGATCAACCGCACGCCCCCCAAGACCCAGGCCGCGCTTCTGCAGGCCATGCAGGAGTATCAAGTCACCACGGGCGGACAGACGCGCGATTTGCCGCTGCCTTTTTTCGTCATGGCTACGCAAAACCCCATCGAGCAGGAAGGAACCTACCCTCTGCCCGAGGCGCAGTTGGACCGCTTCTTTCTGCAAATCGTAATGGACTACCCGACCCGCGAGGAAGAAAAACGCGTCGTGCTGGAGACCACGGGAGAGAGGCGCGTCGAGCTTAAGACCGTTTTGGACGCCAAGGAAATGGAGAGCCTGCAAGACTTGGTACGGCGCGTCCCCGTCGCCGACTCGGCGGTGGAATTGGCGGTGAGGCTTGCGCGCGCCACCAGGCCCGCCGACGATTCCTCGCCGAAAGAAGTCAAGTCGTGGCTCTCCTGGGGCGCGGGGCCGCGCGCGGCACAGGCTTTGGTGCTGGGCGCCAAATCGCGGGCCGTGCTCTCCGGGCGTCTGGCCGCCAGCGAGGACGACGTGCGCGCAGTGGCTAAGCCCGTGCTGCGCCACCGCTTGGTGCTTAATTTCCAGGCCGAGGCCGAGGGCGTCCAAGCCGACACGATCATCGAACGGCTGCTGGGTGAAATATCTTGACGCCGTCGCGCTCGCCAAGCTCAGGAGCCTGAGCCTCCGGCTCGGGCGCCTCGCCTCCGAAAGCCACGCGCAGGGCCGCCACAAGAGCGTCTTCAAGGGCTACTCGCGAGACTTCGCACAGCACCGCGCCTACGCGCCCGGCGACGAGCCCAAGACTCTCGACTGGAAGCTCTACGCCCGCACGGACCGGTTCTACGTCAAGGAATTCATGAGCGAGAGCGTGCTCTCGGGGCACGTGCTCCTAGACGCCTCGGGCTCGATGGCTTTTTCCGCGGAGGGCCGCGCAATCAAGTGGGACTACGCCTGCCGCCTGGCCATGGCGCTGGGCTACTTGATCTTGAGCCGCGGCGACGCGGCGGGCTTGATGACTTTCGGCGGCGGCGATGCCCTCGCGGTGCCGGCGCAAAAATCCCTGGGCCATCTGCGCGCCCTTGACGAAGCGCTCGCGCAGTCCGCGCCGCGAGGGGAAGGCGATTTGCCCAAGGCGCTCTCCGAGGCCGCGCTGCGCTTGAAGCGGCGATCTCTGATCGTCGTCATCTCCGATCTCCTTGACCCCGCGGACGGAATCATCGCGGCGCTCAAGGCCCTGCGCGCGCGCAAGAACCGCGTGCTCGTTCTCCAGGTCCTGGACCCCGCCGAGCGCGACTTCCCGTTCGAGGGCCCGACCGAGTTCGAGAGCCTTGAGACCGGCGAACGCTTTTTCTGCGAGGCCTCCGTCCTGCGCCAAAGCTACCGCGCGGAGTTCGCGCGCGAGTCCGCGCTTTACGAGGCCGGCTGCGCGGCGATGGGCGCCTCCTTCGCCGCTTGCCCGACCGATACCCCTTGGGACGCGGCTTTAAAGCGCTTCCTGGTCTCGCTCGGATGAGCAGGAGAACCCGGCTTTGATTTTCAGCGCGCCCGCCTTCTTATGGGCCCTGCCCTTGGCCGCGGCGCCTCTGGCCTTCCATCTTATTTTCCGCAGGCGCGCTAAGCGCGTGCCCTTCAGCGACACGGCGCTCTTGCGCCGCGCCTACTCGCGCACCAAGCCCCTCTCGCGCTTGCGCCAATGGATCTTAGTCGCCTTGCGCTGCCTCATCTTGCTGTTTCTCATCCTGGCCTGCGCCGGGCCCGTTCTGGAATCCTCCGGCGGCGCCGGAACGGGCGCGCACGGGGTCGATCTTCTCCTTTTACTCGACCGCTCCTATTCCATGCGCTATCGCGAAAGGGGAAAAACCCGCTTCGAGCAGGCCCGGCGCCTGGCCGAGGACATTCTCGCGCTGCTCTCTCCAACCGATCGAGCGGCCGTGGAATTTTTCTCGAACAAACCCGAGGCCCCCGGAGGCGCGTTCTTCTGGATGAACCCCGAGCAGGCTCAAGCCGTAATTAAAAAGGCCCGTCCCGGCTACGGCACGACGGACTACGCGGCGGCGCTCTCGGCCGCGCAGGATTTCCTCCGAAAAGATCGCGGCGGGCGCCGCCGCACGGCGCTCATCTTAAGCGACGACGCGCGCAGCGGGTTTTCGGGCGCGCCGCCCAAGCTCGATTCCTCCGTCTTATGGCTGGGTCTCTCCTGGCCTAAGGCCGCCAACTTTTTCATCTCCTCGGTCAAGGCCGCACCCGGCGCGCTTGCATCCGGACCGTCCCTGAACGCGACGGTCTCGGGCTTAGCATCCGAAAACCGCGATTCGATGGAGGCGTATCTCGGAAACCAACGCTTGCCCGACGCGGTTTTGCGCGGCTCCGGCCCCGTCCGGCGCGCGCAAGAGACCCTGCCGGCCGCGGCCGGCTCTTCGGCCGGCGCTTGGTCGGGGCGCCTCGCGCTGCGCCCCGACGCCCTGAAGGCCGATGACGAGTATTACTATTCCCTCCGCGCGCCCGCGCGCCCGCGCGTGCTCGTCCTCTATGGCGCGGGAAGCTTCTTCAGCCTGCCCGAGCCCGGCTACTTCCTGCGCCCGCTTTTGGGCGGCAGCCGAGCCGGACTGCTCCCCTTCGACGCGGATTTTCTTCCGCTCAACCGCCTGTCCCAAGCGGACCTTTCGCGTTACGGCGCCGCGTTTTTGGCCGATGCGCGCGGGCTCACGGCGGGCGAGGCCGCACGCTTGAAGGCTTTTGTCTCGCGAGGCGCGGGCTTGCTCGTTCTCTCCGGCGCTTCGAGGGATCCGGGGGCATTGGCCGAGCGCCTGCCCTGGCTGTGCGCGGGGCTCGGCCCGGCCGTGGCTGCGGAGGAAGGAGGCATAAAACCCGGGCCCGGATCGCCCAAAGGCGCGTGGGACGGTTTCGAGTTGGGACGCGTCATCCTGGGCCGCTACAATCTTCTTCAGCCCAAGCTTGGCGCGCGCGTCGTGCTTGAGTCGGCCTCGGGTTATCCGATCCTGGTCTGGGGTCGTTTTGGGGAAGGCCGCACCGAAGTCTGGGCTGGAAGTTTAAACGCCGCGCAAAGCAATCTCGCCATCAAGCCCGTCTTTCCGGTCTGGGCGCAAACGGCGCTTGAAGGAGTCCTGCCCGCCGCGCCGCGGCTCAAAAGCCTTTCACTTAAGGTCGGAGATCCCATCGTGCGCCGCTGGCCGGAAACGCAAGCCGCGCCCGCCTCGGTGCGCGTGGCCTTGCCTGACGGCCGCTCGGCGCCGGTTTGGCTCAAAAACCGCACGCTCGATTTTCCGGATACGGACGCGCCCGGGCTCTATTCGGTCTCGGACGCGGCCGGACAAAACTGGATCTATGCCGTGAATCTCGACCGTTCGAGCGGAGAAAGCGACTTAACGGAAACGTCCTCGCCGCCATGGCAGGCCGTGCCCGCGCACGAAAGCGCGGCGTTTTTCTCCTCGCTCATCCACGGGCGCAGCGCGCGCAAGCGGCTCCTCGCCGCCGCCGCACTCATCCTGGCGCTCGAGATGCTCCTGGCCCTTGGCCCGCGCGCCGCGGCCGCGGCCCTGCTCCTCTTCGTCCTGGCGCGGCCCGCGCCCGCGGCGCCAGCGGCGTCCGCGCAGGAGGGCGACCGTTTTATCTGGACGCAATTAAAGCTCGGCGACACCTGGGATCCCTATCCGAACGTCCCCAAACAGATATTGGATTATGTCTCCCGGCTGACCAGCATCCTGGTCGCGCCCGGGCGCCGCGTCATCACGCTGCGCGACCCGGCGCTTTTTTCCTCGCCGCTCGTCATTCTGGCCGGCAGCGACGCCCCGCCCATTCTGACCGAGCCGGAGACGGACGCCCTGCGCGAGTACTTCGACGGCGGCGGGCTTTTATGGCTTGAGGACGTCTCGGGAATGCAGGAGAGCCCCTTCGACGCCTGGGTGCGTAAAACCCTGCCCGAAGTCCTCTCGGGCGCCAATTTCCAGGACGTCGCGCCCGATGACGTCATTTACAAGAGTTTTTTCCTTTTGCGCGGGCCGGCCGGCCGGATCATGACGCGCGGCACGCTTGAGAAGATCGTCTGGAACGGCCACACGGCGGTCATCTACTCGCGCAACGACATTCTGGGCGCCTGGGCGCTCGACCCCTTGGGCAAGCCGCTTTACCCCTGCCTGCCGGGTGGCGAGGCGCAGCGTGAGATGGCCAAGCGCCTCACGCTCAACTTGATCATGTTCTCCCTGACCGGGACATATAAGGACGACGCCGTGCACCAGCCCTACATCCTGATGAAGATGCGCGAGGACGGCATCCCATGATCGCGCCGATGCGCCTGGAGTTCTCGGCCGATGCCTGGGCTTGGGGCGCGTGCGCTGTTCTGGCCGCGGCTGCGGCATGGCACGCGGCCAGGAGCCGCGCGGGCAAAGGGCTTGTGACCCTGCGGCTCCTGGCGGCATTGTGCGCGGCCTTGGCGCTTTTGAATCCCGCCGTGGACCTGCGCCGCGGCGTCTTGAAAAAACCAACGCTTTTGATCCTCGTAGACGCCGGACACTCCATGGTCGCGCCGTCCGGCTGGGGGAAATCCTCGCGTCTTCAAGAAGCGCTCCGCTGGCTCGCGGCCCACCGTGCGCGCATCCAAGCGGCGGCTCGGCCGCGCGTGCTGGCGCTCTCGGATGGCGCGCGGGAGATCGGCTGGAGCGATTTGGCGAGCCTGAGCGCGGGCGACGCGGCCTTCGATCCGGAAAACGCCCTGCCGCAGGCCCAAGACGCCGCCTTGGCTTGGCCCGAGCCGCCCAGCCGCGCCTGGCTCCTTTCGGACGGCGTGACGGACAAAGCGCCCCCGAAGGACGCGCTTTCCGGCCTAGGCTCGCCGCTGGACGTTTTGGCTGCGGGAAAGGAGCCTCGCGGCGCGGGATTATCCCTCGCGGACGTGCGCCCGCCGGACTTCGCCTTCCTGCACCGGCGCTTCGCCATTTCCTTTACGCTCAAGGCTTGGGGCTTGGCCGGCCGCCGCGTGTACGTTTCGCTCTACAAGATTTCCCCGGACGGGAAGGCGCGGACGCTGGCGAGCTCGACCGATCTCGATCCGGACAAGGGCTTCGCCATTCTCGCCTCGAGCCTATCGGCGGTCGCGCAGAACCTCGGAGAAGAGAGCTTCATGCTGGAGGCGCGCGCCCAAGGCGGCGATGCGCGCGGCCTCTCCTCCGTCAAGCACATCCAAGTCCAAGTCATCCGGCAGAAGTATCGCATCATGTTCCTGGCGGGCCGCCCTAGCCCCGAGTACGTCTTTTTACGCGAGTTCCTGAAGTCCGACCCCAACCGCGAGGTGGTTTCCTTCGTCATCCTGCGCAACCCGGGCCGCATGGTGCCCATCCCGGATAACGAACTCTCCCTGATCCCGTTCCCGGAGCAGGAAATCTTCACGCAGGACCTGCCGCAGTTCGATCTCTTCATCCTGGAGAACTTCTCACCCGCGCGCTTCTTCCTGCCCGACGCATACCTCGCGTCGCTGCGCGACTACGTGGCCAAGGGCGGGGCGCTGCTCATCATCGGAGGAGAGAATGCCTTCAACGTGGGGGGATACCGCGGCACGCCGCTCGAGGATCTTCTGCCGGCTAAGCTCTCCGCCGCGGCCCCGGACTTCGTGCCCGGACTTTTTAAGGCCGAACCCGTGGACGACTCCCACCCTCTCATCAATCTCTACGGCTCCGCGGCGCGCTCGCGCGCGGTCTGGGCCGCCCTGCCGGACTTGGACGGCTACGCCCGGCTGGACTCGGTCAGGGCCGGCACCATGGTGCTGGCCGTGGACCCGGCGGAAAAAACCGCGAATGGAGCGCCCTTGCCCGTCATCGCGGTCCGCCCTTACGGCCGGGGCAAGGTCATGATGATCACGACGGACTCCACCTGGCGCTGGCGGCTGGGCGGCGCGAGGAACCTTGAGACCGCGGACTTCTACCAGCGATTCTGGTCGCGTGCGGTCGAATACCTAAGCGGCAGCCTCGACCTGTCGAAAGTCCAGTTCGTCCCGCTGCCGCGCCCGCTCCCCGACGAGGAGCCGCTGGAAGTGACTTTGCGCGTTTTCGACGCGCAGTTCAGGCCCGCTCCGGTCGCGGATGCGTCGGTCTCCGTCGTCTGGAACAAGCCGGGAGGCCGCAAGCAGCCTTTGACGGCTCAGGCCGCGGGGCCGGGACTCTACCGTCTGCGCTTGACCGGCATTCCCGCGGGCGCGCAGAGCCTTAGCGCCTCGGTGTTCTTTCGCGCAAAGCCCTGGGGCCGCGCGCGCCTCAATTTTTTCTGGAGTCCGGGCGCATCCGCCACGCCCATGGACCGCGCTTGGCTCGAGGAAGCCGCCCAAGACGGCGGCGGAACCTATTCGAACTTGAGGAACGCGGATGCGGAAAAGCTCTTGGCCAAATTGCCGCCCCCAAAACTCGTCGCCGAAACCGCGCAGCGCCTGCATCCCTTTGAAAGCCCCTGGTTTTTGGCTTTGGCCGGCGCGATCTTCGCCCTAGAGATTTTCCTGCGGCGGATGAAAGGCCACGCCTAGTCCGGGCTAGGCGATCCGGAACAGAAAGAAAAGGCCCGCTCCCAGGAAAGCGATCGCGGCGGCCTTTTGCAGCACGGCGGCGCTGACGCGGTTCTTCGCCCAGCGCCCCGCGGCCACGGCCAGGCCCGCAGCCGTCCAAAGCGCCAAAGTCGCCGATGAAAAAATCGTCCACGGCGCGCGATACTTGGCCGCCAAAGCGGCCGTAGCGATCTGAGTCAAGTCGCCCCATTCGGCGACAAAGATGACGGCGAATGCCGATCCGGCCGCCTTCCAGAAATCTCCGCCCTCCCTGCGAGTCTCGCTGGACTCGTCCTCTTCGGGTTCCTTGAGCCACAAGAGCGCCGCCATGGCAAGAAAGAGAATCCCAGCTGAAAGATGGACAATTCTCTCGGGCAAAAATCCGACAAGGCTGCCCGCGGCCACGGCCACGGCGCTTTGCACCGCGAAGGCGGCGCAGGCGCCAACGAAGACCGGACGCGGTCCCAGCCGCGAGGACAAGAGCAGGCTCGCGAAGGAGGTCTTGTCGGGGAGCTCCGCGATGAAGACAAGCCCGTAAACCGTGGTAAATAGACTCCAGTTCACCCGCCCATTATCGCTTATTTGGCGGACCGGGCTAAACGCCGCGGCGAGCTGCAAGTTCAGTCAGTCTTTAAGCGGATGCAGCGCGGCCAGATCGCGGTAAAGCAGGACCATGAAGGCCATGGTCCAAATTCGCGTCAGAGCCTCGGGAAGGACGATGAGGAAGCTCAGCGGCGTCACAAGCCACGATGGCGGGGGCGCGGGGATCGCGCCCAGGAGCGATTCGACGATGACGGCGAGAACAAAGCGGCCCGAAAAGACGAGCGCGACGGCAGCCAGCGCCATGACCAAGAAGTTGCCCACGACTTTGCCCATGTGCGCGATCATAATCTCCTTGCTGCGCCCGAGCGCTTGGCCGCCGCGTCGATCATCCAGCAGAACCGCGTAACGCGCGAGCAAGTAGCGGATCATCAGGACGACGCCCGGCACGACGAACGCGATGAGGCCCAGGAGAATCGAACCGACGGTCAGGATCTCAACCCAAAGCAGAGGCAAAAAAGCGCGCAACATGCGGCGCAGGGAGTCCCAAACGCCGCAGGTCCGGCCTTGGGCCTTGGCCGCAAGCGCCAGTACGAGCGCGCTCGACGCGAAAAAACTAGCCAGATTTCCCAGGGAAAGCAAGGCGCCGTACACGGAAAGCCGCTCGTACTGCGCCGACTTAAAAGCCTGCGAGATGGCAGCGTGACTGCCCAGCGGCAGCCCGCTCATCGCCGCGCCGATTTGGGCCAGAAGCTGCCTGGCGACGGCGCCCCCGACGGCCAGCGACGAGAAGACTCCCAAAGCGCTTAAGGACAGTTTGAGCGCATCCGACATGAGCGCGCCCAAGGCGCGGGGCGCGGACGCGTCCGTGACCCGCGCGGGAGCCCTCTCGACTTCCGGCGCGAGCTCCGGCGTTGCGGAGGCGGTTTTCGGCGAAAGGGCCAAGCCGGCCTGGCGCGCGGCCAAGTCCGCGGCGGGAACCGCGGCGGACGGAGGAGCTGCGGCCAGGGCGGCAAGCAGGCCCGCGAGTTCCGGTACGGACTTGGCAGGAACCCAGTTTTTTTGACCCAGCGGACAGACTCGCGAGTCGGGCCCGAAGCCCGCGGCGAATTTTAGAACCTCGGCCTCGAAGGGGCCTGCCGGTTTCTTCTGATCCGGATCGTAGAGGTAGTATTGCATGGGCGTAGACGCCCAAGTATGGCGCCGGAAGGCGCGTCCGTCAAGGGAAGAGCGCTCGTCGAAAACTTCCAGCAGCGCTCGGCGGCGGCGTTTAGGACCTTCGGGCGCACGCTGAAATCCAGCCCGGATCCTAGGAAACGCCCGAAGATTGACAGACCTCGCAGGCGGCGGCGACCACGGCGGCCCTAAGGCGGCCCAACTCCTCGGCGGTTCCGGGACCGGCGAAGTCCAGAAAGAAGCCGTCCATGTCCTTGGCCAGACCGCGCTTGTCCTCAGCCGCGAGGACTAGCGCCTGGAAATCTCCTGCGCGGAAAAGCCGCAGCGCCTCGGCCACATCCCCTTTCTGCTTTTGCAGCAGCGGCAACACATGGGCTCGCCAGGCGGCGAACATCGGAGTCCCCTGAGATTCTGGCCCGGCTTGCTCCGCCGCGAGCGCGGCCGCATCGACGAAAGCCTCAAACGCCGCGGCGAAATGTTCCGCCGCCTCTTTTGGAATTAAGGCCATCGCGCGGCGGGCTTGCGGGGCCCCATGCGCCTAGTCCGCCGAGGTTTCCTTCGCGGTCTTGCGCCGCGCGTGCCAAGCCTTGGCCGGAATTGTTTTGACCGACGCGGGCCAGACCGCGCCCTGGTTGATCCAGGCCTTGATGAGCGCGACTTCGCGGGCCGGCAGCGGCTTCCATTTCTGCCCGCGCTTGGCCTTGGGCATCGCGGCGATGTCCTTGTCGCTGTCCAAGCCCGCGGCCTTCTTCGGGCGCGGCACCGGACCGTTCAAGAGCCTGTAGAGCAGGCTGCGCCGGGCGTCGCCGGGGATGATGACCTTGCCGGATCGTCCACCCTTGAAGGCCGCGACGCGGTCGTCCAAGCGCAGCCGCGCGGCCGGATGATGGTGCGGGTCGCGCGGATTCAAACCGTGGCACTTGATGCAGGAGGCCTGGAAGATGGGTTCGATGTCTCGGACAAAGTCGACCTTGGGCTCCTGCGCCCAAGCGGCGGAAGCGGCAGCCAGGGCGATGACAAAGACCGGCAGTGTGCGAACGAGAGTCTTCATGAGCGTTTCTCCTGTGACGAGCGTGACGGCAAATTCGAAGAGGCGTCCGCGCGGGTCGCGGCGGCGCCTGGCACGGCGTTCCAAATCTTCTGCGCCGCGGGCGGCAGGTAGTGCATGTTCTGCAAAAAGAGCACCAGCTGCCACATCTGCTTTTGCGTGAGCGCGCCGTCAAAAGCGGGCATGCCCGTCATGCGGATGCCGTGGGCGATTTTCCAGTAGACGTCCCCGGGATTTTCGTCCGCGACGCCGTAGCGCGCGAGCTGCGGCGCTTTCTGGTAGAGCCCGCGGGCGATGTTGGAAGCCGGACCGGAGGCCGCGCCGTGGCAGACCGCGCAGTTGGCGGCGTAGAGCTTGACGCCGGCGATGAAGTTGGCGTCGGTGTACGCGACGGGATTGGGCTTGGTCGTGGCCTCCCGCAAAATAAGGGCGTTTAAGGCGGTCGTCGCGAGCCAGCGCTCCAAAGCGGGAGGGGGAGCGTCCGCGTTGGCCGGCAGCCAACCGTGCGTGGCCGCGAGGTAGAGTCCTCCAAGTTCGGCGCCGACGGCGGCCAGAACGCCGATCGTAACGCCGAGAATTAGCCAGCGTACCGGTTTCCGGCCGTTGAAGGGAGTCGGCGCCATGTCCGGCTAGATCATACTTTATCGGACGCGGGCGGGAATATCGCCAACGACGCTCTGGATCTTTAAGAAGCGCGCGTTCAGGCCCGCGTAGACGGCGGCGCGCCGCGCAGCCTCATCAGGGGCGCAGGGGCCTTGGCCGCACTTCGGCTCCAAGACGGAAAGCTTCACCATCATCTGGGCGATGGAAGCCGCCGCCTTACGCTTGAACACCTCCAGCGACTGGGTCTCAATCGCTTCAATGCGCGCCAACTCGGCTTGCTGCTTGACGCCCTCCGGGTGCAGGGCGTTGACGAAGAATCGGCTCGTGTCGGCCGATTCCATCACGGACATCAGGCCGTCAATCAGATTGGCGAGGTTGTCGAACGGGACGGGCGTCTTGTGCTTCAAGGAGATATCCGCCGGCACGGCGATGTAAAGCGCCAAACCCTGGACCGAGCGCGGCGGGTTCGCGCGCAGGGTTTGCTTGAAGCAGTCCATGTAGTCCGCCACGCCAGGGCAGACGGCGGGAGACTTCGCTTCGGCTGCGGCTTCCACGGCTTGTATTTGCGAGCACTCCCCGCCGAGGTCCTCAAGATAGCTGCCCGTGACCGGGTATCCCTGCGCCGTCCTTGCCGCGCCCACTTTCATCTCAGCCGCGCACACCTGCGCCATGGACTTCTTGTCTCTGCGGGACCGCAGCGCGAGCACAAAAATCGCCAAGAGCGCGGCGAGAGCCGCGGCGGCAACAAAAAAATAATTATAGCGGTTCTTGCTCAAAAACCTGGAATCAGCACGTGGGTTGTTCAGAAAAACCTTGCAGCGCTAAAAGGGCGAAAGCTTCTTCGCCGAATCGGTTCGGATTGGGGCGGGCATTGGGAGACAATGCAGTGATGCGGAATGCCGGCGCGGTATTTTTCGCATGGTTTGTCCTGCCAGCCGCGCATCTTCATCGAACCCGATATACCACAAATGCCGGGCGGCCCAAGGAATCATGGAAAACCTTGACCATCTCCAACGACACGCCCAGCCTTCTCGACGAGGCTTTTAGCTCCGCGGCTCTGGCCGCGCCCAGGCTATCGTTTTCGGTTAGGAAGTAAGGCCTGTCCTTGCGGCGCAGCCACTCTTTCCAAGGAGGTTGGTGGTTTGAAATCCAATCGCGCCACGGAATAATGATCGCCCGACCTTGCGAAAAATAAGGCGCAGCATCGGCGAAGGGCTGCGAGAGCGGAATGATGGGAATCCGCTGTTCGCCCGCCCAGCGCGAGACACCCACAATCAATGGCGAGGTTCCGTACCACCCCACCCCCGCCGAGGAAATGTCGACGTATTTTCTTTGGAAAAGCCGGACGTCTCCCGCGAACTGGGCGGCGCAGACTAGAGCCATGACGCCGGCGGCGGCCGCGCGCGGCCATCCGATAGGAACGGCCACAATCCATGAAACCGCCAGCACAGCCAGAATGGGAACCAGAGGACCCAAATGAATGGCATCCTGAGTCGTCGGGCTCATGGCCGCGGCAAGAAAATATCCGAGCGCGATAATCCACAAAGCCGCGGACGCGCTCCAAAGCGAGCGCCGTCGCCACGCGTTCCGAACGGTGAAAATGAGGGAGATCAAAAGCGGCGCGGCATAAAGCCAGTGCCACGGCTCCTGAACCATGATGCGCGCGGTGCCGTCGCACAGGCTCGCCAGTTGGTGCACGTTGAACTTCAAGTTCGTCCAATACGCCAGATTGCTGCACGAACCATGGCCCGGTTGGCCGCAGGTCGATGACCCGCGGCGAATAAGATTGTGCGCGAAAAACCACGCGCTGAACCAGCCGTGGATCGCGTTCCAAGCCAGGATGGGAAGCATGAAAATTCCGGCAAACGCCAAACAGACGCCGAGAAGGCGCGCCTTGGCCTCGTCAGATTCGGGTAACAATGCCAGAATTCCGCGCCACGCCAAGACCGCATAGAGCGCAAGGCCCACGCCCAGGCCTGCCACCCAAGTTCTAGTGCAAAGCCCCAGAAAAAAAGCGGCGCTGGCGGCCCAGGCATAGCCCGGCTTGCGCGTACGAACGTAGGACAAGGCGAAACACAGGGCCCAGACGGACGCCGCCACGTCCGGCGCCGAAACGTATTCGCTGCGCGTCACTGCCATTGCGGGACAGATGGCCAGCAAGACTGTCGACAGAAACGCTGCCGTTTTATTTTTTGTGACGAGAAAAGCCAATTGCCATATGCCCCAGAGCGCAAACAGAAACATGAAGGCGGAATAACTCCGCAGCGACGCTAGGGTGCATCCGCCCAACGCGACGAACGGCGCCAGCAGATAGATGCCCCAAGGGCCGTGAGAAGTGTTGTACATCAAAGGGATGCTCCACTCCCCAATGGATGAACTATACCACGCAGCTGCGCCGGAAATCTGATGAATCCAGGCATAAGCTGCGGCGCCGCCTTGCGCCTCTCCTATGAATACGCCCTGATACGGCCAGAGACGGTGCGACAGGATGAGAAAAAGTCCCCAGGAAAAAAGCACGGCCGCCGGGCCTGCGCCGCGCCGCGCCCAGAATGATTTCATGGACTCGACGATTTGAGAACTAACCGGGCATTACGGGGAGTTTTTATTTTTCGCAAAGGGAAAAACGGCTCATCCATCCTTCCAAAGTCGGGCTAGTATAGTTCGCGGCCCAGGGCATGTCAACGGCAGGCGCTTAAGGCTTGGGTGCTTGGCTCTGGCCGTAAACGATGGCCTCGATTTCGTTCTGGTAAATCGTTTCCCGCTCGAAGAGGGCCTTGGCCAGCGCGTCAAGCTTCGCGCGGTCCATGGAAAGCAGGTTCTTGGCCTTCACCAGGCACTCTCCGATGATGCGGGCGACCTCCAGATCCACCTGATAGGCCGTCCGATCGCTGATCTTGCGGCGGCCGTATTGATCGTGCCCGGCGTCCAAGATTCCGACTTTCTCGCTCATGCCGAGTTTCTCAACCATCGCGCGCGCCAAACGGTCGGCGTGATCTTGGATGTCGCTGCCGGGCCCCGTGGACAACCCTTTGCTTCCCGGGTAGACGACTTCCTCGGCGGCCCGCCCGCCCATGGCGCCGATGATCTTGGCGAGCAACTGGTCCATAGTCGAGAGGTAGTCGTCGGCGTCCTCGCTCTCGCCCGCCGGCTCCGCGTAGCCCAAAGCCGCCCCGCCGTGGGGGATGATGGTGATCTTATGCGGCGCCCGGGCGGACCGTCCCCCGGCCAGCATGCCGGCCAGCGCGTGCCCCGCCTCGTGATAGGCCACCCGCATCTTCAAGTCGTCGGACAAATAGAGATGGCGGCGCTCGCCGGCGATTTCCTTGTCCACGGCGTGGCGCAAATCGGCGTTGGTGATGGAGTCGCCGTTCCTCATGGCGGCCTTCAGGGCCGCGACGTTGAAGATGTTGGCCAGGGCGGAGCCGGAGAACCCGGAGGTGCGCCGCAGGACGGACTCCAAATCGACGTCCGGCCCCAGGCGCATCTTCTTCCCATGCACGGCCAGAATGGCCTCGCGGCCCAGGATGTCCGGGAGCCCCACGTGGTGCTTGATGTCGAAGCGGCCGGGGCGCAGCAGCGCGGGGTCCAGCGTGTTCATCTGATTGGTCGCGGCGATGATGATGATGTCATCCTTGCCCTCGAAGCCGTCCATCTCCTTCAAGAACTGGTTGATGGTCTTGGTTTCCTCGCCGCTCGAGTCCATCTTCGCCTGCCGGTTGCCGCCGATGGCGTCGATTTCATCGACGAAGATGACGGCCGGCTGATGAGCCCGGGCCTGCGCGAACAAATTGCGCACGTTGGACGCGCCCACGCCGACGTACTTGTCGATGAACTCAGCGCCGCTCATGGAGAAAAAGCTCGCGCCGGCCTCGTGCGCGATGGCCTTGGCCAGGAGGGTCTTGCCGGTTCCCGGAGGGCCCTCCAGCAGGATGCCGCGCGGGATATCGCCGCCCAAGCGGCGCAGGCGCTCTGGATTTTTAAGGTACTCGACTACGCTTTTGACCTCGCGGACGACCTCGTCCATGCCGGCGATGTCGTCAAAGCTGACCGCGCTCGCCTCGTTCTCGGCGGGCTGGACCTGGAGCTGCGTTTTTTTCCGCTGCTTCGCCTTGGCCGGCTTTTCAAGAGATGCGGGCTTGATTTTGGGCTCTGCGGAGCGCTGCGCCATCCTCATGGGAAGAAACCCGGCGACAAGGCCTGCGAGGCTGATCACGATGCCGGCGACGCCGAGCGTGTTGCCCAGGGCGGGATGGCCCAGCTTCGCGCAGATAAACGGCCCGGCCAACATCAGGATGGTCCCCGCAATCACGCCGATAAAACCGAGATCCTGCATGCGCTTCATGGACATCTTCGGCATCTTCGACGCGGCGTTGCTTTGCACTACCCGCTGCGGGGACCGCTTTTGGAATATCTTCGGCGACATCATGCCCAGAACGGAAATCGCGGCGCCGCCCATGGCGATGGCAAGCTCCATGCCTGGATGTCCGATGCGGGCGCTCAAGAAGTGCGCCGCGCCAACAACCGCGCCTCCCATGACCACGATCAAGACGGGAGCGGACTTGCGCAAGGCCGCGAGGGCCCGCGCGGAAAATGGGACTTGGGGTTTTGCGGCCGCCGGCGCTTGCTCCGGGGCGGCCGCGGCGGATTCGGCGCCCAATTGCGCCAGCGCCCATTGCGCCGCCAAGCGGACGGAGACGTTCTCATCCTGGCTTTGCGCCAGCTTCAAGACGTCGGCGGCGCGCAAGAGCTCGGCGGGGTCCTCCTGGCGAAGCCGCTCCGCGTTCAAACCCAAGCGCTGCGCGGCCATGCGCCGCATGTACCAGCTGGAATCGCCGCGCAGGACCTCGAGCCAGACGGGCGCGGACTCGCGGACGGCAAAGCCGCCCAGGATGCGCATGGCCGCGGGCCGCGCGCCCACGTTGGCCTTCTTGCTGGCGCGCAAAATCGCCGCCGCAGCTGAAAACGCCGCCGCCGGATCGGTCTTGGCCAGTTTCTTTAGCTCCGCCGCCTGCTGGGCCGGGATCACCTCGGAATCATCGGCCGGCGCGAGGGAGGATTGGCCGGAGGAGCCTGCGGCCTTAAGGCCCGAACCGCCGCCGGGGGGGAGCGACGGCGGCAAGGAAGCGGAATCAGTCTTTGTCGTCATCCAGGACGTCAAAACGCTCAGAAGGCCCTTGGCCCGGGCAAGTTCGGCCGCGACTGGAGTTGCATGCGCGGGCGACGCGGCAAGGACGTTTCCCTCTAAAGCGTTTTCAGCCTCCGCAGGCGACGCAGGTAACATTTCCGCCCGCGTTGCCGCGGAAGCGGCCGCTTGCCTCGCCGCGATGCGGGAGACCACAGGCCCATTTTCTTCGGCAGCGGCTCCCGCGCCGGCGGCGGCGAGCGGTTCATTCACCAAAGCGGCGCCGCGGGCGCTTTCGCGCGCGGCCGGCGCTTCCATCGCTGCGGCCGGCAGAGCCTCAGCCGCGGGCTGCGTTCCCATGTCCTGAGGGAAAACGGGAATGGACGCGGCGTTCAAAGCCGCGCCCGGGTTCAAGGCACCGCCGACGTCCGCGGGAGACACGGGCGCGAGCGGCAGCTCGAATTGGACGGGAGCGTCGGCCCCGCCTTCGCTTTCGATTTGCGCCAAGGCGCGGCCGAGACCGAGGCCGGGGGCCAGCCAGACGACAAAAGCCGAAAGAAGGACGGCCAAGGCCTTCGCCGCAGCGTTCTTCATGGTCTGCCGCTCCTTGGGGCGCCAAGTTTCCATATCAGAAGCAATGATAACGGGCGCGGCCGGGCGAGGTAAGGACCGATTGGCCCGCTTTGGGAAGGCAGTGGACCTAGAGACGCCTAGGCCCTTGGTCTTAAACGCCGCTAAGATTTACTTAAGATCAAAGCGATCGAGATTCATGACTTTGCTCCAGGCCGCGGCAAAGTCATGGACGAACTTTTCCCGCGAGTCCGAAGTCCCGTAGACTTCGGCCAAGGCGCGCAGTTCCGAGTTGGAGCCGAAAACGAGATCGGCGCGCGTCCCGGTCCATTTAATCTTTCCCGTCGCGCGATCGCGGCCTTCGAACACCTGGGCGTCTTGCGAGACCGGGGACCACTCTGTTTTCATGTCCAGAAGGTTCATGAAAAAGTCGTTGGTCAGCGCTCCGGGCTTCTCGGTCCAAACGCCATGTTTGGATCGGCCGTAATTGGCATCCAGGACGCGCATGCCTCCGATAAGCACCGTCATTTCAGGCGCCGTGAGCGTCAAGGCTTGCGCCTTATCGATGAGCAGTTCCTCGGCGGACGCGGAGAATTTCGCTTTAAGATAATTGCGGAAGCCGTCCGCGACGGGCTCCAGAACGGCGAAAGAGGCCGCATCGGTTTGTTCCTGCGAGGCATCCATCCGCCCCGGGAGAAAGGAGACCTGCACCGCGTATCCGGCATTCTTTGCGGCTTTTTCAACTCCCGCGCAGCCGGCCAATACGATGAGATCCGCCAGAGAGATTCTCTTTTTCCCGCCTCTCTGCGATTTATTGAAGGCGCTTTGGATTTGCTCCAAGGCTTTAATCGTCTTCGCCAGCCTGGCCGGCTCGTTGACGTCCCAATCCTTTTGGGGGGAGAGGCGGACGCGGGCGCCGTTAGCGCCCCCGCGCTTATCAGAGCCCCGGAAGGTCGAGGCAGAGGCCCATGCCGCCGAGACGAGATCCGAGACGGGCAAGTTCAAGGCCAGGATTTTCTTTTTCAGGGTGGCAATATCCCGCGCGTCGACGAGCTTGTGGTTGACCGCCGGAATCGGGTCTTGCCAGATGAGCTCTTCCTTGGGGACCTCGGGGCCGAGATAGCGCGTTCGCGGACCCATGTCGCGATGCGTCAGCTTGAACCAAGCGCGGGCGAAAGCGTCCGCGAACTCTTGCGGATGCTCCATGAAGCGCCGCGAGATCTTCTCATAGGCCGGGTCGAATCGCAGCGAGAGATCCGTGGTCAGCATGGTCGGCACGCGCTTCTTCGACGAGTCGAAGGCGTCCGGGACCGTCGCTTCGGCCCCTTTGGCGACCCATTGGTGCGCTCCGGCCGGGCTTTTCGCCAACTCCCATTCGTAGCCGAATAGATTTTTGAAGAAGCTATCGCTCCACCGGGTCGGCGTCTGGGTCCAAGTCACTTCCAGGCCGCTGGTGATCGCGTCGCCGCCTTTCCCCGATCGAAAGCCGCTCTTCCAACCCAGCCCCTGTTCCTCGATGGGAGCCGCTTCGGGATCGGGTCCGACGTGCGCCGCGGGTCCCGCGCCGTGGGTCTTGCCGAAAGTGTGCCCTCCCGCAATGAGCGCCACCGTCTCTTCGTCGTTCATCGCCATGCGGGCGAAGGTCTCGCGGATGTCCCGCGCGGCGGCGACGGGATCCGGATTGCCGTTGGGGCCTTCCGGGTTGACATAAATGAGGCCCATCTGCACGGCGGCCAGCGGATTTTCCAGTTCGCGGTCTTTGGAGAAGCGCTTGTCCTCAAGCCACTTGCGCTCGGAGCCCCAATACACGTCCTGCTCCGGCTCCCAAACGTCCTCGCGCCCGCCGCCGAAGCCGAAGGTTTTAAATCCCATCGATTCGAGGGCGACGTTTCCCGCCAGAATCATCAAGTCGGCCCAGGAAATCTTCCGCCCGTATTTCCGTTTGACCGGCCAAAGCAGCCTGCGCGCCTTGTCGAGGTTGACGTTGTCCGGCCAGCTGTTGAGCGGAGCAAAGCGCTGGTTGCCTCGCCCCGCGCCGCCGCGCCCGTCGCCCACGCGATAAGTGCCGGCGCTGTGCCATGCCATCCGGACGAACAGCGGCCCATAATGGCCGAAGTCGGCGGGCCACCAATCCTGCGATTGGGTCATCAGCGCGCGGAGGTCCTTTTTAACGGCCTTAAAATCAAGGCTCTTGAACTCCCGCGCGTAATTGAAATCCCGGTCCATGGGGTTTGAAAGCGAGGAATGCTGCCGGAGGATGTTGAGCTTGAGCCGGTTGGGCCACCACTCCTGATTGGAGGCGCCGCCTCCGGCAGCGTGCTGGAACGGACATTTCGATTCATTGGACATGCGTTTTACCTCGCCTCGCGCGAATTTGACGGCTCTCTTATCCCCAACGGCCCCTCAGCAGTACTTCAACGCCGCGGACGGAAGCGTTTTTCTTCAACCGGGGCTTCACCTCGACTTCGGAGGGATCCACGTCATAAATCTTGCCGCTCTTTTCATCGAGGAAATGATAGTGCGCGGAAACTCTGTCGTCATAAATCACCCGGCTGGTGTGCGGCAGCTTAACCTCCTTAATAAGCTTGGCCCGCACAAGAAGAGCCAGGGTGTTATAAACCGTGGCCAAGCTCATTTTGGGGAAATTCTCATCGGCCCATTTCTTCACATCCTCCGCGGTGGGATGGTCGGCTCCATTGAGCAGGAAGCGGGCGAGGGCGATGCGCTGAGCCGTGGGCCTCACGCCCGCCGCCTTGAGGCGCTTCTCGATGGCCGCTTGCTCTGCGCTGCTTTTCATCATATATAGAATAGTTCTAAATTTAGAATTTGTCAATACTCTAATCGCGCCGATTCGCGGCGCGCCGCGATCGCCCGCTCCTTTTGTAGAATCGCCAGGACTTCCATGCGCCCCACGAACCTCGTGAGCATGCGTTTCATCGCGGCCGCGCTCGCGGCCCTGGGCTTGGACGCCGCTCTGGCTTTTCATCCGGCGCGGGCCCTGGCCAGCACCTTGGCGACCTGGCTCATGGCCGCCTTCGCGGTCATGATCGCGGACGCGGCGCTGGGAGAACTCGAGCGCTGGCGCCGCCGCGCCGGCGGCGAAGAGGGGGATTGGGCCGGACTGCCCGCCGTCGTCTGGCTTGTCTCGGCGTTTCTCATCTTCACGGCCCAGGCCGCGGCGCAGGACGGCCCGGCCCGCGCCTTTTTTCCGCCGCGGAACGTTTTTCTCCTGGCGTTTGAGACCGCGGCGATGCTCGCCTTGGCTGCGGTCTCCAAAAGTCTTTGCGACCTCCCGCCTCGGCCAAAACCCAAGCCGCGCCCCGACCCCGAACCCAGGCCGGAGCCCAAGCCCGCGCCGGCGCCGACCCCGCGGCCTCCGAGTCCCGCACCCCAGCCTCCGCCGCCCTCCTCCGATTGGGCCGAGCGCAAGGCCGCCGTCATCGCCTATTGCCGCACCAACGGCGGGCGCATCACCACGCGGGAATGCGTCGGCCTGCTGCGCGTCTCCCACGCCCGCACCGCGATCCTTTTGGAGCGGCTGGTCCGCGACGGCACTTTAATCCATGTCGGCAAGCGGGGGGACGCCGGCGCACATTACATCCTAGCTGAAAAC
>DAIDHS010000030.1 GCA_027451985.1 Elusimicrobiota bacterium
TTATATCGCATTGTTCGGTAACATTTTAGGTGAGTTGACGATACCTGCTTCGGTAACATTTTAAGTGATTCAAAACGAGGGCTTGACACGCTACAAATGTAGTGTATACTATGTTCGCTATGGCGGACGAACCCACCCCTAAGCAAAAACGCATCCTTGATCTGATCGCGGAGCACTTCGATGCGGAAGGCTTCGCGCCCAGCCTGCGCGACATCGCCGGGCGCTTGGGCGTCTCCTCAGGCACGGTTCAACGGCAAATCGAGGCCCTGGAGCATAAGGGATTTTTGAACCGCCGCGAGGGTACGGCGCGAGGGCTTTTCTTGAGCGGACTTCCGGCCGGAGAGTTGCCCATCTTGGGCCGCGTGGGCGCCGGGCGCGGGCCCATCGCGCAGGAAGACATCCAGGGCTACTTCAGCTTTAAGGATTTTAGGCTCGGTGCAGACTACCTCTTGAAGGTCAAGGGCGACTCCATGGAGGGCGCTGGTATTTTGGAGGGGGACTTGGTGCAGGTGCGCCGCCAGCCCACGGCCGAAGACGGCGACGTGGTGGTAGCCGTGGCGGACGGCGAGGACGGAGTCGTTAAGCGCCTGCGCCGCCGCGGCGGTAGTTACCGCCTTGAGTCCGCCAATCCCAAGTACGGGCCCATCCTCTACGGCTTCCAGATCGTCGGCTTGGTCGTCGGGTTGGTTCGTCAGTACGGGCATTAATTTAAAATGGCCGCCAGGCGCAGTTCTTCGTTACGATTCCTGACTCGGCGCCCCCCTGGCTTGCTTGATGCGTCTCTCCTAATGTTGCGCTTGGCCATCGGAGGGATTCTCTTCGCCGTGGGCGCGAGCAAGGTGCTGGGCTGGTTCGACGGCATGGGGCTCCAGGCCACCGTCCAAATGTTTACGGTTAAAATCGGCATTCCCGCACCGCTGGCTTACTTGAGTTGTTTCACGGAGTTCTTGGGCGGGCTCTGCCTGGCGTTGGGTTTTTTGACCCGGCCGGCAGCCGTCGCGGTCGCAGTCAACATGACGGTGGCCACTTTTGTCATGCTTCCTCGGGGCTTCCTATTCGGCGGCGCGGCCTATCCGTTCACGCTGCTCGTGATCGCGCTCGCGCTTCTTCTGGCGGGACCGGGCGCTTACAGCGCCGACGCCTTCATTGCCGGCGCAGGAGACTGAGCCAACCGTTTCTGCCGAGCGAGCCAATCGGCCATCTCGGCGTTGAGGACTTTAAGAGGGAGGGAACCGTTGGCCAGCACCGCGTCGTGGAAGGCGCGGACGTCGAACTTGGGACCTAATTTTTTTTCGGCCTGGGCGCGCAGGTTCTGGATGTCGATTTCGCCGATCATGTAGGAAAGCGCCTGGCCGGGCCAGGCGATGTAGCGGTCCACCTCGGCGTTGATGTTCTCATTGGAGAGCGCGGTGTTCTCGCGCAGAAGTTTGACGGCGTCCTGCCGGCTCATGCCGTAGTAATGGATGCCCGTGTCCGCCACCAGGCGCGCCGCGCGCCACATCTGGTAGGAAAGCTCGCCGAACTTCTTGTAGGGCGTGTCGTAGACGCCCATTTCGCCGCAGAGCGTCTCGCAGTAGACCGCCCAGCCCTCGCCGTAGGCGTTGTAGTAGCTAAAGCGCCTGAACTTCGGCAGGCCCGTCATCTCGGCGGCCAAAGAGAGCTGCAGCGCATGGCCGGGGCGGCCCTCGTGGCATGTCAGCACCGGAATCTCGTACTTGGGCCGGGTCTCCGGCTTGTAGAGATTGACCGACATGATGGCCGCGCGCGTGCCGTCGGTCGAAGGGCCCTGCGAGTAGGCGGTGTAGGTGTTGGGCGCCTGGTCGGCGGGGATGGGCTCGATGCCCCAGGGGATGTCGGGCAGGTGGCCGAACTCCTTTACAAGCAGCGGGTCGATGGCTTTTCCCTGCGCGCGGTAGGCCTCGAGCAAGTCGTCCGGGTTGGTGTAGTAAAACCTCGGGTCGGTCCTTAAGTAGTGGAGAAAATCATGAAAGCTGCCTTTGAAGCCCGTTTGCTTTATGACGGCAAGCATCTGCTTCTTGATCTCGGCCATTTTCTTCAAGCCCAGGGCGCGCACCTGCGCGGGCGTCATGTCCGTGGTCGTGAAATGGCGCACGAGATAGGCGTAGTAGGCCTTGCCGTCGGGCAGGTCTCGCGCCGCGATGGAAGTCCGGCAGCCGGGAAGATAGGTCTTCGTGAAAAAATCGTCCAGCCGCTGGTAGGCCGGGACGACGACTTGGGAGACGGCCTGCGCGGCTTCTTGGCGAAGCCTCGCGGCGGTTTTCGCGTCTATGGACGGGGAGATGTCTTTGAAAGGCGCGTAGAAAGGCGACTTCGTTGGGTCGGAGACGATGTTGTCCTTGATTTGCGGCGGGATGCGCTCGGCGACCACGCGCGGCAGGGTGTAGCCTTCCTTTAGTCCCAGTCGCATCAGCGCGATGGTCTGATCCATGTAGGGCCCGAAGGTTTCGAGGCGCTTGAGCCAGTCCTGGTAGTCCTTGAGCGTCGAGAAGGTCAGGGACTGGGTAGACATGTCGCCGACGGTTTGGATGCCCCAGAGTTGGTTCAAGGGAATGAGGTATTCGTGGAAATCGTAGGACTCGATGGAGTCCTGGTGCTGCCACTTAAAGAGGTCGTAGTTGATTTTATCTTGCGGACTTAAGTCGCCGCGGTTAATTTTTGCCAGTTCCGACAGGACCCTCTTATCTTCCTCGTTCTCCCGCTGGACGGCAGAGAGGCTCTCATCCGGCCAGAGCGCGTTGAAGCGTTTGTCGCCGTAATCCGAAGCGGACAGAGGGTCCTCTCGCAGCTGCCGGTTCCAGTCGCTCTTAAAGAGCGCGTGAAGCTTGGCGGTCTGAGCGACGGCGCTTGATGCAGGCGGGATGGCGAAAGCGCGTGGGCCTGCGGTCAGGAGAAAGGCAATCGAGAGGGAGGTGGCAGCGCGCAGGGAAGGACGGAACGGCACTTACCGGCCTTTGGCCGCGTCGGCGGGGTTGAGCGGCAGGCCGCCTAGCAAGGTCGAGACATAAAGGCGCGCGCCGCCTCCATCGCTGGAACCTTTGAGGGTTCGGCTCACTTCCACCTCGGTCTTGCCGTCGACCCAGATGGAAGAGGCGTAGAGATGCGAGCTATCGGCCCAGTACTGCACCACGGGCTTCTTGCCGATATCCGATTGCAGCTGCCGGATGACGCCGTCGGCGCCCGCGTTGGCGAACGCGATGGACATGTCGAGGATTTCGCCTTGGTAATGAAGATTGAGCGTGACGCTTTGGACGCTTCGTCCGAGGCTACTGGCTTGGGAGACAAGGGGTTGGGGTAGGGTGCAGCGCAGAATCGTGTGCTGGACGGAGGAATTCGCGCAGTCAAGCCGCGCGTCGGCGGCCTTGTCCGCGATGCCTACCTCGAGAACGCCTCCGGGAATGAAAACGCGGGCGGCGTAGGCGAGTCGGCCTGCGGTTTGGGAGGGACTTTGCGGAGTCTGCACCGCGGCCAGCGCGGCCGGCAGGCACAGCGCCAAACACAATCCCGCCGCGGTTCTGCGAATCATCCTGAAATTCATATCGCTTGCGGTTAATATACCATTAGTCCGATTCGAGCCGGTAGCCTACGCCCGGTTCGGTCTTCAAGTGCTTGGGCTGGACGGGATCCGCCTCGATTTTGTGCCGCAGTTGGTGGACCACGAAGCGCACCGATTCGGGCGTGGCGTCGGGAGAGTCTTTCCACACCTCCTTCAAGAGTTGCTTTTGGCCCACCACGCGGCCGGCGTTGGCGGCGAGCGCGGCCAGAAGATCGTACTGCAGCGGAGAAAGATGCACCTCTTTCTTTTTCATCCAAACCCGGCGCGCGGCCAAGTCGACCTTGAGGCCTGCGTGCTCGTAGACCGGATCCCGGGGCCGGCCTGCTTTTTCCGCGTGGCGCAAGGCGACGCGCAGGCGGGCCATCAACTCAGCGACGCCGAAGGGCTTGGTGAGATAGTCGTCCGCGCCGGAGTCGAGCGCCGAAATCTTGTCGCCTTCCTGCCCGCGCGCGGAGAGGATGATGACAGGCGCGGAACTCCACTGCCGCAGGCGCTTGAGCGCGATGAGGCCGTCCATGTCGGGCAGGCCCAAGTCCAACAGGACGACGTCCGGCTTTTTCGCGGCGGCCAACTCCAGGGCTCGAGCGGCGGTAGCGGCTTCAAGGACGTCGAAGCCGTTGTCCTGCAGGGAGGTTCGCAGGAAGCGCACGATGGCCGGCTCGTCCTCAACCACGAGCACGAGCTTCTTATCCGGCATGGGAGCCTCCCAGCGGAATGACGAGCTTGAAGGACGCGCCGCCGCCTTCGCGGTTTTCGGCCCAAATGCGTCCGCCATGCGCGCTCAAGATTGCCCGGCAGATGGCGAGCCCCAGGCCCGCGCCCTTGGAACCCTTGGCGTGGTAGAACTTCTCGAAAATCCGCTCGAGATTTTCGGGAGGGATTCCCGGACCCCGGTCGGCTACCTCGACTTCAACGCCGCTTGGCTGCGCGCGCGCGGAAATGGCGATGGGCGTGCCCGGCGGCGTGTGGCGTGCCGCATTTTCTATAAGATTCAAGAAAACCTGCTCCATGAGCACGGCATCCATGGGCGCCATCGGTAGATCGGGCGGCAGGCTGGTCTCGATTTTGCGCCCGGAAACGAGTTTTTCAAGGCGCCCCAGGGCCGAGCCCGCGATTTCTTCAAGGGAGCCCAGTTCCTTGTGCAGGGCCACCGCGCCCGTTTCCAGCCGCGTTGTCTCGATGAGGTTGGCAACCAAGTGCGCCAGCCATTGGCCTTCTTCGATGATGTTGTCGACAAGTTCGCGGGCTTTTTCCGCCAGCGGCGCCCCCTGATCCTGGAGCAGGCTTGTGGCCGAACCGATGATGGCGGCCAAGGGCGTACGCAAGTCGTGCGAGACCGAGGATAAGAGAGAACTGCGCAGGCGCTCGGTCTCCGCTTCGATTTGGGCTTGGCGAGCGCTTTCCTGCAAGCGGTCGACCTCGAGCGCCAGGCCGATTTGGTGCGCGAAAGATTCCAAAAGCAGCATTTGGTCCGGGATGAGCAGGCGCTCGCGTGAGCGCGGCTTGACGCGCAGCACGCCCGCGGAGCCCTCGGTACCAATCAGCGGCGCGTAGAGGGCATCGACCACCGGTAGAGTTTGCGTGCCCAGGCCCGCGGACTGTCCCAAGTCAAAGACCCACTGCGCGACGCTGCGCTCTTTTTCGTCCAGCTCGCGCTTATCTCCGGTGGCGCTGCGCACCTCGAGCTTGCCACCGGGGCCGGGCATCAGAGCGATTATTTCGCTTTCGAAGACCTCGGCGACGTGCCGGGCTGCGGCCTCCAAGATGGCCTGCACGCCTCGCGTGCCGGCGAGCTCGCGGCTTAAAGCGTGCATGGCGACCGTGCGCATTTCACCCAAGCGCGCCGATTCCGCCTGCGCGCGGATGCGTACGGTGAGCCCCGAAATAAAGAGCGCCACCGCGGCCATCACGATGAAAGTCACCACGTAGTCTGCGCTGCTCACGCTGAAGGTAAAGCGCGGAGGGACGAAAAAAAAGTCGAAGCAAAGAACGGCGAGAACGCAGTAGAGCGCGGCGGGCCGGCGGTGCCCGCGCGAAGCCACCAGCACGGCGCCGGCTAGATAGATCATGATGAGATCGGTCAAGGCCAGGTAGCGGAAGGCGGCGCTATCCAAGAGCGTGACGCCGGCCGCGGCGCCCACAGCAACGGCGTATTCCGCAAACGGAGTCCCAGCTTTTTTTCCCAGCCCGGAAGGGGCGCTCTTGGCGGCGCCGCCTTCGCCGCGGATGACGTAGACGTCGATGTCGCCGCTCTTCTGCACCATCTGGTCGACGATGCTGCCGCGCAGAAGCTCCCTCCAGCGCGGGCGTGCGCTCTTGCCGACCACGAGTTTGGTGACGTTTCTCTGTCGGGCCAAGTCGAGCACGCCTTCGACGACGTCGCGGGCCGTGAGCGTCATGGTCTGCGCGCCCAGCTGCTCGGCCAGGCGCAGGTTGTCAATGGCGCCCGCCCGGGCCGCGGACGAGAGCCGCTGATCCGCAGATTCGACGAAGACCGCCAGCCATTGGGCGCGCAGTCCCGCGGCCATGCGGCGCGTGGCGCGCACGAGTTTGGCGGAGTTAGGGCCGGGCCCGACCGCGACCAGCAGGCGCTCGCGCGTGGGCCAAATGACTTCGGGCGCCTGTCGGCGCCGGTAGGACTCCACCACGGAGGCCACGCCCTCGGCCGTCGCGCGCAGGGAAAGCTCGCGCAGGGCGGATAAGTTGGCCATCTTGAAGAAATTTTGCGCCGCATGCGCGGCCATGTCAGGAACGTAGACCTTGCCCTCTTTCAGGCGTTCCAATAATTCCTCGGGCGGAAGGTCCACAAGCTCGACGTCGGCACGCTCGAGCACCGAGTCGGGAACGGTTTCGCGCACGACCACGCCCGTGATGCGGGCGACGATGTCGTTTAAGGTTTCCAGATGTTGGATGTTGAGGGTGGCGTAGACGTCGATGCCGCGGTCCAAGAGTTCCTGCACGTCATGCCAGCGTTTGGCGTGGCGGCCGCCCGGGGCGTTGGTGTGCGCGAGCTCATCCATGAGGATGAGCGCCGGCGCGCGCTTCAGGGCCGCATCTAGGTCGAATTCTTGGAGCGTGATGCCACGGTAGCAAACGAGCTTGCGCGGCAAAACCTCGAGGCCTAAAAGTAGGGCCTGGGTTTCCTTGCGCCCATGAGTCTCCACCACACCGGCAACTACGTCTAGGCCCTCGCGGCGCTTTATGGCCGCGGCCGCCAGCATGGAGTAAGTCTTGCCCACGCCGGGCGCTGCGCCTAAAAAAATTTTGAGACGTCCCTGCCCGCGGTTCTCCTCATGTGAAGCTGCGGTGAGCAGCCGCTCCGGATCTGGCCGCGCGTCTTTTTCCGTCATACGGCTATGAGTGTAGCGGCTTTGCGCCCCGTTCTCAAGAGGACGCCGGCTTTTAGCTTACCGCGCGCGTTTGGCCAGGGCATCCAGGGCAAGATTGAGCTCCAGCACGTTGACGCGTGGCCGCCCCCAAAGCCCCAGGAGCGGCCCAGCAGTATGGGTTTTAATGAGCGCAGCAACTTGGCTTTGCGTTAGCTCCCGTGCCTTGGCCACGCGCGCGACTTGGTAGCGCGCGGCTTCGGGACTGATGTCCGGATCGAGCCCGCTGGCGGACGCGGTCGCCAAGTCCGCGGGAATAAGACCGGATTGAGTTGGGTCGGCCGCGCGCAGGGCCGCGACGCGTGCTTTAACGGCGTCCCAGAGCGCCGGGTTGTTGGGCCCGAGGTTCGAGGCGCCGGAAGCTTCAGCGTCATAGGGATAAGGGCTCGTGGCTGATGGGCGGCCCCAGAAATATTTCGGGTTCTTAAAATCCTGGCCGATGAGTGCCGAGCCTTGGACGCGGCTGCCAACGACGATAAGGCTACCCGTGGCTTTGGCGGGAAACCAGGTTCTTGCCGCGAGCGTCACGGCCAGCGGATAGGCGAAGCCCAAAAGGATCGTGAGCGCCGCCAGAATTTTGACGGCGTTCCAGGATTCCTGGACTAACCCTTCGATCTTCATGCCGCCCCCAAGGCCTTTAAAATCATATCGATTAGCTTGATGCCGATAAACGGCGTTATAAGTCCGCCCACGCCGTAGACAAGCACGTTGCGGCGCAGAAGATCCGCAGCGCCGACCGCGCGGTAGCGCGCGCCGCGCAGGGCGAGAGGAATGAGGAAGACGATGATGAGCGCGTTGAAAATGACGGCAGACAATATGGCGCTTTGCGGCGTGGCCAGGCGCATGACGTTGAGCTTGGCTAGCGCCGGGTAGACCCCGACGAAGGCGGCCGGCAGGATGGCAAAATACTTGGAAACGTCGTTGGCGATGGAAAACGTGGTCAGCGCACCGCGCGTAATCAAAAGCTGCTTTCCAATTTCCACGATTTCAATGAGCTTGGTGGGATTGGAGTCGAGATCGACCAAGTTGCCGGCCTCCTTGGCCGCCTGAGTGCCCGTGTTCATGGCCACGGCCACATCGGCCTGAGCCAAGGCCGGCGCGTCGTTGGTGCCGTCGCCGGTCATGGCGACTAGCCGCCCGCCGGCTTGCAGGTCCCGGATGCACTTGAGCTTGGTTTCGGGCGTGGCTTGGGAGATGAAGTCATCGACGCCGGCCTCGGCCGCGATGGCCGCCGCGGTGAGCGGATTATCGCCCGTGATCATGATGGTGCGGATGCCCATGCGCCGCAAGTCCGCGAAGCGTTCGCGAATGCCGCCCTTGACCACGTCCTTCAAGCGCACCACGCCGAGAACTCTGGGGCCTTCAGCCACCACCAAGGGCGTTCCACCCTGGCGGGAAATCGTGTCCGCGACGGCGTGAACCGAGGCCGGGAAAATCCCGCCCTGTTCCTTGACCCAGGCCTCGACCGCGTCGGCTGCGCCTTTGCGGATGGCGCGTCCGTGCACGTTGACTCCGCTCATGCGCGTGCGCGCCGTAAAGGGGACAAATGTCGCTTCAAGCTCCCGCCAGTCATGCGCGCGCAGACCGTAGCGCTCCTTGGCGAAGATCACGATGCTGCGGCCCTCGGGCGTCTCGTCTGCCAGAGACGCCATCTGCGCGGCTTCGGCGAAGGTTTTTTCCGCGACGCCCTCGGCCGGGACGAACTCCGCGGCCTGGCGGTTGCCCAAAGTGATGGTGCCGGTCTTGTCCAGGAGCAGAACGTCGACGTCGCCCGCGGCCTCGACCGCGCGGCCCGAGAGCGCGATGACGTTAGCGCGGATCATGCGATCCATGCCGGCCACGCCGATGGCCGAGAGGAGTCCTCCGATGGTGGTGGGCGCCAAGCACACGAAGAGGGCGACCAAGATCGTGATCGGAACGGCGGAGCCTCGTCCCGCGGCCGCGGCGCTGTAGGCGGAAAAGGGCAGCAACGTCGCGCAGACCAGGAGAAAGACCAGGGTAAGCCCGGCCAAAAGGACGGCCAGGGCGATTTCGTTTGGCGTTTTCTGGCGCTTGGCGCCTTCAACGAGCGAAATCATGCGATCCAGGAAGCTCTCGCCCGGATCCGACGTTACGCGCACCACAATCCAATCCGAAAGGACCAGCGTACCTCCGGTGACCGCGCTGCGGTCGCCTCCGCTTTCACGGATGACCGGCGCGCTTTCACCGGTGACCGCGCTCTCGTTGACCGAGGCCACGCCCTCGACGATGTCGCCATCGGCCGGGATGATTTCATCGGCCTCCACCAAGACCACGTCGCCCCGGCGCAGGTTTTGCGATGAAGTCATCTCGACTTTGGCGCCGCGCCGAGGTTCGGAGAGCTTGCGCGCCGGGACTTCCTTGCGCGTTTTGCGTAGAGCCTCGGCCTGGGCCTTGCCGCGGCCTTCTGCCATGGCCTCTGCGAAATTGGCGAAGAGAAGCGTGAACCACAACCAGAGGCTTACCCAGAAAATAAAGCTCGCCGATGCTTCTCCGCGCCCGAGCAGAGCTTGCACGAAAAGCCCCGTGGTCATGAGGCTGCCGACCATAACGCAGAACATCACGGGGTTGCGGACTTGACGCTTGGGCGAGAGCTTCAAGAAGGACTCAGCGACGGCGCGCCGGACGATGGCCCAGTCGAAGAGGCCGCGGCTTCCGGCTTTAGCGTTCATCTCACCAAGCTCCCCGATGCCATGACATGCTCGGCAATCGGCCCCAAGGCCAAAACCGGAGCGAAGGACAGCGCGCCTACGATGACGACTACGCCGACAAGGAGCAGAACAAAGAGCGGCGTGTAGGTGGGGAGCGTCCCGGCGCTGGGCGGCGACGCTTTTTTACGAGCCAGGCTTCCAGCTGCGGCCAGGACCGGGATTTTCATCCAGAAGCGGCCCAAAAGCATGCACAAGCTTCCTAGGACATTGTAGAAAGTCGTATCGGCGTTGATGCCGCCGAAGGCGCTGCCGTTGTTGTTTCCCTGGGAGGTGAAGGCGTAGAGGATTTCGGAAAATCCGTGCGGCCCGGGATTAAAGGCGCCGGCGCGCCCGGCTGCGGTCACAACCGCGACGGCGGTGCTCAAAAGCACGATGAGCGGCATGACAAGAATAACGATGGTCGCCATCTGCATTTCGAAGATCTGGATTTTCTTGCCCAGGTATTCAGGCGTTCGGCCGATCATAAGCCCCGCGACGAATACGGCCACAAAGACGAACATCAGCAGGCCGTAGAGTCCGCAGCCTACGCCGCCGTAGGCCACCTCGCCCAGCTGCATCAAGAACAACGTGGCTAAGCCTCCCAACGGCATGAAGGAATCGTGCGAGGAATTGACTGATCCGTTTGAAGTCGCTGTCGTGGCTGCGGCCCACAGGGCCGAGTCGGCGGCGCCGAAGCGGACCTCCTTGCCCTCCATGTTTCCCGCCGCGGCGCTGACGCCGAGTCTGGTCAGCGCCGGGTTCCCAGCGGTTTCGCTGTGGACGGCCAGAATCATCAACGGCAAGAATAAGAGCGTCATAGCCGCCAAGAGCGCCCAGCCCTGCCGCGTGTCTTTGACCATGGAGCCGAAGGCATGGCAGAGCGCGGCCGGCAGAAGCAAAATGGAGAGCATCTCCAGAAAATCCGAGAGCGGCGTGGGGTTTTCGAATGGATAGGCGGAATTGGCGCCGAAAAATCCGCCGCCATTGGTGCCCAACTGCTTGATGGCGATTTGCGACGCGGCCGGGCCCATGGGAATGATTTGCGTGGGCACGGCGGCCGTGGCCGCGGAATGGTCGAGCCAAGCGGCTTGGACGTAGGGCTTGAAGTTCTGCACGACGCCTTGGGAGATCAGAGCCAGCGCGAGGATGGAGGAGAGAGGCAGGAGAATATAAAGCGTGCCGCGCCATAAATCCGCCCAGAAATTCCCGATGGTGGGAGATTCCCGGCGCACGAGGCTGCGAATGAGCGCGGCCATGACCGCCAAGCCCGAAGCCGCCGAAACGAAATTTTGCACTCCCAGGCCCGCCATCTGGGTCAGGTAGCTCAGAGTGTTTTCCCCGGAGTAAGCCTGCCAGTTGGTGTTGGTCATGAAGCTTACGGCGGTGTTGAGCGCCAAGTCCGCGGGGACGCTCGGAAAATGCTGGGGGTTAAGCGGCAGGCGACCCTGCAAGCGTTCAAGAGCGTAGAGCAGGAAAAAGCCGGCGACGTTGAACAAAAGGACGGCGACGGCGTAGCGCTTCCAGCCCATTTCCCGCTTAGGGTCGATGCCGCAAAGACGGTAGAAGAGGCGCTCGACGGGTCCCAGCAAGCGCTCCAAAAACGGCGTTTGGCCCTCGTAGACTCCGGCCACGTAGGCGCCTAGGGGCTTGGCCAAGGCCAAGATCACGAGCATGTAAGCGGCGATAGCGATATATTCTCGATTCATGTCAGAAGAGGTCCGGGCGGAACAGCGCCGCCAGGAGGTAGACGAAGAGCAGCGCTGAGAGCGCGCCGGAAATCACGTGAGTCCAGTTCATGGCTGATGTCCCGATAGGGCGTCAAAAGCCGCGATGAGCGCAAAGCATATCGCAAAAAAGCATGCGATCCCGGCTAAATAAATGAAGTCTGGCATGGAATCAGCATCCTTTTATATATGAATAAGAAGCGCTAGATTGATGCGGTTCTCGCTGCGGGCCAAATCGGGGGCCCAGCCGGCTACGGTGGAGCCCGGGTCGCCCGTGTTGCCGCCTGGCGGCGTGATGCCGCCCGGGCCGACGAAATAGGGCACGTTTGCGGCGCGATGGTCGAACTCCACACGCCAAGTCAGGTACTGATTGGGCATGTAGTCGAAGGTCACGGACGCGTCCCAGGCTTTGAAGGAGTCTCCCGGATTTGTGGTGAAATAAGACGTGCCCGAAGTCGCGGTCGCGCCGTTGATGGGCGGCAAGAGCACCAGATAGCGCCCGGGATTGGTGATGCCGCCGCCGCCCATGGTCAGACCATAATGATCATTGTCGAACCAGAGGCGGTTGTAAAGCATAAAGCCCAGGAAGCTATCATCGTGGCAGCCCGCGCCGTCGCCGCTTTGGCAGCCCGCATCCATGGTGAGCGAAAAGGCCGCCTTGTCGATCGGGTTTTTCGGCTCGTCGTAGTACTTGACCTCAATGCTGTCATCGGTGTGGTAGCGCTGCTGGGCCGGCTCGCCCGGCGTGTCGTAACCCCAGTAGTCGTTGGAGAGCACGGAGACGCTGCCGTTGGGGCGCCAGAGCTGCTGGGTGCCAAGGCCCGGCGTCTCGTTGAACATTCCGTAGGATTGCCAGCCGTTGACCAGCCAAAACTCCGACTTCCAGCGCAGGGTGGGGAAAGTCTGGATGCGGATGCCGTTGAAGAACCACGGCGTGTTGGCGGAAACGTATGAGGGCTGGTAGGCCCAGTTCTCGGAGTTGTAGTAACTGAAGAGACCGACATAGGACATGAAGATGCCGGCGTCCACGTTGATGCCGTTGCCCACATCGAAGTGATAGCCGCCGTTGGCCTCGGAGAGATATCGGTAGGCGTCGGCCATGTCCCACTGGCCGCGGGACGGGCTTGCGTCGTTGCGCGGCGTCATGGTCGAGTACATGCCGAATTGGGTCATCAGGCGCGCGCGCACGTTATCGACGTTTAGGTCGCCGCCCACTCCGAACTGCTGAAGTTGGATCTCGTTGGTGCGCCCCGTCTCGCAGGAGCCATCGAGAGTATGATCCTTCGGGTTGTTGAAATCTTGGACATAGTTGGCGTCGACCAGGATTTCCGGTGTGAAATAGGGGATATTAAAGGGGGAGGATTTTTCGCGGCTGTTGCCGTTGAGCCAGGTGAAGTCCGCGAAGTCAAACGGCGCCGGCTTCGCGGTTTGCGGCGCGGCAGAGCTCGCGGCCGCGCTGGACTTCTGCAGTTCCAGCTCTAAAAGCCGCTTGTTCAACTCGTCGATTCGCCGGCTCAAGGTCTGAATGTCGGGAGATGAGGCGTCGGCTGCCTTGACCGGCGCGTCGGCCAGCAGCAAGATGCCGATAATCAGGGGGTAAGACCGTCTAATCATGCGGTTTCTCATAGCTGTTTAGCAACAGAGCGGCTAGGAGAGAGGATACGCCCGCAGCGCGTTAGGAAGCCATTGTCGGATCGTTGGCGCGGCGTTAGGAGCGAAGAGCTAGAGAGGGAGGACCGAGAGGAGCTTTAGAAACTCCTGCGGGGTAGACGCTCGGTTGAGAGACTTTAAGAGCTTTGCGTCCGAGGCCAGGCGGCTGAGCGTTGCCAGAGCTTGGAGGTGCGAGCGCGGATCGGATTCGGGAACCGCCAGAAGAAAAATCAAAGAGACAGGCTGGGCGTCCGCCGCGGAGAAATCGATGGGCTTGGCCGCGCGGCCAGCGGCCAACCGCGGCTTGGACACCAGCGGCGTGCGCGCGTGGGGAATGGCGACGCCCTTGCCGATGCCGGTCGATCCCGCTTTCTCGCGCAAGAGCACCGCCTCGCGCAAGACGCCGCGCTGCTCCGGGCTTCCGGGCAGAGCGATGGCCTCGATGAGGAGGGTAATCGCGGCTTCGCGATCGGCGGCCGGGAGGGGGACGAGAACGGAGGCGGGCGAGAGCATATCCGAAATGGTCATGCTTCCTTAATGATAGCTTATCCGTTCTCGTCCACATC
The DNA here is from genome assembly GCA_027451985.1 of Elusimicrobiota bacterium. Lineage (GTDB taxonomy): Bacteria > Elusimicrobiota > Elusimicrobia > UBA1565 > UBA9628 > JAGWJU01. The sequence goes on from DAIDHS010000030.1 coordinate 13,609, forward strand.
GGGAATGCGTGAAAAAGCGATGCGCAGGGGCGCGATTTTCCCGGACTCGTGGACGGCGCCGTAGTAGACGGCGTCCTTGCCGAACTTGCGGTTGAGATCGTCGAGCGCCTTGTTGAGCCGGGCGCGGCTCGGGTTCTCGAACAAATCGGGGGTGTGGTGCGACTCGGGCACTAGGCCGGTCAACGCCACGCCTACGATGTAAAAGGTTCCGCGCGGAACGCCTTGCCAGAGCTCCGCGAGCGCGCGCAGGAAATCCGCGGTGTCCTGCGTTTCCATGAGGCCGCAGCGCGCCTTCCAGCCGTCCTGTCCCAGAAATCCGACGTAGACCTGCATGTTGGTGGCGAAAAAACCCTGCTTGCGCAGGCTCGCCGCGGCTTTGACCGTAAGCTTCTTGACCACCTTCAAGGCGCCCGTCTCCTGGCGCATCTCGGGCGGCAGGACGTGCGAGCGGCTGATGGATTTCTGCTCGGTTTCCTTTCCCTTCAGCTCCTTCCCGCGCAGGAGATGCCAGAGTTCCTCGCCGCGCACGCTGCCCCAGGCCCGGCGCAGATCCTCGGCGGAGAGCGCACACAGGCGCTCCATCGTGTCGATGGCGCGCGCGTTAAGCCGCGCTTCCATCTTGCGGCCGACGCCCGGCAGATCCCGCGGCGTCAGGCGGTGCAGGGCCTGCGGCAGGTCCCGCGGCAAAAGCGCGGTTAGGCCGTCGGGTTTTTGCATGTCCGCCGCGATTTTGGCCAGATACCGGTTGGGCGCCAAGCCGATGGAGCACTTAAGCCAGACGCCGACCTGGGTCTTGATGGCGGACTTGACCTTCGCCGCCAGGGCCTTGGCGGCCTCGAGGTTTTGCTGCGAACCGGTCAGCCGACAGGCGATTTCGTCGATGGAGCAGACAGCCTCGACCGGCAGGCAGGTTTCCACTGCCGCGACGATTTTATCGTGGTAGCGGACATAGTTGGAGTGATCTCCGGCGACGAAAATCATCTTAGGGCAGAGTTTCTTTGCTTCGCCGACCTTGGTGCCGGTCTTGATTCCGAAGGACTTGCCCTCGTAGCTGACCGCGATGCAGGATGTTGTGTCGGCGTGCAGCGGCACCACGGCTACGGGTTTGCCGCGCAAAGAGGGATTCATCTCCTGCTCCACCGAGGCGAAGAAGGAGTTCATGTCCAGATAGAGCCAGCTCACGAGCCGCCCAAGATCGCGCGGTTCCATAGGCTTATTTTACCAAGCGCGCGGAGACCGGGCGAATAAATATAATAGGAGCGCATTGATGAAACGGCCATGGACGGCGGGTCTTCTTGCATTCGCTTTGGCGGCGGGCGCGGTCAGTTCGGCCGCGGCATCCGGGATGTCTTTCATCGACCATCGCGTTCCCGAGGACACGAGCGGCGTCTGGGCCGTGGCCAAGTCGCCCGACTTTCCCGCCGGGCTGACGGCCGCGGCGGCCTTGGGCGCCTTTTGGGAAGGGGGGAACAACCGTCTGGGCAAGACGCTTTGGCAGTGCCTCGACGCCGACGCTCTCTCCGGCGTAACGACGCAGGCGCTCAAGCTGACCTTCCAGCGCGAGCGGCCGACCCAGACTTCGGATCCCAATAAGTGGTTCAAAGGGCCGCACTCCCAGAGTTTTCCGAGCGGAGACGTCTCGACCGTGACCTCGCTGGTCACGCCGCTGATTTTGGAATACCACGATGATCACCCGGCGGTCTATGCCCTGGCGGCCTTGCCCGTCTTCGACATGGCCGCGCGCATGAAGGCCCACGCCCACTGGCAGTCTGACGTCCTGGCCGGAGCGGCGGTGGGGGCGATCAGCGGCTACTTGGTCCGGAAGCTCAAGACGCCTTTTATTTTGAGCATCATGCCTAACGGCGTGGCCGTGGGTCTTCGCTACCGCTTCCGCTAGCGGGATAGGCGTTGTTTTAGAAGCTCCAGCGCGCGCCCAATTCCGGCCCCCAGGACCAAAAAGCAACGCGGTTGCCGTCTTCTGCTGAGTTCTCGAGCTGGTAGTAGTACTCGAGGAAAAGCCCGGCGAAGGGATGGAGCCGGCCCAACGCCTTGCCCGCGTAGAAAGCCCGGACGTGGGTCTCAAGATTGGATTGGGAGAGGTAGACTTCGCCGCCTTCCGAGCGTAGGGAGTCCCAGCGGTCGACCCAGGAGCCTTGCTGGGAAAACTGGAGGACCCAGTCCGGCGCGGTCTTCCAGTCCGCCGACACCGCGAGAAAGGGCACGGGCAGTTCCTGCATGAAGAAGTCTTCGACCGTGCCTGCGCCCTCTTTGCCGGGCAGCGTGGCGGCGTGGCCGCCGTTTAAGGTGAAATTGAGGTAGTCGTATTCCAATCCGGCGCCCAGGCTCCAATTCCAAGCGGGAGACTCCGGGAAGCGCCGCTCATACGCCGCGCGGAAGGTGTAGACGTCGGCGCTCGTGTCGAGCGTCTGCCCTCCGGACATCGTCGCGCCGTTGAAGTCGGCGGGCGCGCCGAGGGTGCCGCTTCCCCGGAGGAAGGCGGCGCGGGCTTCGAACCAAAGCGCGTTCCTGGTATTGAGCCAGTAGCGGACCTTCGCGTCCGGCGCCTCGGAGAGGCCGAGCCCCAAATCGGAATAGCGCAGGATGGTTCCTTGAACTTGGTTCTCGCGCACCTCCACCGCGCCGCCTGGAGCGACGAATCCCGTCATTTCGGAAACGTCCAAGTCCCACTGCCCGGCGCGGGGGGACATGAAATCAACGATTTGCGCCCGCAAGCCGCTGCCCGAGGCCAGAGCGGCAAAAAGAAGGGCGCTTAATAACGTCCGCAGCCGAGGCCTCATTCGAGTTCCATGTCCGCGATGAGAGGCAGATGATCGGAGGCGGCGCGGGCGATGTCGATGCCGCCGCGCTGATCCTGGATCATGCGGATGTCCCCGCGGATGTAGAGGGAATCGAGCGCGCGCAGCGGAGCGAAGGCCGGAAACGTGGGCAGGCGCGGCGTGCCGAGAAATCCCGCGGGCGAAAGGAGGTTCTTTCCCAAGGTTCCCCAGACGTCATTGAAGTCGCCGCCGACTACGATGGCGGCGCGCGAATGCAAATGGGCGAAAGGGCTTTTTTCGATGAAGCGGCGGAGCTGGATTTTGCGCTCGATGCCGGAAAGGCCCAGGTGGAGGTTGAACACATGGAGCGTGCGCGAGCGCCCGGAGGGCAGGCGCACGCGGATGCGGGCGTGGAGGGCGCCCCGGCGCTTTTTGGGAGGCACGGTCAGGTCGATGTGGTCGGTCTCCGCGATGGGGTAGCGGCTGAAAATGGCGTTGCCGTATTGGGTGCCGGACCAGCGCTTTGTATGCGGCACATAGGCCGTGTGGCGGTAGCCCAGGAGGGCGGCCAAGTCCCTGGCCTGTCCCGAGTGCGGCGCCGAGTCCAGGACCTCCTGCAACAGGACGGCGTCCGGCGAATAGTGGGTCACGACCCGGGCGACGCGGTCCAAGTCATAGCGCCGGTCGATTCCTCCCACGCCCTTGTGGATGTTGTAGGTCAGCAGTCGGATGCGCATAACGTCACCGCTACTATTTTAGCAAGCGGCGAGCGGCCCCGCCTCCGTGCCGCCTGGACGGAGCGCCGGGATTACGCTAGAATTGATGCCTAACCGGAGGCCAGATTATAAAGGAAGACGTAAGCAACCGGCCGCTCCTCAAGCAATCCCGTTCCATCGCCGTCATCGGCGGGGGATTTTCCGGCTGTGCCGTTTCCGCGCAGCTTCTTAGGCGCGCCCGGGAGCCTTTGGATGTTTTCTTGATAGAAAAAGACGTTCCGGCCCGCGGCGCGGCCTACGGAACGCACGACTTGGGCCATCTTCTCAACGTCCCCGCCGGACAGATGAGCGCGCGGCCCGACGAACCGGGACATTTCCTGCGCTGGATCAACAAGGAGTCTCCTGCGGTTGGGTTTGAGGAAGGGGCCCGGGCGGACGGGAACCTGTTCGCGCCGCGGCATTTCTACGGACGCTACATCGAATTCTTCCTGCGCGAAGCGGAGGCCGCGGCGAAGGGGGATGTCCGGCTGCATCACGTCAAAGATGAGGCGGTTGCCGTCAAGCGCGAAAACGGACGCGTCACGGTCGCTCTAAAATCAGGGGCAAGCATAAAAGCCGGGGCGGCCGTAATCGCTCTCGGTAATCTGCCGCCCAGAACGCCCCGCGAACCCGAAGGCTTTTCGCGGCTTGGCCGGCGCTATATCGCCAACCCATGGTCCGGCGAAGCTTTGGGTTCCATCAACCGCGGCGATGAGGTGCTTCTGATGGGGATGGGGTTGACCACGGTGGATGTCCTGATTTCCTTGGCCGCCCGGGGCCATGTGGGCCCGATTCGCGCGTTTTCCCGCCACGGGCTGATTCCTCAATCCCACGGTCCTTCTTCGGAAATCGGCTCCTTCCCCGAAGCCCCGACCGTGCGCGGTATTTTGCGCTGGATCAGAGAGCAGGGACGGGCCGCAGGCTGGCGATCCGCCATGGATAAGCTCCGTCCGCGGGTTCAGGACTTGTGGCTTTCACTCAACGATTCCGAGCGCCGCCGATTTCTCCGCCATGCGCGGCCCTATTGGGACGCCCATCGGCACCGCATCGCCCCTCAACTCGGGCGTTTCCTGGAATCTCTCTTCGAGTCCGGCCGGCTGCGGCTTTCCGCAGGGCGATTGGAAAAGTTGGAGGCGGCGCCGGAGGAGGGGCTGAGAGCGGTTCTTCGCCTGCGCCGCGGCGAGACGGAGACAATTTCCGCAAAGTGGCTCGTCAATTGCACGGGGCCCGAAGCCAGACCCGACAAAAGCGGAGACCCATTGATTCAAAGCCTTCTGGCCTGCGGCTTGGCGCGCCCCGATCCTCTGGGCCTCGGTTTTATGACCGCTGAGAACGGCGCCGTCATTGGGACCGACGGGCGCGCCGCGGCGGACCTCTATACGATCGGATCGTGGAGAAAAGGGGGGCTGTGGGAAAGCATCGCCGTGCCGGAGTTGCGCGTGCAGGCTCTGGAATTGGCTTCTCTTTTAACGGCTCCGGCCGTTTCCGAGAGATCGTCCGCATCGGCGCTTGGGATTCCGGCATGAAGACGATGAGCGCACGCTTGGCCGCAACGCTGACCCTGCTCTTCGCCGCGGGGGCGCTTGGCCAAGGCCTGAAAACCCCGCCGCCGCTTCGCGCGAAAGCTGACTCCGCGGCTTTAGCCTTGGGGGACAACGAATTCGCGTTTGATCTCTACGCCCGGCTGGCCGCGGGCAAGAACAAGAACGTCGTTTTCTCGCCCTACAGCATTTCCTCGGCCATGGCCATGGCCTACGCGGGCGCGCGCGGGCAGACTGCGCGGCAAATGGCCGGCACCCTGCGTTTCGGGCTTCCGCCAGGAGAACTGCCGAAGGCTTTCTTCGTCATGAACCGCGCGTTGGGCGGCCGGCGCGGGAAAGCGAGGCTTATCGTCGCCAACGCCTTGTGGGGGCAGAAGGGACTGCCTTTTCTGCGCGGTTTCCTGGAACTGATGCGGCGCTATTACGGCGCGGGGTTGCGCGAACTCGATTTTCGCGCGGACGCGGAGAAGGCCCGCTCCGCCATCAACGCGTGGGTTAAGAAGGAGACGTCCGGAAAAATCACGAATCTCATCCCTGTGGGCGCCGTGGACAAGTCCACGCGCCTGGTGATCACCGACGCCGTCTACTTCAAGGCCTCCTGGACATCTCCTTTCGAGAAAAGCCGCACGACTTTGGCGCCCTTTTACGCGGCTACGGGCGCGCCGGTTCGCGCGCCGTTCATGACGCAGACGGGACAATTCGCTTACGCGGAAAGCCATGTGCTGCAGATCATCAAGTTTCCCTACGCAGGCGGGCTTTCCATGGTCGTGATTCTTCCCCGCGCGCCTGACAGCCTGGCGGCCATGGAGAAAAATCTTACGGCGGAAAATGTGCTGGGCCTCATCGGAATCCTCACGCGCCGCCGCGTCGAGGTCTTTCTTCCCAAGTTCAGGACGTCCTCCGCTTTCGGCTTGGCTCCGATCTTGAGTTCAATGGGAATGCCGGAGGCTTTTGCCCCGCCCGCTCGGGACGGCACTGGAGCGGATTTTTCCGGCATGGACGGCCAGCGCGACTTGTGGATTTCCAGCGTCGCCCACAAGGCCTTCATCGCCGTGGACGAGCGGGGGACCGAAGCTGCGGCCGCGACCGCGGTGACGATGCGGGCCACGGCCGTTTTCTCTCCGGGTCCGCCTGCGGTGTTCCGCGCGGATCGTCCTTTCGTGTTCCTTATTCAAGACGACGCCTCGGGCGCCGTCTTGTTCCTTGGGAAAATCACGAATCCCGAGCTATAGGGAAAAGGGCGGCGTCGTTGACAATTCGCGGCGTTACCTTGTATAAAACCTTATGCGCCGCTTCGCCGTCGGACTGGCTGCCGCCGCTTTTTTCCTGGCCGGCTGCGCGCATTCCCGCACCATCGTCCGGGCTGAAGACGGGCTGAACATCGCGCAATACCGCGGCATCGGCGTCGTGCCCTTTAAGGATCCCCGGGGGCAGGGCCTGGCCATCGCGGAAGGCATCGAAAGCGGTTTGGAGAAGATGATGTTCTCCCCGGTGGATCCGAAGGCCCTGCAAGAGATTATTTCCAACTACAAGACGGATTCGCGCGACGGCCTCGGCTTCGAGGCCCTGGAAATGATGCACGAAAAGACTTCGGCCGACGCTATCGTCATGGGGCGGATGACCCCCGATTGGAACACGGCCATCATCGTTCTCATCGAAACGGGAATGGGAGATCAGGTCATGCGGGCCGCCGTGCGGCCTCCCGGAAAGCAGAAGGCCTTTTCCAGCCCGGCCGAAGTCTCCAAGGCTGTGCTCAAGACGCTCTCGGGCCTGCGCTAGCATGGGAATTTCTCCCGGCTACAAGCCCATCTCGGAATACGGCGTCATCGGAGATCTGCGCACCGTCGCTCTGGTGGGCACCGACGGCTCCATCGACTGGTGCTGCCTGCCCCGCTTCGACTCTCCGAGCCTTTTCGCCGCGATCCTCGACAAGGAGAAGGGGGGGCATTTTAAGATTTCGCCTCTCGGTCCGACGGTCAACAAGCAGATGTACCTCTCGGACACCGCCGTGCTGCTCACGCGCTTCTTGACGCCCGACGGCGTGGGGGAAATCGAGGACTTCATGCCGCTGCGCGTCCGGGCGGCCGCGGAAGGCGCTCCGCATGAAATCGTCCGGCGCGTGCGCGTGGTCCGCGGCGCGATGCGCTTTAAAATCGATTTGCAGCCCGCTTTCGATTACGCGCGCGCCCGCCACCGCTTGAGCCTTTCCGCCCGCGGCGCCGTTTTCACCAGCGGCCGCACCGCCGTCGGCCTGACGTCGCCCGTCAAGCTCAAGTCCGAGGGACGCGGCGCCGCGGCCGAGTTTGCCCTTAAGGCCGGGCAATGCGCGACGTTTTTGCTGCGGCGGGCCGAGAACCACCATCCTCCGCTCGAAAAAGCTTTTGATGATGAGAAAGCGTTTTGCGATACGGTCGATTTTTGGCGGCGATGGACCGGGGGTATCCGCTATAAAGGCCGTTGGCTCGAGATGGTCCGCCGTTCGGCCATCACGCTCAAGCTGCTGACTTACGCGCCGACCGGCGCCGTGGTGGCAGCACCCACCGCGAGCCTGCCCGAGTGTGTGGGAGGCGGACGGAACTGGGACTACCGCTATACCTGGATCCGGGACGCCGCCTTTACGGTGTATTCCTTTCTAAGCTTGGGGCTGACGCAGGAGGCCGAGGGCTTCATGCGCTGGATCGACGCCCGCGCGCGCGAAGCGGGAAGCAAGGGCAGTCTGCAGGTGCTTTATTCGGTTACCGGCCGCCACGACGTTCCCGAGAAGACCCTTCCCCATTTAGAGGGCTACGCCGGATCGGCCCCCGTGCGCATCGGAAACGCTGCGGCCGGGCAATTCCAGCTCGACATCTACGGCGAGCTCATGGACACCGCCTATCTCGCCAATAAGTACGGCCGGCCCATTTCGCACGAGCTTTGGACGCATTTGCGCACGCTGCTGGGCTACGCGTGCGAGAACTGGCGCAAGCCAGACGACGGGATCTGGGAGGTTCGCGGCGGTCGGCAGCACTTCGTCTACTCGAAGATGATGGCTTGGGTCGCGCTCGACCGAGGTCTGCGGCTGGCCCAAGTCAGGGGGCTTCCCGCTGACCATCTGCGCTGGCTGCGCGAACGAGACGCCGTTTACGAGCAGATCATGGAGCGCGGCTGGGACGAAAAACGCAAGAGCTTCGTGCAGCACTACGGCTCAAAGGCCCTGGACGCGGCGAACCTGCTCATGCCCATGGTACACTTCGTCGCGCCCACCGATCCGCGTATGCTGGGTACGCTCGATGCGGTGCTCAAGAACCTGACCTCGGACAGCTTGGTCCGGCGTTACCGCATCGGCGAGGGCGCCGACGACGGCCTTTCCGGCGGCGAAGGGGCGTTTTCGATGTGCACCTTTTGGCTCGCGGAGGCGCTCTCTCGCGCGGGACGGGTCCCGCAGGCCCGCCTCATTTTCGAGAAGATGCTCTCTTACGCGAATCATCTGGGACTTTACTCCGAGCAAATCGGTCCTTGCGGCGAGGCGCTGGGAAATTTTCCGCAGGCCTTCACGCACTTGGCGCTCATCACTTCGGCCCACCAACTCGATCAGGCGCTCGGCCAAGATTGAGGCCGCAGCCATGAAGGTCGCGCTGGTTCTTTGCCCGCAGTGGGATACAATCTGGGCCACTTTCGCTCCGGCTCTCCTAACGGCTCAACTCAAAAGCCGCGGGCACGAAGCTGAGTTTTACGATATCAATCGCGCCATTTGCGAGCTGGAGGCAGGTCCTCCTGCTCCCGCTGGAGCGGGACGTTGTTTTGAACCAACCGTTTCCATTGATAATCCATGGATGGATGAGGAGCATGTTAATAGCGTTTCCTTCCCCCGACACCAGAAGTATTTGACATCGGTCGTCGAGCGCATCGTCTCCAGCGGAGCCAAAGTCGCAGCATTTTCTGTTTACGTTTTTAATCGGCCGGCGGCGCTTTTGATGGCGCGGCTTGTTAAGGAGAAGGATCCATCCATAATCACCGTTTTCGGCGGGCCGCAATGCTTGAATTTTAATAGTGCACGGGAGATCGCAAGTGACGACTGGGCAGACGCCGTATTTTTTGGCGAGGCGGACGATTCTTTCCCTGCTTTTATCGATTCCTTCGAAAAGGAAGGCCGCCTAATTCCTATGCCGGGAGTTCTTTTAAGCTGCCAGAACGGAGCTTGGACGGAGCAAAAGCCGCCGTCTCCGGATATGGATCAATTACCATTTGCAGATTACACCGGATACGACTTGGGCCTTTACTACGGGAAGATCATTAATACACATCGCGGCTGCGTCCGGAGATGCACTTTTTGCACGGAATGGATTGCTATGAAGTACCGGCGGATGAGCTCTGCCCGTGCTTTCGCCGAAATATGCCACCAGCTTGAGCGGGAGCCGAAGATAAATAAGTTTATGTTCGGCGATTCTCTATGCAACAGCTCAATGAAGGGTTTGGCGGAATTATGCGGGCTCGTTATTTCAAACCGCACTGCAATCGAATGGTCCGCTTATGCCATCGCGAGGCCAGAGATGGGGGGCGCAATCCTTGAAGAGATGCGGCGATCTGGATGTAAGAACTTATTTTATGGAGTTGAAACTGGGTCTGATCGGCTGCTGAGAATAGTGTCAAAGAACACGACTTCGGCGCTTAATGCGCGGATCCTTGAGGAAACTCGCCGTGCCGGCATCAATACCAATGTGGGCTGGATTGTAGGCCTCCCGGAAGAAACGGAAGACGATTTCCAGGATTCGCTGCGGTTTCTTCGCGCGCAAGCCCGGAATATATCCCGGCTAAACGTTAATATGGCTTTTTTGAATTCTGAGCTTGCGGACCCTGGTTATATAAGAGAAAAAGGAATTATTCCTCATTCCCTTTATTGGAGGCTTAAGAACGGGTTGAACACATTTCCGGTGCGAATTAAGAGAATGATGGAAACCGTCAACACCTGTCGGGAGCACGGAATTCCCTTCGCTGTTATGGGCGGATATTCCACTTATGAAGGGATATCCGGCTATCTTGTTCGTTGCATGGAAAACTATGAAAATTACTTGCCACGCGAAAATGCCGCGGTTAGTCTTTGGGAAAGCCGGAGTGGACTTTCTTAGCAGCCTTCCTTCCCGAAACATGGGTCTTTTTTAGCACGATCCACTTTTCGGAATAGCGGGCCACAGCTTCGCGGTAGGCCTTGTAGCGGGAGTATTCCGCGGGAGAAACCTGCACCCCATCGCGGAGCGATTCGGAGGAGTAGTCCAGCGCTCCGGCGCGGAGCGTGTAAGACGCGCGGTAGGAGGCGCCTGGCCCCTTTAAATCAGCCGGTGGCGGGGTATAGTAAATCATCCAGCCTTTGGGCAGGGACACCGAAATTTCCTTCCTGTCCTCCGAGCGCCGCCACCAGAACATGGGCTCCTGGCGGCTGGGCCGGCCGACGTCCGCTGCGGAATTGGAAGTCCAAGGCATGCGGAAGGCCAAGTAATTGCCGGAGGCCGTCAGCGCGTAGTTGTCGGCGCTGAATGAGACGCGGGTGACAATGTTCTTCGTGGGGTCGTTCAAGTTATCGATGGAATAGCCCAGCAGGCGCGCGCCCGGATGGATGCCGTAGACGAGCTGCTGCATGGCGTTCTCCACATCCTGCTTCTTCCAGTCTTTCATCGCGCGCCACCACGCCTGATCCTCGCCCAGAGGGAAGATGGTCTCCGTTCCTTTGAGCGTCCCCTTGCTTGAAAGCGAAAGCTTGAAGCGGTCGATTTCGCTCTCGCGGCGCGCGGGCGAGAGCGGGTTCTCGATGAGCTTCCCCTGATCCGGACCGTAGACGACAAGCCCGCGGACGCCCTGCAGCCAGGAGGGCGTTTCCCGCCAGCGGCGGGTGTTGTTCAGGGGGATGAGCGTCAGGCGGCGGCCGCCGACGTTCAAGAGCACCGCGGCCGCCTCGAGCTGCCGGAGGCTCGCGAGGTCTTTCTCGAAGGGCAGGTCGCCCTTGTCCGAAAGATAGGCGAGTTGGGGCTTGAAGCCGGCTTGGCGGAGCATCACGAAAAGCAGGAATGGCTTGTCGAGGGCGTTGCCGACCTTGGCGGCATAAATCTGCTCAGGACTTTTGGGGGCGTAGCTGTAATTTCGCATGAGCACAGGCTCGTAGGTGATGGTGCGCGACACCCAGTTGTAGAGGGCTTGGACGGCCGCGGCGCCCGTCTTGCCGTTCGTGATTTGGGCGGTTTTCGCCGCGAGGTCCGGGCCGAGATTGAGATTGGGCGCTATCTCCGCGGCGACGGCAGCGGCGACTTGGTTCCAGGTCCGCATGGGGGCGACTTCGACGAATGGGGCGATATGCGAGTAGGGAGGCATGTCGTTTTCCCGCTTGAAGGACGGTTGGTTGCGGACCTCCCAAATCCGGCGCACGCGCGAACCCAGGTCTTCGGTTTTGATAAGGGCGTCCTTGGGAAGGCCGTGGGTCGCGATTTCGAGCGGTATGCCCTTGGGCGCGGTGACGGAGAATCGGGCCAGCACGACCGGTTCAAAGAAGCGGAAATGCATCGCCGCGATGAAGGGTTCGGTCGCAATTCCGACTTGAGAGGAGATGTGGTAGCGGTAATCGACGATGGTGCCGGTCG
>DAIDHS010000031.1 GCA_027451985.1 Elusimicrobiota bacterium
GCCGCTGCATTCGATGACTTCCAAAACCTTGATTGTTCCGCTCATGGCGCCGGCGCTCATCGGCCGTCCCCGCAAACGTCCTTGACGAAATCGGCCAGGCCGGTCAGGCGCACGGAAATGTCCCCGTAGCGGCGGCTGTAAGGCTTGTCCACGTCCCGGCAGACGGCGAAATTGGCGCCGCTCTTGTGGAGGCGGCGGAAGGCGGCCATGGCCGCCGGATCGAAGTCTTTTTGGGACAGCTTGCACTCCACGGCGAGGGCCTCTCCGCCGCGCCGGGGCAGCACGAAGTCTATCTCGCGCCCCTGCTTGGTGCGCCAATAGTTGACGGCGCGGGACTGCAGGCGCGCCATCAGCTCGTTAAGGACGAAATGCTCCCAGAGGTCCCCGCGGTCCGACGCGCGCAGCTTGTCCCAGCCCCGGAAATAGCAGACGAAACCCGTGTCGAAGGCGTAGACTTTGGGCGCGGAGACGATTTCCGTGGGCTTGTGCGCGGAAAACGGGCGCAGGACGTGCGCGATGTAGGTGGCCTCCGCGGCCTTGAGGTAATTGGCGATGGTGCCGCGGCTGACCTCGCAGGGCGCGGCGTACTTGGTCGCCTCGAAGAGGCCGCCGCTGCGGGCAAAAAGAAGCTCCAGGAATTTCTGGAACGAGGCGCGCCGCTCGAGCCGAAAAAGCTCCTGGACGTCCTTGGCCCAATAGGAGTCCATCCATTCCTGGAAGTCGCGCCCAAGCGGGGCGGCCTCCAGGAAAAAGGGCGGCAGGCCCCCGTTCAAGAGCCGGTGATCCAGATCCCGGTTTCCGAAGTCCTCCATGTCCGCTTCGATCATGGGAGCAAGCCAGAGCGTTTCCTTGCGTCCGGTCAGCGTGTCCTTGAACTTGACCGAGGCCTCGAGCACCGAGGAGCCCGTGGCCAGCACGCGGACGCGGGGGTAGTGATCCGCGGCGATTTTCAAAAGCTCGGCGGGATTGGGCAGGCGGTGGATTTCATCGAGTACGATTCGCCGTCCGGGGACGCTTTCAAGGAACGATTGGGCGTCCTCCAGGCGGGCGCGGGTCCTGGGCAGCTCGCAGTCGAAATACTCCGCGTCCGCGAGGCTTTGGCATAGGACGGTTTTTCCGCAGCGCCGGATGCCGGAAAGCCAGAGCACCGGGCGGCGCTTCCAGCGCTCCTCGATGGCGGCGAGCCAAAATCGCCTTTTTACCATATGCATCTATAATATCATTTGGTATGACTAAATGACATTAAACTTATATTCGGATCGTGCCGGGAAATTCAGGCGATTCCAGAAGCTCCTTGATGGCCGCGGAGATTTCCCCGCTGGAAAAATCGAAAAGGGCCGCGCGCTCCTGCGGCGTGGGCCGAGCACTTCGCGGAGCACCTCTCTCGCTGGCTTTCTAGCGGTTCAAACGCCGGATTTTTGTCCGGCGGAGGCGCAACCCCAAACCAGCCCCAGCCAAATCCAGGCGCCGGGAATCCAGAAATTGAAGGCGGCAAGGAGGGATAAAAACTCGCCGATTCCGACCGCGAAAAGGGCCGGCATGAGGCTGGCGACGGAATCCCTACTTTTCCTGAAAGCGCGCCATGCCGCAAGGAAGGCGTAGAGCCACGCAAGGAGCCAAAGGCCAAGTCCCACGGTTCCGGTTTGCACCAGGATGTCGGCATGTAGCGCTGTCGTCGTCAACATCGGCGCGTTGATTGGAACGCCGTGGTGCAGCAGATAAGGCGTCAGATACGGCCCAATCTGGCCGATGCCTGTTCCGAGCAGAGGGTGCCTGGCCGCGATGAATAGGGCGCCCTTGAGTCCGGCCAGGCGCAGGCCGTCGTTATGTGGGGAGACGAGCCAGCGGAGGAAATCGGCGCTGATTCCTGAATCGTCGTAAACGTGGCCCCAATAAACTGCGAAGCTTGCAGCTAAAACGGCGGCCAAAAACGCGGAGAGTCGGAGCAGCGGCTTGCGCGCCTGAGGAGATTCAGAGGCCCCAATTAAAATCACTGCGCCGATTTCCGCCGCCGCGATGGCGTAAGCTGTTTGAGAGGCGGTGCAAAACGCCAGGAGGCAAGCGTAGGCCAGTGCCAAGGCCCAAAACCAGCGGCGCCGCTCCAATTTGATGGCGCGGCTCGCGATCCAGGGCAAGACGAAGGCAAGGTAAATGCCGAAGTAGGCTGGCTCGCTGGAGAGGCCGTGCAGGCGGGGAAAGCCGAACGCCGGCAGCCTGAGCAAGCCGAAGGAATCGCAGCGCCCGGGCGTACAGCGGACTTTGGGCGCGACGGTGCTTAGGATGGCGGCGGCCCAATGCGGCCGCGAGCGCAGATAGGCCAACTCCGGAATGCAGTAAAGCGCGACTGGGACGAAGGACCACAAGGCCCAACGGCTGACATTGCGCAAGGACACTTTGCCGCTAAGGACCATGTGGGCTATGGATAAGGCCGCAAGAAAGCTAAAGGCCAGCGCCGCGCTTTGGGTCAACATTCGGTGCGGGCCGGAGCCTTGGTTGATGGGGAACGAGTGGAGAATCGCGCGCAGATTGACGAGGCTTGAGAGCGCGGCCCACGCGATGAAGGCCAGGAAAAATCGGACGCTTTTTTCGCGGGGCAGCCGCGCCTTGCCCCGCACGGCCAGAAAGAGCCACGCGGCGACGAGCGCGGCTAATGGGAAATTCGCGGCGGGAAGCCCGAAGGCCTTGAGTTCGCGGTAAAAATACGGCAGCTGATCGAAGGGTAAAAGAACGATGGCCGCGGCCAAAAGCGCTGGCATAAGCGTGGCTTCAAGCCAGTCATCGAATCGGGGGAGCCCGCGTAGCACGGGCGCTATTTTACTTCTTTTGCCCCGGAATAAAAGTCGGAAAGCTTCGCGATGAGGCCTTGGCGGCTAAACTCCTTTTGTACCCGCGCGCGGCCGGCCGCGCCCATTTTTTGCCGCAGCGCGGGGTCGTCCGCGAGCTTTAAGCAATATTCCAAAAGCTCGATTTCGTTCTTGGCCAGAAAACCGGTTTCACCATGGACTACCGCGTCGCGGCAGGCTGGAATGTCCGAGGCGACCACTGGCAGCCCCAGAGCCATGGCTTCCAGGACGGCATTAGGCAGGGCGTCCCAACTCGAATAGTGGACGAAGACGTCCAGGCCCGCGAGACGCCTGGCGGTCTTCTGCCCGTCGAGCCAGCCCGTGATCTCAACCTTGCGCAGCAGGTTCATGTTCTCCAAATCCTGGTGCAGCTTGGGCTCGGCGTTGCCCGCGCCGATCCAGACGCAGCGGATGGAGTATCGCGCGTCGGTCAGGCGTTGGCAGAGATGCGCGAAGGCGTCGGGGTCGCGCGCGGCGGTGATGCGCCCGCAGGCGCCGAACAAGAGCCCCTCTTTTTGCGGCGGCGACTCCGTGGGCGGCTCCAGCAGGCAGGCGTCGGGCGCCAGATGGACCGTTTTGCCCCATGAAAGCGGCCTGGCCAGCGCGGCCTCGCTGGGCGAGACCGCGGCGATGTGCCCAATCCAGGATACGGTCCACTCCGCGAGAAAATAAAAAATCTTGGCCGAGGCCGAGCTGTCTTTCTGCAAAAACCCGTAGCCGTGGGGGGAATAGAAAACCCGCGGTACGCCCGCGAGCCAGGCGGCCGGCCTTGCCAGCGCGCCGGCCTTGGAGGAATGCGCGTGCACGACGTCCGGCTTTTCCTCGCGAAAAATTTTAAGGAGCTTCCTAAAGGCCGCCCAATCCTTGGCCGGCGAAATCTCGCGCACGAGTTCGGGGACGTAGAAGGCTTTGTGCGCGCCGTGCGCTTTGCGGCGGTACTCGGCCGGGTCGCTCTGCCGGGCGGCGTAGACCAAGCCAACCTCGAATTTGTCCGCGGGAAGTCCGTTGCAGACGGCCGCCACCTGGTTTCCCGTGCCGCCGGGGCCTCCGCACTCCAAGACCTCGAAAACCTTTATTTTCTTCTGCGCCATTAAAGCTTCCCTCCAAAAGTGAGCTTGAGCCTGCGCGGCAAAAAAAGACCCAGCAAGGGCGTCAGCGTCCAGAAAAGCCCCGATTTGGGGTAGCCGTAGCGCCAGATGGCCGTCCAGCGACGGCGGCTTTGGTACCACTGCTCCTTCACGCGGTAGGACGCGCCTGCGTGCGCGCGATAGAGCGCCAAAAACTCCGGCAGGTTGGCGGCGCGGCCTTTGGCGGCCGCGCGCAGGTAGAGGTCGTAGTCCTCGCACCACAGGCCGTCCTCGGAAAATCCGCCCGCGGACTCGAAGGCTCGGCGGCGCATCATGACGGTCGAATGGATGAAGGGGTTGGAGCGCAGCATCGTGCGGCGGACGTCTGCGGGCGCGCATGGCCTGCGCCACTCGATTTTTTCTCCCGAGGGCTCCAGCAGATGCGCCCAGGCGCCGCAAAAATCGAGCTCCGGATGAGCGTCCAGGAACGCCGCCTCCTTTCCCAGGCGCTCGGGGTAGGATTCGTCGTCCGCGTCGTTCATGGCGAAGTACTCGCCGCGCGCGGCTTTGGCCGCGGCGTTTCGGGCCGCGGAGCGCCCGGAGTTTTTGGCCATGGTCACCACGCGCAGGCGCGGGTCTTGGATGGAGGCCAAGATGCGCGCCGTGCCATCGGTGGAGCCGTCGTCCGCGGCCACGATTTCGAAATTCTTCAAGGTCTGCGCGAGCAGGCTTTCGATGGTCCGGCGCACGGTTTTTTCGCCGTTGTAGACCGGCATGAGCACGCTGACTTTCATGCCAGCGCCTGGGCCGCGCGCGCGATGTCCGCGGCGGAAAAGTCGAAGGCCTGGGCGGCATTGGTCGGCTGTGGGCCGTCCAAGTACGGTTGGAAGGGCAGGTAGCGGCACAAGGCGTAGTGACCGGAAAATTGGGGATTGGTTCTGGATTCTGGAATGGTCGGGCCCCAAACGGAGACGGTTTTGGTGCGGCAAGCCAGCGCCAGGTGCAGAAGTCCACCGTCGATGGAAAAAACCATGCGCGCGCGGCCAAACACGCCGGCAAGCTCCCAAAAATTCAGCTGCCCGCGCCAGTCCAAAACGCCTGGGCAAGGCGTTGGCGCTTCGGGCCCGGATCCGCCGACTTCGATGAGCCGCCAACCTTTAGCGGTGCAGAACTCGGAGATTTTTCGGATTAGCGCCTCGGGCAAGTCGCGCGTTTTACCTTTGGTGGCGCGGTAGAGCGCGGCATAGGGCTCTTGGGAAAAGCCGGCTTCCATCAGGCGGGGCAACGCCTCGCCTCGCGCGCGTTCAAGCGCGGTCTCGGGCAGGAATAGAAAATCTTTTTTGAACGGCAGGCTAAAGCGCTCCTCAAGGCAGCGCGCGTAGGAGAGGGCCAAATTCACCGCTTCGGGCGCTTTCGAGCTTCGCGTCTTGACCCGCGCCTCCGCGATAAAGCGCGCGTCTTTGAGCCCCAGCGCCGCGCGCAAAACGGGCCGCGCCAAAATACCAGCGGCCTTGAACGAGGCCAGGGCCTTGTGATCTTTCCAATGCGCGTCCGGCGGCAGGAGCAGAATATCCAAATCGCGCAGGCGCGCCGCCCAAGACGACGGCGTGCGGCTCTGATAAATCAAAGGTTCGCCGCAGACGCCGGCCTCCGCCAAAAAATTATAGAACGGCCGCATGGACTCGTTGCCCGCGAGCGCGGCGTCGTGGCCCGCGGCTTTTAATCCTTGAAGTAGCGGCAGGGCCATCAAGGCATCGCCGAGGCCGGACCAGGCGTAGAGGGCGACGTTCATGGCTTGGATGCGGCCTCAAGCACGAAGCTCGCGACATTTTCATTGTCGTAGTGCCCAGAACCATTCGAGGCGATGGTTTCAACCGAAAGGGAATTCCGTCCGGGCTTGAGGCCGAGTTGTTCCGGAACGAAGGAGGCGATCCATCCCGAATACGTCGCCTCAGGCGCGCCGGTTTTTCGTGCGACGTCGCGGCGGCGGTCGCCATAAGAAGCGAGAACGGGCCAATGGCCATCCACGACGATATAAACCCCTGCGGCCGCCCGGTGGCGCGGCTCGTCGATGGCCCAGCCTTTGAGCGCCACGCCTTCTCCAGCGGCAACCTTCGCGGCCGCGGGCATGGCGGGCGCCGGAGCTTCGTTGATCGCGTCGATGCCGCAGAGCGTGGCCCGTCCCAAGGAGGGTCCTAGGGCCGGCCCGGCCGGCGGCGGCTCGGCGAAGACGTTCCAGCGGTTTTTCTCCAGCATCGGCGCCAGTTGCCTAACGATATCGGGCTTTCCATCCCAAAACACCCAGGCTTGATTAAGCCCCAAATCGGACTGGGAACGGTAGGTGCGTAGGGCGTAGGACATCGTCCTGAAAAGGTATTGATTCGGTTTCCAATCGCGCGCCGCGGCTCGATAGGGCAGGAGAGAAAGAAGCCCAAATCCCCAAGCTAATGCGGCGCGCCGGCGCGGAAAAACATCAAGCGCCAGGGCGTAGACGGAGAGGAGCCCAAGAATGGCGACCAGATAGAAAGCTCCCGCTCGTCCTCCGGCGCCGCCGGGTTCCCACGCGCGTCCGACCGCGGTTTCCAGCGAGACCGCTAAAACGAAAATCCATAAGGAGACCCAGAAACGGTTTCTCCATAAAATGTTTTGCTTGAAGGCCCGCGTGAAAAACCAGGCTGAAGAGACCAAGGCGGCGGTGCCAAAGGGCGAAAAAGCCATGGAGAATGGAATGCCCCAGTAGGAGATGACATAGCGCACGGCGCGGAACGGGTGAAGAAAAGCATAGCTTAGGCCGCGCTGCGCCCCGCCGACATAGAACTGCTGGGACGGATTCCAGCCGTGAAAATAGGCGGCCCAGACGGCGGCTCCAAAGAAAAGCCAGGCAAGAATTTGTCTTTTGGCGGAGCGTTCTTTTTTCCAGTTTGAAAGGAGTAAAAGCACAAGGCCTGCGGGCCAAACCATGAGCCCGGCGGCGTTCGAGAACGAAGCGGCCAAGCCGGCGGCGGCGGCGAGCCAAAACAGCGCGTCGATTCCGGAACTTGCGTCCAGGCAGGCTAGGGCCGCAAGGATTCCCAGAATCATCAGAGTCCACTGGAAGCTGGTGTACGATCCGGCCTGCAATAAAGGGAAGAGATAAGGTGAAAAGATCCAAAAGGAGATAGGCGCAGCCTGCCATAGGGATATCCGCAACTTGGAGGCGCTTTTGGCTGATGAAAGTTTCCAAACCAGAAAGAATTCAGCCGAAGCCATAATCGCCAAATCCGTTTCCATGGCGGGAAGATTGCGCAGGCGGCCGCCCAGCTTCCACAAGATCAGCGTCATGAGGCGCGGCAGGACGATGCGGTGATCGTGATACTGGGCGAACACGGCGGCCCATGAGAGCGTCCCGGACAGGGATTGATGGATGAGGTTCGCGGCGTCAAACCAATCGTCCGCGCAGACGAGATTGACGGCGAAATGGCGGATGAGAAAAAAGAGAAAGAGAGCCGGCGCGCTCAGGAGGACGACCAAGAGCGCGCGGCTTATGACGTTGCTGCGAGGGGGCGTCATAACGGCGTTTTAGCCTTCAAGGCGGCGTTGATGGTCTCTGAGTATCGCGCGGCGACGGCGCTTTGGGAGAAATCCTGGGCCCGGCGGCGGCCGTTGTCGATGAGACGCTGGCGGAGCCCGTCGTCCGAAAGGACTTTTAGAACCGCATCGGACAAAGCCACGGCGTTGCCTACGGGAACCAGCAGCCCGTTTTTTTCATTTTCAATGGCTTCGGCCGGGCCGAAGTCGCAGTCGGTGGAAATGACCGGGCAGCCGCAGGCCAGAGCTTCGAGAACCACGACGGGCAAGCCTTCATAATTCGAAGATAAAATGAAAGCGTCCGCTTTGGCCATGAATTTATAGGGGTTGCTTTGAAATCCCAAGAACGCGACGTCCTCGGCCGCGCCCAAGGCTTTGGCCTCGGCTTCGAGGGCCGCGCGCAAAGGCCCGTCGCCCAGGATGATGCAGCGGGCGGGCCGCACGGCTCGGACCTTGGCGAAGGCTTGCAGCAAAAGCTTTTGGTTTTTCTGCCCGTCTAAAACGCCGGTGTTGAGCAGGACTGGGCGGTCTCGCTTTTCGAACCAGGGGTGCCCGGCGGGCTCCTTCATCAGCCGCTCGATGCGGCCAAGCGCGATGGGATTGGGAATGACGCTGATTTTGGAGGCTGGCAAGCGGAAATCGCGGAGCAGGTGCTCGCGCAGTCCTTGGGCTGGGACAATGACCGCGTCTGCCCTGGGATCAAGAAACTTGATCAGTCCAGCTCGTAAACGGCTCCATTTGGCGCCACGCAGCATGAGCGTCAGGTTATTTTGCTCGCCGGCGATGACGGCGGCGCGGGAGCGAGCCAGCGCCTTGGCCGCCAGAATCAACCCCAACGTTTGATAAGAGTTGCAGATCAGGGCGTCCGGCCGCTCGCGCTCCAAAATTTGGGCTAGGTTCCTGATGAGGCCCGGGTATTCGAGGTAGTAGCGGGCCGAACCCACGCGCTTGAGGAGCGCGTGCGATTTGAGTCGCGCGGGAATCAGCTCTTTGGCGCGCTCTTGGAAATAAACGCCCTGGACATCGAAGCCTTGCTCCGCCCAGGGCTCCAGGAGATTTAAGAGGACCATCGCTCCCCCGCCGATGGAGGGCGTCAGGTAAGGCAGGCAGACCAGCAACTTGATTTTTCGTTCAGTCATGCCGATGGTTCTTAACGGTAGTCGGTTGCTTTACGCTTGATTGAGATTAAGGTTTTGAGCAAAGATGCCCCCGGCCGATTGGCGGCCAGCCGGAACAGCGCTGATTTGATTTTTATCGGAATCGAGGGATCTGTTTGCGTTGCCTGGGCCACCAGGGTTCTCGCCAAATCAAAATCCGAAGCCGCCAAGGCGAGCCGCGCGCAGTAGAGGCTGGCTCCGGCGCTGCGGCGGTTGATTTTTCTCGTGCAAGCCGCCAAATCGCCGTTGAAAAAACGCCCGTGATCTTTGAGGACTTTCTCGAGCGTCCGCTTGAGCTCTTGCGGCCCTTGCAGCATGTTCCGGGGCAGCCAGGAGCCTTGGTTCTCATGGATAAGGTACGTGCAGATCGGAGCGCACAGGTAGCCTGCGTCGTAATGGCGCAGCATGCGCAGCCACATGTCGGTGTCCAGGCACATGGACAGGCCGCCGTCGAACCGCCCGGCTTTGGAGTAGGCGTCTTTGCGCGCCAGGACGAAGGGAGCCGGAACCGTGAACGTCTCCGCTAAAAAATCATTCAAAAATTCATCCGGAGTGATCAGCCGATCGTCCGGCCAGGGTCTGCGGAGAACCGCGCTTTTTTGCGCCGTGTTCAAGCACCGGTATGCGGGGAACACGAAGCCAGCGCTTGGGTGCCTGCTCAGAAAAGCCGCTTCCCGCTCGATGATTTCAGGGGCGTAATCGTCGTCATCGTGGAAAATTCCGATATAGCCGGATTTTTCCCGCAGAAGCAAATCCAGCGCCCGATTGAAGTTGCCTGCCATGCCTAAATCGTCCTCGTAGCGGACGTAGCGCAGGCGCGGGTCGTTGAAGGACGCCGCGGCTTGCCGTGTCGCATCGGTCGAACCGCTGTCCACGACGAAGAGCGTAAAATCGCGGAAGGTTTGCGACAGGAGGGCTCTGACGCTGTGGGTAAGCGCTTCGGCCCTATTCCTCGTTGGAATCGCGATGGCGACCGGCGCGGCCGTCATGCCCGGCTGCTCCGGATTTTTCCCCACCCCAGAATGACGCACCAAAAAAATGCGGCCGCGTATCCGGCCGCCAAGGCCGCGGCGGCGCCGGAAACTCCGTGGGTGGGGATGAGCCAGAAGCTTGCGGCGAGGCACAAGACGCCCGCGAGGATGTTCCCGCTGGCGCCCAGCCAGAGTCCGGCCGCATCGCTGGAGCTTAAAATGGTGACGACGGCGGAAAAAAGAAAGCTGAGCGCGCCCGCGAGCGCGAAAAGCGCGATCCAGCGGATGTTTTCAGGATAGCGGCCCCCTTCGAGCTTCAGAATGATCAGCGTGGTGGAAGCGAAGAATAGCGCTAAGGCGGCCGCCAGGGGGGCGCTCAGCAGCAAAAATTTCCGCCAAACGCCGGCTTGGCGCTCTTGGGCGCTGGCCATAGGGGCCAGCACGGTGTTGACGATTTGGAAGGCCGCCATGGATACGCCGACCGATCCGATTTCATAAATCCCGAAAAATCCGGCTTCCTTAGGGGAAAGATAAGCCGCCAGGATGAGCGGCGCCGCAGCGGAAACCGCGGCGCCCGCGCTCGCGCTGACGACAGGGGCCAAGGTGTAGGACGCGACGGGCCGCACGGTCCAGCCGCTGACGGAGGGTCTAATCCAAGGCTTGAGATATGCCGCGCAGACGGCGCCGGCTACGGCGAGGGACAAGCACATGGCGCCTACGAAGCTCGTGAAGCTGTGATCGCCCCGGAAATAAAGCGCGCCAAAGAACATGGGAACCAGGGCGCCGTAATAGAGCTCGATGCGCGCCCGCTCGCGGAAGCGCATTACGCCTTGAAGCCCGCCGGAGATTAGGGAGTAGGCCAAGGTCAGCACGGCATACGCCAGGGCCCATAAGTACAAATGCTGTCCGATGTGGAGGACGGAGCCTAGGCTGTTCCGGAAAAGGATCAGCAGCGCCAAGCAGGGCAGACCCCATATGAGGGCCATCCAGAGCACGGAAGAGACGATGGCGGCCTGCCGTTCTAGGGACTCCTCCATGGCCGCGAATTTGACGAGGGCTACGGGAAATCCCATCTGAATGGGGATGAGAAGCGTTCCTGCGGCCGCCAGCGCAATGGTGGCCAAGCCGAATTCCTGCGGGCCGAGCCAGCGTCCGGCCAGAACCTGCGTCCCGGCCGTCAGCGCCCTAGCCAGGAAGAAAAATGGGCCGACGGTCCAGAGACTCTTGAGCAGGAATTTGGTGTTTCGCCCGACGTCCAGAAGATCCCACGGGCGGCGCGTCGCACGGCTCTCGCTCATGAGGCGCCCGGAGGAAAGGCAAACGGACTCTTGAACTCGGCCAGGGGCGCGAAAGCCGCGTCCCGCGCAGAGACCAGCGGCTTGGAGCCAGGCCAAGGAATGCCCGCCGAATCCCAGCGGATGCCCGCGTCGTGCGCCGGGGCGTGCACGGTCGAGGTCTTGTAGAGCATGAGCGCCTCGCCCGAGGGAACGTAAAATCCGTGCGCCAGCCCTTTGGGAACGTAGAGCATGTTGCGCTTGGCGGCGCTTAGCTCCAAGGTGAAAAATTGTCCGTAGGCCGGCGAGCCTTGGCGCAGGTCCACCACGGCGTCAAAGACCGCGCCGAAAAGGCAGAGCACCAGCTTGGCGTGGCCGTGCGGCGGCGTCTGGAAGTGCAGGCCGCGCAGCACGCCCTTCTTGGACCGGGAATAATACTCCTCCGGAAACTCCGTCTCCAGGCCGCGCTCTGAAAACGACGGCGCGTGGAAGATTTTGACGAAGGCGCCGCGCGCGTCCTCGGAGGCGTCCGGGGCGATTTCGAAGCAGCCGGGGATGCCGGTCGGCGTGAGCTTCATGCGGCCCTAGGCCTTCGCCAGGAAGGCCGCGAAAGTTTCGCCCACGTAATCCATCATGGGCCCGGTCAGGCCCGGGTAGACGCCGATCCAGAAGGTGTCGCGCATGATTTTGTCCGTGTTCTTCAGGCCGCTTACGGCACGGTGCGGGCGGTCCTTGAAATAGGGCTGGCGCAATAGGTTGCCGGCGAACAAGAGCCGCGTGCGGATGCCGCGGCTCTCCAAAAATCCGGTCAGGGCCTCGCGTGAAAATCCCGCGCCGTCACGCACGGTCAATGGAAACCCGAACCACGCCGGGTCGCTTTCGGGCGTGGCCTCGGGCAGAATCAGGCGGTCCTCGAATTTTTTGAGGCCCTTTTTCAGGTAGGCGAAATTGCTCTTGCGCGCGGCGATAAAATCGTCCAATTTTTTCATCTGGGAGAGCCCTACGGCCGCCTGCATGTCCGTGGCCTTGAGGTTGAAGCCCAGGTGCGAGTAGATGTACTTGTGGTCGTAGCCGCAGGGCAGCTCGCCCAGCTGCCACTTAAAGCGCTTGCCGCAGGTGTCGGCCTTGCCCGGCGCGCACCAGCAGTCGCGGCCCCAGTCGCGGTAGCTCTCCAGGATTTTGTTGAGCCGGCCGTTGGCCGTGGCTACCGCGCCGCCTTCGCCCATGGTGATGTGGTGCGCGGGATAAAAGCTGAAGGTGGCGATGTCGCCGAAGGTTCCCACGGGCTTGCCGGCGTAAGTCGAGCCCAGCGCGTCGCAGCAGTCCTCGATGAGCCACAAGTCGTGCTTCTGCGCCAGCGCCGCGGCGCGCTCCAAATTAAAAGGGTTGCCCAAGGTGTGCGCCATCATGATGGCCCGGGTTTTGGGGCCGACGGCGGCCTCGATTTCATCAAACACCGCGTCGTAAGTGCCCAGCTCCACGTCGGCGAAGACCGGTGTCGCGCCGTAGAGGAGGGCCGGGTTGACCGTGGTGGGGAAAGACGCCGCCACGGTCACGACCTCATCGCCCGGCTTCAGTGCCTTGTCTTTTAACTCCGGCGCGGTCAGGGCGGAGGTCGCCAGAAGATTCGCCGACGATCCGGAATTGACCAGAAGCGCGTGCGGCAGGCCCAGACGCCGGCCGAAGTTCTTCTCGAACGCGGCGGCAAAGCGCCCGGTTGTCAGCCAAAGATCCAGCGAGGAGTCAACCAGCGCCAGCATGTCTTCGACGTCGCAGACGCGGCCCGAAACCGGAACGTCGGACTGCCCGGGGACGAAATCTTTCGGCGCGAGCGCGTCTTGCGCGTACTCGCGCACGGCGGAAAACACTTTTTCGCGCAGCGCGGCGTCCTGCGCGGCGGCGCCTACGGCGGATTTTCCCGCGGTTTTCTCGGTCATGAGGGCAAACCGGCGGCCGCAGGAACCGCGTCAGCGTAGTCTCGAATCTGGCCGCGTGAGAAAGCCAGCGCGTCAAAGCCAGGCTTTTGAGCTTCCCGGTACCAGAGAGCCGTCCGTTCGATGCCTTCCGCAAGGGCATACGCCGGCCGCCAGCTTAGGCGCTTGCAGGCCTTTGCGCTATCGAGCTGCAAAAGCGCGGCTTCGTGCGGCGCGCCGTCTTGTACTGCGGCCTGCCATTGCCCGCTGCCCCAGGCCCGCACGAAAAGATCCACGACCTCGCCCACGGAGCGCGCGGCGGAGGGCTCGGGCCCGAAATTCCAGGCCTCGGCATAGTCCTTGGGGCGTTCCCACTGCCGCATCGCCAGGCGCAGGTAGCCGCAGAGCGGGTCCAACACGAACTGCCACGGCCGCACCGAATGCGGATTGCGGATTTGCGCGGCTTGGCCCGCGCTTAAGGCCCGGGCGCAGTCCGGAATGAGCCGGTCCTTGGACCAGTCGCCGCCGCCGAAAATGTTGCCGGCCCGCGCCGAGCTCACGGACGCCGCTCCGTCTTCCTGGAAAAACGAGGCGCGCATGGAGGCGACGATGAGCTCCGCGCAGGCCTTCGAGGCGCTGTAGGGGTCGCGGCCCCCCAGGCGGTCGTCCTCACGATAGGCTTGGCCGGTCTCATGGTTCTCGTAGCACTTGTCCGTGGTGATGATTTGGCAGACGCGCACGGAAACGGTCTTGCGCGCGGCTTCGATGAGGTTGGCCGTCCCGATCGCGTTGGTGGAGAAGGTCTCGAGCGGATCCTCGTAAGAACGGCGCACCAGCGGCTGTGCGGCCAAGTGGAAAATGATGTCCGGCTTGGTTTCCTGTAGCGTCCGTTCCAACAGCGGGTAGTCGCGCACGTCGCCTAAGCGGGAATTCATGATCTTGGCGAGCCCCAGTTGGCTGAAAAGATTGGGTTCGGCATCCGGGGCCAGGGCGTAGCCGCCGACCTTCGCGCCCAGCTCCGTGAGCCACAGGGAGAGCCACGAGCCTTTGAACCCCGTGTGACCCGTGACCAGGACGGTCTTGCCGGAAAAAAATCCGTCGAAAAGGTCCGGCATGGCGCCCGTCAGGCCGCCCAGGGCGCCTTACCGCCGTCCCAGAGCTTGTTGAGCAGCAAGACGTCGCGGTAGGTGTCCATGCACTGCCAAAAGCCGGGGTGATTGTAGACGTTCAGCTCGCCATTTTTCGCGAGCTTTTCCAGGGGTTTTTGTTCCAGGACGCAGGCGTCATCATCCGAAAGATACTTTAAAAATCCGGGCTCGAAGACGAAAAAGCCGCCGTTGATGGCGCCGGAATGGGTCTGCGGCTTTTCGCTGAACGTGAGCACCTTTTCGTCCTTGACCATGAGCTCTCCAAAACGCGACGGAGGGTGCACGCCCGTGACCGTGCCCAGGCGGCCGTGGCTCTTGTGGAAGCGCAGAAGTTCTTTCAAGTCCACGTCCGCCAAGCCGTCGCCGTAGGTAAGCATGAACGGCTCTTTGTCCAGATACTTCGCCGCGCGCTTGACTCGGGCGCCGGTCATGGCGTTCTCGCCCGTTTCGGCCAAGGTCACTTTCCAGCCCTCCTCGGGGTGCCGGTCGTGGAACTCGACGCCGTGGGATTTGCCCAACGTGATGGTGGCGTCGCCGCGGTGCAGGCCGTAGTGGTAGAAATAGTCCTTGATGACGTCCCCTTTATAGCCCAGGCAGAGCACGAACTCCTTGAAGCCGAAGGCGGCGTAGTGCTTCATGATGTGCCACAAAATCGGCCGCCCGCCGATTTCGACCATGGGCTTGGGCTTGTACTCGGTCTCCTCGCGCAGGCGCGTGCCCTGTCCGCCGCACAAAATGACGACTTTCATGAGTAAATTTCCCGTGTCTGCATGACGTCTAATTATATCTTCTTTTGCGATCGGCCGCCCGTTCGGCTTGCCTAAATCGCTTCGGGGTGCCGACGTCAAACCACGCGCCGCGCGATTTCCCGCCGAAAAGCCGGCCCTGCGCGGCCAGGCGGGGGAAAACCTCGCGCTCGAGCGAGCACGGCCGGCCGCGGGGGATGAGCCGCAGGGCTTCGGGCGCCATCCAATAGATGCCGCCGTTGATCCAGCCGGGCCCGCGGCGCAGGGGCTTTTCCAGAAATTCGAGAATCTGGCCGCGCGATCCGGTCCGGGCCAGGCCGAAGGGCGAGGCGTCTTGGACGCGCGCGAGCAGCAAAGTCGCGGCCGCCTTGCGCGCGCGGTGGAACTTGAGAAAAGCGCGCAAATCCGGGCGGGCGGCGATGTCGCCGTTTAAGACCAGGACGGGGCCCGCGCGCGGCCAAAATTTCCGCGCCGCCCAAAGCGCTCCGCCCGTGCCCAAGGGCTTGGGTTCGCGGGCGTAGAAAATGCGCACGCCGAAGGCTTCTCCGCCCAAGGCCGCGCGGAACGCGCGCTCGCGCGGCCCGGCGCAGAGGACGGCCTCGCGGATGCCGTTTTTTTTCAGGAGTTCCAGCTGCCGGGCGATGAAGGGCCGGCCCAGAAAGGGCACAAGGGACTTGGGCATGCGGCCGGAGACGGGTTTCAAGCGCGTGCCCGCGCCGCCGGCCAGAATAATCGCCGTCACGGGGCATATTATAGGATAGAAGGCCCGGCCGGTTGATTGGGGCGCGCCAAAACAGCCATGATGGAGCCGGCGATGATCGAGCTTGAAGCCCTCCGCGTCGTGCTGGTTCGTCCCCGCAACCCCAACAACGTGGGCGCCGCAGCCCGCGCCATGGCCAACTTCGGCCTGCAAGACCTGGCCGTGGCCGATCCCTACGATCCGGTGTGGCGCGAAAGCGCGGCGGCCAAGGACGGCGCGGGAGACGTTCTGGCCCGCGCGCGAAAGCTGTCCTTGCAAGACGCCCTCGCCGATTGCCACCTGGTGCTGGGCGCCACCACCGGCCGGCGGCGGGCCTTATCCCAGCCGATGATTCTCTTGCCGGACCTGCCCGCGTTTTTGTCCCGCCGCCTGCCGCCGGGCGGCCGCGCGGCCGTGGTCTTCGGTCCGGAGAAAAGCGGGCTCGGCAACGAGGAGTTGGACCGCTGCCACGCCTGGGTGAAGATTCCCACGCGCGCGGAGGCGCCGTCCATGAACCTGGGCCAGGCCGTGGCCGTCATCGCCTACGAACTGGCCCGCGCCGCGAAGTCCTTGGGCGCCCGGCGGCCAAGCCGGGCCGCCCATGCGCCCAAGCGGATTTTGCCGCCCATGCGGCAGATGGAGAACCTGCTCGCCGCGGTCGGAGAAGTCGCACGGCGCGTCGACGGAAAGGACGTCGCGCTGCGAGAAGCCCGGCTCGCCCAGCTGCGCAAGTCCGTGCTGCGCTGGGACCTGGACCGCGCCGACGCCGGGCGCCTGCTGCTGCTCTTCGAGAAAATCGCCCGGAAGCTGCCCGAGCCCTAGCCGCCGCTTCGGAAATCCGCCGTCCCCCGAACCCCGGGAAACCCATCCCGGGTTTCCCTCCGGCCTTCGGCCGGAGCCTCCCTTCCCCACGGGATCCGGCTGGATTTTCCGAAGCGCCGGCTTAAAATTCGCAGATTCTCTCCAGCGGAGACGGCATGCTCTTTGAGCGAGCTGAGCCCGTGAACGCCGGTGACGGGGCGAGCGAAGGAGCAAGCCGTCTCCGCAGCTTACGCTTCGGCGCCGATGATGACCAGTTCCGAGGCCGCGCGCGTGACGCCGGTGTAGAGCCAGCGCCGCCAGTCCTCGTCCGACATGTTGGGCAACCGCTCCTCGATGAGCACCACGCGCTCGGCCTCGCTGCCTTGGGCCTTGTGCACCGTCAGAGCGTAGCCCCAATCAAAGAGGTAGCCGTCTTTTTGCGCGCGGTAAGCGGGGCTGTCGCGGTCCAGGGGATAGCGCGCGCCGAATTGCGCGCGGGAGATGGCGCCCTTGAAGCGCGCTTGGGAGTCCATCTGGATGTCCGCGTCGAAGAGATGATCGCCGCGCTCGGCGATGGAGGAAAGCGTGCCCAGGCCTCCGTTGTGGATTTTCTTCTCCCTGGCGTTGCGCAGGCAGATGACGCGCTCGCCGGGACGGGGGGTCTTCGCGTGCTCGCCCAGCTTTTCGCGCACGGCGCGGTTTAGGGCCGTACGGGTGTTGTTGTAGCCGCACAAATACATCACCTTGCCGGGCGAGGAAAACATCCACACGGACTCCGGGTCGTCGGTCTTCAAGACCCCGTCGCCGTAGCGTCCGGAGGGGATTCGTCCGGTCTCGCGCGCCAGCACCGAGAGCTTGATGATGGGGTTGTTCGCCGCTTGGCGGTGGATGCCTTCCAAGACCACGTCCGGCGCGGTCATGACGCTCTCGCGCCCGTGGATGGGGGGCAGCTGGCCGTGGTCACCCACGGCCAAAATGGGCACGCCGTAGGAGCGCAGATCGGCCCAGAGATCCTCCGAGACCATGGAGGCCTCGTCGACCACGATGAGATCGTGTTCGAGGCGCGGCTTTCTCTCCCATCTCAGCGCCTCATGCCCGTCGTCCCCGGGCTCGGTCACAGGCGAGTAGATGAGGCCGTGGATGGTGCCGCAATAGTCCTGCGGAAAAAGCGCCTCTTCCTCGGCCAGCTTTCGGCCCAGCACCTCGGAGGCCTTGCCCGTGAAGCAGCAAAAGGCGGTGCGGAACTTGTCGCGCGCGAAGGTCTTCAAGGTGCGCGCGATGACCGTGGTCTTGCCCGTGCCCGCGTAGCCGCCCAAGGTGAGCGCGGGCTTGTCGCGGGCTTTAAGCCAGACCAGGATGCGGTCCTTGGCCTTTTTCTGATCGTCGGTCAGCTCGAACATAACGGGGCGCATTTATTCTACAATGCCGGCCATGGCTTTAGACACGGCGAAACCCGGCTTGCGCGTGCTGGTGACCGGCGCCACCTCCGGCCTCGGGCGCGAGATGGCGATCCAAATGGCGCGCCGCGGCGCGCGCGTGGCGCTGACCGGCCGGCGCGCGGATAAATTGCGGGACGCGGCCCAGGCCGTGCGCGCCAAGGACGCGGAGGCGCTCGAGCTCTTGGGCGGCGTGGACGACCCGGAGACCGTCAAGCGCCACTACGCGGAGATTAAGGACGCCTGGGGCGGCCTCGATTGGGCGATTTTAAACGCGGGCATCAGCGAGGCCTGCTACGCGCGCGCCTTCAAGGCCGAGGTCGTGCGCAAGACTTTTTCCACCAACGTGCTCGGCGCCGCCTACTGGCTTGAAGCCGTCATCCCCGACATGCTCGCGGCCAAATCCGGGCGCATCGCGGGCATCGCGAGCCTGGCCGGCTACCGCGGGTTGCCCGGGCATGGGGCGTACTCCGCGAGCAAGGCAGCGCTCATCGCGCTTTTGGAGTCCGTGCGCGTGGATTTGCGCGGCACGGGCGTGAGCGTCACAACGGTCTGCCCCGGCTTCGTCAAGAGCGAACTGACGGCCCGAAACCGATACCCCATGCCCTTTTTGATGGAGACTCAGGACGCCGTCCGCGTCGTACTCTCGGGTATCGAGCGCA
This sequence comes from Elusimicrobiota bacterium, assembly GCA_027451985.1. Lineage (GTDB taxonomy): Bacteria > Elusimicrobiota > Elusimicrobia > UBA1565 > UBA9628 > JAGWJU01. Next base: position 18,325 of record DAIDHS010000031.1, read on the forward strand.
AAAAGCGCGTGGTGAGCTTTCCCTGGCCCATGGCTTTTTTCATGCGCCGCGTCGTGGCCCACGCGCCGGACGCGCTCTACGAACGCCTGGCCGCCCGCTCGGGCCCGATGAAGAAAGCCGACGCTTGATTCCCGCCGCGCAAAAGTAGTCTAATCCTTCCGGCATTCAAGCCGATTTCCGCGTCTCGGGAGGGCGGTGGCGCACACAATCTGGAACCGCAAGGATCTGCTGGGGCTGGAAGGCCTTTCCCGCCCCGAAGTGGAGGCGATTTTGGATGCGGCCGTCTCTTTTAAAAAATCGCCGCCCGAGCCCAAGCTTCAAGACCGCGCCCTCGCCTTTCTCTTCTCCGAGCCCTCCACGCGCACTCGCAGCGCCTTCGAGACCGCGGCTCTGCGCCTGGGCGCGAAGACCTTGGGATTTTCCGCCACGACGTCGAGCTTGGCCAAGGGCGAGACGCTTGTGGACACCGTCAAAAACCTTGAAGCCTTGGGCGTCTCCTATATCGTGGCGCGCCAGGAGGCTTCGGGCGCGCTCGATGCGGTCGCGCCCAAGACCGGCGTCTCGATTTTGAACGCGGGCGACGGCCTGCACGAGCACCCCACCCAGGCGCTCTTGGACTTGTTCACGCTGCGCGAAAAAAAAGGGCGGCTGGACGGCTTGAGAGTGGTCTTCGTCGGGGACGCCCTGCATAGCCGCGTGGCGCGCTCGAACCTCATCGGCCTCAAGACCATGGGCGCGCGCGTGACCTTCTGCGGCCCGCGCTCCCTGGCGCCCGACGCCTTCGCGCGGCTGGGAGCCAAAATCGAGCGCGACATGGACGCGGCGATTGAAGGCGCCGACGCGATTTACTGCCTGCGCCTGCAGTTGGAGCGCCAGAAGGATCACTTCTTCGCCTCGCTCGCGGATTACCGCGCGGCCTACGGCCTGACCGAGCGCCGCCTGGCTCTGGCGCCCGAGGCCGTGGTCATGCACGGAGGCCCGCTCAATCGCGGCGTGGAAATCGACGACGGACCGGCCGACGGGCCGCAGTCCGCGATTTTGTCCATGGTGGAAAACGGGGTCTACGTGCGCATGGCGGCGTTTTCCTTGATTGAGGATTGGAGAAAGAGCCGTGGCCTTGGATAAAACGGTTCTCGTCCGCGGGGGGCTCGTCATTGATGCGTCCCAAAACCTGGAAGCCCAGCGCGACGTTCTCATTGAGAGCGGAAAAGTGCGCGCGCTTTTGACGCCGAGGGAATCCGCGCGCGCGGCGGCGGCCGAAATCATCGACGCCTCGGGCTGCTGGGTCGTGCCCGGCCTCATCGATTTGCACGTGCACGCGCGCGAGCCGGGCGGCGAGTCCGCGGAAACTTTGGCGAGCGCGGCCCGGGCCGCGGCCGCGGGCGGTTTTACCACCATTTTGGCCATGCCCAACACCGAACCGGCGCTGGATAATCCGTCGCTCCTGGAGCTCTTGAAGGCCAAGGCCGAGAGAGATTCTTGCGTCAACGTGTTCTTCGCCGCAGCCGCGACCGTGGGCCGCAAAGGCGAGCGTCCGACCGACGTCGCGCGCCTGGCCGCCGCCGGAGCCAGGGCCTTGACCGACGACGGCCGCGCGGTGGCGGACTCGGGCTTGGCGCGCCGCGTCATGGAGTGGGCCGCGGACTGCGGCTTGGTTTTCATAGAGCATTGCGAGGACGAGGCCTTGGGCCGGGGCGCCGTCGCTCACGAGGGTCCGGCCGCGCTTAAAAAGGGCCTCGCCATGAGCCCATGGGCCGCGGAAACCTCCGTCGTCCTGCGCGACATCGCGCTGGCGGAGCTGACCGGCTGCCGGCTGCACCTGGCGCATGTGAGCGCCGCGCAGAGCGCGGCGGCCCTGGCCTGGGCCAAGGAGCGCGGGCTCGCGGTCTCGGGGGAGGTCACGCCGCACCACTTGGCCTTGTGCGAGGACGACGTGCCCGGGCAGGACGCCAATTTCAAGGTCAACCCGCCTTTGCGCGGCAAGGCCGACCGGGACGCGCTTGTCCGCGCCTTAAACGACGGCGTGATTGACGCCGTCGCGACCGATCACGCGCCGCATTCTCCGGAGGCCAAGGCCGCGGGCTGGGCCTCGGCGCCGCCGGGCGTCCTGGGCCTTGAGACCGCGGTCGGCGTGGTGCTGACCAAGCTGGTGCATCCCGGCAAGATGTCCAAGAAACGCTGGGTTGAAAGCATGAGCGCGTTCCCGGCCAAGCTCCTGGGCTTGAAGTCCAAGGGCTCGTTAAAGCCCGGCATGGACGCGGATGCGGCCGTCATCGCGCCCGCGAAATCCTGGGCCGTGCCGGAGTCCTTTTTGTCCAAGAGCCGCAACTCACCCTTCATCGGCATGCGCTTGAAGGGCCAAGTCCGCACCACCCTCGTCGGAGGGCGCGTCGTCCATGCTCTATGAGCGCGTCTTCAAGCCCCTTTTGCTCCGGATGGATCCGGAGCGCGCGCACGAGACAGTGACGACCGCGCTCAAGCTGGCCCAGGAGATTCCCGGCGCGCCGGCGGTGTTCGACCGCTACGCGGCGAAACCGGAGCCGCGCCTAAGCGTCAAGGCTTTCGGCTTGAAATTTCCAAATCCAATCGGCCTTGCCGCGGGATTCGACAAGAACTGCCGGATGAGCCGCGTCCTGCCCGCGCTGGGTTTCGGATTTCTGGAGCTGGGCTCGGTCACCCTGCGGCCGCAGAAGGGCAACGTCCGGCCGCGCGTGTTCCGCCTGCCGGAGCAAAGCGCCGTCATCAACCGCCAGGGTTTTCCGGGCGCAGGCGCTCGCGCCTGCGCCGCGCGTCTTGCGCGCGCGGGTAAAAGCCCGGTGCCCGTGGGCATCAACATCGGTCTCAACGCCGACTGCCCGCCCGAGCGCGCCCCGCAGGAATACGCCCAGACGTTCAAAATTTTGGAGCCCTACGGCGACTATTTCGTCGTCAACGTCAGCTCGCCCAACACCGAGGGCCTGCGCGAACTGCAGGAGCGCCGCAAGCTCGAGAAGATTTTGGAGGCCGTGCGCGCGGAGAACAAGGCCGGCAAGCCCGTCTTGATCAAGATCTCGCCGGACGTGAGCGACGCGGGACTCTTCGCCTTAGTCGAGACCGCCAAGTCCCAGGCGGCGGGCATCGTGGCCGGCAACACCACGGTCTCGCGGCCCGGCGTGCCCGCGAGCGCGGGCGACGTCCGCGGGGGCTTAAGCGGCAAGCCGCTGCGCGCCCTCTCGACTAATCTCGTGCGCAAGATTTTCCGCTTAAGCGGCGGCGCGGTGCCGGTCGTCGCGGCGGGCGGGGTGTTTACGGGCGGCGACGCGCTTGAGAAAATCCGTGCTGGAGCGTGCCTGGTGCAGCTCTACACCGGCTTGGTCTACCGCGGGCCCGGCGCGCCGCGCGCGATCGCGCGCGAGCTGGCCGAGCTTTTGGCCCAGAACGGTTTTGCCGGCGTCTCGTCCGCGGTGGGGACCGGGGCATGACCGAACTCATCGTGGCTCTTGACGTCGATTCCTTGGCCAAGGAAAAAGACCTGCTGCGGGGCTTGAGGGACACGGTCACCTTTTACAAGATCGGTTTGGAGCTCTTCACCGCGCACGGCAAGCGCGCGGTGGACCTTGTCCATCAGGCCGGCGCCCGAGTCTTTCTCGATTTGAAGCTCCATGACATCCCGCGCACGGTCGCGGCCGCGGTGCGGGAGGCGCAGAAACTCGGCGTGGAGGCCGTGTCCCTGCATCTTTTGGGCGGCGCGGACATGATTCGCGCGGCGGCCGAAGTTTCGCCGCGGCCCAAGATATGGGGCGTGAGCGTGCTGACCAGCATGTCGGACAAGGACGTCAAGGCGATTCACCCGAAAGCGTCCTTGTCGGGACTCTTGAAAAGCCTGGCCAAGACCGGCTGGGAGTGCGGCGCGGATGCGCTCATCTGCTCGGTTCAGGACGTGGAAGATCTGCGCCGCGCGCTCAAGTTTCCCGACGTGCGCTTCGTCACGCCCGGCATTCGGCCGGCGGAGGCGGAGCACGGCGATCAAAAGCGCGTGGCCACTCCCGAGGCCGCGGCGCGCCTGGGCGTGGACGCCGTGGTGGTCGGGCGGCCCGTGGTCGCAGCGCCCGATCCGCTGCGCGCGGCACAGGGGATTTTGGGCGCCATGAAACGCGCCGCTGAGCACGAGGTGCCCAAAGGAGCGAGGCTTAAGCTGTCATGAACGAAAAAACGGATTTGAGCGGCCCTAACCTGGAGAAAGTCTTCAAGGACACGGGCGCGCTTTTGGATGGGCACTTCCAGCTGTCCTCCGGCCTGCACGGCGACCGCTACATGCAGTGCGCCTTGGTCTTGTCCTATCCCGACATGGCCCAGGATTTGGGCCGCGCGCTGGCCGCGCGTTGCCCGGGAAAGCCATCGGCCGTGGTCTCGCCGGCCTTGGGCGGCGTGGTCATCGGCCAGGAAGTCGCCAAGGCCCTGGGCTGCCGCGCGCTGTTCGCCGAGCGCGGCCAAGACGGCGCGATGGTCCTGCGCCGCGGCTTCGCGCTCTCGCCGGGACAAACCGTGGCGGTGGTCGAGGACGTGGTGACCACGGGCAAGTCCACGCGCGAAGTGATGGACGTCGTGAAATCGTCGGGCGCCCAAGCCGTCGCGGCTCTGGCCGTGGTTGACCGCAGCGCCGGAGCGTCCGCGGGTCTGGGCGCGCCCTTCGCGTGCCTCTTGAAAATGGATTTGAAGACCTGGACTGCGGCCGAGTGCCCCTTGTGCCGCGAGGGCAAGCCAGTGGTCAAGCCGGGCAGCCGTCCTGGCGCGGGGGCCAAGGTTTGAGCGGCTTAAGCTACCGCGCCTCGGGCGTGGACACCGCCGCAGGCGACGCCGTGGCGGCCTACGCGGCCAAGCGCGCACCGGCCGTCGGCGGCTTCGCGGGGCTGTTTCCGCTCGAACTTTCCGGTCCCGGGCCCTACGACTTGGTCGCCTGCACAGACGGCGTGGGCACCAAGCTCAAGATCGCCTTTGCCTTGAACCGCCACCACACCATCGGCATCGATTTGGCCGCGATGTGCGTCAACGATCTCATTACCTGCGGCGCCAAGCCGCTGTTCTTCTTAGACTATTATGCTTCAGGCAAAATCGAGCCGGCCAAGTCGCGCCGCATCTTAGACGGCATTTTCGAGGGCTGCCGGCAGGGCCGGATGGCGCTTTTGGGCGGCGAGACGGCCGAAATGCCGGGCTTCTACGCCGGGGGCGAGTACGATTTGGCGGGCTTCTGCGTCGGGGTGGTTGCGCGCGCGGAAAAAATCGACGGATCGAAAATCCGTCCCGGAGACGCCGTCTTGGCGCTGAAGTCCTCGGGGCTGCACTCCAACGGCTTTTCCCTGGTGCGCCGGATCTTCACCGGCGCGGAGTTAAAGCGCCGCGGGGCGGAACTCCTGACCCCCACGCGCATCTACGTCTCCCAAATCGAGCGCCTGCGCCGCGGCCTGCGCGCGCACGGCGCGGACATCCTGGGCTTGGCGCACATCACGGGCGGCGGCCTAGTGGAGAATTTGCCGCGCATCCTGCCCAAGGGCGCGCGCGCCGTGGTGCGCAAAAAGGAATGCCGCACGCCGGGGATTTTCCGGGAGCTCCAGCGCCGCGGCGGCGCCCCCGAGCTCGCGCGACAGCCCCTCGGCCAGAATGGCGCGGCCATCCAACGCCTCGACCCCGAGCGCGGCGACCCAGCCGCCGAGTTCGAGCAGCCGCAGCTCCGCCG
>DAIDHS010000032.1 GCA_027451985.1 Elusimicrobiota bacterium
GGTTCCCATGGGCTCTATGGAAACGGATAAAATCACGGGGACGCGCCGGCCCAGGAGCTTAAAGCAGTCCTCAAAACCAAGCAGGGACGCCTTGACGTTCAGAGTGTCCTGCTGGGTTTCCAGCAACAGAAGATCGGCGCCGCCCTCCAAGAGTCCCTGCGCTGAATGGGCGTATGCGGCCCGCACCTGATCGAACGAAATGCCGCCGGTGACGGAAATAGCCTTGGTGCCGGGCCCCACCGCGCCCGCCGCAAAGCGGGGCTTCTGCGGCGTGGACCAGCGGGCGGCCGCTTCCTTAGCCAGCCGCGCGGCCGCCCGCGCGATCTCCAGCGTCTTATCCTGCAGGCCGTACTCGGCTAGGACGTGGCGCACGGCTCCGAAGCTGTTGGACGACACGATGTCCGCGCCGGCTTCCAGGTAGCTTTCGTGAACGCGGGAGATGGTCTCGGGTTTGGAGAGAACCAAATGCTCGTTGCAGCCCTCGAGTTCGCGGCCGCCGAAATCCTCAGCGGTCAAGGACATGCCCTGCAGCGCCGTGCCCATCGCTCCGTCCAGAATAAGGATGCGGCGTTCCAGCAGGCCGCGGAGACAGTCCTGCGCGTTTTCTGCCATGTTCTCCTAAAAAAATAAAGCCACGCTCTGGCGTGGCTTTTACTCCTCTTTAGCTCCCAGTAGGCCGGGGCAATTCGGAAAAATCCTCGCCGCTGCGCCCATAGTGTAGCCCTTTGAGGCGCCCGGGCGCAAGGATATTGACAGAAGTAATCTCATATGATAATAATTATCATATGGAAGGAAGCCCACCGCTCTTAAGTCCGGCCGAGGCCGACCGCCGCCTGCGCGCCGCGGGCGTAAGGGTGACCGCGCAGCGCCGCGCGGTTTACGAGGCCCTGGCCGCGGATCCGCTCCACCCGACGGTGGAAGCCGTCCACTCGCGCCTCAAGAAAAATTGGCCGTCCCTGCCTCTGCCCACGGTCTACCGGATCGTGGAGGACCTGGCCGTGGCGGGACTCATCCGTCGCGTAGCCTCGGACGGCGGCCCCCAGCGCTTGGACGCCAACGCCGAGCGGCATCAGCACTTGGTCTGCCGGGCTTGCGGCCGGATGGAAGACTGGACAAGCGCCGGGCTATCGGGGCTTTCTCTGCCCCGCAGCCTGCCCGACGGATTTTCCGGAGAGACCTACGACATCCGCATCGTAGGCTTGTGCCGGACTTGCTCCGCGAAAGCCGAGGCGCGGGGGATCATCCCCAAAAGGAGAAAATCATGAAGCCGAGCATCGCCGTTTCGGATTCGGGCCGCAAAGCCGTCGCCAAAATCCTGGACGCTCTTCTGGCCGACGAGTACGTCCTTTACACCAAGACCCGCAACTACCACTGGAACGTGACCGGGCCCCGCTTCAGCGACCTGCACAAGTTCTTCGAGGACCAGTATGACGAGCTCGACGGCATCATCGATGAGGTCGCCGAGCGCGGCCGGGCTCTGGGCGAGCGCGCCCTGGGCGGGCTCTCCGACTTCCTCAAGGTCGCCTTGCTTAAGGACGAGGCCGGGAAGCCGCGCGCCGATGCCATGCTCCTGAATCTGCTCAAGGACCACGAGACGATTATCCGCGGCCTGAGAAAGAGCCTGGAGACCTGCGCTGCTTTGGGCGACATGGGAACAAGCGACTTCCTGACGGGACTCATGGAACGCCACGAGAAAATGGCGTGGATGCTCCGAGCTTTCGGGGAGTAGCCGCGGGCGCCCTGCCCCTGGCCTGCGGCGCGCTCCTGGCGCTGTGCCTGCCGCGCGCCGGGCTCTGGATCCTAGGCTGGGTGGCGCTGGCGCCGCTTTTCGCCCTCTGGTCGCGGCAGACTCCGCGCAAAGCGCTCCTCGGAGGCTTGGCCGCCGGCTTCGGCTTCCACGGCCTGGCCTTCTATTGGATCTACAGCACCTGCCGCTTCGCGGGGCTGCCCCGTTCGCTGGCCGCCGGCGCCTGGGCCGCGCTGGCCCTCATCATGGCGCTGGACTGGGCCGCCGCGGCCGGCGCGGGCTCCTGGCTCGCGCGGCGCGCACCGGAGGCGGCCAGGCCCTGGCTGTGGGCCGCCCTTTGGAGCGCGATGTCCTTCTCCATCGGACGCTGGACCTCGCGTCCGAGCGCAGACTTGCTCAGCTACACGCAGTACGCTCATCCGGCACTTCTGCAGATGGATTCCGTCTTCGGACCCGAGGGCCTGGGCTTTATCGTGGCGGCGTTCAATGCCGCTTTGGGGCTGGCCCTCTGGAGCGGAGGCGGCCGCCCGAGCCGCACGGCCGCGTTGAATCTGGCCGCCGCGGCCCTGTTGTCCTCGAGCGCCTGGGCATGGGGAAGAGAACAGATGTCCCGCGCGCCGGAAAATCTTTCCGGGCCGACGCTGGCCGTAGAGCTTCTCCAACCCAACGTCAATCAGTATCGGAAGTGGAACGCCGCCTTCGTGCGCGGCATATGGAACGATCTTGAAGGGCTTTTGGCTCAGCCGCGGCGGCGCAAGCCCGCGCTGATCGTTTGGCCAGAATCGGCCGCGCCCCGGCTTGTCGCGGATGGGCAAAGCATCCCGGAAGCCGCGGCCTGGAGCCGCCGCCTGGGCGCCTTCCAAATCGTGGGCGCCGTCACGCTCGGAGATCGGGGCCTCTATAACTCAGCCATCCTCATCAAGCCGGACGGGTCTTTCGGCGGCGTCTACCACAAACGGGTGCTGGTCCCCTTTGGAGAGTACGTGCCCATCCCCATCTTGCGCCGGTGGATCGGCATCTTGGACGAATTGGGAAACTTGACGCCCGGCGCGACGAGGCAGCCTCTGTTCCAGACGCCGCTGGGCACCGTGGGCGTGGCGGTCTGCTACGAGATGGTTTTCCCCCGGCTGGTCCGTCAAGACGCGGCGCGCGGCGCGCGCGTCATCGTCAACATCACCAACGACGGATGGTATAAGGACACCTGGGGGCCCTATCAGCACTTCATGGCCTCGCGTTTTCGCGCCATCGAAAACCGCGTCTATGTCCTGCGCGCGGCCAACACCGGCATTTCGGGCATCGTGGACCCCTGGGGCCGCATCCTGGCCGAGATGCCGCTGGGGAAAAACGGCCGCCTCGACGCGTCGATTCCCGTCGCCGATCCGTTCCCGAACCGATCCTTCTACGCGCGGCATGGTGACTGGTTCGGGGCGCTCTGCCTCGCCCTGATTCTGGCTTGGTCCGCACTGTGCCTCATTCCCTATGCTTTGCGCGGAAACACCGCGTAGGTTGATGACGCCTCCGGCTTTCATTTATTCCCCCCGTTACGCCGTCCCCATCGGCGGCCATGTTTTTCCCACCCGCAAGTTCGCCCTAACCGCCGAGATATTGAAAAGCTGCGGAGTTTTTCTGGAACCGGACCTCCCGTCCCGGGAGGAACTTCTGCTGGCTCATACGCCGGAGTGGACGGACAAGATTCTAGGAACCATCCCGATGACCCTCGCGGACCAGACCCGCGCGGAACTTCCTTTTTCCCCGGAGATATCCGTAGCGCACCGCCTATCCTATTCCGGCACCATCCTGGCCTGCCGCCGCGCGCTTGAGGACGGCGCCGGACTGCACGTTGGGGGTGGATCGCACCACGCCTTTGCCGATCGCGGCGAGGGATTTTGCCTCTTGAACGACATCGCGGGCGGCATCCTCGCGATGCTCTCCGAGGGCCGCCTCCGTCGCGCCGCGGTCGTGGATCTGGACGTCCACCAGGGCAACGGCACCGCTGCGATTTTCCGCGGCCGGCCCGAGGTCTTCACCTTTTCCATGCACCAGGAGGACATCTACCCGGAAGCTCCCGAGACGAGCTCTCTCGACCTGGAACTGCCGGCTGGCTGTCGTGATAGAGACTACCTCAAGATTCTTGAAGAGAACCTGCCCCGCGCCTTCGCGGCCAAGCCGGACTTGGTCGTCTACCAGGCCGGCGTGGACGCGGCCGAGGACGACGCCCTGGGCGGCCTGCGGCTCACCCCCGAAGGGCTCAAGCGCCGCGACCTCCTGGTACGCGAGGCCTGCCGAAACTTCAACGCCCCCGCCGCCGTAACCTTGGGCGGCGGCTACGCGGCGGATGTCCGAGAGACCGCGCGCCGCCATGCCCGGACCCTGCTCATTTTTGCCGGGATCGAGCCCTCAATTTCGTAGAATGGCTTAAGTCATGGCGACGGAACCGACTTTTCGCGAAACGGCGGACAAGATCCGGGAACTCCAGGACATGCACGCCAAACTGGGCAAAATCCTGGACGTTTCCAAGCGCCGCGCGGAAGTTTCCGCGCGCGAGGCGGAGGCGGCCAAGCCGGAGTTCTGGGCCGATTCCGTCGCGGCCAAGAAGAAATCCAAAGAACTCGACGCGCTCAAGAAAACGCTCTCCCGCTGGGACAAGGCCGGGCGTGCGCTGGAGGATTTGGAAACCCATTGGCAGCTCGCCGATGAGGCCCAGGACGCCGGGGAGCTCAAGGACATCCTCGCGGCTCTGCCCGAGGCTCAAAAATCCCTGCGGCTTCTGGACGCCGAGCTCAAGCTTTCCGACGAATTCGACCACTGCGACGCCATCGTGAGCTTCCACGCGGGCGCGGGGGGCACCGAGGCCTGCGACTGGAACGAGATGCTTCTGCGCATGTACTCGCGCTGGGCCCAGCAGCGCGGATTCGACTTCACCATCACCGATCTCTTGAAAGGCGAGGAAGCCGGCGTCAAAAGCGCCACGGTCTTCGTGCGCGGCGAGAACGCCTACGGGTGTCTGAAGGGCGAGCGCGGCGTCCACCGCTTGGTGCGCATCTCGCCCTTCGACTCCAACAAGCGCCGGCACACTTCCTTCGCCTCCTTGGACGTCCTGGCCGACATCGAGGACGCCATCGACATCCAGATCGCGGACTCGGACATCGAACTGGAAACCTTCCGCGCCGGCGGCCACGGCGGGCAGAACGTCAATAAGGTGGAAACCGCGGTGCGCCTGAAGCACATCCCCACCGGCATCGTAGTCGCCTGCCAAATCGAGCGCAGCCAGATGCAGAACCGCATGAACGCGCTCAAGATGCTCAAGGCCAAACTCTACGAAATCGAGATGGACAAGAAGCGCCAAGCCGCAGAGAAGCACTACGACGCCATGGGCGACATCGCCTGGGGCCACCAGATCCGTTCCTACGTCTTCATGCCCTACCAAATGGTCAAGGACCTGCGCACGGGCTATTCCACCTCCCAAATCCAAGCGGTCATGGACGGCGACCTCGATGCCTTCATCGAGGCCTACCTCGACTGGCTGGCCTCGGGCAAGCCTCCGCGCGGCGCCGAAACCGCGGACATCGAAAAATAGCCCCGAACTCGGGCGTCACGCGGCCGTCAAACGGAATTTACAGCCCTGCACTGGGATTCGCCGGGCTATCAGGCTATCCTATTCTTGATGCGCCAAAAGGAGGCTCCTTACCATGAACCCGTTTAAGCTGCCGCTCGCGGCGGCCGTAATTTTATTCCTATTCCCAACAGCGGGCCGCGCCTCGCAAAACATCGAGGCGGCGAAAGCGTCCGGCCGAAGCTTCTCCTCTTTTTCCGGCGTCGCCGCCATCAAAAAAGAGGCAGCGCGGGATTTCGGCCCCAACCCTGCCGTCCACGCGGGCTCCTATGCCTTAGCCGCGCCCGGCACCGGCGATTGCGCCAAGGCCATGACAATTGCCGTGCGCTCCGACAAGCGCTCGGGGCTCTCCGTTCTTTCCGCGCGGACCCACGACAGATACTCCGGGCTCTTCGACTTCTATGTCCCCATGCTCTACGGGAAGAAGTACTCGCCCCCGACGCGTGCTGAATCGAACGTTCCCGGCTACTACCACTCTGAGAAAAATTCCTATGAGCGCTTCCGCGGCCTTGCCGGGGACCATTTCGCGCGCTTTTTTCAAGAAACGAATTGCGGCCCGGCGACCATGGATGATCCGGCCGGCTGCGACAGAATTAAATGCGTCTTCGGCGCCGATTTTATCGGAAACTCCGCAACGCTGGAATTCTCCTGCAACTCCGGCACCGGCCTGCGCTGCCGCTACACGCGCTCCAAGGCCCGGCAGAGCGCAAATCTGCTATGATGGCCGAAGCCGTTCGCCCACAGGAGGGAATTCATGAACGTCAAAAAATCATTCCTTATTTCCATTTGCCTGGCGGCCCTGCCCGCCGCGGCCTTCGCGGCAAGCTCAAGCCCGCTCAAGACCGAGTCGCAAAAGGTTCTCTATACTTTGGGCGTCGTCTTGGGCCGCAACGCGCGCGGGCAATTCTCGCTCAAGCCCGGCGAAGCCAAGTATCTGATCCTGGGATTTAGCGACGCAGCCGAAGGGCGCAAGATCAAGGTTGATCCAAACGCCTACATCGGCAAGGTCAATGATTTTGCCCGCGCTCGGCACGAAGCGCAAATGGCTGCGGAAAATGCTGCGGGTGAAGCCTATCTCGCCAAAGCGCGCAAGGAAAAGGGCGCCCAGATCTCGCCGTCAGGCTTGATTTACATTCCAATCAAGCAAGGGACCGGCGCCAGTCCCAAGGCCACGGACACGGTCACTGTCGACTACACGGGCCGCTTAACCGACGGCAAAATCTTCGACAGCTCATCGCGCCACGGAGGCCCGGCGACGTTCGCGCTAGATGGCGTCATTCCCTGCTGGACTCAGGGGCTGCAGAAGATGCGGGTAGGCGGCAAAGCCAAGCTGGTCTGTCCCTCAAGCATCGCCTACGGAGACCGGGGCATGCCTCCGGTCATCCCGCCGAAAGCGACTTTGGTCTTCGACGTGCAACTTCTGGCCGTCAAAAGCCGGTAGGCCGGCACAGCGACACGCCGGGCGCGGCGCGGGCTAGCTGCGCTGCGCGTCGACCTGGATTTCGCCCTCCTGGATTTCCACCAGGAGCTGCACGGGGCGGCAGCAAACGGCGCAGTCTTCAACCATGCTCTGCCCGTCTTGCTCCGAGGTGACGTGCACCTCGAAACCCTCCCCGCAATAAGGACATTCCAGGCTGACCCAATCTTCGACGCGATCTTCCCCGCCGCCCGCGGTGACCTCCTTCAGGACGGACTCGAGCTTCCCATCCCCTTCGGGGGCCGATTCTTCGACGAGCGCGGGCGCGGACTTGCGGCTCTCGGCTTTTTTCTTCGCGGTTTTCGCCTTCACAAGCAAAAATATACACCGCAAATCCGATTCGCGCAAGACCCACGCGAAATTTATTTAACGGCCCAATATTCGAGGAGAGTCCGACCCAAGCCGTAGGCTGCAGCGCTGCGGAAAATGAGGCGGAACCCTTCGCAGGAGAACGCCGCGCGCTTCGCAATCCAGTCGCCCAGGCGTTCGTCTTTTTCCAGGGCCGCCGCGAACTCCGGGCTAGGGCAAAGAACCATCGGCTTCGCCTGGGGCGAAGAAAGAACCAGCACTGAAAAGGCCTCCGCGGTCGGGGCTTCTCCAGCTGCGGCCGCGATTTGAGCCTGGCGCGCTTCTAGACGGATCATGCGGGCCTTGGACTCGGGCAGCGCGGCCTCGATGGAGGTGGACACCCAATCCAAAAGCTTCTCGCGCACGACCGAGAGTTCGCTCGCGCCCGCGATGGCACCAATACCGCGCGCCTTCTGCACTGCCGCGGCCAGCGCGGAGATCTCCTTGAAGTAGGCGTTTTTCTGGGCGTCCGGGATGTAGTACATGACCACAAGATGGACCTTTTGCCCGTCCGTAGCCCCGTAGTCGATGCCGACGGGCGTCCAGCCCACGGCGCACAAAAGCTCCCCTTGGCTGTCCACGCGCACATGCGGGCAGGCGACGCCGAGGCCAATGGCCGTATTCTGGGATTTTTCCCGCGCCAGCACGGCCTCGACAAGCTGCGGATCTCCGCCTAAATCCGGGACGGCCTCGATGAGATGCGCCAGGTACTCCAGCGCCTTCCCCTTGTCGGCCTCGGGCAGCTCGATGAGGCGCCCTTCCTGCAGCGCGTCTAAAAGGCTTCTCATTTAGTCTATTCCATACCTCTTAATGAAATAAGTTTTCATTGCATGCGTGAGTGCCGAATAACTCAAGAGCGTCACGATCATCCACGGCCAGAAAGATCCCGGAAGCCGCACCATTCCCAGATACCCTGCCAAGGGAGAAAAGGGGAGGAAAGCGCCCACGGCCATGACCGCAATGGTCGTCAGTATTAAGGAGAGGCTGGCGGAGCTTTGAATAAATGGGATGCGGTTGGTGCGTATGATGTGGACAATGAGCGTCTGCGTCAGGATGGATTCCACGAACCACCCGGTTTGAAACAGTTTTTCGGCATGCTCCTTAGCCGCCGGCAGCACGCCGGGATGGGAATAGACCCCGCAATGATAGAAAAACCACATTAAACAGAAAGTCGTGTAGTCGAACACCGAACTCATAGGCCCGATCCAAATCATGAATTTCTTGATATTGTCGATGTTCCACTTGCGCGGCCTGACGATGTACTCATCGTCCACGCGATCAAGCGGGATGCCAACTTGGGAAAAGTCATAGAGCAAGTTGTTGACCAAAATCTGAATGGGCATCATAGGCAAGAACGGGAACAAAAGAGCGCTGCCCGTCATACTGAACATGTTGCCGAAGTTGGAGCTGGCGCCCATTTTGATGTACTTAATAATATTGCCGAAAACCCGGCGCCCCTCGATGATGCCGTCCTCAAGAACCATGAGGCTTTTCTCCAGCAGGATGATGTCCGCCGATTCCTTGGCCACATCCACCGCCGTGTCTACGGAAATGCCCACGTCCGCGGTCTTCATGGCCGGCGCGTCGTTGATGCCGTCGCCCAAGAAACCCACCACATGGCCGCGTTGGCGCAGGACGCGGATGATGCCGTCTTTTTGAGCGGGTGAGAGCTTGGCGAAAATCATGGCCCGCTCTGCGACACGAGAGAGCTCGTCATCCGGGAGGTCGCGCAGTTTGTCCCCGGTGACGATTTCCTCGGCCGCCAAACCCACGTCACGGCAGACTTTACGCGTCACCAAAGCGTTGTCGCCAGTCAAAATCTTGACCTGCACCCCGGCCTTCCTGAGGGCAAGAAGCGCCTCCGTGGCCGAATCCTTGGGCGGATCGAAAAACGCCACGTAACCCAGCAGAGTGAGGTCGCGCTCGTCCGAGGCTGCGAAAACCTCCTTGGCCCGATCAAAGTCGCGGTAGGCTACGGCCAGCACGCGGTAGCCTTGCGCGCTCAAAGCCTCGTACTCCTCCAAAAGGTCGATCTTGATCATGTCTATGAGCGGATAAACCTCGTCGTCTATTTGGTAGCGCGTACAGGCCGCGAAGACCTCCTCAACGGCGCCCTTGCAGATGAGCACGTGATCTCCTTCGTAGTCGATGACCACGGACATGCGGCGGCGGGAGAAGTCGAAGGGGATTTCATCGACCTTCCGGCAGGTGCGCTCGACGTCAATATCCGAGTGGGCTAAAATCGCGCGATCCAAGAGGTTGCGCAGGCCCGTCTGGTAGTAGCTGTTCATGTAGGCGTAGCGCAGCACGTCGTCAGACTCGCGGTTGGCCACGTCCACGTGCTTCTCCAGCACCACCCGGTCCTGGGTCAACGTTCCTGTTTTGTCCGTGCATAGGATATTCATGGCCCCGAAGTTTTGGATGGAGTTGAGGCGCTTGACGATGACCTTCTTCTTAGACATGGCAATGGCGCCCTTGGACAAATTGACGGTCACGATCATGGGCAGCATCTCGGGCGTCAGGCCCACGGCGACGGCCAAAGCGAACAAGAGAGCCTCGAGCCAGTTGCCCTTGGTGATACCGACGATAAGGAAGACCACCGCGACCATCACCACCATGAAGCGGATCATGAGCCAGGTGAAGCTCTTGATGCCTTGCTCGAAGCTGGTCAGCGCTCGCGCACCGGAGATTTTCCTGGAAATAGCACCGAAATAAGTGTGCGCGCCTGTCGCGGCCACCACGCCGCGAGCCGTGCCGGAGAGAACGTTGGAACCCTGGAAACAGCAGTTGGGCAGTTCCAGCGCGCTTTTGCCGGCGGCGCTGCACGCGGCCGCGTTTTTTTCCACCGGCATGGACTCGCCCGTCAAAGCCGACTGGCTCACGAAAAAATCCTTAGCCGTGACCAAACGTAAATCTGCAGGAATGATAGAGCCCGCCGCCAAGATGACCACGTCTCCGGGAACCAAGTCCGCCAGAGGAATCTCCTCCTCCCGGCCCGCACGCAAAACCGTGCAGGTGGTCTTGACCATGGCAAGCAGCTTTTCCACGGCGCGGCCGGAGCGACTTTCCTGGACGTAGGCCAAGACCACGCTTAAGACCACCATGGCGCTGACGATAAGGCAGGAGGGCACATCGCCCGTCGCCAGAGAAATTCCCGCGATGACCAGCAACTGGATGACCAGGGGATTCTTCGCGCGCCGCGCTAAACCTAGGAAAAGGCCCTCTCTCGGGGCACCGCCGGCGTCGTTGGGGCCAAAAATTTTCAGGCGTTCGGCGGCCGTGGTAGATTCGAGCCCTTCAGGCGCGCTTTCAAGATTCCGAAAAACATCTCCGGGCGCCAAGCCCGCCAGCGACAGAAGCTCCTCGCCTTCCCCGGAGCGTTTGGACGCCAAAGCGTCTCGCGGCGAAGCGGCTTCTTCCTTAATAGGAGTTGTCGATGCCATGTTTCCCGCCTTAATCCGGGCAATCTATTATACAACACGAGGCGCAAGACCCCAGCCGGCAGCCGTCGGACAATATTTGACAAAAGATGACAAATGCCATACACTAGAGCTAACAAAGATAACGGGTAAGCAAAAAACGCTTTTATTCACGCCATGAAAAGGAAACGCAAAGCCGTCCGCGCGCAAAGCCTCGCCCAAGCTCCTGAGATCATGGATATCAAGACCTTGGCACGCTATCTCGGCATGGGCCGCTCTAAAATCTACGGTCTCATCCGGCAGAAGAAAATACCCGCTTCCCGCATCGGCAGGCAGTACCGCTTCTCCAAACCCATCGTCGACGCTTGGCTGCGCGAGCGTCTCATCATGCAACCCGCCGACACCGACCTTCCCCTCTTCGACAAGCCCCGCCGCTAAGCCCGAATTTCCCGTCGGGCTCCCGTCGAGAAAACTCTTGCGTTCCGTCGGTGAATATTGATATAGTGGGCTTGAATTCGTCGCTCTATGAGCGGCCCAGGGGATGCCCAAGGGTTCTCTTGGAATTTGATGGAGGTTACAAACCACATGGCTGAGAAAGTTCAGAAGGTCGGCATCACCCGCGCGAGCGGCTATCTTTACTACATCGACAAGCAGGGTGACGTCTCCCGCGCCAAGATGGCCCGCGGCGGCAAGAAGGGCGGCAAGCCGGAGAAGGTCCAGAAGGTCGGCCTCAAGAAGCAGACCGGCTACCTCTACTACCTGGACAAGAAAGGCGATGTCTCCCGCGCCAAGATGGTCAACGCCTAAGCCTCTAATCCAGACGAAAAACAAAACATCCCCCTCCACGGAATGTCCGGGAGGGGGATTTCTTTCCCCCGCTCGGAGCAGCAGGCGCCAGTGGTCCGAGCTGTGCCTGGCCGCGGCCCTGACTCCGGCTGCGGCCCTGTGCCGCGCCTCCAGGCGCGACGTTCTTGAGGATGAGGCGCTGCGCGCCGTGGCCCTGCGCGCGCTCAAGGAAGCCCTCGCCATCGCGAATGCGGCGGGCGCGGATTTAAGCTGCTCGAGGGTGACGCGAGAGGCGCTCTTGCGTTGCCGGCTTCCGGGCGCGAAACAGAAGGAAACCCTCCGAGAGGCCGGACGAAGCCTTGCCACTCTTCTGGCCACCGCGCAAAAAAATAAAATTCCGGCCCCGTTCCTAAGCCGGCTCATGCGCCTCGTCCGCCGGTTGGAGACCGCGCCGTGAGCGCGGAAATTCTTAAAGGCTCGGGACTGGCCGCCGAGATCAAGGCGGACGCCGCGCGCAGAGTGGACGCCTTTAAACACCGCGCGGGACGCCCGGTCCGTTTGGCGCTGGTTTCCGCGCAAGCTGACGCCGCCGCGCAAAGCTACCTGAAGGCCCGCGTCAAAGCCAGTCAGGACGTCGGCATTGCGGCGACGATTATCCCCATCGATCCGACATGGACGACGCAGCGGCTTGCCACCCTGATTGCGGGCACCGCGCAAGACGAGACGATGGATGCGCTCATCGTGGACTTTCCATTGCCCGCATGCATCGACGCTCAAAAAATCCGGGAAGCCATCCCCCCCGGCAAGGATGCGGAGGGACTCTCGCCGGAACGCTTCGGCCGGCTCTTTTTAGTCAAGACCTACGCGGAGGCCAGAAGCTTGGTGGTTCCGCCCACCGCCATGGCCTGCGCGGAACTGTTGCGCCGGACCAAAATCCCCTTGGAAGGCCGGCCGGGGCTGGTCGTCGGCCGCTCGCCCGTAGTCGGACGTCCAGTCGCTCACCTCTTGAACCTCCTGGGCATGACCGTGACCGTGGCGCATTCCAAGACGCGGGACCTTGAGGGCGAGGTGCGCCGCGCCGACGCCGTCATCGCGGCGGCGGGCAAGGCGCGCCTGGTGCGCGGCTCCTGGATTAAGCCCGGCGCCGCAGTCATCGACGCCGGGGTCAATCAAGACGGAGAATCTTTGTGCGGAGACGTGGATTTCGAGGCGGCCGCTGAAAGCGCTTCCTTTATAACGCCGGTCCCGGGGGGCGTGGGGCCGGTCACCACCGCCTGCCTCATGACCAACGCCGTCTTGCTGGCCGAATCCCGCCTCTAAGCCGGCGGAGGCTCAGGCGTGGCCCGCGTCGCGGGTAAAGCAGCGGCGGCAGCGGGCTTCGTACTTGTCCGACGCGCCCACTTCGATGATTTTTTTCGAGACCGAGAGCCGCTGGGAGCGGTTGGCCGGGTCGCCGCAAACGGCGCAGATGGCCAAATTCTTGGTCACGAGTTCCGCCACGCCCATGATTTGGACCGTGATGGGGAAGGGCACGCCGCGGTAGTCCTGATCCAGGCCCGCGACGATGACTCGCCGGCCCTCGTTGGCCAGACGCTCGCAGGCCGCCACGATGCCCTGGTCAAAAAATTGCACCTCGTCGATGCCGACCACCTGCGTGTCCGACTTGACCAAACGCAGCACGTCCTTGGACTTCGCGGCGGTTTGGGAAGGAATCCGGGACGAATCGTGCGAGACAATGTGATCCTTGGCGTAGCGCGCGTCCAGGGAGGAGTTGAACACCTGCACTTTCTGCTTGGCGATGATGGCCAGGCGCAGACGGCGAATGAGCTCCTGGGTTTTCCCGGAGAACATGCTGCCAACGACCGCCTCGATCCAGCCGCCGCGCGGTCCCCAGTGCAGCGGGACCTCGAGCGCCTGACGCTCTTTTTTGGGCGCGCGGCTCATGAGGCGGCTCCTAGGCGCGCGGCGTACTGCCGGCGGTAATAGGCGCGGTAGCCGCCGTCTTTTTTCAGCGGCCGCCACCACGTCTCGTGCCCCCGATACCAGTCCACGGTGCGGGCCAGCGCCGCGCCGAAGCCGTGCGCCGGCCGGTAGCCGAGCTTTTTCAATTTGGAGAAATTGAGCGCGTAGCGGCGGTCGTGCCCCGGCCGGTCGGGCACGCGCTTGACCAGATCGCGCGGCTTTTCCATCAAGCGGCGCACACGCTCGACGAGTTCTCGATTGGCGCAGGAATAGCCGCCGGCGACGTTGTAAACCTCGCCGGGCCTGCCCCGGCGCAAAATCAGGTCCAGGGCGCGCACGTGATCCAGAACGTAGAGCCAGTCGCGCACCTGCCGGCCGTCCCCGTATAAGGGATAGGGCTTGTCGTCGATCCAATTCGTGATCATGAGCGGCAGGGCCTTTTCCGGGAACTGATAGGGGCCGAAATTATTGGAGGCGCGCGTGACGATGACGGGCAGGCCGTGGGTGACGAAGTAGGATCGGGCCAACAGGTCCCCCGCGGCCTTGGAGGCGGCGTACGGGCTGTTGGGCAGAAGACGGTCGCTCTCCGTGGAGAAGCCCCTGGGCACGCTGCCGTAGACCTCGTCCGTGCCCACGTGCACGAAGCGCTCAACCCCGTTCTTGAGCGCGGCGCGCAAGAGAACGTCCGTGCCGACCACGTTCGTGCGCAAAAACGCGCCCGCATCCAGAATAGAGCGATCCACATGGGTCTCCGCCGCGAAATGGACCACGGCGTCGGCGCCGGCCATGCAGCGCTTAACGATGAATGGGTCGGCGATGTCGCCTTTAATCCAGCGGTAGCGGGGGTTCCCGCGCAGATCGGCAAGGTTGGCGGGATTGCCGGCGTAAGTCCGGAGATCCAAGTTCACCACGCGAACGCCGGGGTGCTCCGTCAGGACGTGGCGGATGAAGTTCGAGCCGATGAACCCCAGTCCGCCGGTGACCAGAAGCCTCATGCCGCGGCTTTTTCGGCCTCCGGGCGCCGCTTGAAGTAGGCGCCCGTGAAGTACTCCCAGGTCTCGGCCAAGCCGTCGTCGAAGCCCACCAGCGGCTTGTAGCCCAGGAACTTCTTGGCGCGCGAGATGTCGGCGAAGGTCTTGCGGACGTCGCCCGCGCGCATGGGATGGTGCCGCCGCTCGAGTTTGCGGCCGCAGAGCTTCTCAATGACCCGGACCAAGTCCAGAAGCGAATAGGTCTTGCCGTTGGCGATGTTGTAGGTTTCGCCCACGCCCTTCTTGGTCTTGGCCGCCAGGAGATTGGCCGAGACTACGTTTTTGATGTGGGTGAAGTCGCGGCGCTGCTTGCCGTCCCAGTGCACTTCCAAGGGCAGGCCCAAATAGGCCTGCTCCATGAACTTGGGGATGACCGCGGAGTACTGAGATTCGGGGTCCTGGCGCGGGCCGAAGACATTGAAGTAGCGCAGGCTCACGGTCTCAAGGCCGTAGAGCTTGGTGAACATGATGCAGTACTGCTCGCCCGCGAGCTTGGAGCAGGCATAGGGCGAAACCGGCATTGGGCGGTACTCCTCTTTTTGCGGGAAGCGCTTGGCATCGCCGTAGACGGAGCTCGACGACGCGTAAACCACGCGCCGGACCTTGGCGGCCTTAGCGGCCAAAAGGAGGTTGAGCGTGCCGGTGCTGTTGGAATCGTGAGACTCGGTCGGGCGGTCAACGGACTTGGGCACCGAGCGGATGGCGGCCTGGTGAATGACGACCTCGGCGCCTTCGGCCGCGCGGCGGCAGTCCTCGGAGGAGCGCAAGTCGCCCCGCATGAATTCGATCTTGTCTCGGAAGGAGGCCATGTGCTCCTCTTTGCCCGTAGACATGTTGTCGAGGACGCGAACTTTCTCGCCGCGCCGCACCAGCTCCTCCGTAATGTGCGAGCCGATGAACCCGGCCCCGCCCGTGACCAGCCAAAGCTTCGCGTCCTGTGCCATGAATTCCTCCCGGATAGCGTTACGGACTTCCGATGCCTTGGAATTCTATTTAATTTCCGCGGCCCGCGCCACGCGCGGGCGGCGCCGGCCTGGCGGCCAAAATGATATCATGCCCCCGCGATGAAAGGAATCCTCCTTGCCGGCGGCAGCGGCACGCGGCTCTATCCCCTGACCAACGCCGTCTCCAAACAGCTCCTGCCGGTCTACAACAAGCCCACCATCTATTATCCCCTCTCGATTCTGCTCATGGCGGGCCTGCGCGACATCCTCGTCATCAGCACGCCACAAGATTTGCCGCTCATCCAGAAGCTCCTGGGCGATGGCTCCCGGTTCGGCGTCTCCCTATCCTACAAAGAACAACCCACTCCGGGCGGCATCGCGCAAGCCTTCGTCATCGGAGCGGACTTCATCGGCCAAAACCCCGTCTGCCTCGTCTTGGGGGACAACATTTTCTACGGGCACGACTTGGCCCCGGCCCTGGAAAAAGCCGGCACGCTTAAAAAAGGCGCGAAACTTTTCGCCTATCATGTGACCGATCCGGAGCGCTACGGCGTGGTGGAGTTCGGACCGGGCGGGCGAGCCGTCAGCCTGGAGGAAAAACCAAAGAATCCCAAGTCAAATTGGGCCGTCACCGGGCTTTATTTCTACGACGCCGACGTCGCCGGCATCGCCCGAAGCCTGAAGCCCTCGGCCCGCGGAGAGCTGGAGATTACGGACGTGAACCTGGCCTACCTGCGCCGCGGCGACTTGGACGTTCACCTTCTGGGCCGCGGGGTCGCCTGGCTCGACACCGGAACCTACGACTCGCTCCTGGCCTCGGCGCAATTCGTCCAGACGCTGGAAAAGCGCCAGGGCCTGCAGGTCGCCTGCATCGAGGAAATCGCCTTCCGCAAAGGCTTCATCGACTCCGCGCAGCTCTCGCGCTTGGCGGACGTCTACGGCAAGAGCGACTACGGCGATTACCTGCGGCAAGTCCTCAACGAGCCGCGAAAAACCTGAGGTTTTAGCGGAACCGCGGCGCGCAAGGCCTGCGCGCTTATCGTCCGGGCGCGATGTCCGTCGCGCGCTGCGGGTACCACTCGGACTCCCAATAATTCTCCCGCAGGGCCTGGGCCACAGCCTCGGGCGAATGGCCCAGGCGTAAAGACACGCTCACCCGCGCAACCTTGGCCCCGCCCGGCCGCCACATGAAGCCCGCTCGGCCGATGAAGTCGTGCCAGAGCTTGACCACTTGAAGCTCCTTATCGAAGAGCGAAAAGCGCCCGGCGCGGGAGATGCCGCCCGGGCTGCTTAAGCCCGCGTAGAGCGCGCCCACGAAATGCCACTCGCCGCCGGGCGAGATCCAGCCGAAACGCGCGTCCGTGTAGTATTCGTCGGCTTGCTCTAAATTGTAGCCGGCACCGCCGGCGACGAACACGCCTCGCGGGTCCCCCCACTGCGCGTCCGCAACGAAAGACTGGTTGCCCGCGCCGGCAACGTACTGATCGCGCAAGTCGATGCTCTCGAACAAGCCCGGGGAGTACGAGATGTCGCCCGTGATGGGCAAAACCCTTTGATGAAAAACCAGATTGTAGCCGCTCAACTGCTGCAGGTTGTAGCCCGAACCCAGGCTGGCCCACACCTTGGGGGCCGGGCGGAAGGCATCCTGCAGGGTCACGAGGTTCTGCTCCAAACCGTAGTCCGGCGCGGACTCGTCTATCGCGAACGATCCGGGCCTGGATCGGAACGTCATCGAGTGGACCGCGTCCCAATAGCCGAGCCGCGACTCCCAGCGCAAATCGTTGGATACGGCGTAGCGGTTGATGAGGGCGTCGGTGTAGAGCGGACTATTGGCCAAGGGGCTGCTGACGTAAACCTGGGTCGCGGGCGAGGTGAAGTTGTAGAGAGAATTATTAAACGGCACAAAATACTTGTTGTAGTAGGCCGCGCTGTAGGATACCTGAGGGCGCAGACTCAAGCCTCGGGCTAGCGCGATGTCCTGCGTGCCTTGCCAGCCGACGCCGCCTGAGTGCTGAATGAAGCCTTGGCCTTGGGCATAGGTGTTGTCCTGGAAGCCCGAAAGGGTGTTCAGCCAGGGCAGCTTCCAAAGAGTGAAGGACCGGCTTTGCGCGTCCAAACGCGGCGCGCTTTCGGAAACCTTTTGGAATCCGGTCCCCGCGGCATCGGCCAAGTCCACGCGCGAGTAGCTCAGGTGGGCCGTAAACGAGTTCGCCGCGTAGGTCAGGGCGGCGCTGTTGTTGAGTTCGCTTGTAAAGGGGTAGAGGCTCGCGCGGGCGTAGTCGTTGTTGAAGAGCGGATCGGACATCGCCTGGAGGCGGCCGTGGAAGCTTAGGCGTTTGGTCAGCGCCTGGTAGCGCTCGCCTAAAAACTCCCAGCGTTCCTGCCCGCCGGACGACCGCAAATCGGGGCTGCTCCTTTCGTTGATTTGGTAGCCGTAAACCGTTCCGCGCGAGTTCCGGCTTTCGTGATCGTCAATCTCGCCGCCCGCGCCCACGCCCTGCTGGCCGTAATAGTCCGCATAGGCCTTGGTGTAGAAAGAGCGATTCCAGTGGCTGGTAATCGTATTGTCGAGGAAATAGCCGTTGCGCTTGTCGTACCCGGGCCGGGCTTTCCACTCAAAGAGCGAGCGGTCGGGGCCTGACTTTATCGACTTGTAGAAAAAAGGCGTGTAAAACAACGGGATCGGATGGTAGCGCCCCAGGTAAAATACCGCGTTGCGGGCGAGCAGATAATGTTCGGGAACCACGGTCAGGTGGCTTGTGTAGAAATAATAATGGGGATGCGGATAGATATCGCAGCTGGTCAGCTGCGCGCGGTAGTAATCGATGGACCGGTCGGCGCGCACGACGCCCTCGCGCGCGTGAACGCGCCAATTTCCGCTTCCCGCCGCCGCCTGCGCCATAACCGCCCGGCGCGAGGCGAAGTCGAAGGAGCCTCCGGTCCCGGAAACCGCGCTCCATGTGTCGGAGACGATAAAAAACCCCTGGGCCGTGCCGCGCTCGGTTTCGGGATTAATCCACACGTTGTCGGCCTTCAAGGTCCAGCTTGACTGCTGCACGATCGCGTGGCCCTGAAGGTGGATGAGCGCGGTCGCGCTGGAGTAGTCCATGTGATCGGCGGAGAACGTCAGCGTGATGGTCGCGCTCGAGGCCGCGGGCGGCGGAGGAAGCGCATAATCCGTTCCCGCCGCGCGCGCGGGCGCGGCCAAAAACATCGCAAGAAGCGCCGCAATCACCGCGGCCTCCCGGAGCGGTGGCCGCCCAAGGCGCGCGCCGCGCGCGCGGCCAGGTAGAACGATCCGCAAACGACGGCCGTTTTGGGCGCGCCCTTCTCGCGGAGCCACGCGCGCACGGCCGCAGAAGCGCCCAACGCCGTACGCACGCGCGCGTCCGGAGCGGCCTCGAGAGTCATCCGGGCCAACTCGGCAGCCGGCAGGGCGCGGGGGCTCGGCGGCGGACAGGCTACGACGTCCCTTAAAAGCGGCGCCAGCTCCTCCACGACGGCCCGCGCATCCTTGTCGCGCATCACGCCCATGATCCAGCGGGACGGCCCGCTTGCCCACGGTGAGGCTCTCCAAGTTGAGGCCAGCCCACGCGCGGCCTCGGGGTTATGGGCGCCGTCCAAAACAATCGTCCTGCGGCCGGCGCGCCTGACTTCAAAGCGCAGCGGCCAACGCGTCCGGCGCAAGCCTTCGCGCCACGCCCTTTCCGGCACCGGCAGTTCTCCCTGAACCGCCTCAAGGGCCGCGCGGGCCACGGCCGCGTTTAGGCCCTGCTTGGCGCCCAGGATGCCCACGGAGAACCGGCCGCCCGAACCGTCTTGCAGCCGCTGGATGTTGTCCCTCCAAAACGCGCGGACGCTTCGCCACGGGCGCGACACGACGCGCAAAGGCGCGCGGCGCTCGCGGGCCCGCCGCCGGACGACCGCCATGGCCTCGGGCCTCAGGCGCGGGCAAATCACGGGCCGGCCGCGCTTGATGATGCCGGCTTTTTCACGCGCGATTTGGCCCAGCGTGGAGCCCAAGAACTCCATATGATCGAAATCAACGGAGGAGATGACGCAGACCGCCGGGCTGCGCACGACGTTGGTGGCGTCGAGCCGGCCGCCGAGGCCGGTCTCCAAGACCGCGGCGCGAACTCCGGAGCGCCGGAAATGCCAGAACGCCGCGCAGGTCAGCAGCTCGAAGTAGGTCATCCTCGTCCGGGCTTTTTTCTCCGCCAAGAAAACGGCCGCCAGGGCCAAGCCGAAGTCTTTGGGAGAAATCATCCGGCCGCGGACCTGAATGCGCTCGCGGACGCTCCAAAGGTGCGGCGAGAGGTAAAGACCCGTTTCGTAGCCGGCATGGCGCAGGACGCTCTCAAGCATCGCGCAGACCGATCCCTTGCCGTTGGTCCCTGCGACATGGATGGACGAATAGGCTTCCTGGGGATTCCCGAGGATTTTCAGAACCCGCCGGACGCGCGCCAGACCCAATTCCACGCGTGTTTCCCGCCGGGCCTCTAGAGCTTTCAAGGCCGCGGAATAATTCATTCCGGGACAAATTCTACCTTTTAGGCGTTTGTCCGGGTCACGCGCGCGCCCAGGCGCCGAAGTTTGGCCTCCAGGCGCTCGTAGCCGCGGTCGATATGGTAAACCCGCTGCACAACAGTGCGGCCGCCCGCCGCCAAAGCGGCCACGACCAGCGCCGCGCCGGCACGGATGTCGGAAGCCATGACCCAGGCGCCGCTTAAGCGCTCGACGCCGGCGACCCGCGCCTCGTTTCCTCGCGCACGAATTTGAGCGCCCATGCGCGCCAGTTCGGCCGCGTGCAGAAACCGGTTCTCGAACACGGTCTCTCGGACGCGGCTCGCCCCCCGCGCCAAACACATGAGGCTCATCCAGGGCGCCTGCAGATCAGTCGGAAAACCAGGATAGGGAAGAGTGGTCACGGAAACGGCTTTGGGCCGGCGGCGCATGACCAGACGGATTCCGCCGGTGTAAGGCTTAATCTCAGCGCCTGCGGCGCGCAGCTTCAAGATGACCGCGGACAAATCGTCGGCATGCGCGCCCTTCAAGTCGATTTCGCCGCCCGTCGCCGCGCCGGCCAGCAGGAAGGTGCCCGCCTCGATGCGGTCGGGAATGACGATATGGCGGCACCCCTTCAAGGCAGAGGCTCCGCGCACCCTCACGCGGGAGGAGCCCAAGCCCGAGACGCGCGCGCCCAGGCGCTCCAGAAAACGCCCCAAATCCGCAATCTCGGGCTCCCGCGCCGCATTCTCGATGACGCTCGTCCCGGGCGTCGCCGCCGCCGCCATCATGGCGTTCTCCGTGGCGCCCACGCTGGGAAAATCCAGCCGTACGCGTCCGGCCTTGAGCAGGCTGGGCGCGCTCAGGATGATGTCGCCCCCATCGGCGACTTCGCGGGCGCCCAGGGCCGCGAAGGCCTTCAGGTGGATGTCGATAGGGCGCAGGCCGATGGCGCAGCCCCCGGGAATGGGTACGCGCACAAGGCCAAAGCGCGCCAGAAGCGGGCCCGCGGCCAGCACCGAGGCGCGCATCTGCTTGACCAAATCGTAAGGCGCCTGCGTCTTAAGAGAGCCGCCGGAGGCGACGCGCACGGAGCTTCCCTTCACCGCGACCTTTTTCCCCAGGCTTTCCAGGAGCCTGACGGTGGTCTTGATGTCGCGCAGCCGCGTCGGGACGTTGTCGACGCGGCAGGGCTCGTCGGTCAAGAGCGTCGCGATCAAAATGGGCAGGGCCGCGTTCTTGGATCCGCTCACGCGCACGGAGCCCCGCAGACGCCGTCCGCCGTCGATGATAAAGCGATCCATAAAATCCTAGACGGCGGCCGCGCGGCGGCTCGCGCGGGAATCGGAAAGCAACCGGACCTTGCCGTACTGCCCGTCGTAGCCCGGCTCAACGCGGGCCTTGCCCGCGCGCATGCGGCCAAGCGACCCGGCCAACGTTTTCTCCCCGGCGGCGGAAAGCGCTTCCAAATCCAAATCGCGCAAAATGAAAAACTCGCTGCCGAAACGGGCGAGAAGATCTTCATAGCGCGCCTGCACCGCCTTGGACTGCGGGCCCACGCCCAAAATCTCGCCTAGGATTTCCTTGAGCGGCACGGCGCTCACGAAGCCCGGCGCCACGGCGGGTTTTTTGCCCGGGGCGCGGTCGGCCAAGGCCTCAACGCGGCTCAAGACTCCCACGGTCGCGGGCTTGCCGCAGACGGGGCAAAGCCCCTTGTTCCTGCGGGTCTGCGGTGGGTTGGTCCGCGCGCCGCAGGCGCGATGGCCGTCGCAATGATACTTTCCTTCTTCCGGAAAGAACTCGACGGTGCCCAAAAAGCGCTTCGGGTCTCGCGTCTCCACGGGTCCAAAAATGCCCTCGTAGGACAGCTCGGAGTTAAAGACGTTGGCCTCGCGGCCGATTTTCTCCGGCGAGTGCGCGTCCGAGTTCGAGATGAGGGAAATCCGATCCAACGCTTTCAAGCGCCAATTCATGGGCGGATCGGACGAAAGCCCGGTCTCGATGGCAAAAATGCGCGGCGCCAAGTCCCCGAAGCACTCCTCAAGGGAATCAAATCCCGATTGCGATCCAAAAACGCCGAAATGCGGCGTCCAGGCGTGCGCCGGCACAAGACGACAGCCGCTCCCCGCTTCAAGTACGATTTCAAGCAGGCTTCTTGAATCCAGACCCAAAATGGGCCGTCCGTCCGAGCCCAGGTTGCCGACTTTTTCCAGGCGCCGGACGATGCGCTCGGCCGCGCCGAACGACGGCGCGTAGACCAAGTGGTGAACGCGGCGCACGCGCTTATTCTTGGAGTAGATGCAGCTGATCTCGACGCCCAGCAGGAAGCGCATGTCGGCCCGGCAGGAGGCCGGCACCTGAACATCCGCCGCGCGAGCCAACTCGGGACGCAGCCGGAAAAGCCCATCCTCCGCGGAAATCAGCTTTTCTTTAAGCTCCGCGCGCCACGCCGGGTGCGTGAAATCTCCCGAAGAAAGCACGGTCACGCCCTTTTTTTGCGCCCAAACATGTAGGGCCTCCGGTGCGAGACTGCGGCTGCAGGCGCGGGAAAATCGCGAGTGG
>DAIDHS010000033.1 GCA_027451985.1 Elusimicrobiota bacterium
AGCCTTTTCGGCGTCGCCTTTGTTCTCTTCGTCGCCTGGCTGTTCTGTCGCCATAAAAAATCCGTCAACTGGCGCACGGTGTTCTGGGGCACGGCCTTGCAGTTCATCTTCGCGCTCCTGGTCTTGAAGACCCCTCCCGGGCGATGGTTCTTTTCCTCCGTCAACAACCTCGTGACCGCGCTCATCGGCTTTCAAACCGACGGCGCCAAGTTCGTCTTCGGGGCGCTGGGCATTCCGCCGGGGCAGCCCGGATCTCTGGGCTTTTTCTTCGCTTTTCAGGCGCTCACCTCCGTGGTGTTTTTGGCCGCGCTGATGTCCGCGCTTTACTACCTGGGCCTACTCCAGCCGCTGGTGGCGTTCTGCGCCAAAATCATGAGCCGCACCTGCCAGACCTCCGGCGCGGAGACCTTGAACGCCGCGGGCAACATGTTCGGCATGGGGCAGACCGAGGCGCCGCTTCTGGTCAAGCCCCATTTGGAGGAGATGACGGAGTCGGAACTTCTCTGCGTGATGGTCGCGGGCATGTCCATGATCGCGGGCGGCGTGATGGTGGTCTATGCGAGCATGCTCAAGCCCTATTTCCCGGACATCGCGGGGCACCTCTTGGCCGCCAATGTCATGGCCGCGCCCGCGGCCCTGGTCATTTCCAAGATGCTGATTCCGGAGACGGGCAAGCCCAAGACCAGCGGCGCCACGAAAATCGAGTACCACGACGAGTCCTCCAACGTGGTCGAGGCGGTGTCGACCGGGGCCGAGGTCGGCATGCACCTGGCCATCAACGTTGCGGCCATGCTCATCGCCTTCATCGCGCTTTTGGCCATGGTCAACGCGGGCCTGCACGTGTTCTTCGGCCTCTTCCACCATCCGGACGTCGGCTTGGAGCAGCTTTTGGGCTGGATGTTCGCGCCCGTGGCCTGGATCGTCGGAGTGCCCTGGCGCGACTGCGCGACGGCGGGCTATTTGCTCGGCGAGAAGACGGCTTTGAACGAATTCGTGGCCTACACCTACATGATGAAGTACGCCGCCGCGCATACGGCTCAGCAGCTGTCCTACCGCTCCTACGTTTTAATCGCCCACATGCTCTGCGGGTTCTCCAACATCTCCTCCATCGGCATCCAAATCGGCGGCATCAGCGTGTTGGCGCCCGGCCGCCGCAAGGATCTGGCCCGTCTGGGCGTCTATGCGCTCATCGGCGGCGCGCTGGCCAACTTGATGACCGCGGCCGTGACCGGAGTGCTCATTCATTGATCGCCTGGGCAAAGGCCGTCTTCCACTTCGTCTATAACGTCCAAGACCTCATCCGCTGGGGCGGGTTGAGCCTGATTACTTTCGTTATCTTTGCCGAAACGGGGCTCTTCTTCGGTTTTTTTCTTCCCGGCGACTCCCTCTTGGTCACGGCCGGCATCTTCGCCAAGGCCGGGGACTTGCCCGTGGCGAGCCTGCTCCTGCTCACGGCCCTGGCCGCGGTGCTGGGCAACCAGACGGGCTACGTGCTGGGGCGCCGCCTGGGCCACCGCATGGTCCATTGGCGCGACTCGCTTTTCTTCAAGAAAAAATATATTGCGCGCACGCACGAGTTTTACGCCCGGCACGGCGCCAGGACGATCTTTCTGGCCCGCTTCGTGCCCATCATCCGGACTTTCGCCCCGCTTGTGGCCGGCATCGGCGAGATGCGCTACCCGCGCTTCATGGGCTACACCGTCGCGGGCGCCTTGGCCTGGACCTCGGGCCTGGTTCTCTCCGGCTATGGGCTTGCCTCCTTGATTCCCGACGTCGGCCGGAAAATCCACCTGGTCATCGTCGTCGTGATCATCGTGTCCCTGATCCCCGCGGCTTGGGAGCTTTTGCGCGGGCACCGGGCGCGTAATATCACGCCAGTGCCGCGGTAAGGAATACGCTTTTTAGAAGCGTTCTCCGTTTCCGCGGGCACGCCGTCATTCCTCGGAAGAACGCTTAGCCTTCTCGTAGGCGGCCAAAATGGCCTCCTGAGCCGCGCGCCGGGCCTCGGTCGTCACCGGGCAGGCGATTTCGTACCACTGGTTCTGCTTCTCTCCCTTGCCCGGCTTGGCCGGAAAAGAGAGAAAGATATGTCCCGGCTGGCCGCCCTCGTCGCTTTTGCTCCTGAGGATGCGGATACTGCGGATGGTGAAGGCGCCGCCTACGGTCAGGTCCGCGAAGCCCAACAGCGCCGCGGCCCCGGCCTCGCTTTCAAAGATGCGCACCGCCGCCTTAATGTCCGGCAGGTTCATGGATCCTCCTGTTTTGGCTTTGTCCTTGATTTTGAGCCTGTTAAAACTACGATCGGATCCGCGGAAAAGTTCCGAATTGAGGGGGGGGTGCTCAAGGTAGAATCAAGGCCTCATGAACATCGGCGTCGCCGTGGGATGCGGGCCGGACGCGGCCAAGGCGGCGGGTGAGTCTTCCGATCTTTAAGCCGCCGGCTGGCGCCTGCGGCTTCTGGTGGCCGTCTACTATGCGCTGGCCGAGAGAAAGGACTTCACCGGCCCCAAGCGTCTGACGGCGCACTAAACTTCGCTACATTTGTTGCGCGCATATCCTGGTTTGAACCGAGGTTGCTGTTTTTAAGGATAACTCGAGGGTTCCGCTGTCGAGCGGGCTTTGGCGGCCTCAAGGCCTCGGCATGCCACGCACGGCGTTGACTTGCGTTACACCGCTGATGCCGGGAGCGCTGCCGCAGGCGTATTCCGCTCCGGTCGCGTCTACGACATAGCCCCAACCGCTGTAAGTTGACGATGCGCTTCCTTGCCGCATGGCGCACGCCACGTAGCTGCCGCCGGGACATCCAGAGCCGCAACTTGCATTATTGAGCGCCTGGACCGAATAGGGGTTGCTGCTCCAGTCCTGCCGGCTCAAGTAGCCGCAATTGATCAAATCGCAGGCGTTGCCCGCGGAGCCGCAGGCTCCCGCTGTGCAGGCGCTGGTCAGCGCTCCGGTGAGAAGCGCGCCGTGGTCGACAGCGTACATGCGGTTGGCCGTTGCGACCATGCTGGCCAGGGCGGCTCCGGAATTAGCTTTGCTGATCTCTTGGGTTTTGAGGTAGTAGGGAACGGCAATGCCGGCCAGGACGCCGATCAAGAGCACTACGACCAAGAGTTCGATGAGAGTAAAGCCGCGAGGGTTTTCGGAGTACCGATTTATGGCACGGTGCATAGTCACATAGGAAGTATTGTGCACGATGACGGTAATGTCAAGAGCGGTAAACTGATAATGCGGCTGCCAGCTTAGGCGCTTCGGCGGCTAGCCGCGGGGACCTAATAAAGGATGCGGGACTTGATGGTGTGTTTGATGGCGGCCAAGTCGCGCGCGATGGCGCGGCTGTCGGACGGGCTGATGTCGGTGATGGCGTAGCCCAGGGATTCGTTGGTCTTCAAGTACTGCTCGACAATGTTGGCCTTGTGCGCGGCGAAGACCTTGTTGATTTGCGCCAGCATTCCCGGGATGTTCTCGTGGATGTGGATGACACGGTGCACGCCCGAGACCTTGGGCAGCTGGATGTTGGGAAAGTTCACGCTGTGCAATGTTCCGCCGGTCTGGGCGTAGTCCAAGAGGCGCTCCGCCACGAAGGCGCCAATCGCGGTCTGCGCCTCCTCGGTCGAGCCGGCCACGTGCGGGGTCAAGACGGCTTGGTCGATGCCTTGCAGCGGCGAGTAGAACCCTTCGCCCGAGCCGCGCGGCTCCTTCGAGAAAACGTCCAAGGCCGCGCCGCGCAGGCGGCCGGACTTAAGCTTCTCAGCCAACGCTGCCTCGTCCACGACGAAGCCGCGGCTGGCGTTGATGAAGATGGCGCCCGGCTTCATCAAGTTGAACTCCCGGCGGCCGAAGAGCCCGCGGTTGCCGGGCCGGCCGTCGACGTGCAAAGTCACCACGTCCGAAATCTTCAAGAGCTCGGCCAGGCTGCGGCGCTTCTTGGCGTTGCCCAAAACGAGCTTTTCCTCCACGTCGTGGAAGTGGACCTCCATGCCGAGGGCTTCGGCCAGCACGGAGAGTTGCGAGCCGATTTTGCCGTAGCCCACGATGCCGAGCGTCTTGCCGCGCACCTCGTGGCTTCCCGCCGCGCTCTTGTCCCAGTTGCCGGCGTGCATCTTGCGATTCTTGGCGAAGACGCCGCGGGAAAGAAGCAGGATCTCGCCCAGAACCATCTCCACGACGCTGCGCGCGCTGCTGTAGGGGGCGTTAAAGACCGCGACGCCCCGCTTGGCCGCGGCGCCCAAATCGATTTGGTCCGTGCCGATGCAGAAGGCGCCCACCGCCGAGAGCTTCTTGGCGGCCGAGAGAACCTCGTCCGTCAGCTTGGTTTTGGAGCGGATGCCGATGACGGCGGCGTCCGCGATTTCGCGGCGCAGGGCCTCGGCGTCCAGGGCCTGCGGCAGGGATTTTACCGCGAAGCCGGCCTCGGCCAGGCGTTTGGCCGCGCGCGGGTGGATGTTCTCGAGTAGCAGGGCCTTAGGTTTGCGTAAATCGCTCATAGTTTAAATCCGGCGTTATGATAGCTTTTTCCTGCGTTGAGCCAAAAAGCTCGGCGCGTCCAATTAAGATAAAATACCCGCGTGAGCCAATCGGGCGGAGACATCATCGAGGTCAAGGACCTCGTGAAGACCTTTGGAAGCTTCACCGCGGTCGGCGGGCTGTCCTTCTCGGTCAAACGCGGGGAGATTTTCTCCTTCCTGGGCCCCAACGGCGCGGGTAAGACCACGACCATCAAGATGCTCACGACTTTGCTGCGCCCGGACTCCGGCTCAATCCGCATCGCGGGTCTAGACACCGCGAGAGAACCTCTCGAGGTGCGTAGGAAGTTCGGCATCGTTTTTCAGGACGCGAGCCTAGATGATGAGCTGACCGCCTGGGAGAACATGTTCTTCCACGCAGTGCTCTACGCCGTGCCCGCGGCGGAGCGCGCGCCGCGCATCGAGGAGATGCTGCGCTTCGTGGGGCTTTGGGACCGACGCAAGGACTTGGTCAAGCACTTTTCCGGCGGCATGAAGCGGCGCCTGGAAATCGCGAGATGCCTCTCGCACCAACCCGATCTGATTTTTCTTGACGAGCCTACCTCGGGGCTCGATCCGCAGAACCGCAGCCGACTCTGGGAGCACCTGCGGCGCCTTAACTCGGAGCTCGGCACCACGATTTTCCTGACCACGCACTCGATGGAGGAGGCTGAGAAGGTCTCCGGCCGCATTCTCGTCATCGACGGCGGGAAAATCGCGGCCGAGGGCACGCCCGACGAGATCAAGCGCCGAACCGAGACCCGGACGCTGGAGGAGGCGTTCTTGGCTTTGACCGGCCGCGATCTGCGCGACGACGTCCCGGGCGCGGTCGAGGACATGCGCAAAGCGCGGTTGATTTGGCGGGGGAAGAGTCGATGAACTCTTCATCCATGGGCGCGGTCTGGGGACTGTGGCTGCGGCAAATCAAGCGCTACTTGCGCTCGCGCTCGCGTCTCATCGGTTCCTTGGGACAGCCCGTGCTTTTCCTGGTGGCGCTGGGCTTCGGCTTCGGCCCGGTGTTCCAGAAAGCCGGCGGGGGAAACTACATCCAATTCCTGACGCCCGGCATCGTCTTGATGGGGGTGCTTTTTACCGCGATTTTTTCGGGCATCGAGATCATCTGGGATCGGCAGTTCGGGTTTTTGAAGGAGACGCTCGTCGCGCCCGCGCCGCGCATCTTCATCATGCTCGGGCGCACGCTGGGGGGAGCCACCATCGCGATTATCCAGGGCTTTCTGGTGCTCGCGGTTTCTTTCGCGGCGGGTTTTCGCCTCGAGTCCTGGACACGGCTTCCGGCCGCGGCGCTCTTCATGGGCCTGACCGCGGTGGCCTTTACCGCGCTGGGCACCGCCATCGCCTCGGTGCTGGAGGACATGCAGGGCTTCCAGCTCATCATGAACTTCCTGGTCATGCCCATCTTCTTCTTCTCAGGCTCAATCTTCCCTTTAATAAGTTTGCCGCGCTTTTTAACCGACGTGGCCGCCGCCAATCCGCTCACCTACGGCGTCGACGGCCTGCGGTTGGCGCTCGAGGGCGGCTCTTACGCGGCGATGGGGCGAGACGCCGCTGTGCTCACCGCGGTCGCGGCTGTTTTGGTCGTCGCGGGTGGCAATCTCTTCTCCCGCATCCAGGCCTAGCGCGGACTAATTCTTAGGAAGGACCGGCGCGCGCCCGTCCCAGGTCGCGCCGCTCAAGTCCGGCTTCTTGAGGTTGAGCCGTCCGTGCTTGCGCCAAGCGCCCGCCGTCGCGGATGATTTTTCGGCGGACGGCGCGAATTCCGGGTTTTGCCCGAGGGATTGATCGAGCAGAAAGGCCAGCCGCACCGCGGCCTGCTCCAGGCGCCGAAAGGCGATGGGCTGCATCTTGGACTGGTAGTCGTCGCCCAGGGGCACGGTGGGCTCGCGCGGGTTGGCGGCCTTGGCCGCAAAGTAGTCCGGATAAATGGTGTTCTTGGCGATGTTGAATCCCTCGCCGATGCCGGCGTTGATGACGGCGTCCAGCTCGCCTTGGGTCCAACCGTCGATTTCGCTCTGGGGCAGCTGGCTTAAGTCCTTTTTCAGAAGTTCGGCCAAAGCCTTGGCGTCCATCGCGCTCTGCGCGCCGATGACGCCATCCCAAACCGAGTGCAGGCTCTGGCGGCGGCCTTGGAAAACCACCTTCTCCGCGTTGCCTCCCTCGTCGTTGTCGCTGGTCACATGCAGAGGCTGGTGCGCGTCGGCTTCCAGGTGCACGAGATACATGAGCGCCATGCGCCGCTGCCGCAATATTGTGGCGGCCTGGGCTTGGACCTGTCCGGGCGCGGCGTCGGCTGGAAGTTCCGGCGCGGGCGCGCGCAGGACCTGCACCGCGAACTGGACCTGGCCGCGCACGCAGTCCTCCATGGAGTCCTTCATGGCCTCTGCCGTGGGGCCGCTGGCGGCCTCGTCGCAGTCCTTGTATTGATCGATGGCGGCCGTGGCGGGCGTCTGGCTTACTTTGGCCGAAAGAGGGATGTTGACGAAGTGCCACGGCGCGGTCAGATCGTCCGCCTGAAGCGGA
The DNA here is from genome assembly GCA_027451985.1 of Elusimicrobiota bacterium. GTDB lineage: Bacteria > Elusimicrobiota > Elusimicrobia > UBA1565 > UBA9628 > JAGWJU01. The sequence goes on from DAIDHS010000033.1 coordinate 7,044, forward strand.
GGGTCGAAAAGCCCAGCGCAATCTGTGCCCGCTTCGCGCAGTTCGTCCGCGCAGTTGGCGATCTGATCCAAAGTGACGCCGCCTAGAATTTGGGAGAGCGCCGTCTGAACCTGGGGCGTGACCATGTCCTCGGCCATGAAGCCCACGGCCTCGTGGCCGACGGGACCCCAGCAGAAGGCCGCGGCGGGCTGAAGCAGAATGAGCGCGCCCGCGGCGCAGGAGAGAATCGTCCGGCCGGATTTTAATCGCATTGGCAATCCTGATTATAGCGGGAGCGAAACCCCGGCGCCTGAGCCTTTTGCTCCATTCCAAGAGGGTCTTTTGGTCCCGGCGCGCTAGCTTAATGCGAAGGTTCGATGTCCTGTGAGGAGAAGTAACACATGACGTTGGATCCAAGCGGCGCCGCGGCAGTGCCGGAAATTCTGACGATGATATAGCGCACCGTGGGGACGCCGCCCTGGGTCGGCATGCCGACCTCCTGATCGTAGGCGCGCGCGGCATAGGTTTTGCCGTCCTGGCTTGAGACGAGCGCGGCGCCGTCTACGACCGCGCCGCGAACGGGGCCTAGGTAATGATCGCGCAGCTGCATCATTCGGCTTTGCGCGGCGGCCGCATCGGCGGGACTCAATCGGTCGTAGCGGTCGGAGGGCAAATCCCCCGCGGCCGGCGCCGCCGACTGAGCCCAGGCTTCCAGGAAAAATTGCGGGACGCGGCGGCTTGGAAAAAGGGAGCCGTTGGAGTCGTCGACGGCGTAGCCGCCCAGGAGCAGTCGGGCGTAGGGCGTGTTGGGCGCCGCGGCGCCGTAGCAGCGGCCCGAGCGCCAGCCCGAGACGTCATAGCGCTTGGCCGGGGTGCCTTCTTTGAAATAGGACTGCAGCTGGGAGTAGAAGGAGGGTGGCTTCGCCAGCGGGGCGGACCAGTCATTTTGGGCCATCGCCGGCGCGGCCAAGGCCGCGGCGGCGCAGAGGGCGGCCGCCAAGCGAGCGGCAGCTTTAAATTTTTTCATCGCGTTCTCCTTAGAAGTTCAAAAGCTTTCCCAATAGGGCGTTGGAATTGTATCACGCGCCGCGGGCCCCGCGCGCGGGTCTTTGGGCACTTCCGCGGCGGCTAAGGGTCCTAGGACCCGGCGGAAGCCGCGGAATCGAGCGCCTTGCGGCGGGCGAGGATCATGCGCAAGAGTCCGATGAAGGCGCGGCGTCCGGCCATGTCGCCGTGCGCCAAGAGCGCGTCGAAGTGGCTGAGATTGCGCATCACGACCCGCTCCATTTCCGGAAAAAATTGGTTCGAGAGCGGCACCAAGCCGTCGCTCTTGATGCCGGCCTCCGCCAGACCCGCGGCCATGAGCCGGCGCTTCTCCGTCGGCACCACCTTGATCCGCTCCAAGACGGCCCAGGGCCCCGGCATGGCCTCGGGCGCGCGGGGCTTCGAAAGGTAGCCGGCCAAGGCGACGGTGGGAACGCGCCTTAAGATGCGCTCGATCTGCTTCCTGTGCGTCCGGTAGTGCTCCTGCGAGGCTGCGGTGGTCATCTCTAGGATGGAGTGGCGCGAGCCGCCCAGGGACTCGAGGAAAAAGTAGATCAGACGCTTGTAGGGCCCTTCTACCACTCGATCGGCGGCTTCCGCGCCCAAAAACGGACCCTGGATGGGAATCCAGGACACGCGGTCCAAGAGGCGCCGCTTGACGGGGGATGCCTCGAGGGCTTCGAGCGCTCGCAGGACGTCCAAGGCGCCGTGGCTGTGCGGAATGAACACGACGCGGCGGCCTCTCTTGGCTTCCTCCTCGATGACGGCCGCCAGGCGTGCGGCGTTCTGCTCGGAGGGCTGTTCGGTGTTGATGTTGGAGGTGCGGTAGGCAATCCTGTAGTGCTCGGCGAAGCGCGTGATGCCCTCGAAGTACTGCGGAGTCTCCCCGGCTTTCCCGGAGCGGCGCAGGTGGTTGGAGAGAAGCCCGCCCACTAAGACTAGGACGGTCTTGCGGCGCAGTTCGTGGAGCTCTTCGGGAGTAAATCCCCGGTTTCCGGCCAGCGCGTGCTCGGCGGTGACGTCCCGGCCGCGCCCCGGGCGAACGGGCCGTGCCGGCGGCGCCGCGACTTTTTCTTTCCAGGACTCCATGAAGGACTGCGCGAAATCCGAAATCTGTTCACGCGCGGCTTTGGCGCGGGGAGCGAGGGTTTGGCTTAGCGTCGGGCCGCGCGGCCCGAACGCGCCGGACGCGAACGTTGGATTTGGAGCGGGGGCGGATTGGGCGGACGCCGGCCTTAGCGTTTGCCCGCGGAGGATGCGGGAGACGGAGAGGCCCACCGGACGCGTCGGCGGCTCGGCCGCGGCTTGGAGAGCCCGGGCGGCCCGGGGTGCCAAGACCGCATGGTGAGAAAAGGATGTATCGGGAAGATCGTCCAAGCCGAAGCCGTCTTGTGCGGGCAGAAAACTCGAAGAGCCCATCTCCCCGAGCGGCGAGGGCAGGGTGGCCGGAAAAGCGCCGGAGAGGGCCGGCGTTTCCTCCGAGGTTTCCGCGATTTCCGCGGCCGGACCGGACCCGCGCCCGGCCAGGAGGACGAATGCGGCGAGAACTGCGGCTAGAAGCGCGCGAAGTCGTCCCGCGGTGGTCCCCGGGTAGAGACGGCTCATGAAAGAAGTCTACGCGAGAAAGCCGACGGCGGACAGGGCCTTTGGGCTTTTAAGGGGTGGGTCTTTAGGCTAGGGCGACTTCACGGCGCCTAAAGCAGAAAGGGGCGTGGTCGTTGACCATGCCGGCGGCCTGCATGTGCGCGTAGACCACGGTGGGGCCGAGGAACTTGAATCCCCGGGCCTTCAAGTCCTTGGCCCAGTCCTCGGCTTTTGCGCCGGCCCAGGACCACATGTACTTGGAGAACGTGCCGAACTCCTTCCGCACCTTGAGGAATTGCCGCGCATTGTGCGCCGCGGCCGCGATTTTGGCGCGGTTGCGCACCACGCCTGGATCGCGGGCGATGCGCGCCAGGTCATTGGCTCCAAAGCGCGCGACCTTGGCGTAGTCGAAACCGGAAAAAGCCTTGCGGAAGTTCTCCCGCTTGCCCAGCACGATGCGCCAGGAAAGCCCCGCCTGGAAGGTCTCAAGGACTATAAACTCGTAGATTTTACGGTCTGCGCGCACGGGCACGCCCCACTCCTCGTCATGGTAGCGGACGTAGAGTGCGTCTCCGGGCGGAACCCAGCGGCAGCGGCGAAGGACCGGAACTTTCCCGGTGGAGGATTTTTTCGCGCGGGCTCGCCTCGTCATGGGAGCGGCTTCTGCCCTTCCGGCGTGAAGAACAGGGCCGAAAGCGGAGGCAGGCTTAGGCGGAGTGAGTACGGCCGGCCGTGCCAGGAGGAATTCTCGGCCATGACGCCGCCGAGGTTGCCCTGCCCGCTGCCCCAGTAGTCCTTGGCGTCGCTGTTCAAGGCTTCCGTCCAGCGCCCATCGCGGGACACGCCCACGCGGTAGTCCCCGCGTACGACCGGGCTCAAGTTGAACACGCCCACGGCCACGCGTCCCTGGCCGTCCTTGCGCAGCAAAGAGATCACGTTCTGGTCCGCGTCGCCGCAGTCGATCCACTCGAAGCCCGCAGGGTCGCAGTCCAAGGCGTGCAGGGCTGGCTCCCGCGCGTAGAAGCGATTTAAGTCCGAAAGCCAGCGCCGGACGCCTGCGTGCGGCGCGAACTGGGCTTCGTGCCAGTCCAGGCTTTGGTCGTGGTTCCACTCGGACCATTGCCCGAACTCCGAGCCCATGAACAAAAGCTTCTTGCCCGCCTGCGCGTGCATGTAGCCGAAGAGGAGCCGCAGATTCGCGCACTTCTGCCACTCGTCTTGGCCCGCCATTTTGCCGTAGAGCGAGCCCTTGCCGTGGGTCACCTCGTCGTGCGAGAGGGGGAGGAGGAAGTTCTCGTGGAAGGCGTAGAGCATGCGGAAGGTGAGATTGTTGTGCCGGTACTTGCGGAACAAAGGGTCGGTCGAGAAGTAGGACAATGTGTCGTGCATCCAGCCCATGTCCCACTTGAGGCCGAAGCCCAGGCCGCCCACGTAGGTCGGCCGCGAGACCGCGGGCCATGAGGTCGACTCCTCGGCGAAGGTCTGCACGTCCGGATGGCGGCTGTAGATTTCGGAGTTGAGCTCCTTTAAGAACTCGATGGCCTCTAGATTTTCCCGTCCGCCGTGGCGGTTGGGAATCCACCCGCCGTCCTTGCGGGAGTAGTCCAGGTAGAGCATGGAGGCGACCGCATCGACGCGCAGGCCGTCGACGTGGTATTTCTCGAGCCAATAAAGCGCGCTAGAGATGAGGAAGCTGCGCACCTCGTGGCGGCCGTAGTTGAAAACGTAGCTGCCCCAGTCGGGGTGCACGCCCTGCTTGGGGTCGGCATGCTCGTAGAGCGCGGTGCCGTCGTAGAGCCCCAGGCCGTGCGGATCGGTGGCGAAGTGGGACGGTACCCAGTCCAAGATGACGCCGATGCCGTTTTGGTGCATGGCGTCGACGAAATTCATGAAGTCCTTGGGGCTGCCGTGGCGCGAGGTGGGCGCGAAATATCCCAGACTTTGATAACCCCATGAGCCGGAAAAAGGGTGCTCCATCACGGGCATGAGCTCCACGTGGGTGAAGCCCATCTCTCGGGCGTAGCTTGAGAGCTCCTCGGCCAGCTCGCGGTAGGTCAAGTAGCGGTTGCCCTCCTCGGGCTTGCGCCGCCAGGAGCCCAGGTGCACCTCGTAGACCGAGATGGGAGCGGACAGGGAATTTTTGCGTGCGCGCGACGCCATCCAGTCGCCGTCGCCCCAAGCGTGATCGAGCGCGGCCACTTTGCAGGCCGTGCGCGGCGGCTCCTCGAAGGCGAAGGCGAACGGATCGATTTTGTCCACCTTCATGTTCCCGTGATCGGACTGGATCCAGTACTTGTAGAGCGAGCCTTCGCGCGCCTCGGGCACGAAGCCCGCCCAGATGCCGGAGCTTCCCTGCGGGTGAAGCAGGTGCTTGGTTTTGCTCCAGTCGTTGAAGTCGCCCATGACGCAGACCTTGTGCGCGCTGGGCGCCCAGACCGCGAAGAATACGCCCGGCTTGCCGGCGAGAGCGCCCGCGTGCGCGCCGAGCACGTCATAGAGCTTGAAGTGCCGGCCCTCGTTGAAGAGGTAGAGGTCCTGCGCGCTGATGCGGTTTTCGCCGGGGTGGTCGATTTTCATAAAGCGTTTAACGCCCTGCAGCGCGGGATAAGTCCGCCATGGTTTTGGCCAAGGCGGGCGTTAAGGCTGCGGCGTCAAGCCGCCAGCGCCAGTTGCCCGTGGGTTCGCCGGGAAAGTTCATGCGCGCCTCGGAGCCCAGCCCCAGCGCGTCTTGCAGTGGGACGATGGCCGTTTGCGCGGGGGACTCGTAGACCGCCTTCACGAAGCCCCACTGCGGCGCGGCGGGGTCCGCGCCAAAGGCTCTCATCAAAAAACCCTTGTCTTTGCGCTTGGAGAGCCAGCCCAGAAGCGTGTCGTTGTCGTGCGTGCCGGTGCAGGCGAGGCTGGCGGCGGGATAACCCTGCGGCGGGTCTTCCACGCGCCCGTCTCCCACTGAGAACTGCAGGACCTTGATGCCGGGAAAATGGAAGGCGTCGCGCAGGTTAAGAACGTCGGGGCCGATAAGGCCCAGGTCTTCCGCGATCAGCTGCAGATCCGGAAGCCGCTTGCGCACGCAAGAAAAGAAGTCTTGGCCCGGTCCCGGCGCCCACTTCCCTCCGCGCGCGGTTCTGGCGCCGGCCGGCACCTCCCAGTAGCGCGTAAAGCCGATGAAGTGATCGAGGCGCGCGGCGTCGAAGAGCTTGGCCGCGCGGGAAAGGCGCCTTATCCACCAGAAGTAGCCGTCCTCGGCAAGCTTGTCCCAGCGGTAGAGCGGATTGCCCCAGAGCTGGCCGTCCTCCGAAAAATAATCGGGCGGCACGCCGGCTACGGCTTCGGGACGCAAATCGGCGTCCAAGCGGAAAATTTCCGGGCGCGACCAGACATCGGCGCTGTCGTAAGCGACGTAGAGCGGCACGTCGCCGATGAAGCCTATGCCGCGCGCTGCCGCGTAGGCGCGCAGCGCGGTCCACTGCTTTTGGAAAAGATATTGCACGAACTGCCGGTAGGCCGACTCCTCGCCCGCCTGGCGCACGGTCTCGCGCGACCAGAAACGAAAGCGGCGGCGGCGCAAAGGCTCGTCCCATTGGCTCCATGGCTTTGCGCCGCTGGCTTTTTTAAGCGCGCAGAACAGCCCGTAATCGTCGAGCCAATCGGAGGCTTCGACGCAGAAGGCGCGGAACTCGTCCCATTGCTCCGGCCGGCCCTTCTCGGGAAAGCGCGCGAAGGCTTTTCGGAGCAGTTCCTCTTTGTATTCCGCGGCCGCCTCGTAGTCAGTCTTGCGCGCGGAGAATTCGGGCGCCTGGGCCAGGTCCTCGGCCGCCAAAAAGCCGTCCTGGACCAAATCGTCCAAGCTGATGAAGAGCGGGTTGCCGGCGAAAGCCGAGGGGGAGGAGTACGGTGAGTCTCCCGGACCCGTGGGCACCACGGGCAGCATCTGCCACCAGCGTTGGCCGGCGTCCTTTAGGAAATCGACGAAGCGGTGGGCTGCGGGTCCCAAGTCGCCCACGCCGTGCGGGCCGGGCAAGGACGAAAGGTGGAGCAGGACGCCGGCGGCGCGGCGCGAGAGCTTCGGCGGCGCGGGAACGGGCACGGCCGCGCTGGTCGCGGGGGCTGCGGCGGGCTCAAGCGCCACGAATTTCCATCCCAAGTTCGAGGTCCACGGGATAATCCGCGGCCGGGCCGTCATAGAGCGCGGGGCTCTGTCCGCGCGAGAAGGCCACGGCCAACTCGTCGCAGCGTTCGTTGCCCGGCACGCCGCTGTGCCCGCGCACGTGCCGCCAGGAAAGGCGCTGCCGGCCGCGCGAGGAGACCAGGGCGTCCATCTCCTCCCACAAATCGCGGTTCAAGACCATGTCGCCGGCCGAGTTCTTCCAGCCCTTTCTCTTCCAGCCGAAAATCCAGCTGGTGATGCCGGTAATGACGTAGGTCGAGTCCGCGCGGATTTCAAGCGTTCCGGAAAACTCGGCCGCGGCGCGCAGGACCGCGATGGCCGAGCGCATCTCCATGCGGTTGTTGGTGGTCCGCGCCTCGCCTCCGGCCAACTCCGTCACGCGCCCGTGCGGCCAGGCCAGAATTGCGGCCCAGCCGCCGGGCCCGGGGTTGCCCGAGCAGGCGCCGTCGGTGAAGGCGACGAGAAGTTCGGCGCGCCCGGAGGGGGCCAAAGGATCCGGCATGGCCCCATTTTACCTTAATCCAGAACGCGCTTTTAGGAGCGGAGGCCGCCCGCGCGCCGTGAGAAGATGATCTTGACCGTATCGCCATGACGCACGATTCTGTTGGCGTTGGGATCGGCGTCGGCCGGTACGGGAATGATCTTCTCAAACTGCCGGATCGATTCGCTCTGGAATTCTCCCTGCGCGCTCTTGCGGATTCGCGCGGTTTTCGCGCTGTAGGAGAGCTTGATGCGCGAGCCGCTCACGCTGACGTTGAGCGAACCCTTTTTGAGGCCGGGGACCTTGATGGAGACGGTGACATTCTTCCGCGTGGTTTTGATGGACGGCTCGATGTCCGCGAGGCCCATCCGATCGTTGAACCAGCTGCGCCAGGACCGCTGGAAGAGCGGCTGCTGCTGGGCGTTGAAGAATGGCGCCATCCTCTTCTCGAAGTCGCGAATTTCGGCGAAGGGATCCATCTGGCCCTGGAAGAAGCCGTCGTTGAAGAGATTGTCGAAGGACTGCGGCGGGATGGGGTTCCCGGCGGAGAGGTTCTTTATGGCCTGGGACTGCCATTGCGCGAGCGCGCTCCAGGGGTTCTGCGGAGCGGCCGGCGCGGGTTGGGGGGATATCTCGGCGTGGATGTAGTAGCCTTCGCCCGCGCACGCCAGGCTCAAAATTGCGATGACGATCCAAAGAATTTTGCTGTTCATATCGGACCTCCTTAAATAGAATTCACATAAGGCTTTTCCTGCGTCCGGCGGGGAGCCTCCCGCGGGAGGCTCCCCGGTCCGGAGCGGTTTGGTTTAGTCGATGGAGACCTTGCGCGGCTTCTCCTCTTCGGCCTTGGGCAGCGTGATTTCCAGCACGCCGTTCTTGAGACTGGCCTTGACCTGATCGGCCTTGACGTCCGCGGAGAGGGCGAAGGCCCTGAAGAACTGGCCTGCGGGAAGCTCGCGCCGCAGCCAGCCGTCCTCCGGTTCCATCTGCCGGGTCTTGCCGCTCAGGATGAGGTGATTGTCCTTCATCTCGATGCTGACGTCGGCCTTTTCCACGCCCGGGAGCGCGGCGTAGATGAGGATGGCGTCGTCCGTTTCGCGCACGTTCACGGCCGGGCTCCAGCCTAGCCCCGAGTCCGCCTGAAGGTGCCTGACCGAGAGCGGCGAGCGCCCGCCGAAAAAGCCATCGAAGAGTTCGCTGACGGCGTCGCGCAGGCTCGTCACGTCCCGAAGCTGGCGCTGCTCCTCGTCTTTGAGAGACACATCCTGATTCATGTCCATAACCCTCCTTGCCGGTATTAATTAGCAGTCAACATATACGACTGCCAATATTCTAGGACAGACGTGTCGACATGTCAAGGGGTGGTCTCCGATGGCGAAGATGCCGGCGTGCCCTTTAGGGGGCGCGGTGTCCGGGCAGCGGGCAGCCGAACTGGGGGTGCGCGATGTCCGCGTCGCAGGCCGGATCCAGGCCTGGGCCTTCAAGGTGCAGGGTGCCGACGTAGTATGGAACCACCGGCTTGTGATCGCAGCCGGTCCAGCCGCCCCGAGCGTCATCGTAGGAGCAGTGCAGGGCCGCTTCGTTCCCGGCGTCGTAGCTGATCTTCAAGACGGCGGAGTAGGGCTTCAAGAGCTCTGCCAAGGCCGCGGGGGCTCCGGCCGGAGCGGGCCAGATTTTGGCGATGACGACGCCCGCGGCCGCGGCGGGGTAGTCGGGCGGCAAGCGCACCACGCCGGATTTTCTGTCGATGTCCAGGCCCGAGAACTCGTAGCTGCGCACGACCGTGGCCCGGCGGCACGCGGCGCTGGGAGACGCCGCGCAGCTTCGGGGCGTCCAACGGTAGATGTAGCGCAGGCGCGGCTTGCCGCACATGGAGGCGCTCAGACGATCCGGCACGTAGGCCGCGGCGGGAAGGTTGTCGTAGCGGCCGGGCTCCTTGCAGCCGCTTACGACGAGCAGGATCGTGGTTGCGGTCCCGTCCGCGGGGTAGTTCCAGCGCCCGTCTTTGGCGGGAGCGGTGAAGGCGGCCGGGACGTCCGGCTCGAGCCAGCCCAGGGGCAGGGTCTTGTAGGGATTCTTCGCGGGGCTTAGGCGTCGCGCCGCTTTCGTACGAGCGGAAACGACGAAGCTTTGCAGGCCGTTGATGGGGTTTGCGTCCCAGTTGACGGATTGCGCCCACGCTACCGATGCGCCCAGAAAAAGGGCCGCCAATACGGTAGTAAATCGAAGCGATTGTTTTTTCATCATGGACTCATGGTATCACGTGCGCCGGGGCCGGACCCATGGCGGCGGGGTCAATTCCGCGTGACGAGAGCGTGACGGCGCGGCTAGGCCAGCGCCGCCGCGGCGGCTTGCGCGGCGCGGGCGAGCTCCACGGCTTTCTCAGCGACCTCGAAGGCCGCGCGTGGGCGCGCCAGCTTCAAGGCGTTCTGGCGCATCGCGCGCAGGCGCCGGGGGTCTTCCAGGAGCGCGGAGACTTGGCCGGCCAAGTCCGCGGGCGACTCGATGCGGATGCCCGCGCCGTGGTCCAAGAGAAAATCGGCGTTGCGCTTTTCCTGGCCGGGGATGGTCATGATGGCCGCGAAGGGCAGGCCGCAGGAGAGCGCCTCCGAAACGCTCAAGCCTCCGGGCTTGGAAACCAGCAGATCGGACGCGGCCATGAGCTCTTGCACTTTGTCGGTGTAGCCCAGGACGCGCGCGCGATGGCGGGCCGGCACGGGGACGCGCTCGATGCGCTCGCGGGCTTTGGCGTTTCGGCCCGCGACGGCGATCAAGTCCAGCGGCCGCTCGACGCTCAAGAGCGACTTCCAAATCTCTTCCATGGCGCCCAGGCCGTCGCCTCCGGCCATCTGCAGGACGACGGGGCGGTCGCCCGGCAAGGCCTGGGACTTCAATGCCTCGGTGCGGTAGGGCAGGCACGAGAAAACCGGATGGACGGGGATGCCGGATACGGTGATGTCGCCGGCGGGAACTCCGCAGCAGATGAGGGAGGCCGCGCCCGGGATGGAGCCCGCGAAGAAGTGCTCGCAGGGGCGGCGGGCCCAGAAGCGGTGGGCGTCGAAATCGGTCACCACCATCGTCTGCGGGACGCGGAGCTCGCCGCGGGCCTTCAAGTCCGCGAGAATCTCGGCCGGGAGAAAGTGGGTGTTGACCGCCGCGTCGCAGGCCTCTTCCTTTATATAGCGGACGAAGTCTTTCATGCCGCGACGCTGGAGAAAGCCGCGCGCGAACTCCCTCAGGGGCATGGCCTCGCCCGGCCGGTCGAAGGCGTCGTAGAAGTAGCCGAAGGCGCGCGGCGCGGCGCTGGCCAGGCCCAGGTAGCCCTCGCGGTACATGCGGCGGAACAAAGGCGCGGCAAAATCCAGGACGTCGACGACCTTCGTTTGGACCTCGGGGCGGGTTTCCCGCAGGGCGCATTGGACGGCCTCGGCCGCACGCATGTGCCCGGAGCCCACCGAGGCCGAGAGGATGAGAATCTTCACGCCGCGACCGCAGGCTCCGCGGCCAAGACCTTGTCCCAGCGAATGATGTCGAGGCGCCCGTCGAAGTCCTCCACCAGCGCCGTGCAGCTCTCGACCCAGTCGCCGTCGTTGATGTAGAGAACTCCGTCTAGGGTCTGCTGCTCCGGATGGTGGATGTGCCCGCAGATGACGCCGTCCAAGCCCTTGCGCTTGGCCTCCTGCGTCACGGCGCGGCGGAACTCGGCGATGAACTCGAGCGCGTTCTTGACCCGGTGCTTCAGGTAGGCCGAGAGCGACCAATAGGGGTAGCCGAGCTTGCGGCGCGCGAAGTTGAGCCAGTGGTTGACGATGACCGAGAGATCGTAGGCCCAGCTGCCCATTTTGGCGACCCACTTGGCGCACTGGATGACGGCGTCGTACTGGTCGCCGTGGGTGACCAGAAATTTCCGGCCATCGGCGGTCTTATGCACGGCCTCGGAGACCACCCGGACGCCGCCGAAGCGCATGCCCACGAAGTCGCGCGCCATCTCGTCGTGGTTGCCCGGGACGTAATAGACCCTGGTCCCCTTGCGCGCGCGGCGCAGGACCTTTTGGATGACGTCGTTGTGGAGCTGGCGCCAGCCGAACCACGTGCGGCGCAGGGCCCAGCCGTCGATGATGTCGCCAACGAGATAAAGGGTGTCGGACTCGTTATGCTTTAAGAAATCAAGGAGAAACTCGGCCTTGCACCCGCGGGTGCCCAGATGGACGTCCGAAATCCAGATGGTGCGATAGCGCTTGGTCTCGCCTGCCGTTTCCACGACACCAGTATAGACGCGCCGGGGAGCGCGTGCCATGAAAAGCAGGTAACTTTCGTGTGACGCGCGCGTGACGGCGATGCGGGCGGCTTAGGACCTGAAACAAGGGGACGCGATGCGCTAGAATAGGCCATGGCCAGCGCGCCGCGCCTGCCGCCCAGGCGCCTCCTCTTCGTCTCGATCCTGTCGACCGCGATCGGCGTCGTCATGGCCTTCGGTGCCAAGTTCATCCTTTGGCTCATCGCGGCCATCACGAATCTCTCTTTCTACGGCCGCTTCTCCGGCGCGCCCGCCACGGCCGTGGGCAACCACCTGGGATTCTGGGTCGTCTTGGTTCCCGTCGCGGGCGCGGCGATTGTGGGCGTGATGGCGCGCTACGGCCACCGCGGCATCCAGGGCCACGGCATCCCCGAGGCGATGGAGCAGGTGCTCTTCAACGAAAGCCGCACCCCGCCCGCGATTCTGGTCTTAAAGCCTCTCTCGACCGCGGTGGTCATCGGCACGGGCGGGCCCTTCGGCGCCGAGGGCGTGGTCATTGCGACGGGCGGGGCCTTGGGCTCGGTCGTGGGGCAATGGCTCAAGCTCTCTCCCGTCGAGCGCAAAATTCTTTTGGCCGCGGGCGCGGCGGCGGGGCTTTCAGCCACCTTCAACGCGCCCATCGCCGCGGTGCTTTTGTCGCTTGAGCTCCTGCTCTTCGAGTTCCACCCGCGCTCCTTGATTCCCGTCTCTTTGGCCAGCGCCGCAGCCGCGGCCTTGCGCGCGAGGATAATCGGCGCCGGGCCGATGTTTTCCATCCCGCCGGTGGCGTCCGCTTCTGGATCGCTGTTTTTGTCCTATGCGGCCCTGGGGCTCGTGATGGGGCTTTTGTCCGTCGCGGTCGTGCGCGTGGTCGCGCGCGTGGAAGAGTGGTTCGAGCGCCTGCCCGTGCACTGGATGTGGCGGCCGGCCTTGGGCGCTTTGGCCATCGGGCTTCTGGGGTTTTACGATCCGCGCGTCTTCGGGCCCGGCTACGACGTCATCGACCAAATCTTGGGCGCGGGGTTGAGCCCCTCGGGCGCGGTCAAAATCGGGGGCTTGAAGCTCGCGGCCTGGGGCGTGGGCGTGGCCAGCGCGACGTCCTCGGGGACCTTGGCGCCGCTTTTCTTAATCGGCGCGGGCGCGGGGGCGGGCTTCGCGCGCGGCCTAGCCCTGATTTTCCATGGCGCGGTCATGGACCCGCGCCTGGCGGCCTTGGTGGGCCTGGCCGCCTTCTTCGGCGGCATGTCGGGCGCCTTTCTGGCCTCCATGGCGCTGGTCATCGAGACCACTTGGCGCATCCATGCTTTCGCGCCTCTCCTGGCCGGCTGCGCGGCTTCCTACCTGATGGTGCGGCTTTTGTCCAACGAGAACATCATGACGCAGAAATTCGGCAAGCAGGGACGCGAGGTGCCCGCGGGCTACGCCGCGGACGAGCCCGTGCGCACGCAAGCGCGCTAGGCGTGGATTTCTTCCTGGCCCGCCTGCCGGCTTTCAAGCGCCTGCCCGCGGACGCCCTGGAACGGCTCTCCCGCGCCGCGGCCCTGCGCCGCTTCGCCAAGGGCCAGGCCGTCTTCGCGGACGGCGACGCGCCGCGCGCGGTCTACCTGCTCAAATCCGGCCTGCTCAAGGCGGTCAAGTACTCGCGCCGCGAGGAGCCGGTCGTCATGGAGCTCATCGCGCCGGGCGGCCTCTTCGGCATGATCGCGGTCATGGACCGCAAGCCCTACCCCGTGAGCGCCGTGTGCATCCGCGACTCGGAGGCCTACGAGATCCCCGCCCGGGCCTTCGAGGAGCTCTTGAAGACCCATGCCGATTTTTCCCGCGCGGTCTACGCCGAGGTGGGCGAGCACCTGAGGCAGTCTCACGCCCTGCGCGCCATGGCCCGCGAACCCGCGTTCCGGCGCGTCGCTTTCATCCTCAATCTGCTCTCCCGAAACATGGGCCGGGATCTCGCCGTGCGCCGCGAGGACGTCGCGGAGATGTCCGGGACGACTCCCGAGACCGTCATCCGGACGCTCGCCGAATTCCGGCGCAAGAAGATCGTCTCCTCGGGCTGGAAGAAAATCACGGTGCTTAAGCCCGAAAAGCTCGCGGAGCTTTACTCCGGCTCCGACGGCCTGCCGGATTAAATTTAAAAATCCTGATCCAGCGCAGCATTATGCTCGCGGCGTCGCGCTATCCTATGGTCAGCACCAAGGAGGAGCACGAACATGGAAAGCGTCTCGGAACATTTCTCGACCGATCACGACCGGCTGGATTCTCTCTTCGCGGAGTTCCGCGCCTTGAAGCGCAAGGACCCGCCCGCGGCCAAGCAGAAGTTCAAGGAGTTCTTGAAGGGGCTGACCCGCCACATCGTGTGGGAGGAGGACGTGCTGTTTCCGGCCTTCGAGAAAAGCGGGCCGGCCGCGGCGCCGGGGCCCGTCTCGGTCATGCGCCGCGAGCACCGCGAGATCAAGGGGTTCCTGGACGCCCTGCATGACAAAGTCCGCCGGGCCGATCCGGAGAGCGACGCCGAGGAAAAAGAACTCCTGGCGCTTTTGGGCGCCCACAACATGAAGGAAGAGCGCGTGCTTTATCCCGCCATCGACGAAGCGCTGGGCCAGGAAGGCCTCGCGCTGACGCGGGCGGCGATGGAGGCGATTCCCGAGGAGCGCTACGCCTGCTGCTGCCACGCCCGGTGAGCATCCGCCCATGATGCCCCGCGAGCACGGCTCCTGGGCGGTGCTGGTCGCACCCATCGTC
>DAIDHS010000034.1 GCA_027451985.1 Elusimicrobiota bacterium
GACGACTCGGGACGGCCCCGGGCGCTCATCCGCGGCCGCAAAAAGCCGGGCATCGAAATCTCCCTCTCGCACAGCCGCGACTACGCGGTCGCGGTCGCCATGAGGTCCCGATGATCCGCCCGCCTCGTTCCAAGAGCTTCTCGCGCCGGCAATTGCGCGCGGCCCTGACGCCGCGCCGCCCTGGCGATCACAAGGGCGTCTTCGGCCGCGTCCTCGTCGTCGCGGGCTCACGCGGGATGGCGGGCGCGGCGATTTTCTCCGCCCGTGCCGCGGCGCGCTCGGGCGCGGGCCTGGTCACCCTGGCCGTGCCGCGCGGGCTTCAAGACGCCGTCGCGGGACAAGTCCCCGAGGCGATGACCCTGGGCTTGGCGCAGAGCCCGGCGGGCGCTTTTTCCCCGGCCGCGGCCGCGGAGCTCGCGCGCGAGGCCGCGGATAAAAATTTTACCGTGATGGCCGTCGGTCCGGGCCTCTCGCACCGGCCCGAGGCGGCCAAGTTCCTGCTTAAGCTCTTGTCCGCCGTCAAGACCCCGGCCGTCTTGGACGCCGACGCGCTCAACATCCTCGCCGGCCGCGGCCCAGCAGAGGTCCGGCGCCTGCTCGCGCGCCCGGGCGGCTGCGTGGTCACGCCGCATCCGGGCGAGATGGCCCGCTGCCTGGGCGCGACGGCCGCCCGCGTCGAGGCCGACCGTCCGGCCGCGGCGCGGGCCCTGGCGCGCCGCTGGGGCTGCGCGGTTTTGCTCAAGGGCCACCGCACGCTGGTTTCGGACGGAAAAACGATTTGGACGAATCAAACCGGAGGTTCGGCCCTGGCCAAAGGCGGCTCGGGCGACGTGCTGACCGGGCTTCTGGCGGGCTTGTGGGCCCAGCGCCTGGCCTCGGGCCGCGGCTCTGGCGACGCCGCGATGCAATCGGCCGCGCTGGCCGCGTGGCTGCACGGCAAGGCCGGCGAGGCCGCCGGGCGCCGCGCCACGCCTTGGGCCTCGACCGCGTCCGGAGTCGTCGACGAGCTGTGCGAGGCCTTCAAAGCGCTATGACCGCGGCCTCGTCCCGGAGCTTCACGACCCAAAGCGCGGAGGAGACCGTGGCCCTGGGGCGGCGGCTGGGGAAAATCCTGCGCGGCGGGGACGTGGTCCTGCTTTCGGGCGACCTGGGCAGCGGCAAGACGACTCTCGCCAAGGGCATCGCGTCCGGCGCGGGCTTCAAGGGCCTGGTCGCGAGCCCGACGTTCACGCTGGCGCACACCTACCGCGCGCGGCGCGGCGCGGTCTACCATCTCGATCTCTACCGCATCGCGGCGGCCGAATCGGGCGACATCGGCATCGAGGATTTTCTGGCCGACGCCGCGGGCGTCTGCCTCATCGAATGGCCCGACGCCGCCCAAGCCTATTGCCCGAAAGATCGTCTCGAGGTCTCCCTCTCGGTCGCGCGGCGCGGCCGCCGCCTGAAGTTCCGCGCGCGCGGCCCCAGAGGACGCGCGGTGCTCAAGGCGCTGGGGCGGGCATGAACATCCTAGCGGTCGACGCCTCGGGGCCGGATTTGAGCGTCGCGCTTTTGTCCCGCGGAAAGATTTATCCTCTTTTGCGCCGGGGTTCCGCCAAGCCTCACGACGAGACGATTTTTCCCGCGGCCGCGGAAGTCCTGCGCCGCGGCGGCTTGGAACTGCGGGACTTGGACGCGGTGGCGGCGGCCGCGGGACCGGGACGCTTCACCGGCATCCGCATCGGCATGGCTTACGCCGCGGTTACCGCGGGGACGCTGGGGATTCCCGCGCTTTCCGTCTCGCGCTTGCAGGCCGCGGCCTTCGCTTTTACGCCGGGAGGCCGGCGCTGCCCGGCCTTGACGGGCCCGCGCGGGGAAATTTTTTATCAGGGCTTCTTCGGCGCGGCCGGCCGCGCGCCCAAGCCCGCCGCGAAGCCCGCCTGGGTCGAGGCCGCGGCGTGGCCTGCGGCGAAAGCCCAGTGGGAGAAGCGCGGTTTTGCGGTCTTTTCGGCCGCGCCCGGCGCCCGGGAGCTTCTGGCGCCCGCGGCCGCGGCGCTTTCGGGCGGCAGGCGTCCCGCGTTCGAGCCGCTCTACTTGAAGACCGCCGGCTATGAAAAACGACGGCATCCGACCGGCCCGGCCTGCTGATTTAGACGCCCTCCTGGCCATCGAGGCCCGCTGGCCCACCACGCCCGGCTGGAGCCGAGCGCAGTTCGAGCGCGAGATGAGCTGGGATCGCTCCTATTTCGTCGTGCTCGAGGACGCCGGCGTTGTCGCGGGCTACGCGGGCTTGTGGGAAATCCCGCCCGAGGGCCAAGTGACCACGCTCGCGGTGGCGCCCGAAGCGGCAGGGCGCGGCCTCGGACGGCGGCTCTTGAACGCGCTGCTGGAGCGCTGCCGCGCGCGGAGCTTGTCCCGGGTCACGCTCGAGGTGAGCGCGAAAAATCCGGCGGCCATCGAGCTTTATGAGTCCTGCGGTTTTTGCGTTGTGGGCCGGAGGCCAAAATTCTATAATGACGGCTCCGATGCCCTCTTGATGGATCTCTCCCTTGAAGCCTCTTAAGCGCGCGGCCGTTTTGGCGGCCTTGGCCCTGGGCCTTTGGGCGCCCCGGGCGTCTTTCGCGCAGGACGCCGCTGCGGCTTCCGCGCGCAATCCCGGCCTGGATTTTTACATGAAGGCCCTGCTGTTGGAGAATCAGGGCGACAGCGAGGGCGCGCTCAAAGCTTACCGCGCCGCGCTCGCGCTTAATCCGAACTCCCCCTATCTGCTGCGCCAAGCCGCCCGGGAAGCCCTTAACTCCAACGACGCGGGCGAGGCCAATGCCTGGGCGCGGCGAGCCGTGGCCGTGGACTCCTCGGACGCCAAGTCCTGCCTGCTTCTGGGCCAGGTCGCCTGGTCCGCGGGCGAAAAAGACGCGGCTCTGGCGGCCTTCGGCAAGACGCTGGAGCTTAATCCGGCCTCCGCCGACGCGGCGTTTTCCAAGGCCGAAATCATCGCCGTGAATTCTCCGTCCCGGGCGCTGCGGTTTCTGGAGAAATTTTTGAAGCGCAACCCGGCCGAGGCGGCCGCGGTCCGCTACGAGCGGGCCAAAATCGAAATCATGGCGGGGGACCTGGACCGGGCGCGCGGGGATCTGGAGTCCGCCGCGTCCATGGATCCGGAGTTGGACACTTTGGAGGGCCGCTACGCCCTGGCCCAGGCCTACGAGGTCAAGACCGACACGCCCGCGGCGCTCGCGCAGTACCGCGTCATCATGGAACAAGCGGGGCCCAGCGCCCCGCTGCTCGATCACATGGGGGACCTTCTTCTTGAAGAGAACGACGGCCGGGAAGCGCGCGCGCGCTTTTTGGCCGCGCATGAGCTCGCGCCCTCGGACGCGGAGGCCGACGATTATTTGGCCGCGGAGGCGGAGAGCCGCGGGGACTTCTCGGCCGCGGCGGCCCTCATCAGTTCGAGCGCGGCCCTGGGCCAGGACCCGGCGCTCTCCCTGCGTTTGAGCTACGACCTGACGCAGATGGACCGGACGCCCGCGGCGGTCAAGGTTCTTGCGCGCGCGCACGCGCTCTGGCCGGACAACGTCGAGGTTTCCTATTTCCTGGCCTTGGGCCGGCTGGATCTCGGCCAAAACGCCAAGGCCGAGGCGCTTTTGCGCGCCGTCGTGAAGGCGCGGCCGGATTTCCGCGACGCGCGCTACCAGCTGGCGAGCCTGCTCGAATCCGAGAACAGGATGGCCGAGTCGGAGAAGGAGTTCGACGCGCTGCTCGCGCGCGATCCCAACGACGCCGCGGCTTTGAATTACCTGGGCTACTCCTTGGCCGACCGGGGGCTGGAGCTCGCCAAGGCCGAGAGCCTGGCGAGCCGGGCCGTCAAGCTCGATCCGAACAACGGCGCCTACGTCGATTCCCTAGGCTGGGCCTATTTCAAAGAGGGCCGCTCGACCCAGGCCGTGAGCGAGCTTTCGCGCGCGGTCTCCCTTATCCCGGACGACGAAACCATCTGGATGCACTTGGGAGACGCCTACGCGCAGGAGGGCGACTGGCCCGCGTCCTGGAAGGCCCTGATGCGCTCCGCGTCTTTGGCCGCGCCGAAGTTCTCCGGCGACGCCCGCGCCCGGCCCGCGCGTCGGCGCCTCTTGGCCGCGCAGCTGGGGCCGCTCTATCTCAAGTATCTCGCCGCGGCCCAGGGCGGCCTGGAGCGCGTGTCCGGCTTGTGCGCGGTGCGCGGCAAGGTTATGGGCCGGACATTCTCATTTACGGGGCTCATCTCCTTTCGCGGACCCGGCGACCTGGACCTGGAGTGGATGGGTCCGCTCTTTACGCCGATGGCGGACCTGCGCCTGGACGGCCGGGGCTTGGCCGTCTCCGCCGGGGCGCTCGAGGCCGGAGGCTTGGCCCACGCCGCGGTCAAGGCCGCGGCCGGGGCGGCCCTTGGGCTTTTGCGCGGCTACTTGAGCGGCGCCATCTACGCGCAGTCCCGGGTCCGTTACGTCAAGCCCTGGTTTTTCAAGCCCAGGCTGGAAGGGCCGGACTGGACCCTCATCCTGGGCCGAGGCGGGCTTTTCGTCTCCGAGGTGCGCTCACCCCATTGGCCGGGCGTGATTCTGAAGCTGCGCCGCTTTTCATTCCAAAACAGGCGCGCCCTGCCGCAGGAGTTCGTCTTCTCCGGCCGGGGATTCACGATGAGGATATCCCTCACGCAGGCCCACGCGCGCTTTTCCCCGCTCTCCGCCGCCGCTCTGGTCCCATGAAGATCCAGTGCCCGGCGAAGGTGAATCTCTTCCTGGAAATCGTCTCCAAGCGCCGCGACGGCTACCACAACATCGCGAGCTTGATGGCCAAGATTCATCTCTACGACGTGCTCGACGCCGACTGGGCGCCTGGCGGCGAGCTTTTGTTCGAGGTCCTGCCCGAGGACGGCGCCCCGGCGGTGCCGGCGGGGCCGGACAATCTCGTTTTTCGCGCTGCCCGGCGCTTGTGCGAAGCGGCGTGCGTCAAGCGCGGAGTGCGCCTGGCCCTGACCAAGAGGATTCCCGTGGGAGCGGGCTTGGGCGGCGGCTCCTCGGATGCGGCCGGTGCGCTTCTGGTCCTGGCCAAGCTCTTCGAATTGCCCAAGGGCGCCAAGACCAAGAAGCTCCTCTTCGACATCGGCAAGAGCCTGGGCGCGGACGTGCCTTTTTTCCTGCAGCCAGCCGCCTTCGCCTTGGCGCGCGGCATCGGCGACCGCCTAAAACCCTTGAAAGTTCGGCACACGCTGCCCTACATGATCCTGGCCTACCCCGCGGTCGCGATCTCGACGGCGGAAGCCTATAAGGCGCTGCCCAAGGCCCCCCGCTCCGACGTGTTGACAAGGCTGTCCCAGCTTGATAAACTGGCCCGGGGCCTGGAAAAGGGCCGTCCCCTCGAGGATCTTTCGGGACTTTTCTTCAACCGCATGGAAGAGGCCCAAATCGACTCCCTGCGGACGGTGGAGCAGGCCAGGGCCATCCTCGAGAAGGCGGGGCTTTCGGGCGTGCGCATGTCCGGATCCGGATCGTCGGTGTTCGGGTTCGCCGCGTCGCATGAAGAGGGGAAGCGGGTCCTGGCGCGCCTTTCGGGATATCCCTGGAAAGTTTTTTTGACATCCTTGGGCGGCTGACGCGTTGCGAATAACGGAAATTCGGGTTCATCTGCGGGAAGAAGACAAGTTGAAGGCCTTCGCCACCGTGACCTTCGACGACTGCTTTGCCGTGCGAAACATGAAGATCATCTCCAGCAACAAGGGGCTCATTCTCTGCATGCCGTCGCGGCGCCTGCCCGACGGCACCTACCAGGACGTCGCCCACCCGGTCACGGCCGAGTTCCGCAAGGCGCTCGAGGACAAGGTTTTGGCTTCCTACCACGCAGAACTCAAGAAGAAGGCGGCGCCGCCCGCGGGATCGGCGTCCGGCGGCGCGCAATGACGGATTTTCGCCGGAGACTCCCAGGTGGTGTAATGGTAACACAGCGGACTTTGAATCCGCTATTCCTGGTTCGAGTCCAGGCCTGGGAACCAAGGCGGCCATGAAGAGCGGGCAAGCGCGGGAACTGGGCGTGCTGGTCCTGGCCGCGGGCGCGGGCACGCGCATGGCTTCGGCCACCCCCAAGGTGCTCCATCCCGTCGGCGGACGCCCCATGATTTTCCACGTGCTGCGCGCGGCCAACGCCTTGAAGCCCGCCGAAATCGGCGTGGTCGTCGGCCACCGGGGCGACGAGGTCAAGGCCGCCTGCGAGGCCATGGCCAAGGAGGGCGGCGTGGCGCGCCCGCTGACTTTCGTGCGCCAGAAGGAGCCCAAGGGCTCGGCTGACGCGGTGATGACTTCCTTGTCCTTTCTCAAGAAGTTCAAGACCGCGGTGGTGCTCTGCGCCGACGCGCCCTTGATCACCTACGAGAGCCTCTACGCCCTTTTGCGCCTGCACCAGGAGCAGAAAAACCAGGTGACGTTTTTGACCGCGCGCGTGCGCAACCCGCGCGGCTACGGCCGCGTGGTGAGGAGCCCCCTGGGCGAGGTTCTGCGCATCGTCGAGGACGCGGTGGCCTCGTCCAAGGAGCTATTGATTTCCGAGGTCAACTCCGGGGTCTACTGCTTCGAAACCGAGGCCCTGGCCGCGGCCTTGAAGTCGGTCTCGCCCAAGGGCCCCAAAAAGGAATTTTTCTTGACCGACGTCCTGGAGGTCGCGCGCGCGGGCGGCGGGCGCATCGGCGCGCACCTTCTGTCCTCGCCGGAGGAAATCGGCGGGGTCAACACCCGGGTGCAGCTCGCCGAGGCCCAGCGCCACTTCAACCGCCGCATGCTCGAGCGCCTGATGCTTTCGGGCGTGACCGTGGTCGACCCGGCCTCGACCTACGTGGACGCCGACGTCGAGGTGGGCCGCGACAGCGTGATTTGGCCGGGCACGGTCCTGCGCGGCAAGACCAAAATCAGCCGCGACTGCGTCGTCGGCCCGCACTGCCTCATCGACGACTCCGAGGTGGGCGCCGAGTGCGAAATCGAGATGTCGAGGCTTTTGCGCTGCCGCGTGCTCGAGAAGAGCAAGGTCGGCCCTTTCGCGCACATCCGCCCGGACTCGGTCCTGGGGCCGCGCGCGCGGGTGGGCAACTTCAGCGAGCTTAAGGCCACGCGCCTGGGCGCTGGCTCCAAGGTCAACCACTTGAGCTACGTGGGCGACGCCGACGTCAAAGAGGATGTCAACATCGGCGCCGGCACGATTACCTGCAATTACGACGGCCGCGCCAAGCACAAGACCACCATCGAAGCCAAGGCCTTCATCGGCTCCAACACCACCATCGTGGCGCCCCTGCGCGTGGGGCGCGGGGCCCTGGTGGCCGCCGGCTCGACCATTGACGCGGACGTGCCCGCGGGGGCGCTGGCCTTCGGCCGCGCGCGGCAGGAGAACAAGCCCGACCGGGCCAAGGACGGCCTGCTTTTAAACGGCGACCGGAAAGCCGCCGGAGGACGCCATGCCTAGGACCAAGACCGCGCCCGCGCCGGCCAAGCCCGACCCGGTGCGCATCTTCCCGCGCTTCAAGATTTTCTCCGGCAACGCCAACCGGGCCCTCTCCGAGGACATCTGCCGCTACCTGGGCGCTCCCCAGGGCCGCGCGCCCGTCACGCGCTTCGCCGACGGCGAGATCAACGTCCAGATCGACGAGAACGTGCGGGGCCACGACTGCTACGTCGTCCAGCCCACCTGCCGCCCGGTCAACGAGAACCTGATGGAGCTGCTCATCATGATGGACGCGCTGCGCCGCGCCTCGGCCGGGCGCATCACCGCGGTCATCCCCTATTTCGGCTACGCGCGCGCGGACCGCAAGACCGCGCCCCGCGTGCCCATCTCCTCCAAGCTCGTCGCCAACCTCATCACGGTCTCCGGCGCGCACCGCGTCATCACGGTGGATCTCCACGCCGCGCAAATCCAGGGCTTTTTCGACATTCCGGTCGACCACCTCTACGCCGCGCCCATTCTCTTGGACTACATCCGCAAGAAGGGGCTTGAGGACCTGGTGGTGGTCTCGCCGGACGTGGGCGGCGTCGAGCGGGCTAGGGCCTTCGCCAAGCGCCTGGGCGCGCACCTCGTCATCATCGACAAGCGCCGGCCGCGGCCCAACGAGGCCTCGGTCTACAACATCATCGGCGAGGTGGACGGAAAGACCGCGCTCATCCTGGACGACATGGTCGACACCGCGGGCACCTTGACCAAAGTCGCCGCCAAGATCAAGGCCGCCGGGGCCCGGCGCATTTTCGCGGCCTGCTCGCACGGCGTGCTCTCCGGACCCGCTTTGGATCTCATCGAGAAGTCGGACATCGAGGAGATGATCCTCACCGACTCCATTCCCATCAGGAACCTGGACGGCGGCAAGTTCAAGGTCCTTTCCATCGCCCCCTTGCTGGGCGAGGCGATTTCACGCAACCACGAGGGCAAATCCATCAGCGCCCTTTTCGTCTAAATATACCAGAGGTCAAAAAACATGGAAGACATCAAATTGACGGCGACAAAAAGGCCCTCCAAGGGCAGCAAGAAGGCTCTCTCCTCCCTGCGCACGGGCCAACGCGTGCCGGGCGTCGTCTACGGCGAGGGCAAGCCGGAGATTTTGGTTGAGGTGGCGGAGAAGGACATCATCGCCGCGCGCAGGAAGGGCGGCGTCAACGCCATCTTGCACCTGGAATTGGACGGCGCGACCGAGACCGTCATCGTCAAGGAGCTCCAGAGGCATCCCGTTTCCTCGCAGCTTTGGCACGCGGATTTCCAGCGCATCTCCATGAGCCGCAAGATCACGGCCAAGGTGCCGTTGCGCATCAAGGGCGAGGCGCCGGGCGTGAAGAACTCCGGCGGCGTGCTCCAGCACGAGCTGCGCGAGCTGACCTTGAAGGCTCTTCCCGCGAAGGTTCCGCAATTTGTCGACGTGGACGTTTCCGGCCTGGAGCTGCACAAGCACCTCTCGGTCAAGGACCTGTCGTTAGGCGGCGACGTCGAGGTTCTGGAGGATCCCGAGCACATCGTGGTGCACGTGACCATCGCCAAGGTCGAGGAAGCGGCGCCTGCTCCCGCCGCCGCGGATGCCGCCGCCGCCGCGGGCGCGGCTCCGGCCGAGCCCGAGCTCAGCCAGGTCAAGGGCAAGAAGGACGAGGAAGGCAAGCCCCTGCCCAAGGAGGCCAAGGAGGGCGGCAAGGAAGCGGCTCCCAAGGCCAAGGAAGGCGGCGCGGCTCCGGCGAAAAAGTAGGCGCGGACCAGCTTGGCCGAGCTGCGGTTGGTGGTGGGCCTGGGCAATCCCGGCCCCCGTTACGCCCGCACGCGGCACAACGTGGGCTGGCGCCTGGCGGAGTTCTTGGCCGGCCCGAACGCGGCTTGGAAAAATTTCAAGGGTCTGGGCGTCTGCGCGGAGTCCGACAGCCTGCTGCTGGCCAAGCCGGAAACCTTCATGAACGAGTCCGGCCGCTTTGTGCGCGCTTTCGCGGCCTTCCGCCGGATTTCGCCCGGCGAAATCCTGGTCTGCTACGATGAGCTCGACTTGCCCTTCGGGCGCCTGCGCCTGAAGCCCGCGGGCTCGGCGGCCGGGCACAAGGGCATGGGCTCCATCATCGAGGAGATGGGCACGGAGGAGATTCCCCGGCTGCGCTTGGGCGTGGGGCCCAAGCCTCCCCAAGCCGACGGCGCGGCCTTCGTGCTGGGCCGCTTTTCCCCGGATGAGGAAAAAACCTTGGACGGCGTGCTCGAGACCGCGGCCGCGGCCGCGCGCCTGGCGCGCCGGGAAGGCCTGGAGGCGGCTATGAACCGCTTCAACGGGGCGGCCGCGCCGTGAAGCCGATCCTGCTCTCCTTGAGCGCCGTTTTTTTCCTGCTGGGCTTCGGCTACCTCTACCGTCCCGATTTGATCTCGCGCATGATGTCCTTCCTGCGCGACTACGTCTTGAACGACAGCCACATGATCCTAGAGCGCAAGAAATGGGGAGCCTTTTTCCTGCTCGTGGGATTTTTCCTCCTTTACGTCGGCCTGGCCGGGATGGGGAGGCGCTAGCGCGGTGGAGGATTTGAAGGCTCTGGCCGGGCAGTCTCTGGATGACGTCCGCGCGCGCCTGCCCGCGGGCGCGGAGGCGGAGATCTATCTCTCCCGTAGCGCCGGGCGGAGCGTCGAATTGCGCCGCGGCCGCCTGGACGCCGTGGAGGATTCCGAGTCCTCGGGCGCGGGCCTGCGCGTCATCCACGATGGGCGCGCGGGCTTCGCGTCCTGCGGCGGCTTGGACCCGGGCAAAATCCGGGGCCTCCTGGCGCCCGCCTTGGCGCAGCTCAAGCACTCGGCCGGCGACTATTTCCGAGCTTTCGCGCCGGCGACCGCGGCGGAGGGCTCGCCGCCGGGTCTCTTGGAGGCGACGCTCTGGGACGAGTCCGTGCTCGCCGGATCGTGGAAGGAAAAAGAAGAGAGCTTGAAAACTTTGTGCGCGGCGGCGCAAGCCGCGGACAAGCGGGTGGGCGACGTCCTGCGCGCGGGCTACCACGAAGGGCGGGGGGAGAGCGCTGTGGCCAACACGCGGGGGCTTCTTTGCGTTGAGCGCGGCACTTTCGCGGGCACGGGCGCTTCGGTCCTGGCCCTTCAGGCCGGCGAGCGCCAAATCGGATCCTCTTCGGCCTCGGCCAGGAAGGGCGGCGGCTTCGATTTCAAGCGCCTGGGCGAAACGGCCGCACGGCGGGCTTGCGCGCTTTTGGGCGCGCGCCAAGCTCCCAGCGGGCCCCGCGCCGTGATTTTCGATCCGTGGATTTCCGGCGAGTTCGTCGACTTGATCGCGGATCTGCTGTGCGCCGACGCGGTCCAGAAGGGCAAGTCGCTCATGGCCAAAAAAATCGGCCTCAAAGTCGCCTCGCCGCTTATCACCTTCATAGACGATCCGCGGCTGCCGGGCGGAGCGGCCTCCTCGCTTTACGACGACGAGGGCTGCGCCACCAAGCGCAAGACCATGATCAAGGACGGCATCCTGCAGGACTATTTCTACGACGTCTACTGCGCCAACAAGGACGGCCGGCGCACCAACGCCAGCGCCGCGCGCGGCTCCTACCGCGGCCAGCCCGGCCCCTCCGCCTCCAACTTCTACTTGGCGCCCGGCAAGGACAAGCGCGACGACATCATCGCAGGGACCAAAAAGGGCGTTCTGGTCCTGGAGGTCATGGGCATGCACACCGTCGACCCCGTCTCCGGCGAGTTCTCCATCGGCGTTTCGGGCCTGGAAATAGAGGGCGGCCGCCTGGGCGCGCCGCTGCGCTCGGCCATGATCTCGGGAAACCTGCTCGACGTGCTCTCCCGCGTCGACGCCGTCGGCTCGGACCTCGCCTTCTACGGCTCCACGGGCGCGCCCACCTTCCGCGTCGCCGAGCTCTCGGTCGCCTAGCCGGACGGCCGCCGGCGCTCCTTCCTGGCGCGGGTCCTGTCGCCGCGGGGCCTTCCGCTGCTGCGGTGCTCCAAACAGCCAGTGCGCTCCTCGCAGCGGTCCCTCCCGCGCCGCCACCCGCGCCATAACGTACCCAACGGGCCATTTCGGCCGGCGCTCCGGAAATCCGTCCAGACCCCGTGGGGAAGGGAGGCTCCGGCCGAAGGCCGGAGGGAAACCCGGGATGGGTTTCCCCGGGGTCCGGGGGCGGACGGGTTTCGGAGCGCCGGCCTGTTCGCTAGCGCGCGATCCGGTTGATGACCACGTCGCCCTGGCGCGAGCCGTTGGGCACCGGATCGGGCCGGCGGCCTTCCAGGTCCCCGGGCTGGGGCCGGCCCACGTCTCCGCTGGAATTTTCCTCCACTTCGATGAGGAAGGGCCCCCTGGGCGCGGCGCCGGGCAGAAGCAGGTCGGGGGCGCTTAAGCGGTATAGGACCGGAAAGACGGGGTTGACCACGCGGCGCACGGCCACGGGCACGCCGCCCATGTTCTTGGCGACGATGAAGAGCACCGAGTTGGGGCGCTGCGCGCGCTCATGCAGCGGGGTCGAGACCGTGACCGTGCCCGAGAGCGAAAAGCCCTTGGCCCGGCAGGCGCACAGGGCCAGCGCGGCGCCGGCCGCCGCCAGGAGAACGCGGGCGCGCAAGGCCCGGACCTCCCGGATCACGCCGGAGAGGCTTCCTGGTGCTCCTCCGGCCGCAGGGCCAGGTAGAGATAGGCGCCGGTGACGGCCAGGGCGACCAAAGAGAACAGCGGGATGCGCGAGGGCATGAACAGGAAGATGATTTGGACCGCGATGATGAGCGTCTGGGCGTAGGCCGAGAGGTTGAAGAGCTCGGCGTAGGTGCGGCCCGCGTGCAGCGCGTTGTTCAACGCCATGGCGACCAGGGAGTAGAAGAGCGAGGAGAGGAGCTTCCAGACCAGGAACACAGCGAAGAGCCCGAAGATCGCGGCGGGATAGAGGATGCGGTTTAAGAGCGCGCCCGCCTCCTGGTAGAAGGCGGCGTCCAAGGTCACGGGCTTCTCGGTCTTGGTGTCCGCGAAGCTGCGGTCCTCGATGGTGCCGTTGGGCCTGCGCAGGTAGAAGTCGGACTGGGTCAGGTACGCGGTCACGCCCGCGCCGTCCATGTCCTTCTCGGTGACGGGCGCGGTGCGCGTGGTGTCGATGGCCACGGCCACGTCCTGGTAGGCGGGGTCGCGCAGCACCACGGGCATGGCCGCGGGCGAGGAGAACTTGCCGTTGTCGAAGGTCAGGACCGGCGCGGACTTGGCCAGCCAGTCGAAGGTCTGATCCAGGGCGGGGCCCACGCGGACTTTCAAGGCGACGGCGCCCAGGACGCAGAAAATCGCGGCCAGGTAGACGAGGTAGAGCACGGTGCGGGAGAAGGCCTGCTTGGCGATCTTCCGGTAGAAAGAGACGCTGGTAATCGCGTTGACGGGATCGAGGAGAATCATGGGCCTAGTTTAGCACGGGCGCCTTCGCGCGCGCAACCGCCCGGCTTGACAGGGACGCGGACGGGAGGCTACCCTTTGAGGCGTGAACTTCAAAATCTCGCCTTTGGCCCTGCCCGAGCTCCTGCTGGTCGAGCACGAGCGCGCCCAGGACGAGCGCGGCTTTTTCGCCGAGACTTATAAGGAAAAGGACTTCGCGGCCCTAGGCTTGCCGCGCTTCGTGCAGGACAACGTCTCTCGTTCGGCCAAAGGCGTTTTGCGCGGCCTGCACTACCAGTTGAACCCTTGCGCGCAGGGCAAGCTGGTGCGCTGCGCTCGCGGCCGCGTTTTCGACGCCGCGGTGGACCTCCGGAGGGACTCTCCGCGCTACGGCAAGTGGGCCGCGGCCGAGCTCTCCGAGGACAAGCCCCGCATGATCTACGTGCCGCCCGGCTTCGCGCACGGCTTTTTGGCCTTGAGCGACGGCGCCGAGGTGCTCTACAAGACGACCGCCTATTACTCGCCCGAGCACGAGCGCAGCCTTTTGTGGAGCGACCCGGCCGTGGGCATTCCCTGGCCCATCCAGGGTCCTTCGCTCTCGCCCAAGGACGCGCGCGCGCCGCTCTTGAAGGACGCCCAGACGAACTTTGAGTTCGCGTTCCCGCTCTAACCGGCGCTTTGGGAACCGGCCGCCCCCGGACCCCGGGAAACCCATCCCGGGTTTCCCTCCGGCCTTAGGCCGGAGCCTCCCTTCCCCACGGGGTCTGGCCGGTTTTCCCAAAGCGCCGGCCGGGATCCAGGTCATCCGTCGTGCGCGAACTTTTCTGAAAGCGCCTGGGACGCACGCGATCCGGAGCGAGATGAGCCCGACAACGCTCCTGACGGGGCGAGCGCAGGACGCGTGCGTCCCAGGCGCCCGCTAGCCCAGGAGATCGCGCAGGATTTCCGGCGCGTCCTCGGGCTTGACGCCGGAGCGCCATTCGCCGCCCGGGTAAACGAAGAGGTTGGGGCCGTGCGCGCACAAATCGAGGCAGCCCGACTTGGCCACGCGGATTTTGCCCTTCAAGCCCGCGTCCTTGACCGCTTTCTTGAGCGCCTCGCAGAGTTCCGCGCCGCCGCGGCCGGGGTTGGCGCAGGCCTCGCGGCCGTCCGTGCGGACGTTGGTGCAGACGAAGACCGTCTTTTTGTATGGGACGCTTTTCTTTTCCATGCGTTTTTCGGGGCCTCGGACGCCATAATGTACAATATCCGCGTGTTGAAAACGTCCGTCGGCGTGGGCACCCTGCGCGTCGGGCCGCGCGGCCGCCGCTACGTCCAGGAGGCGCTCCTGGCCAACCGCCTTTCCTACGGGCCCTTCACCCGCCGCTTCGAAGCCCTGTTCGCGCGCCTGCACGGCCGCCGTCATGCGGCGTTCTGCAACTCCGGCACGAGCGCCCTGCACGTCGCCCTGCAGGCGCTCAAGGAGAAATACCGCTGGAAAGACGGCGACGAGGTGCTGGTCCCGGCGGTGAGCTTCGTGGCCACGGCCAACGTGGTCCTGCACAACCGCCTGAGCCCGGTCTTCGTGGACGTGCGCCAAGACACCTACAACGTCAATCCCGAGCTCATCGAGCGCAAAATCACGCGCCGGACCCGCGCCGTCATCCCGGTACACCTGATGGGCCTGCCCGCGGAGATGCCGGCCATCCTCGCGATTGCGCGGCGGCGGGGCCTGAAGGTCATTGAGGACTCCTGCGAGGCTATGTTCGTCAAAAGCGGCGGCAGGCCCGTGGGCTCGATGGGGGACGTCGGCTGCTTTTCCACCTACGCGGCCCATTACGTCACGACCGGCGTGGGGGGCTTGGCCACGACTCAGGACGCGGACTTGGACGCGCGCCTGCGCAGCCTCATCAACCACGGCCGCGACCCGATTTACCTCTCCATGGACGACTCCAAGCGCGGCGCCGGGCGCGAAAAAGTGGTGGACAGGCGCTTTAGGTTCTTGAGCGCGGGGCACAGCTTCCGCGCCACGGAGATGGAGGCCGCGCTGGGCCTGGCCCAGCTGGAGGACTGGCGAAGCATCCTGGCGGCCCGCCGCGCCGTGGCCCAGGACTATCTGCGCGGCTTGGCCGATTTGGATGGCGAGCTGCAGCTGCCGCGGGTTCCGCCCGGGCAGGAGCACGCCTTCATGCTTTTCCCGCTGGCCGTGCGCCGCGCCAAGAAGCGCGCGCTGGTCCACTTTTTGGAGCGCCGCGGCGTCGAGACGCGCGACCTGATGCCGCTCATCAACCAGCCGGTCTACCGCCGGATGTTCGGCAACCTCGACAAGAAATATCCCGCGGCGCGCTGGATCAACGAGCGCGGCTTCTACGTCGGCTGCCACCAGGACGTTTCCCCGGTCCAGCGCCGCCGCGTCGTGGAGACCATCAGGAGGTTTTTTCGATGAAGAAAGCCCTGATTTCCGGCGTGACCGGGCAGGACGGCTCCTACTTGGCCGAGCTGCTGCTCTCGAAGGGCTACGAGGTCCACGGCTTGGTGCGCCGCTCGAGTTCCTTGAACCTCTCGCGCTTGGAGCCCGTTCTCTCCGATCGGGCCCGGGGCCGGGGGCTCGTGCTTCACTACGGCGATTTGGCCAACTCGCAGCAAATCAACAACATCCTGCACCACGCGCGCCCGCAGGAGGTCTACCACCTGGGCGCGCAAAGCCACGTCCAGGTTTCCTTCGACATGCCGGAGTACACCGGCGACGTGACGGGCCTGGGGGCCACGCGCCTCCTGGAGGCCATCCGCTGCAGCGGCCAAAAAGCCCGCTTCTACCAGGCCTCTTCCTCCGAGATGTTCGGCGCCGTGCCCGCGCCGCAAAACGAGAAATCGCCCTTTCTCCCGCAGAGCCCCTACGCCGCGGCCAAGGCCTACGCCTTCTGGATGACGGCCGACTACCGCGCGGCCTACGGCCTGCACGCCTCCAACGGCATCCTCTTCAACCACGAGAGCCCGCGGCGCGGCGAGGCCTTCGTCACGCGCAAAATCAGCCGCGCCGTCGCCGCCATCAAGGCGGGGCGGCAGAAGACCCTTTTCCTGGGCAACCTCCAAGCCCGGCGACTACGTGGTGGGGACGGGCGAGACCCATACGGTGGGCGAGTTCTGCCGCGAGGCTTTTGGCTACGCGGGCCTCAACTGGAAGAAGTACGTCAAGACCGACGCGCGATTGCTGCGGCCCTTGGAGGCCGACCACCTGCGCGCGGACGCGTCCAAGGCGCGGCGGGAGCTCGGCTGGAAGCCGCGCATCCGCTTTGGGGATCTGGTGCGCGTCATGGTGGACGCCGATTTCAAGGCCGCGGGCTTGACGCCTCCGGGCGAAGGCCAAGCCGCGCTCGCGCGGGCCTTCGGCCGCCGCGCCTGGTTTAAGGACTAGAGCCCGGCCCGGATCAGTACGCTCCCTTGCCGAAGAGCACGGCGTAGGGGGTTTTCAAGATGATGCGCAGGTCCAGGCCCAAGGACCAGTGCTCGATGTAGAAAAGATCCATCGCGAAGCGCTGCTCGTCGCTGACGTTGGAGCGGCCCGAAACCTGCCACAAGCCCGTGATGCCGGGGAGAGCGTTTAAGCGCTTCTTGGCCGTCTCTCCGAAAGTCTCCTGCAGTTTTTCCGCCTCGCCGCTTGAAAGCGCCAGGGGCCTTGGCCCCACCACGCTCATGTCGCCCGCGAGCACGTTGAGGAATTGAGGAAACTCGTCCAAGGAAAGCCGGCGCAGCCACTTGCCCGTGCGCGTCACGCGGGGGTCGCTCTTGGCCTTCAAGAACGCGCCGCCGTCTGGCCCCGCGGCCTTGATCTCGCCCACGCGCGACTCGGCGTCGGCGGCCATGGTGCGGAACTTGAAGACCTCGAAGGTGCGGCCCTTATAACCGTAGCGCTTCTGCCGGTAGAGCACGGGGCCGGCGGAATCGAGCTTGATGAGGAGCGCGCACAAAAGGAGAATGGGCGAGAGCAGAAGAAGCACCAAGGCGCTGAAGGCCAAATCGAAGGCGCGCTTGGCCAGGAAGTTGGCGCGCGACAGGGAGAGGTGCTCGATGCGGTAGGCGGGCAGGCCCAGGCTCTCGTCCATCTGGACTTCCCCCAGGCGCACTTCGAGCACGTCCGGGATCATCTTGAAGCCCACGCCCGACGCTTCGCATGCCTCGGCCGCGGATAAGACGCGCTCATGCGGCAGGCCCGAGCGCAGCAGGATGACCTCGAGGTAGGGCTTCTCGCGCAAAAGGACCGAGAGCTCGTCGCTTTCGGGCAGCTCCGAGCGCTCGTCGACTTCGGCGCCCGGATGCCGGCTTTGGATGCGCGCGCGGATGAGCTCGGCGATTTGCCCCTGGCCGATCAAAAGGACGGGACGGGCCGACTCCAGCCGAGAGAGCCCGCGGTCCCAGAGCGCCACCAGCCATTCCGCCGCGCAGAGCAAAAGCGCGGCCCAGGGCAGGGCCAGCGCCAGCATCAGGCGCGAGAAGGCCATGCGGTTGTAGACGTAGGCGGCCAGGAGCGCCAGGGCGGTCGCGAGCACCGCGCCCTTTAAAATGGCCAGCACGCGGTCGGAGTACGAAGCCCAGGGGCGGCTGTAGAGCCTAGACGAATAGCTCAAGACCGCCAGCCATAACAGCGCCGCGGCCCAGACGTTGGCGCGGTAGAGCTCGGCGTGCTGGAGGATTTCCGACGTCGAGACCGGCAGGCGGCCGGTCAGAAAGGGGCACTTAAAGCGCGTCAGGTAGGCGAGCCAGTAGGCCGCGGCCACGGCCGCGCCGTCCAATGCCAGGTGGACGGCTTCGCGCAGGGCGTGGCGCAGCCAGGGCGGCAGCCCGGGCTTTAAGGCGGCGCTTTCCTTCGTCATGCCCGGATCAGCGGGAAAACCTCAGCAGGACGGCGGTCAAGGAGCCGAAAAAAGTCACCAGAAAACCAAGCGCGGCGAAGCCGCCGAACAGGTTCCTTTCCAGGCGCGCGAACCGGGCGTCGACCTCGGCGAATCGACGGTCCATGATTTCTTCCAGATGCGCGATATGATTGAACTGGGTTTTCAATATGAGCGGCACGGCCTTATCGTCCGATAGGATGCCCTTGGAGGTGATTTCCTCCTCGGACTCGCGGACTTTTTTGTCCAGGAACCTCATCAAAATGTCCATGGCGTCTTTTTCGAGCATCGGCCGACCCCCTATTTTACCACCGGGCACCCGTTTGCGCCAGGGCCCGCTCTTTCTACGAGCGAGCGCCCGAAAAGTTCCAGTCCGCAGGCGCCGCCGCTCCCATCCTCCGCGGACGCTCGGGATTGACCCTCGCTCGGGTTTCGGCCCTGCCGCAGGCTCTATGCAGGGCCTTCACACGCCGCGTCGGATGGGAGCGGCGGAGCGCTCCATCCAGCAGTAGAGCGCCAAGGTCGGCATCCAGACCATGCCCACTTGGAGCGCGGACTCGGTCAGGTTCATGACCCAGAAAGCCGCCATCCAGGAGAAAAACCACAGGGCCAGGAAGCTCTTCTCCGTGCGTGCGCGCCGCCAAGCCTGCCAGGTCATCGTGCCCATCAAGAGGAGCAGCGCGGCCAGGCCGACCGTGCCCCGCTCGGCCATCTGGAACAGGTAGATGTCGTGCGCGTTGCCCCAGGACGGCTGGCCCGCGAAGGGGAGCGAGTGGTAGTGCCCAAAGAGCGTGTTGTAGTTGCTTAAGCCTGCGCCCAACAGCGGCCGGTCCTTGAACATGCGCCAAGCCACTTTCCAGAGTGCCAGGTGGATGCCGGCGCTGGTGGTGCCGTGGAAATTCGCGTGCCGCAGCCGCGCGAGGAGTCCCGGGCGGAAGAGCAAAACGCCGGCCGCGACCGCGGCCAGGGCCGAGACCTCGGGCCACAGCCTGGGCCACTCGCCCACAACAAAGAGCAGCGCCAGAAAGCCGACGGCGAAGCCAGCCACAGCGCCGCGCGTGAGGCTAAAGACCATGCCCGCGGCCGCGAGCAGGCAAAAGAGTTCCGCGGCCATGCCGGGAACTTTTCCCTTGCGGCGCTCGGACGCGCACCATGAGAGCCCGCCCAGGAGTGCCAGGCCCATAGTCTCGCCGTAGGTGACCGGGTGGATGGTGCCGTGCGCGCGGTAGTAGGGCGCGGCC
>DAIDHS010000035.1 GCA_027451985.1 Elusimicrobiota bacterium
TCAAGAAACATTTCTCTGGTTTGCGAATTCACTCGAAGACGAGCTAGTAAGCGGCAAACATGGTGAACACAATCTGAACTGGAAGCAAATCCAAATCGAAGAACTCCACCGAATTGTCGCAGGTGTTGCGCTGGGCGCCGACGAAGCGGGTCGCCGCGGGAATAGACAGCCCCTCCGCGGCCAGCAGCGCGCGCACCTCCGGATCGTTGGCCATCAGCGCGAAGGCCCGTGCGTTCGGGCCGCCGCGTCCGCCGCCGCAGGCGCCGCAGTCATACGCGGACTCGTGCGGGTTATTGAGGCTCGTCGAACCGTGCCCCGCCACCACCACAAGCGAAGCCAACCGCTCGGCAACCCCAATGTCGCGCAAAAGGCATCCCACGATGCCTGCCATCTCCTCCTTCGTATAGCCATAATACGCGCCGATGGGCGGCGTCCCGGAGCGACGATCAATCAAAAGCCGCGTCGGAGGCCTTTGAGAAAACGGTAGAACCGAAGTCCAACGTTTGGCCCAGCGCGGGAAAACGACGCGGAAAACAAGGGGCACGATGGAAACCGGCCCCCAAAGCGCCGAAATAATGTAGCCGCCGATAAAAGTGCCACCGAAGGAATGCAGGAGTTGGCCCAGACGGCCGGACTGCCGCCGCCCCAAGCGCCGCCAGCGCACGGCCGCCGTCTCTGGGTCGGCCTTGACCTCCCCGACATAGTGCCTAGGCTCGATTGCAATCGGGCATAACGGACGCGGGCGGGCGTCCGTCGCGCCCTGATAATACATGGCCACGCCGAAAAACCCCGCGACGCCGAGAGTCTCGCATTCGGGCGCCGCTTCCTCAAGATGCCGGCGGAAGGATTCCTCGCGCTCATCGAGGCAGAAAATGGCCTGGAAGGCGGGATATCTCGGAGCCGCGACGGAGCGATGCGCGACCAAGGCGTCGCAAAGGCGGCTCCTCAAGCGGCGCTCATACGCCGAGTGCAGGATACGCCTTCTTTGGGTTTCGTTAAAAGCGTCCAGTTCGAACTCGAGCGCGGCGACCGCAGCATCGGATAAAGCGCGCATTTTAGCGGCCGTCAAACCGCAAAGTTGCGCGGCATGGAAAAGATTCCAGGCGCGCTCGCGCACCGAGGGCAATCGCGCGGAAGGCAAAAGTTTTCGTAAAAAGAGCCGGAGTTCCGGAAGTCCGCCGCTAAATTCCGGCAATCGGCCGGCGGCGTACGACAGCGCCGCTCGCTCCAAGAGCAGGCGCACCGCCAGATATTCCATCAGCGACGAGGGCCGTGAGCGCGCCGGAACCCTGTCGGGACGCTGCTCCATCTGACGGATCATACCGGCCCAGCCGCGCAGCGCCAACGCGGTCGCTTCCAAGAATCGAGGGACATCATCTTCGGCGACGCCCAATGCGTCAAGCGAGCGCCGCAAGGACGCGTCCGCATCTAAACCCAACTGGCGCTCCTCCAAAATCAACCGAGGAAGCGCCGATGCCCACCGCCCGCACAAAGATGCCCATCCGTGAGAGTAGAGGGAAAGAAAGCAGGAATACAGGCCCCGCTCCGCGCCCGGCAGCGACCATCTCGCCAAGCCCTGATCAAGAAAGCCGCCAAGGAATCGGATGAGCACGGGATGCACCCAAGCGTCAGTGTCTGTTCCGCACGCCGCCAGCAGCACGTCCCGATGGCGAATAGGCGTGCTTGAGGCCAACGACGGGGGGACATAAGGACTCCGTTGGACGGCTTCAAGGCAAACGCTCCAAAGCTCCGGAACGCCCGCATTGCCCTCGTTTGCAAACGTTCGGCCGGCATCCATGGGAATGTCGCCGCGAAATCGCCGCAAAGTCGAGGTTTCTCGCAGCAACCAGTCCAAGGATGCCCCGGAAGCTTTGGGAATCCCATATCGGGCAATCCGCTCTCTCAAGTCCAGCCGGGTAAGCCGGTGGAAAACTATTTTCTCAGCCTTCGGGCCAAGGTCCTCAAGTAGAGCCCAGCGCAAATCCCGATCCAAAATACGGTCATCGAGGAATTCCTCGCGATACGCCTCTTCGGCCAGGAACGGCTCGCAGCCAAGCTTACTGCCGGCGGAAATAACCGCCTGCTCAAAATCCCGCGATTCGAAGGCATGAAGAGTGTTGTGATGGACGAAAGTGCCGATGGGGCCCTGGGCGGGCAACAGCTCTGCCAGATGGTCAACGATTGATTCCAAACGCGAGCGCGCGGCCTGGCGGGCCTGCTCCGCGAATGTCTGGCTCATCTTTCCGGCTGCGGCGTTGTCCGCCGCTTACGGCCTCCCGAGCCGGGCGAAAATCGTACGGCTTTCCTCCATCCGCTTCCTCAGGATTTGAGCGATGGGACGAAGAATCCGAAAAATCTCGCGATCCCGGATGGAATACAGAACGGCGGATTTTCGCTTACGCGAAACGACGATACCCGCGTGGCGCAAGATGGCGAGATGCTTGGAAAGGCTTGACTGTTCAACTTGCAGGCGTTCCGCCATGCGGCCGACCGACGACTCGCCGCCGCGCAGCTCCTCAATGATGGCCAAGCGCACGGGATTGGCCAGCGCGCCGAGGAAGTCCGCCTTGATCTTGAGCACCATGTCCAAGCGCTCTCGTTTGAACATATGAGCATATTATCATATTATATAAGAGCGCAGCGCCTGGCGGCGCGGCCGCGCAAAAGGTAAGAAAACAAACAGTTGATCCATGATTTTGCTTGGTCTACATGCCGCTAAAAACCTGCGCTCCTCCCGAATTGCCCTGATAAATAAGGGCCGCTAAGATAAGCGCTCCAGCCGCGAGGTATATCCTGCTTGGCTGGCGCCCGCGCGCGTAAAAACGCCAGCGCCAGAGCGCCAAAAGCGGTATAAGTGCCGCAAGAGCCATCCCCAGCCACTTATGAATCGCCATGCCCGGAACTCCCACATCGTCCTTCATCCAGAACAGCCAGCCTGCCGCCGCAGTCAAGGGCGTGACGCAGGCGGCATAGAACAGGCTCCACAAGCCAACTTCTTCGAGGGATTTTTTGCCTATCGCTCTTCCCACGACATCGCTAAAGAGTGATACCGGAACCAGCGCCGCCGTAAAATTAACCAGAATCGGATGGATTTTATATTCCATCACAAGATGTTTAAGCGCCTCGAACAATTGACTCATGCACACTACCCTCCTTCATTTCCCAACGCCATTTCCAAATCATATAAATGGCCGGGTAAATCAAAAGCTCCATGATAAACGAAGTAAAAATGCCGCCAACCATGGGCGCGGCGATGCGCTTCATGACGTCGGCCCCGGCCTCGTAGGCGGGCGCCCACATGATGGGCAAAAGCCCCATGAACAGGCAGAGCACCGTCATCATCTTGGGGCGCACGCGCTTGACCGCGCCGTGCACGACAGCTTCCTCCAAGTCCGCCAGCGACTTAAGCTTGCCCCTGTTTTTCCATTCCTCATAGGCGAGATCAAGATAGAGCAGCATGATCACGCCGGTCTCGGCGTCCACGCCCGCCAAAGCGATCATGCCGACCCAGACCGCGACCGATAGATTGTAGCCCAGAAGATACAACAGCCAAACGGCTCCCACCATGGAAAAAGGAACAGCCAGGAATACGATGCTGGTCTTGACCAGGGAGCCGGTATTGATGAAGAGCAGCACAAAGATGATGAAGAATGTCAGAGGTAAAATAAGCAGAAGCCGCTTGCGGGCGCGCTGCATGTACAGATACTGCCCGCTCCAAGTCAGATAGTAGCCCGGCGGAATCTTGACCTTTTGGGCGATTAGCGCCTTTGCCTTGCTGACGTAACCGCCGATGTCATAGCCGGGCTTCAGGTCAATATAGACCCAGCCGGTCAACATTCCATCCTCATCAGTAATGGACGGAGGCCCCGTCATCACTCGAATATCCGCCAGTTGTCCTATGGGAACCTGGGCGCCCGTAGGGGCGGAAACCAGCACGCGCCCAAGTTCCTGCGGATCTCGGCGCAGATCCCGCGGATAGCGGACGTTGACGGGGTAGCGCTCGCGGCCCTCAACCGTCGTCGTGACGTCCATGCCGCCGATAGCCGTCTCAATGATATCTTCCACGTCATCAACCGTCAGGCCGTAGCGAGCCGCCTCCCACCGTCGAACCTTGAAGTCGATGAAGTAGCCGCCCATGGTGCGCTGGGCGTAGACGCTTCTCGTGCCTGGCGCGCGCTTCAAGACGCCTTCGATTTGTTCGCCTATCTCTTGGATCTGGGAGAGATTGGCTCCGAAAATCTTGATTCCAATCGGTGTTCGGATGCCGGTGGTGGTCATGTCCACGCGGGCCTTGATGGGCATGCTCCAGGCGTTGGCCGTGCCGGGAAGCTGCAAGGCCCGGTCCATCAGCGAAATGAGCCCGTCCCATGTGGGGCGCTTTTTCTCGGGCCAGAAAAAGCGCAGCATAGGCTTAAGCCACCGTGGCGATCGAGCGCTGTACCAACGCGGATGAAAAACCTCCGGCCATTCTTCCCGAGGCAACAATTGCACGGTGGTATCCACCATCTCCAGCGGCGCGTTATCGGTCGCGGTCTGGGCCCGGCCGACCGTTCCAAAGACGCTCTTAACCTCCGGGAAGCTCTTCAAGATTTCGTCCTGGCGCTGGAGCCAGACCTTGGCCGCCTCGATGGAGATGCCCGGCAGGGTCGTGGGCATATAGAGAAGATCGCCTTCGTTTAAATCAGGCATGAACTCCGAACCCAGATGCCGGTAGGCCGGAATGGTGGCGACAATGAGCAGCGCCGCGACCGCGATGGCCATCCTCCGCCAATTAAGAACGAACCGCAGAACCGGTTCGTAAATCCGAAACAGCGCCCGACTGACGGGATGCTCTTCCTCCGGATAAATCTTGCCTGCCCAGAAAAAGTTGACAATCCGGCCCAGGGACCGGGATTTAATCCTTAATTCCCGGGCGGGCTTCAGGAATATCTGCATCAGAGCCGGAACCAACGTCACGGCTAGCAGCGCCGCGAAGAACATCGAAAACGTCTTGGTGTAGGCCAGCGGCTTGAAAAGCCGGCCTTCCTGCGCCTGCAGGGTGAAAATCGGGATGAAGCTGACCGCAATGACAAGAAGCGAAAAGAAGATCGGGCGTCCAACCTCGGTGGTGGCGCGTAGGATGACGCCGGACAAAGGTTCGACCCGGCCTCCTTTCTCCCAAAGCTCCATGTGTTTCTGGGCGTTTTCCACCATGACCACCGAGGCATCGACCATGGCGCCGACAGCGACCGCGATGCCGCTTAAGGACATGATGTTGGCGCTCATGTGCATGTAGTACATGGGAATAAACGCCAGAAGAGCCCCGATGGGAAGAGTCAAGACCGGAACCAAGGCGCTTCGGAAATGCCAGAGGAAAAGGATGATGACCAAGCTCACGATGATCATTTCCTCTATGAGCTTGTCGCGCAGCGTGGCGATGGAGCGCTGGATGAGGCTTGAGCGGTCGTAGACCGGCACGAGCTCGACGCCCGGAGGGAAGGCGCTCTTGACCTGGGCGATTTTAGCTTTAATCCGATTAATGACGGCCAAGGCGTTTTCTCCGTAGCGCATCACGACAATGCCGCCGACGGTTTCGCCTTCTCCGTTTAATTCGGCCAACCCGCGGCGCGGCGCCGGGCCGTAGCGCACATAACCGAGATTCTTAACGAAGATTGGCGCGCCGTTTTTATCTATTCCCACTGGGATATTCTCGATGTCCGACAAATTCTTGATATAGCCTCTCCCGCGCACGACATATTCGTGCTCGCTCATCTCAATCGCGCCCCCGCCCACGTCGCTATTGGATTGCCGCACGGCCTCGATGACCTTTTTCAAGGGGATACGGTAAGCCAAAAGCGCGTTGGGATCGACGACAATCTGGTATTGTTTGACGTAGCCGCCGATGGAAGCCACCTCAGCCACTCCGGGAACGCTTTCGAGCCAATAACGCAAATACCAATCCTGGAAGGAGCGCAGATCCGCGAGGCCGTGGCGGCCGGACTTGTCCACCAGCGCGTATTCGTAGACCCATCCGGCTCCGGTCGCGTCCGGTCCCAGGTAGGGATGAGCGCCCTGGGGCAGCGAACCCTCGATTTTGGAGAGATACTCCAAGGTCCGCGAGCGCGCCCAATAAAGGTTCGTGCCGTCTTGGAAGATGATGTAAACGAAGGACAGGCCGAAGAAGGAGTAGCCTCGAACGATCTTGACCTTGGGCGCGCCCAGCATGGCGGTCACGATGGGATAGGTAACTTGGTCCTCGACCAGGTCCGGCGAACGTCCCGGCCATTTGGTGAAGACAATGGCCTGCACGTCGGAGAGATCTGGAATCGCATCCAGGGATATGCTCTTCAAGGCATAGAGGCCCCAACCTATGGCGAAGACGAGACCCAAAAAGACAAAGAAACGGTTTTTTGAGCACCAGCGGATAAGCCCGTTAATCATGGCCGAATCCCTGCGCCGCGGCCCGGAAGTCGGATTCCGAGTCGATTAGGAAGTTACCGCTGGTGACCACGCGATCGCCAGCTTTAAGACCCTTCAAAATTTCGACCCAATGACCGGCATGTTCGCCCACCACAACTCGGCGCGGAGCCAAATAACCATGACTCAAATCAACGAAGACGGTCTGGCGTAAGCCTGTATCAACCACGGCATCCCTCGGAACCGCGAGATGCACACCGAGATTAACCCGGATGTCGGCATCCAGATAGACGCCAGGGCGCAACACGCCGCCGGGATATTTGATTTCAACGCGCACGCGGGTCGCGCGTGTCTTGGGATTTAGGACCGGATCGATGGAAACGACATCTCCTTTGAAGACTCGGCCGGGAAAAGAAGGGCTTGTGGCTTTAACCCTCTGTCCAATTCGGATGAGCGGGAGGTCCGATTCGAATACGTCGGCATAGAGCCAGAGGGGGGAGTTTCTCCCATGGGAAAGCAGCAGCCCAGAGTCTGGCTGTCCCGAGCGTCCCACCGCCGTTATTTGTGCGTTAGATAGCCCCAAGAGCCGCAGGCGGAGACGGCTGGATTCCAGCAAGGACGCAGCCCGATCCTTTGATTCGGCGAATTGGCTTTTCCGGGCGCTCCGGTCAGAGGCCAGGGCCGCGAGATAATCTTCCTCCGCCTCGTAGAGTTCCGGATCGTAGGCGATCCAGCCGGCGGTCCTTATGTCCCTAATTAGCGGCCGCATTTGAGCGCGCCCAAGCTTCAGGCCAATCTCCTGGCGGCGATAGGGACTCACCTCGAAAGCATCCGGTTTTGGAGCCGCCTGCTGGCTGGCGTAAACCGGAACGTAGGCCATGCCCATGGAATCCTTCATGGGCACGGGCGAGGTTATGCTTGGGTCCATGGGAGCGCGGTAGTAGAGAATTTTTTTAGCGGCCGCTTGATTCCCCGCGCCGGATTTACCGCCGCCGCAGCCGGCCAGGGCCAGGGCGGCTGTTAAAATCACGAGTCCTGCTTTAATCGCCCTCTTCATTTTTTGCCTCCCGCCGCGGACAGCGGCCCGCCTGAGACGCGCTCCAAATCCGCGATGTCAATTTCAAAATCCACACGATGCCGCTCCTGGTCCAATTCGAAAGATAGAAGCGAACGCTCCGAATCGAGCAGACTCAAGAAGCTCGTTTTTCCAACCTCGTAAGAGCTTTGGCTTGAGTCCAAGGCGGCTTGGGCTTGGGGCAGCACCGCGTCTTGATAAAGCTTGAAGAGCCGCGCCGCGGTGTCCGCCTTGACGCATAAATCATCGACTTCATAACCGGTCTGGTCGATCATGGCTGCCAAGCCGGATCGGGAGGCCGCCAGATTCTCCCGGGATTGCCGCAGGGCGGCGTTTTCCTTGCCCAGCCAGATGGGAAGATCGAGGCCGAAAGTCAAAGCCTGGACGTCCCGGCCGTCATAGGGAATGTTGGTGGTTCCTCCGCCGATTTCGCTGTATTGGTAGCCCAGAGTCAAATCCGGAAAATAGTTCCGGATGGCCAGCCGGCGCTCCACGGCGTTTTTGTTCTTCAGGGCTTCAAGCGCCAGGATTTCCGGCCTTTGAGTCAGCGCTTGGCGGCTCCAGGCCGTCTCGTCCCAACGGAATATGGGGCTGTCCGGCCGTTGAGGCCGGCCCAGGGGCGCCAGGGCCGACCGGTCCAAGAGCGCGTTCAAGCGCGCCCGGGCGCTCTGCTGCTCTTCCTCGGCCGTCACCAAATCGTTCTCGATCTTCGCCAGTTCGACCTGAGCCCGGAGGGCTTCGGTTTCGGGCGCTTTTCCCACCGCATATTTTCTTATGGCGGAACGGGAAAACCGGTTTAGGACGCTTTGCTGCTCCGCCAATATGTCTGCGGTTTTATCGAGGAAGTAAAGCCCGTAATAGGCGCGCACGGCCCGATCCATGATTTCAAGCGATTTAGCGCGGAACGCTTGATACGCGACTCCCGCGGCCAAAGAGGCGGCTTGTCCGCGCAAAGCGCGTTTACCCCAAAACGGAATTTTTTGTGAAATGGAGAACTGATCCATCATGGGGCCTTCGGTAGTCTGCACGCCCGCCTTCGTCAGCATGCGGGAAATTCCCAGTGTCGGATCATCAAGAGCTCGGGCCTGTTCTGGGACGTTTTCCGCCGCGGCCCACGCGTGGCGCGCGGCTTGAATTTCGGGATTGTTTTTCCGGGCCAATTCCAAGATGGAATTCAGGCTCATATTCCCGGTGGAGATCGCAATAGAAGAAGGCGGCGCAGAAGCGATCGGCTCTGCGGCATTGAGAACTGCGGCGAACAACAATCCAAAACATACGACCATGAAACCCTCCAGAAATCAATCAGCTCGTCTATGGAAACGGAATGAATTCAAACGTGCGTTCAGGACGGCTAGGCGAGAGGAGGAGACAGGCAGGAAGGACCAGGCGGGGATGCAGACTCAAGACGAGGGGAAGAGCAGGCGACAAACGCAACTCGGCGCGCCTTAAAAATTCGGAAAGAATAATTGGCTGCCGCAATCTGGAAACCCGGTCTTGCCGTTTGGCCGATGAAGATGGCGCCACGTCCCGCCTTTAAGCAACAGGATTTGCGGCGAGGAAGCGGGTGTTGAGACGCGGTTCTTTGCGGAGTTGCGCAGCAAGAACGCATGGCGGAGCAACACACATTACCCCGCATAAGGGGGAATGCCGCGCTAAAAAGCGTAGCGGCCAAAAGCACGCCTACTGCGCGACGAACTCGTTTCATCCGATTTATTTTTCGCAACAGACCTGCCATGTATATAGCAGAGTTAAACTCAAAATTCAATATGTATGTCCGTCTCTCTGTAACCTGCTTACCCCCACATTTAGAAGGCGGGGCTCCGTCTTGCTCAAAAACTGTATAATCTAGCGCCCATGGAAATCGGAAATAAACGCTCTGGGCTGTTACTGTTGCTGGTCCTATGGGTCCTGGGAACATGCTGGCTTGCACGGCCTTCGGCCGTGCAAGCGGCGGGTCAGGCCGAAGAGCCGGACTTCATAACCACACGCCTGAGCACCATGAGCGTCCTCATCCCGGGTTACGCCCAAGTTGAGCCTCAACTAGCCTGGGGCCAAAGGCCGCCCTCCGGTTGTCCCGCTTCAGGCCTGTGGCTCAAGGCCGCTTACTACGGCGCGGACGCGCAATCCATTCATCCCGGGATGCGGGGCAGCTTCAAACCCGCAGGCACGGATGCGCCGCACGGCGTGCCCGTCAGAGTCTGCGCCGTCTTTGCCCTGTTAAGATCGGACGGCGGCGAATCGGTGGCCCTGGCTACGGCCGTCCCTCGACCGGGATGGATCAACGGCATGTTCGGCACGGTCGACCTGCAGGGACCGATTGAATCCCTAATCGCCGTTCCCACGCGCGCCCTCATCGTTGATCGCGCTGATTGGTGGGTGCTGGTACGAAACTCCCAGGGCCAAGACGTTCCGCGCCAGGTCGTTCCCGGACCTTCGCGCGGCTGGCAGACCTTCATCAAGTGCGGGCTTAAGGCGGGGGAAAAGGTCGTGACGGTCAACGCCTATCTAAAGTTTCACCGCAACGTTTCAAAGAATTACCAGCCTCCTGACTGATGCCGGAGCCAAAACCGACGGGTCTGCGCGCAATCCTGCTGCGGCCCGTATTCTGGCTCTTGATTTATGGAGCCCTGCTCTGCTGCGGATTATACGCCTGGCTTAAAATCCCGGTCGAGGTCCTGCCCCGCTTCAATTTTCCCCAAATCAGCGTCATCGCCCACGAACCCGGTGCGGCCGCAGTCGAGCTGGAAACGCAAATCGTCCGGCCCCTGGAGGGCCGCATCATGGCGTTGCCGGATATTCTTAACGTGCGTTCGACCATGGGAGACGGCACGGTCGAAACCGATGTCCGCTTCCAACAAGGCAGCGATCCCCAGACGGATCTCCAGGCGGTCAACGGCGCCATCGATCTGGCTCGGGCGGATTTGCCCGCGTCCGTCCATCCCCTGGCCCAAATCATGGGCAACGCCATCAACGAGGTGGCCGATTATGCCGTCCGCATCCCGCCCTCCCTCGATCCGGCGCGCGTCCAGCGCGCCATTTTGGCCGACGTCGTCCCCGCCCTGCGCGCGCTCCCAGGTGTGCAGCTCGTCAATCTCTACGGCACGGGGCAGGAAGGAATCTGGGTCCAGCCCGACCTATCCGCCCTGCGCCGCTATAACGTCAGCGCGACGGCCCTAGTGCGAGCGCTCAAAGGGCAGGTGCTGCTCACTCCCGGCGGCTACCTGACGCAGGGGCATCAAGACATCTTCATCGAGGCGCGTAATCTTCCCGTCCATGCCGGTCAAATCAGACATATCGCCGTGCCCGGATCCGGCGGACCCATTCCTTTGGGAGCGCTGGCGCGCGTCGTGCGCTCCGCCCTTCCCAGTTTGAATGCCGTACTTTTGGACGGGCGGCCCGC
Organism: Elusimicrobiota bacterium; assembly: GCA_027451985.1. GTDB lineage: Bacteria > Elusimicrobiota > Elusimicrobia > UBA1565 > UBA9628 > JAGWJU01. The sequence continues at coordinate 10,872 of DAIDHS010000035.1, forward strand.
CCTGGCCTTGAATGTCTTCAAGCAGCCCGGCGCCTCGACCGTACCAGTCTCACGCGCCGTCCAGGCGACCTTGGCCTCCACCCTCAATGAACTTCCGGCAGGAGTGCGCTGGGTACGCACGTACAACCAAGGTCATTTGGTCGGCATCGTTGGAAAGGACTTGGGGATTAATCTCGCCGTTGGGGGCCTGCTCGCCATCCTCGTCCTTCTTTGGGCACTGGGAGGCAGCCGCGACACTTGGATTCTGGCCCTCAGCATCCCCATGTCGCTCTTGATGGGAGTGGCCGCGCTTTACGCCGCGGGCCAGAGCCTCGACTTGATGACGCTGGGCGCCCTGACGGTGGCCGTAGGGTTATTGGCGGATGACGCCATCATCGTATTGGAGAGCATTTATCATCGCTGGGAAGCGGGAGACGGACATTGGGAAGGCATTAGGCGTGGCCTGGGGGACATCGCCGGCCCCGATGCGACCGGAACGCTGACGACCGTCTCGGTTTTCATCCCTCTGCTCTTCGTCGGAGGCTTGGCCGGGCTCTTTTTCATCCCCTTCGCGCTGGCCATGACCTTCACGCTTCTGGCATCGCTCCTGGTGTCGCTGAGCTTCATTCCGCTTTGCCTGGGCTTCTTAAAGGCGCCCCGGCAGAACAAATCGGTGCGGAGCGCACGCGTGTTTGCTCTATTGCGCCGATGGAACGAAAAGACGTTCGCAGCCGTTTTGCGCCGCCCCAAGACCGCCGTCGCCGCGTGCCTGGCGCTGTTCTTGGCGAGTTTGGCGGCGCTGGCGCTGGTCCCGGTGAACTTCCTGCCGCTTCCCAACGAGGGCGTGCTCCTGGAGAGCTTCACCCTGCCGCCGGGAAGCTCCCTGGCCGACACCGAAGCCGCCGTGGCCGAGATGACGGCGCGCATGCGCCGAGACCCAGCGGTGCTCCACGTGCTCGCGCGCATCGGCTCCGCCTCGGGAACGGCCTACACGGAGCCGGCCTACGCTGGGGAAATCGAGATCGCCTTGAAGCCCGGCGTCAACGTCAACAGCCTCGACGCCATCGGTGCCCGGGTCCTCAAGGAAAGCCGGATGACGGGCGTGCAGGCCGCGCTGGACACCCCCACCATCGAGCGCGTGGGCGAGAGCCTTTCCGGACTCTCCCAGCCTTTCGTTCTGGACATTTTCGGTTCCAGCATCGCCCAACTGCGCCGCCTCTCGAATGAATTCACCGCTCATCTGCGCAGAATCCCATCACTCTCGGGCATCTTTAACAACGCCGCCTATCCCGTGAGCCAAATCCGCATCGAGCCCGACGCCGGGGCGATGGCCGCCTACGGCCTCACGCCGGCGGGTCTGCAGCGGCAGTTGGAGCCCCTCATCAACGGTCAAATCGCGGCCCGCGTGCCGGAGGGGAACGTTCCCCTGTATCTCTACGTTCGTCTGGCCGACGCTCCGGAAAAATCCATCCCGGACTTGGCGCGCCTTCCCATCCGCACCTCCTCGGGCTGGACGCCGCTGGGCCAACTGGCGCGCATCAGACTCGTGAGCACCCCGAACCAGCTTCTTCACATCGCCGGTGCGCGGGCGCTGGAAATCCTGGCCACGCCGACAGGGCCCCTGGGCGGCGCCATCGCTTCCGCGCGGCACGCCCTGGCGGGCGTCCAAATTCCTCCAGGCTACCGCTACTCCTTCGGAGGCCTCTACAAGGAACTCGAGCGTGCCGCGCTGGGCCTGGGAATCGCGGCCTTGGCAGCCTTCGTCCTGATGATCGGGATCATGATCCTGCAGTTCGACGGCCTTCTGGCGCCCGGGCTCCTGCTCCTGCTGACTCCCCTGGCCTTCACCGGCGGCGCCCTCGCGCTGGCCGCAAGCCGCGTGGGCTTGAACGCCGCGGGCCTAATCGCCTTCTTGACGCTCGTCGGTATCGGCTTGAACCACGGCATCGTTCTGCTCTATCGCGCAAGTAAAAACGAGGCCGCGGGCATGGCGCCCGAAGCGGCCGTGCGGGAGGCCCTTCACGTGCGCTTTCGGCCCATCGTGCTCACGACCTTGACCGCCGTCCTCGGCATGTTGCCCACGGCCCTGGGCTTCGGGCAAGGCGCCGCCCCCGAGCAGGGCTTGGCCGTCGTCACCCTAGGAGGCATCGTCTGGAGCGCGCTCTTAAGCACGAATCTGATCCCCGCTCTTTATTTGCGCCTGCGGCTTAGGCGGCTCTCGCGGGAGAAATCGGCATGAACCGAAGGCATTGGTCCGCGTTCTGGGCGCCGGCCTTGGGCGCGCTGATCTTCTCGGGCTGCGCCGGTTACGCGCCGCTGGCCTTGCCCTCGGCTCCCGACGCAGGCGCGGCGCTCTCGCCCGTCTCGCCTGCCGAGCAGTCAAAGGCACCTGGGCTTTCCATTTCCAACTCTACGCGAAGCCTCGATGAAAACGACGTCATGGCGTTGGCCGTACTGAACGACCCGGACTTGAAAGCCGCACGTCTAAAAGCCGGCGTGGCCAGCGCCCAGCTCTTCTCGGCCGGCCTTTTGCCCGATCCGCGTCTGGCCGCAGGATGGTCCCGCGGTCCCAGGTTTACGGGCTACAGCGTGGGCTTGAGCGAGGATCTTGAAGCCTTCGTCCTGCGAGGCGCGGCCAAAGCCTCGGCACGAGAGAACTTAAAGCGCGTCGACTTGAGCGTTCTCTGGCAGGAGCAGCAGGCGGCGGCTTCGGCCGAACTACTCTTCATCCGGGCGCGCCAAGACGAAGACCTCGAGGAAATCATCAGCCGGAACCGGAAGTTCCTTGCGGATCAATACGCCGTGGATCAGGCTGGATTCCAGCAGAACGCATCCGCCATACAGAAGGTCTCGGCCGACTTGGCCGTGCTGGCCGACGCCGACGCGAGCCTGCGCCGAACCCAGCTGGACGCCGACGCGGCTCGCCATCGGCTCGATTACATGCTAGGGCTTTCCCCGCAAGCGCGTCCCGTCCTGGCCGAGCTTGCGCGACCACAGGGTTCGGCGCGGCCGTTGCTCGCCAGAGAACAGTTTGAAGCCGCCCTCGCCGCCTTGCCACAGCGCCGCGTCGACCTTCTGGCCCTCAAAGCGGGCTACGAGAGCGAGCAGCAAAGCCTGCGCCGCGCCGTTCTGGCCCAGTTTCCCGCACCCATCCTCGGCGCCCAATGGGGACGATCCAACGAGGAACCCATCAATACCGCTGGCCTGTCTCTTAATTTTCCATTGCCAATCTTGAACGGTAACCGCGGGAGCGTCGCCGTCCTACGCGCCGGACGCAGGGCGCTGCGCGCGGCCTACCAGGCGCGCCTCGACCAGGCGCAAAACGAAGCCGACCAAGTCTATAGCGCGGCGCTCATTATGTCAAAGCAGTTCAAAAAGCTCCAAGAGCAGACCTCGGCCATGAAGGCCTTGGCGGCCAACGCCGAGGATCATTTCCGCAACGGCACGATGAGCGCCGGAGCTTTTGTGGGACTTGAAACCGCTCTTTTGCGCGATGAAGAAGAGTCCATCCGTTTGCATGCCGCGCTTGAATCGGCCCACCTGAATCTTGATTTGCTGCTTGGATTATTTCCTCAGACCTGAAGCTCTGGCCTCGCTCGTCGCAACCTGTTACAATCCCATCTAAAGGCCCCCGTATCTCAATGGAGAGAACGCCTGCAACTGCTACGCGGCCGCGGAAAAGAAAGAGAAAATAATAGTTTTCTTCTGATCCGGCCACAAAACTGTCCAATTTCCAAGTGGGGGCACAACGGTATCGAAGAGCGGCAAGCAAAGAAGAAGCGCTCTTCTAGCGACGGCGCCTCCGCAAGAAACCGGCGATGAACGCTAGAGCGCCGAGATGCGCCATGAGGATGATTAGGCCCAGGCATCCAATGACGAGAATCGGTACGCTCAAACGTCGGCACGGAAAGCAGAAATGTGCTGAGTGCACGATCAGCACGGCTCCGGCAGCCCGCGCCAGCTTTTTCATTCCGCGCCCGCCAAGATGAAATACATATCCTTGATTCCCATCGGGCCCTTGTCAAGAATAGTCAGACCGGCCTCTTCGAAAAGCGCCTGGAGTTCGTCGTTTTTCAAATGGCCGTGCCGCCGATGGAAGCGCTCGAGGATGCTCTTGCGCCGGGACGCAGGCGGGGCGAAATCGACCGCAAGCACGCGGCCGCCGGGCCTAAGAACCCTTCGGATTTCGGCGGCGCAAGACCGGCGCCCTTTCGGAGCCAAATGGTGAAGCATCATCGTGCTAAAAACGACGTCGAACTGGCCGTCCGGAAACGGAAGAAGCTCCACCGGGCTGTTTTTAAAGCCGATCTCAACCCCGGCCTTTCTCGCCTTGCTCTCCGCGCGGGCAATCATCTCCCGGGACGCGTCCACGCCGCAAACGCGGCCCCCTGGCCCCAAGGACTTCTTAGCCGCGATGGCCAGAGTTCCCGTTCCGCAACCCGCATCCAGCACCGAATCGCCAGGCTTGAGGCGGGCCAGCTGAAGGATTCGCCGACGGAACTCCCGC
>DAIDHS010000036.1 GCA_027451985.1 Elusimicrobiota bacterium
CGATGCTCAATCTTGTTCCATTTGCTGGTGCCGGGGGGGAAGTGGCAGACATGAACGGGCATCCGCAGGCGTCCGGCCAGTTCCTGCAGGGCCAGCTTCCATAGCCGCGAGCGGCTGGCGTTACTGCCGCCGCCGTCGGCGGTGATGAGGACCTTGGCCTGGGAGTCCACCAGGCGCTCGGCCAGGGCCTGGGCGGAAAATCCCGCGAAGACCACGTTGTGCGCCGCGCCCAGGCGCGCGCAGGCCAGCATCGCCACGGCCGCCTCCGGCACCATGGGCATGTAGATGCCCACGCGGTCGCCCTTCTTGACGCCCAGGCTCTTCAAGGCGTTGGCGCAACGACAGACTTCCTGGTGGAGCTGCGCGTAGGTGAGCGTGCGCGTCTGGCCCGACTCCGCCTCCCAGATGATCGCGGCCTTGTGGCGACGCGGGCTTGAGAGGTGGCGGTCCAGGCAGTTAAACGATGCGTTGAGGCGCCCGCCCACGAACCACTTCGCGAAAGGGGGATTCCAGTCCAGGACTTTTTTCCAGGGCTTGGCCCAGGCCAGGGACTTCGCGGCCTCGGCCCAAAATTTGTCCGGACTCTTGCGCGCGCGCGCGGCGAGCGCTTTCTGCGCGGCCAGGCTCTTGATTCGCGCCGCCTTGGCGAACGCGGCCGCGGGCTTGTAGAGCTTTTTCTCTTTGAGTAAAACCTCGATGTTTTCAGCCTGATTCTGGTCGTTCATGGGGAGAATTGTAATATTTTTTGTATACTGTTTTGCGTTAAAGCCGCGCCGCAACAGGCGGCTAAACTAAATTATTGGAGTTCTATCGTGTTACCCACATACCGCCCCCACAAGAAAAAGCGCCGCCGCAAAATCGGCTTTTTGGCCCGCATGGCTACTCCCGGAGGGCGCAACGTCCTGCGCCGCCGCCGCAAGAAAGGCCGGCACACCCTCATCATCGCTTGATGCCGGAGTTCACCTTCGGGCGGAGCGTCCGCTTGGATGCGCCGCTCGGCTACCGCGAGGTCTTCTCGCGCGGGCGCCGCGTTTCGGCGCACCGCCTCCTGCTCTGGCACCGCTCGCGCGGCCCCCAGTCCGCCGCCACCGGCGCGCGCCTGGGGCTATCCGTGAGCGCCAAGGTGGGCGGCGCCGTGCAGCGCAACCGCTTGAAGCGCCTGGTGCGCGAAACCTTCCGCCTGCGCCGCGCCCATCTGGACGCGCAATCGGACATGGTCGTGTGCCTGCGCCCAGGCTGCCGCTGGAAGGACCGCGCGGCCGCCGAAAAGGACCTCATCGACCTTTGGCGCAAGGCCGGGGTTTTGGCGCCGAAATGAAGACGGCGCTCCTCTTCCTCATCGAGGCCTACCAGGATATCTTCCGCCCATCCATGGGCGCGCATTGCCGTTTCTGGCCCAGCTGCGCGGACTACGCGCACGAGGCCGTATCCCGCCACGGGGCCTTGAAGGGTTCGACCCTGAGCCTGTGGCGGCTTATGAAGTGCCATCCCCTTCACGCCGGAGGCGTCGATCCCGTGCCAACCTTGACCCGCCATGGATAAGAATTTATTCCTCGCCGTCACCCTTTCGGTAGGCGTCTACGCCCTCTGGTTCGGCGTCATCGAAAAGCACATCGAACCGCCGGCCAAGCCCGCCGCGGAAGCCGCGGCGCAGGCTGGAGCGCCAGCAGAGCAGTCCGCGCCGGAGGCTGGGCAGGCGCAAGCGCCCGCCTCAGTTTCACCCGCACCAATCCGGCGCGCGGCCGCGTTTATCTCCAAGCCCGTCAAGTTCAGCGGCGCGCTCGTGCGCGTGGCCTCCGCGGGCGCGGGCTTAGTCAGCTACCAATACGAGGACAAGACCGGGCCCATCGAACTCGCGGAGGATCCGCCCAAACTGCCCGGATTTTTCTCCACTTGGCCGGCCGCCGACTTCCGCCCGGTCAAAGGCGACCCACTCTCCTATGCGGCGCGCCTGCCGGACGGCACGGAAGTGACCAAAACTTTCGTACCAGGAACCCAAAAGAACCTGCCCGAAGTCGATTTGACGATCACGAACCCCACTGGCCGCGCCGTCGAGAGCGCGCCCTGGACGCTGTCCGTGGGGCCGGGCTTGAACACCATCGCCTCCGAACAGAAGGAAAACGAGAAGGTCTGGCGCGCGCTGGGGCTCTTGGAACCCAAGCCCGGCTTAAGCGGCAAACTAGAGGTCTTCAAGAAGCCGCAGACCTCGCAGGCCAAGTTTCGCTGGGTCGGCGTGGATAACAGCTACTTCTTGGCCGCTGTACTTCCGCCGGCCGGCTGCTTTTCCTCGGTCAAGTCGGGCTTGCCGCCCGAAGTGACCTTGAAGTCGCCCGCCGAACTCATCGGGCCGCACGCGAGCAAAACCTGGAAGATTCCCTTTTACATCGGCCCCAAGGGCATGATCTGGCTCTCCCACTTTCACCTGGGCCTGGAGCGCTCGATTAATTTCGGATTTTTCTCGACCTTAGGCCGCGCCATGATGCACGCCCTCTACTGGCTCAACCGATTTACCGGCAACTGGGGCTGGTCCATCATCGTGCTGACCGTGCTCATCCAACTGTTGCTCTCGCCGCTCTCCTACAAGAGCTACAAGTCCATGAGCGCGATGAAGAAGCTCCAGCCCGAAATCACGCGACTCCAGCAGATCTACGCCAAGGATTCCAAGAAACTTAACGAAGAGATGATGGGCGTCTACAAGAAGCACGGCGTGCACCCGGCCAGCGGATGCCTGCCCATGCTCGTCCAGTTTCCCATTTTTTTCGCGCTCTACTACGCGCTGCGCGGCGCTTGGGAGCTCCACGCCGCCCCCTGGATTTTTTGGATCACGGACTTGTCGGTGAAGGATCCCTACTACGTGCTGCCCCTGGTCATGGGCGCGATCATGTTCCTGCAGAACAAGCTCAACCCCATGTCCTCGGATCCCATGCAGGCCAAGATGATGACCTGGATGCCGATTATCTTCACCTTCATGTTCCTGTACTTTCCGTCGGGGCTCGTCCTCTATTACCTGACCTCGAACCTGTGCACACTGCTGCTGCAGACCGCGTTCAAGAGGAAGCTAGAGGCCGCCGCCGCTTGAAGCGGCATGGACAAAGCCCCGACTTTTCGAGGAGGCGCGATGCAAGACATTGAATGCGAAGGAAAAACCGTTTCGGACGCGGTTGAGTCCGCGTTGAAGCAGCTGGGACTTAGGCGCGAGCAGGCGGAAGTCAAAATCATCCAGGAAGCCAAGTCCGGATTCATGGGATTCGGCGCCAAGCCCGCCATCGTGCGGGTGGGGGAGAAAAAGTGGCGGCATCCGGACGACCCGGCGGCCGCTCCCGCGGCCGCGACGCCCAAGCGCGAGGCCCGCTCGTCCAACGGTCGGAACCAGGCGCGCAACGGAGAGCGGCGCCCGGCGCGCGAACCTCGCGAAAGCCGGCCCACGGAAAAGCCTGCGGCGCGCACGCAACCCCAGCCCAAGACGCAGGTTGCGCAGGCGCCGTCAGCGCCGCCCGATGACGCCGAGAAGGCCCGCATCGCGCAGACCATCTCCCAAATATTGACCCACATGAGCATCGAAGGAACGCAGGTGGAGGTCGCCTGGGAGGACAAGCAGGAGCGCTTGAAAGCCCGCATTACAGGCGGCGAGAGCGAGCGGCTTCTGGGTGAGGACGGCCTCGCGCTCGAGGCCCTTCAGACCGTGACCAATTCCATCTTGAACCGCCGCGGCCAGAGCGAACCCCGCATTCCGGTGCAGCTAGACGCCGCTGGCTGGCGGGAGAAAAAAGAATCGAAGATGCTTCAAATCCTCGACTCCGCCGTCTCCGAGGTCAAGCGCACGGGCAAGCCCTACCGCCTCGAGCCCATGAGCGCGGCCGATCGGCGGATGGTCCACAAGCAGTTGGCCGACCATCCGGACATCGTGACCGGATCCGAGGGCGAGGGCTCCTGGCGCAAGATCGTCATCAGGCCGCGCAAGAAGTAGCTTAGGTTTCGACTTCCTGTAAAATCGGTTCGCGGCGCCGTCCCAGGCAACGGCGCCGCCCCACCTAAAGCGCCTCGACCCGCTTCTTCTTCGCGAGGACGTAAAGCGCCGGCAGGAAAGTCAAGGTCAGGAACGTCGCGGTCAAAAGTCCCCCGATGACGGCCCGGGCCAGCGGGGCGTTGGCTCCCGAGAGCGCCGAGGGCGTCAGCGCGATGACGGTGGAAATGGCTGTCATCAAGATGGGCCGCAGGCGCGTGATGCCGGCGTCCCGCATGGCGGTCATGGCTGAAAGTCCCGAGGCCAGCCGCTGGTTGGCGAAATCCACCAGGATGACGCTGTTGGAAACCACGATGCCGATGAGCATGATGACGCCCATGATGGACTGGATGTTGACGGTCGTATTGGTCAGGAAAAGCATCCAGAACACGCCGATAAATCCCATGGGAATCGTCGCGAGGATGAGCAGCGGATCGATGAAGGACTTGAGCTGGGCCACCATGAGCAGGAAGATAAGCACCAGCGCCAGCAGGATGCCCACGCCCATGTCGCCGAAGGACGCGCGCATGGCGGCCACCGAGCCGCCCCAGCGCACCGAGTAGCCCCGCGGCAGCTTCGTTCGAGAGACGATCTTGTCGATGTCCGAGGCGATGGAGCCGATGTCCCGTCCGGACACGTTGGCGAAGATGTCGAAGGTCCGCTGCAGATCGTAGTGCGATATTTCAACAGGAATCTTCTGTTTCGTTATCGACGCCACGTTGCGCAGCAGCGTCTGCTTGGACCCCTGCCCCTTTAAGCTGGAGGAAAGCGGAATGTCGGCGATGGCCTGCCGGGAATTGATCTGCGATTCGGGATACTGGGCGCCTATGAAGTAGTTGTTTCCCGTGACCGGGTCATCCCAAAAGTTGAGGGCGAAATAGACGCTGGAATTAAGCGCGGTCACGACGTCCTTGATGACCTCGTTGGCCGTCAGGCCGAGGTAGCCGGCCTTGATGCGGTGAACCTTAATGTAGAAGGCGGGGTAGTCGAGCATCTGTTCCACGAAGGCGTCGGTCACGCCCCGGACCCCTTGGACCTCGGCCAAAAGGGACCGCGCCAAGCTTTGATCCCGGCGCAGGCTCGGCCCTACCACGCGCAAATCCAGCGGGCTCAAGGCGCCGTAATTCAGGGCCGAGGCCACCGGATCGATGAGCGAGTAGGAGAAATGGGTGCCGGGATAGAGCACCGCGAACTTCGGCCGCAGGACATCGATGGCCTTGCGGGCGCTGATGGCGGCGCGGGGGGTTAAGGCCACCTGAAGGACGGCGTCGTGCATCGCGGCGTTGGGCGTATAGGCCGCGGACCAGCCCGGCGGCACGCCGATGTTCGCCAGGATCGTCTCGACGCTGCCCCGGGGCAGGAGGTCGCGGATGCTCTTGGACACATCGGCCGCGATTTGCGAGGTGATTTCAATGCGCGTCCCCGTCTCGGCCCGCATGCGGATGGAAAACTGCCCGTAGTCACCCACCGGAAAGAATTCGGTTCCCAGAAGCGGCAGCAGCATGCAGGAGAGAACGAAAAGGATTGCGACCAGGGAAATCGTCACTTGCGGACGCGCCAGAGCCCAGTCCAAAACCGTCTCGTAGCGGCGTTTGAAGCGGTGGAAATGCTCGCTGAATACCTCGACCGCCCGCCAGCGCTTGCCATGTCCCTGCGCCTCAGCCTTGAAGAATTTGCTGGCGGCCAAGGGCACGACGGTCATGGCCGTAAAGTAGGAAATGAGCACGGCCATGGACACAGCCAAGGCCATGGGCATGAACAGGAACTTGCCCAGCCCTCGGAAGAAGATGACGGGGAAAAAGACGATGATGAGAGCCAGAGTGGAGACCAGCACCGGCAGGGACACCTCGGTCGCGCCTTCCTCGGCCGCCAAGACCGCAGGCTTGCCCGAATGCAGGTGCCGCTCGATGTTCTCCAGCACGACTACGGCCGTATTAATGAGCGGACCCGTGACCAGAGCCAGCCCTCCCAAAGTCATCAAGTTGAGCGACTGGCCGGTGAAGTAAAGCCCGATCATGCAGCCGATGATGGAGAGCGGAATGGCGACCGCGGCAATCAGCGTGGGAGTAAGGCTGCCAAGGAAGAAATAAATGACCAGCGCGGCCAAGAGCACGCCGACCACGAGCTCGCGGATGACGTCCTTAATGGCGTTTGAAATCTTAACGGACTGGTCGAAGATGAGGTTCAGCCGCGATCCGGGCGGCAGGCGCACCAATACGCGAGGCAGCGCCTTCTTCACCCCCGCGATGACCGCCAGCGTATTGCTCCCGACCCGCCGATAGATGGGAATGTCCGTCTGCTTGACCCCGTTGACCTCCACTATGTTGGTCTGGATGGCCGAGGCGTCCTCCGCGCGCCCGACGTCACGGATGAAGACCGGCGCGCCATGAATGACCTTGATGAGCAGCTTGTTGAAATCCGCGATGGTCGGCACCATCCCGTTGGAGCGGATGCTGTAGTCGTAGCGCCCGATTTTCGCGTCCCCCGTAGGCACCATCGCGTTGCCCCGCGTCAGCGTCTTGACCACGTCGAGCGGCGAGAGGCCGTAGCCGGCCAGCTTGTTCCGGTCCATGAACATCATCACCTCCCGAAGCTTGCCGCCGAAGACCACCGGGGCCACGGCCCCGGATACGGCGTTCAAGACGGGACGGATGACGAAGTTCGACTCGTCCCACAGCTTGGCCTGGCTCAGGCCCGGCGTGAACACGCTGACCAAGGCGATGGGCAGATTGGCCGTCGGATCGTAGGACATCACGATGGGCGGCAGCGTGCCGGGAGGCAGATAGTGCAAATCGCTCATGACCAGCGAGCTGATTTGCGCCAAGGCGTTCGACGGATCGAAGCCCGGCTGAAAGAAGCACTTGAGAATGCTCGCCCCGATCAGAGAGCGCGATTCGATGTGGTCAAGCCCCGAGGCCTGCGAGAGCCAGCGCTCCAACCGATTGGTGATGTCGGCCTCCACCATTTCCGCGGGCATCCCCTTGTAAGTGGTCACGACCATCACCGCCGGAAGCTTGAAGGTGGGCAGAATGTCCGTGGGCAGGCGCATCATGGAAAAAATGCCCACCACCAGCAGCATCAACGCAGCGACGATGACCGTGTAGGGATATTTGAGCGCGAAACGAACCATGAACCTATTTTTCTGTTTTTCCGGGGACGGCAAGTCCGGAGACCGGACGCTCCATGGGATTAACTCTCTCTCCCTTTGAAACCTCGATGGCGCCGGGAATGGCCACGATATCGCCGAGGGAAAGCCCTTTGGAAATTTCGACAAAATTTAAATTTGAAAACCCGATCTTAACCGGCTTAGGAACAATGCGGCCATTAACCACTGTGTCTACGTAAGGATTGCTCTGCGGGCCGAGCACGGCGTCCAAGGGAACCGTCAGGGCGTTTTTGTCGCGCCGGATGAGCAGCCCTACCGTGACGAACATGCCGGCATGGAGCTTGCCGCTCTTGTTCTTAATGTCGATCAGCACGCGTTCTGTTTTGGTGCCGACGTTGAGCTGCGCGTCGATGCGGCTGACCGCGCCGTGAAAGACCCTGCCGGGGAGATCGTCCACCCGGATGCTCACGGGGTCGCCGATGTGGATGCCGTCGATGGCGCTCTGCGGGACGTAGACGGCTATGCGCAGGCGCGATTCGTTGACCATAAGGAATATCGGCGTTGCCTTGCCCGGCTGGGAGGAAGACGTCACCAAGTCTCCCACATACATGTAGCGCCGGGCGATGGATCCGGTGAATGGCGCGCGGATGCGGGCGTACTCCACGTTGGCCTTGGCGGCGTTCAACTGGGCCTTGGCCTCCGCGGCCGCGGCCGCGATGGTGTCATACTCCTGTTCGGAAATGACGTTGCCCTTCAGCAGTTCGGCGTAGCGCGCGCGCGTCTCCTTTTGGAGCTTGTAGTTGGCCTTGGCCTGATTGTAGGCCTGCACCGCGTCCGGATCGTTGATGTCGGCCAGCAGGGTTCCGGCCTTGACGTAGTCTCCCTCATCGTGGTAGACGTCCTGGATATATCCGCTGGCATGCGCGTAGAGCTTGGCCTCCTCGATGGCCTCAATGTTCGCGGGCAAGCTAAGGACTTTGTCCATTTCGCGCAGAGCGGGATGAATGGCCAACACCGTAGGGATTTGCGCCTTCTTGCCGCCGCGCGCAAGCCAGTTAACGCCCAGGCGCAAAACGACGAGAAACGCGAGCGATCCCAAGGCATAGAGCGCGGGCTTGGATCTCAGGATCGCGGCCAGTTCCCTGCGCCACCCCTGAGACGCGCCCAACTCCGACAAAAGCGCCTCACGATGCCGCTGCGAGCCTTCCTGATCTGAAGCGGTATCTCCGATGTCTTCCTTGCCTTCCATGTCTTCTATATTCATATTTTTTCCGTGATGATTATTTCTCGCCTTTAAGCGGCACGTTCACAGCCTGCCGCAGCGACGCCACCGCAATGGCCCGGCGGTAGAGCGTCTGCACGAAATCGGCCTGCGCGTTGACCAGAGAGGTCTCCGCCGTAAGAAGCTCCAGCATCGTGCCCACGCCGTTGGTGTAGCGCAGCTGCGCGTAGTTGAGGTTTTCCTTGGCGAAAAACAGGCTGTTCTGGGCCACGCGCTCGCTCTGCTCCGCGCGCACCAAGTTCATGTAGGCGCTGGCGACTTCGGCCACGACTTGCTCGGCCTCGGCGTTAAAAAGCGCTTTTTCGCTCCCGAGCCGCGCCCGCAGTTCGCGCACGCGCGAAGCGGTCTGCCAGCCGTCGAACAAATTCCAGGTTGCGCCCACGCCGAAGGCGTAGGCGGTGCGCAAACTTGAAGGATAGTCGGGCAAAAAACGGCCCGACCAAGCGTCGGCGGAGAAGGTAGGGAAATACTCCAGTCGCTCTTCCTGCAGCAAAGCGCGCGAGGCGGATATCTCAGCCTTGGCCGCGCGCATCTCCGGCCGGGCCATGAGCGCCTCCGCGGTCAAATCGCTCAGGCGCATCGATTCCGCGCGAACGTCGAACGTCTGCATGGCCGGCTCCTTGATCGTAAAGCGTACCTGGCGGGTCATGCCCATGATGTTGAGCAGGGCGATGCGAGCCAAATCCAAGGCGTTCTTTGCGCTGATGAGGTTGAGTTGGGCTCGCGAAAGCTGGACCTCGGACTGGGTCAAATCGAAAGCCGGCCGCACGCCGGTTTTCACGTAGAGGTTCGTGTCTCGGTAGGTCTCTTCGTACTTGGCCAAGCCCTTCTTCGCAACCTCCACCATCTTCTCTGCGCTGGCGACGTTGTAGAAAGAGCGCTCGGTGCTGAGCTTTATGAGGTTGCGCAAGGCCAAGTAGCGCTCCCGCGCCGAGAGCAGTCCGGACTTGGCCGCGCGGATGCGCTCCAGGCCCTTTCCAAAATCGAAAAGCGTCTGGCGCACCTCGGCCATCCCATCGGCATAGGGGTTGTTTTGGCCAAGGATTCCGCTTAAGCCCGCGCTGGGCGCGGGCAGTGTGCTTCGCTCCGCCTGCGCGGAGACGTCCAGCGTGGGGAGATAGACGCCGTAAGACTCGTCCAGCGCGGCCTGCGCCGCCTCGTAGTTGGTGCGCGCCGCGCGCAGATTAGGATTGTTCTTGAGCGCCAGCTTCAGCGCGTCAGAGATGGACCAGACCGCCTGGGGAGTTTGTGTCGAAGAGACTACAGGCCCGGAGAGCAGCCACCGCGCCGGGGCGGCCGAGGCGGGCGGAACCGGAACCGGAGCGGCGCGGCCCGCAAAGGCCGGCAGGGCCGGTATCCACATGCAACACAACACCATGATTTCAAACTTCATCTCTTTCTGATTCCTTCGCGACGGCGATGCGCTATCTGGCACGGAAACGGCTGAAACGGCGGCGGGTTCAGGCGAAGGCGGGAGGGTGTTTTAAGAAGCGGCGAGGCGCGGTCAGACGGGCCAGGTTCGGGTGCGCAAGACGCGAGGACCGCAGCGCAAGCGCCGCAAAAGCGCCGGGCGCGGCTTGGTGGCGCTGATGGCGGCGCCGGCGAGCGTCATGGCGCGCGGGCGCCCGCTTCCGGCCCAAAGGCAGTCCGCCCGTCCGGCGGGGAAAAGCGTGCAGCGCGGCCGAAGTCATTTGCGGCCGCGCGCGCCCAACAGCCGCCCGGGCGACGCCGGGGAAAGAAATCCAGGACAACAGGAGGAGCATGGGCACCAAAGTCGCAACGATCTTGCCCAAAATCTTGCGCTCCATAGCGTTAACAATTGTAAATAACCGCTTCAGGGCAGTCAAGACCCAACCGTTCTAGCGGCTCTTGTAGCCGTAGAACCAGCGGGAGGGTCCGGCTTCCGAGGTGCGCACGGAGTGCCTGGTCCAGGCGGGGATGAGCACCTCCTCGCCGGGCTTGGGGCGCCGGGCGCGGCCGTCCATTTCAAGCTCCACGTCGCCCGAGACGACCATGAAGAGTTCGTCCTCGTTGTGCTCGTAGTTCTCCCACACTTGGCCGGCGGGGTCTTCCCACACGCCGAAGGAAAATCCCCGCGCGCGCCAGTCCTTCTCGACGGCCGCCATGTCCATGGCCCGTTTATACCAAATCGTCCGCCGGGGAGCCATATATAAGGAGGGCGGCGCCCAGGCGGCTTAGCGCCGCGCCGCGCCGGCGTCCGAAGCCGAAAGAATCATCCGGGCGACGCCAAGATACCCGTCGGCGCGCGCGATGGCCGCGGCGGTCTCTCCCTTGGCATTCTTGAGCGCCGGGTCGGCCCCGGCCGCGAGCAGGGCTTGGACCATGCCCGCGTTATTCTCCGAAGCGGCCATCATGAGCGCGGTCCAGCCGTTGTCCGCGCGGGCATCGACGTCCGCGCCGCGGGAGACGAGCAGTTTGACGGCGCCGGGCGTAGTGGCGGCGCCGAACTCCATAAGCACGCTGCCGCCGTCGTCTAGCCTCGCGCGCGGGTTGGCGCCGTGGGAGAGCAGTTCCTTCATGAGATTCAAGTTGCCGTCGTAATAGGCCCAAACCAGCGCCGTCCAGCCGGAAGAGTCCATCGCGTCGACTTGGGCGCCGCGCGCCAGAAGGGACTCGACTTTGCCGGGCCGATTCTTCCGCACGGCCGCGATGAGCGGGGTTTCGCCGGCGGCGGAGGTCTTACGCAAGGGCCAGGCGCAGCCGCAAAGACAAATGGCCGCGAGCGCCGCGGCAAAAAAAAGCGCCGCGGATTCCCGGCGGCTTATGGCTGGTCCCACCAAGGCTTGGCCGGGGGGGACGCCGGCGCGGACTGCGGCGCCGCACCGGCCGCGGGCGCGGCAGTGGGACCGCCGGCCGCCAGCGCCTGGGCCTGCGCGATCTGCTCGGCGGTCATCTTGGGCGCCAGGGCGGCGAGGCTGGCCTTGGCTTGCTCCAGGCCCTGCGCCGAGGCCAGGCTCAGCCAGCGGTAGGCCTCGACGTAATCCGGAAGCACGCCTTCGCCCGTCGTATAAATGGTCCCCAAATCCAGCTGCGCGTACGCGTCGCCCTGGGCGGCGGCCTTCTCAAACCACGCCAGCGCCTGCGCCGCATCCTGCGTGACGCCCTGGCCCTGCGCGTACATGACGCCTAAAAGTCTTTGCCCCGCGGCGTCGTTTTGCGCGGCGGCTTTTTTGGCCCACTCGAACGCCTCTCCGTAATCCACGGAGGTTCCTCTGCCGTAATACCAGTCCAAAGCGACCTGGCTTTGCGCGTCCGCGAATCCCTTTTGCGCCGAGCGCAGCCACGACCGGAACATCACTTCGGGATCGGTGTTGATTCGCGCGCGCGTTAAGACCGCGTCCTTGGGCGCCCGTTCTCCCGGGCACTGAACCGTAGCCCGCACCTTGCTCCCCGCTGTCCCGCGCAGGAGCGCGGCCACGTCCTTCAGGGAATCCTGCGCGACCGAAGCTCCGTCGATGGAGAGAACCCGGCAGCCCGGCTCCAGGCCCGCCATGTCCGTGGGCGAGCCTTCGATGACGCAGCGGATGAGGATAGCGCCGTGGTCGGCGCCGATGACCATCCCGACGCCGGCGAAAGAGTTGGAATCGGGGCGCGTGGTGGCCGCCATCGCCGAGGCCGGCGGACAAACCGCGCAAAGCGCCAAGCCCGCGTAGAGCGCGCCCGCCCGCAAAAAGCCGTTCGATGCCGCTATTTTCATAGGATGCCGGTCATTCTACAACAAACACCGAGGACCCGACCACGAGGAGGCGCAAGCGTCCCCATGCTCGTCTTACGAGCGAGGCTGTGAAAAAGTTCCTTCACTGCCACTGGAATAATCAGCCCAATCGGATTACACTAGCTCGCATGCTGGGAATCGGCGCGGCCACTCTGCTCCTGGCGTTTGCAGTCCCGCGGGCTTCCGCCCAGCAAATGAGCTGGGCAAAACCGGTTTCCATCGGGACAGTCACGTTTGCCGTTAGCGGATGCGCCGTGTGGCGCAAGGATTCGGATGGCTACAGCCTTGCGGCGGCGTTCCCTGAACCGCTGGATGAAACCTGGCTGCTCTACCATCCCGAAAAAGACTTCGACAATATCCGGCAAGGCAGAAGTTGCTTCATCACAACAGCGACCGTCTCCGGAAGCAAATTATGGGTCGGATTCGACTCCACCCTGGGTGGCGTGGGGTTTTACGATTCCAAATCAGGTGCCATCGGGATCATGCGGCCTCCGGGCCTGCTTGGATGCGACGTGACCTCTCTCGCCGTCAAGAACAGCGTGCTCTATGCCAACACCCAAACCGTCGGCGATCTCGTTTATGCCTGCAGCGGCATTGTGGCCATTAATTTAAGGACGCTAAAAACTGAAAGTTACAATTCGAAGGACACGAGATATCTATCTCAGAATGTGGCAGACTTGATCCCTCTTCTCTCCAGCATGAAAATGACAACCCTGCCCGGCATGTCCGCCCGACGGATGGCACAATTCCGGAAAGAGGGCTTGAATGCCTTTATGGAAGCGCAGGCCCAAAAGGAAATTCAAGTACGCCAAGCGGTTCTTAAGAGCGCTAAGGTCATCAGCGATCAGAAGTGTGAGATCAGCCCCGCCAATAGGTCCTGCCATACGGGCGGTCCGCCTCCGCAGATGGATATTTACTCGAATGCAAGCGCCAGCCACGGCTGCTATGCCGATGGGATTCTTGACATGACGATCGACGTGCCTTCTTTCTCTCCCGATGTCGGCGTCATCAGCGCCAAAAAAATGCCGACGCTCTGGGGGCCTCAACCCTTCAGCCTTCAGGCCTATCGCCCGCGCCGGGGCCGCCGCTGGACAAGGGAAATTTCCATCGCGCCGGGGCAATTTGACATCAACGAGATTACGCTGATGGATTACCACCTCACTAACACGCTGTGTAAAAACGCGGCATGGTCCGGGCCCATTTTCACGGACGCCGAATTCGACATTCGCAGACTGGCCCTGCCCTTCGTGCAAACCGAGGCGCGCAAGAAGCATTGGGTGGTCGACGCGTCCGAACTCCCCGGCCTCATCCATCTTTCCGCTCCTCTTACCGCTTATTACAAGCGCCTCATTCTCGGCGATGACGAATCGTTCAAAGCGGCTCTCCCGAAATTGAGGGATTTCTCCGCCCAAGATAAAAAGGCGCTTTTGCCCGCCCTCATTCTTGCGCTTAGGGCGACGGATTTTGAAACTGAAAAGCGAGCCTCATCCGCCCTTGCGGAAATCGGCCCGACCGCCGTGCGGGCTCTTGTCGCGGCTCTTCGCGACGAGAACATCAGCCTGCGAATGCGGGCCGCGAGCATATTGGGGGGGATGGGGGCCGCCTCCAAGCCCGCGATCCCAGTTCTCGTCGGTCTTCTTCGCTCGGGCAACACAAGCCTTGGGAACACGGCTTCGGAGGCCCTGGTGGGCATCGGCAAGGACGCCGTTCCGGCCCTCACCAAGGCCCTGGGGAGCCGAAATCCTTGGATCCAGTACGGAGCGATTGCCGCTCTGTCCCAGATCGGAACGCCGGCGGCGGACGCCGTTCCCAGGCTCAAAGTCATCGCTGAGAGGGGGCAAAGCAAAAACGCCCGATGCGCCGCGGCGGCCGTTCTAAGCATCAGCCCCGACGCTCCGGTAAGCAACTCCGTTTTGCTTAATGCCTTTAGAAGTAACGACCCCGGCATGGCTCTTTGGAAGGCGTCGAACAAAATCGCGCCGAAGAGAATCTTGGCAGAAGGCAATCGCGGCGTCGCTCTGCTCAAAATTCTGCTGAAGGACAAGAACCCCCAAATACGCGCCAGCGCGGCCGCAGCCTTGGCTGATGTCAAACCTCCTCCCATTTCTGCAAAAGCCGATTTACTGAAGGCCCTGCATGACAAAAACGATGACGTACGCACGAACGCCGCCGAGGCCTTACTGAAAATTGATCCAACTTCACCCGCAGTAGTACCCGTGCTAATCCACTCGATTCAGCGGCCGCTGGGCTATTACGATCCGCTGGGAGACTTATATGCCATGCAGCTTTTGGGGCAAATGGGGCCGGCCGCGAAAGCGGCCGTTCCAGCGCTGGAGGAAAAGCTGCACAATTTTGACGATGGGATTTACGCGGCCTGCGCACTGGCTCGCATTACTCCCGAACGCAAAAGTGAGTACCTCCCCAATCTCATTAGGGCGCTCAATCATGAAGTCAGAACACCCGACGGATGGACGAGAACGTATAACACCGTCTTTGAAGATCAGGTGATGGAAGCGCTCGGCCACTTAGGCCCCGCCGCCGGGGAAGCCGTGCCGCAAATCGCGGAATACTTGAATAGCCCGGACAAGAACTACCGCGACGCGGCCAAAAAAGCCATGGGAGAAATCTTCCCCGCTCTGAAGAATAAACCCGGCACGCTGGCCGAGCTAGCCCAGTCGCTCATGAAATCCGACGCCGATTCAAAGGTCTTTAAAATCAAGAGGATGCTCGACCAAGTTAAAAACACACCGCCCACTGATCCGGCAAGCGAGCCTCTGGAGACCGAACTCATCGATCGGGCGGAAGCGCTTTCCATCAACGGCCATCCTCAAGCCGTCGACATGATCGCGCAGTTCTTCAAGAACTCTAAATGGGGATTTAGGGACAGGACCTTCTTTGATCTCGCCGGAGGCATGCTGATGTCCGATAAGCACTTCGAGCCCGCCGTTGCTTATGCCATGGAAAATGACGGTCCGGATTCTATCAGCCGCGCCTGCCAATACTACGACATGAAATATCCAGCCAC
>DAIDHS010000037.1 GCA_027451985.1 Elusimicrobiota bacterium
GCCGCATCTGCCCTTCGAAATCCTGTTGCTTCCGCGCCAACTCGTCCGCCTGCCGGATCAGATCGTCCACCTGGTTGCTGGCCTGCGCCTGCCGCAGCCCCGACATCAACTGCTGCGCTTCATTCAACCGGGCCGCCGCGCGCCGCGCGTCAAGCGCTACCTACACTACGGGCTCACCTCCTCGGACGCGCTCGACACCGCGCTGGCCCTGCAGCTGCGCGACTCGGCCGATCTGCTTTTGGCGGGCTGGCGCCGGGTCCGCGCCCGAATCGCGACCCTGGCCCGCCGGCACGAGAAGACCTGGATGGCCGGGCGCACGCACGGCGTGCACGCCGAACCCATGACCTTCGGCGTCAAGCTCGCCGGCTGGCACGCCCAAGCCCTGCGCGAAGAGGGACGCCTGCGGAGCGCCAAGACGGAAATCAGCCACGGCAAAATCTCCGGCGCGGTGGGCACCTTCACGCAGATTTCCCCCCGCTACGAGGCCCAAGTCTGCCGCCGGCTGGGCTTGGCGCCCGAACCCGTTTCAACCCAAATCGTGCCGCGTGACCGGCACGCCGCTTTCGTGCAGGCCCTGGCCCTCTCCGCCGCCGCCGTCGAGCGTTTCGCCCTTGAAATCCGGCACCTGCAGAAGACCGAGACATTGGAAGCGGAGGAGCCCTTCACCGAGACGCAAAAAGGCTCCTCGGCCATGCCGCACAAGAAAAACCCAGTCTTGTGCGAGAACCTCTGCGGCCTGGCGCGCTTGGTGCGCTCGCACGCAGCCGCGGCCGCGGAGAACGTGGCCCTGTGGCACGAGCGCGACATCAGCCACTCCTCGGTCGAGCGCGTGATTTTGCCGGACGCCTGTCTGGCGCTGGACTTCATGCTCCACCGCCTGGCCAAGGTGCTGGGCGGCCTCAAGGTCAGTCCGGAACGCATGCGCAAAAACCTCGAGTCATCGCGCGGGCTGGTCTTCTCGCAGCGGGTCCTGCTGCGCCTTATCGACGCGGGCCTCGGCCGCCGTGAGGCCTACGATGTGGCCCAGGCCGCCGCCATGGAGTGCTGGCGCACCGGCAAGAGCTTCAAGGACTGCCTTGAGCAAAATCCGCAGGCGATGAAGCTTCTGGCCCGTTCCGGAATCGCGGAGTGCTTCGATTTGGAGAGCTACCGCAAATTTTCCGCCGATCTGCTGCGGCGCGGAGGCGTCCGGAAATGAACCGGCCGCTGATCGCGCTTTTGACCGACTTCGGCCTGCGCGACTCCTACGCGGGAGTCATGAAAGGCGTCATCCTCTCGCATTGCCCCCAGGCGCGCCTAGTCGACCTCTGCCATGAAATTCCGCCGCAGGACCTGCGCGCCGCGGCCCTGTGCCTGCGCCAAAGCGCGCCCTATTTCCCCGAGGGAACGCTCTTCGTCGTGGTGGTCGACCCGGGCGTGGGCACCCGCCGCCGCGTGCTTTGGGCCAAGAACAAGCGCCACTCGTTTTTGGCGTCGGACAATGGCGTGCTTTCATGGCTCGAGGACCGGCCGCGGATTTACCGCGCGGTGGAGAACCCGAGCCTGCGCCTAAAGCCCACGAGCCGCACCTTTCATGGACGGGACATTTTCGCTCCTGCGGCCGCAGCGCTGGCCGCGGGAGCGAGCCCGGCGATTTTAGGACCGGCCGTCTCTCCCCGCGCGAGGCTGGAACTCCCCACGCCCAGAAAGCTGCCGCACGGACGGCTGCGCGGGCAAATTCTTGCGACGGACCGCTTCGGCAACGCAGTAACCTCGGTCCCCGCGGCCGCGGCCAAGGGCCGCCGGGTTTTCTTCCGCGGACAAGCCTTGGGCCCGGTGCGCGGCACCTACTCCGCAGTCCGATCGGGCGAGGCCCTGGCTCTTGTCGGATCGTCGGGTTTTTTGGAGCTTTCCGTGCGCGAGGGAAGCTTCGCCGGACAATTTTCAGCCGCACCGGGGGATTATGCCGAACTCGAATAGCGTGAATACAGAGCAGGCCTTCAAGATTAAGCTTAAGCCCGGCGAGGAGCGTCGATTGAACGCGGGACACCTCTGGGTCTTTTCCAACGAGATCGCCAACGTCGAGGAGGGCGCCCAGGCCGGAAGCCTGGCCGTGGTCGAGAGCGCTTCGGGCCGCCTTTTGGGCACGGCCTTCTACAACTCGTCGAGCCTCATCGCCTGCCGGATGATCTCCCGCCAAGCCGTCGCCGCGGACCTGGATTTCTTCCGCGCCCGCCTGCGCCGCGCCTTCGCGGATCGCGAGCGCCGCGTGGGTAGCGGAGCCTATCGCTTATGCTTCGGCGAATCGGACGGCCTGCCGGGCCTCGTGATCGATCGTTACGGAGATCACCTCGTTACGGAGGTCCTTTCGGCCGGCATCGAGCGGCGCCTGGATCTCATCCGCGAGGCGCTTTTAGAGCTCTACCCCTGGAAAAGCATCCAGCTCAAGAACGACCACCGCATGCGCGCCTTAGAGGGCCTGCCGCGAGAAAACCGCGATTTGCTTGGACAAACGCCCGATCGCGCGGAAATTTCCCAGGACGGCTTGAAGCTCCTGGTGCCGCTCGCAGGCGGGCAGAAGACCGGCTTCTATTTCGATCAGCGCGACAACCGCAATATCATGAAACCCTTCTATCCAGGCCGCACCGTACTGGACCTCTACTGCTATCTGGGCGCCTTTGCCCTGGACGCGGCCAAAGCCGGCGCCGAGGCCGCGCTCGGCATCGACAGCTCGGCCCAAGCCGTGGCCTTGGCGCGCGAAAACGCGGCCTTGAACGACCTGGCGGCGGACAAAGAAGGCGCCCGCGTGGCCTTCGAGGAAGGCGACGCCGAGGAGGCTTTGGAGAGCTTCGCGCAGGGCGGCCAGCCGCTCAAGCCGGATATGATTCTTCTCGATCCGCCCAGTTTCGCTCCGGGGCGCAAGGACGCGCCCAGGGCCTTGCGCCGCTACGCGAAACTCAACGCCCTGGCTCTGCAGGCTCTGCCTCCCGGCGGGCTTCTGGCCACCTCGACTTGCTCGCACCACATCGGCCGTGAAGCCTTCGTAGACATGCTGCGCGCGGCCCAGGCCCGCGCCGGCCGGCCGGCGCGGCTTCTCCACTTGGGCGCGCAGGCCTCGGATCATCCGATTCTGTTGGCCATGCCCGAGACCGAGTATCTGCACTTTGCCCTTTTGGAGGTTCTGCCGGCATGAGCGAGGCCGAGCGCACGCGGACTTTCTCTCCCTCCAGGCTCGGAACCTACCAGGATTGTCCGCGGCGCTACCGCTACCGCTACATCGACAAGATCAAGCGTGAGGGCCAGTCCGTGGAGGCCTTCTTGGGCACCTGCGTGCACCGTGCGCTCGAGGAACTCTACGACGGCGTCATGCACGGCAGGCTCATGAGCGAGGCGGAGCTCCTGGCTTTTTTTGACGCGCAGTGGGACAAGGACTGGTCCGGCGCCGTGGTCATCCGCGACAAGCGCTACGGCCTGGAGGACTGGAGACGCACCGGCCGCGAAGCGTTGAGCCTCTACTATAAGGAAGAAGCGCCCTTCGATCGTGAAAAGACCGTGGGCCTGGAAAAGCGCATGGGCTTTCCCCTGGAGGCTAAGTCCGGGACATGCCGCATCGAGGGTTTCATCGACCGCCTCGCCCTGGCCAAAGACGGCGCCTTCGAAATTCACGATTACAAGACCGGCAAGTCCCTGCCGGCCCAGGAGGAGCTAGACGCAGACTGGCAGCTGGCCCTCTACGACGCGGCCGTGCGCCACGCCTGGCCCGACGCCCAAGGCGTCCGTCTGGTCTGGCACTACCTGCGCCACGGCAAGACTTTGGTCTCGACACGCACGCCTGCGGCCCTGGGAGCCTTGAAGGCCGACGTGGCCCGGCTCATCGACGCCATCTCGGCAGAGCGGGAGTTCGCGCCGCGCGAGAGCCCCCTGTGCGGCTGGTGCGAGTACCGGGACTTGTGCCCGCTCTGGGCCCACGCAGAAAAAATCGCGAAACTGGATGAGCCCGCACGCGGCCGCGAGGAGGGCGCCAAGCTCGTCGACGCCTTAGAGGCCCTGGAGGAGCGTAAAAAATCCCTACACACGCAGGCAAAGACCCTGGAGGACGAGGAGGCCGAACTCAAGGAGAAGATCGCGCGCTTCGCGGAGGCGGAGGGCATCACGGCCGTTTTCGGGGCCCAGGCCCAGGCCGTGGTGACCGAAAAAAAGGAGTACAAGTTTCCCACCAAGACCCACGCGCCCGAGTCTTTTGCGGCGCTGGAAAAGGAGTTGAAGGCCAGCCCTTTCTGGACGCAGGCCTCGCATTTCGACGCGCACCGCTTTTTAGAGAGCCGCCGCAAGGGAGAGTGGAGCGAGGCCCAGCGGGCGGCGATGGACGACATCGTAGCCCGCTATGCGGTCCTGGCCCGGGAACGGGCCGTGCGCTTGAAGCGCCGGAAAGACGAAGCCGAGGACTAGCCGCCGACGCCGAGCTGCGCGGCCAAGCTCATCCAGTCTGTCTTGAGCCGGTCGTGTTGCAGTTCAAGGTCCTGCCAGGAGCGCCCGAATTCCATAGGGCGCTCGGCCGAGGCGCTGTGGTGCACCCGCTTCATCCGCGGCTCCGCTCTCTTTGCGACTGCTTTTTTCATTATTTTCCGCACATTCGCCGAAGCGAACCCCCCTCTATCGGGGAGTATAACCCCCAAACCAACTCCCGTCAACACCCATGGGACTTTAGACCTAATTATTTTTAGGACCTTCGGTCCGCGATGTGCTAGAATCAAGCACGGGGAGATTTCGCCCCCCCGGCGCGAACTTCTGATCCGAGGAGGAGATGCGATGAATAGGATTTCGTCGGCGTTGCTCATTCTTCTGGCCGGGGCCTGCGCGTGCTGGGCCCAGGGCGCCCCCCGGAAAATCATCGTTTCCTTCAAACCAGGAACCTCCCTGTTCGCGCAGCAGCAGGCGATTTCCGCCATGGACGCCATGGGCGTGGGCGACATCGCCAGCGCCGACCGGGCCCGCACCTTCATCGCGGTCGTGGCCGAGAAGAAAAACGGACGGTTCCCCCAACCGCTGCGTTCGTTGGCCGCGGCGTCCCCCAGCATCCTCTCCATCGAGAAGGACTTCCGCGCCAAGTGGATCGAGTCGGAACCCGTCTCGCTTGAGACCACCCCTTTTCCCGCCGGAGATTCTTTAAGCCAACTCGGCCTGCGTAAGCTGACCCTGCCTGCGGATACGGGTCGGAACTTCATCGCTGCGGACATCCGCAACCGCATCACTTGGAACATCGCGCGCGTGGACGCCCCCGCAGCCTGGAATTACACCCAGGGCGACGGCGTCAGGGTCGCGGTCATCGACACGGGCATCGACTACAACCACCCCGATCTCTCCATGAACGTGGCCGGCGGCTACAACGCCATCACGGGCTCGAACACCAAGGCCGCCTACATGGATGACAACGGGCACGGCACGCACGTCTCCGGCATCATCGCGGCCGACGGCGAACGGCTTGTTGGCGTCGCCCCGCACGCCAAGCTCTACGCCGTCAAGGTCTTGGACGCCGACGGCAACGGGGACTTAAGCAACGTCATCAAGGGCGTCATCTGGGCGACCAACGAGCACATCCCGGTGGCCAACATGAGCCTGGGCACGGATCAGCCGAGCCCAGCCCTGGAGCAGGCGGTGGAGTACGCCGCCCTGGAGGGCACGGTTATCGTGGCCTCGGCCGGCAACTCTAGCGGCGGCCCGGTGACCTATCCCGCCGCCTACCCTTACGTCATTGCGGTCTCGGCCAGCGATTCTGACAACAATCTCGCCTCTTTCTCGAGCGTGGGCCCGCAGGTGGCCTTCATCGCGCCCGGCCAGGACATTCTCTCCGCATGGCTCAACGGCGGCTACGCCAACATCTCCGGCACCTCCATGGCCGCGCCACACGTCACGGGCCTGGTTGCGCTCTCCCTCGCGCAAGGCTATTTGGGCCTGGGCGGACCCGATGGCGTGCTCGCCCAGCTTCAGAAGGCCGCGCATGAACTCCCCGGCGTGGCGCGGAACGGGCAGGGCCACGGCTTCGTGGACGCACTCAAGCTGGTTCAGTAGGAAGAACGGGCTAAGGCTTCTTGGCGGGCGTCGCAATGGCGGGCGAAGTCGAAATCAAAACGGCAGGCGCGCTCGATACGGAGACTGCGGGGGCCGTCGACGCCGCCACCGCCGGAACAGACGGCGGATTCCCCCCGGCAAGCACGCGGGCGAAGGCTTTATCCTCGTTGGCAGCCAGATAGGAAGTCGTCCCAGCGGGCAACCCAGGGCTCGCGGCCAAATCCTTCTTGAACGTCCCAAAGTCCAGCACGCACAAGGACCAAGCCTGGCCGGGCGCCACCCAGCGCGCGCCGATGACGGACTTGGTCTTGAGCAAGTCCATGGCCGCGCGACGCAAGGCAGCCCCAGCGTCGAGGCTCAAAGGCGGGACCGCAGATGCGGTCGAGACGGGGACGTTCAAGTCCACGGTCAAAGCGTCCAGATAGCCGCTCATGGCGCGGGCGACGGCGGCCTGGGCCTGGTCATCTGCGCCCTGGCGAAGAATCTTGGCCTTGGCCGGAGCGACGAAGTGCCCCACGCCCTGGAAGAGTTCGCTTCCGCCTTGTCGGACCGCGCCGCTGGGCGCGGACGCCCAGGAAGGAGCCGGCCCTTTGGGGCCTTGGCCGCCGAACCAGCAGCCGGACAAAAGCAGGGGCAGAACTAAAACGCCGAAGGTAAGCTTGTCTTTCAACCGCGTCTCCAATGCCTAGTTGATATAATAAGGAGCCATGGCGAGTCAAGACGCGGCTCCAGCCCTTCCGGGTCTCCTCGAGTTTTTTTCGGCGTCTTGGCGCCTGTTCAAGGCGCGCTGGACGGTCGCCATCGCCATCACCGTCCTGGGCGCGGCGGCCTCGCTGGCAGGCGCGACCATGCCGTTTTTGTGCGCGATTCCCCTCTGGGGCCGCGTGCCGGCCGTGCCGATTTTGGCCGTGGCCGCCCTCGTCGCGGTCTTCGCTTTTTTCTGGCTCTCCTCCTGGACTCCGATTGCCATGTTAGAGGCGGTCTTAGACGACTCGCCCTCCGCGCCGGACATGTGGGGCTGCATTCTGAAGAGCCGCAGCAAGGTCGTACCATTCTCCTGGACCTACATCCTTTTCTTCCTTCTGATTTTTTCCGGCTTCTGGCTTTTCGCGGTGCCGGGCCTCTATCTCTCCGCCGCTCTCTCCGTGGCCACCATCGCCTGCGTGGCCGAGGGCGTCTCAGGCTTGGCGGCTATGGAGAAAAGCCTCTACTACGTGCGCGGGCGCTGGTGGCCGACCTTTCTGCGGCTCATCATCATCGGCTTGGTTGGCTTCATCCCCAGCGTCATACCGGTGCTCGGATGGATCGTCAGCGCGCTCATCTCACCCCTGCCGCTGGCCATGGTGGCTG
This sequence comes from Elusimicrobiota bacterium, assembly GCA_027451985.1. GTDB lineage: Bacteria > Elusimicrobiota > Elusimicrobia > UBA1565 > UBA9628 > JAGWJU01. The sequence goes on from DAIDHS010000037.1 coordinate 7,399, forward strand.
TGCTCTACAAGAGCCTCCGCGAGACTCGGGAAGCCCAGGGACCGTCTTACGCGCCCGACCGGCGCGCGCGACTTTGGCTGCTCTCCGCGTTTTTAGGCCTGCTCGTTCCCTTCCTTCTCGCCTCCGCGATCTACAAGACCATGCGCGACAACCCCAACTTCGAGGCGCAGTGGCAGTCCTGGGAAAGCCACGGGCTCTCTAACCTGCAGAAAATCCCGCGCGACCAAACCCTTCCATGAGTTCGGGGCCCGGCAAGAGCCGCCTCTCGAAAATCGTGGTCATGGCCGCAGGCATCTTCATTTCCGCCGCCATCCTGGCCTACCTCATCCTCATCCATGTCTCCAAGCTCCTGATCATCGGCTCGCGCATCAAGTGGCGCTGGGCGTGGCTCGCGACCGCCTGTGCCCTGGGCAGCTACACCATGGTCGGTCTGGCCCTGGACGAGGCCCTTCTCATCCTGGGCTACGGTCTGTCCTTCGCCGAGCTTTTGGGCATCGCGCTGGTCTCGACCTCGGTCAACTATTTTGTCTCCTCGGCGGGCGCAAGCGGCTTCGCCTTGAAGGCGCACCTGCTGCGCAAGAGAAACGTCCCCTACGGCGCCACGGTCACGGCCTCGGTGCTGACCTCGGCCATCATCTACATCGTGCTGGCCGTCATCCTGGGCCAGGGCTTCCTCTATCTGTTCCTGCACATGCGCGGCGCGCGCATTGCCATCATGGAAAGCGCCCTGGGGCTGGTGCTGCTGATCTGCGCGACAGTGCCGTTCATGGTCTTCTTCTTCAACTATCGCCTGCGCAGCCGCATCTTCCAAAGCGTGTTTCACTGGCTCAACCGCGCGGCCTACTGGTTCTCGCGGCCCGGCATCCCGAGAGAGGAGTTCGCCCAATTCGAGCAGCAGTTGAATAGCGGCTTGGAGCGCGCACGGCAAAGCCCCAAGCGCCTGACCATGGCCGTCGCCTACACCTGCACGGACTGGCTCTGCGCCATGACCTCGCTCTACTGCTGCTTCCGCGCGGTGGGCGTGAGCCTTCAGGTGGGAAGCCTGACCGCCGGATTTACCGCGGGCCAGGCCGCCACCCTCATCCCTGTGCTGCCCGGGGGCCTGGGCGCGGTTGAGGGCTCCATGGCCGCAGTCTATCAGAGCCTGGGCATAGACTGGGCCACGGCTTTGGTCGCGGTATTCATCTACCGCATCGCCTACTTCATCGTCCCCGGCCTCATCAGCGTCTTCGTCTTCTGGGGGCTCAAGATGTCCGAGCCCTCGCTCATGAAAAAAGCCGGGCGAATCGAGGAGCGTGGCGACAAGGGCCGGATCTCCCCCGCGCCTGAGCGCTAGGAGCCGGACGGCGCGCCCATCAGGGCGCGCAGACGAAGTCTTTATTCAAGAGGTTGTCGTAAACGGCGCTCTTGGTAATCGCGCCCGCGCCGACCTTAATCCAAAACGCAACGGCCTCCTTGAGCGTCCATTGCGCCTGCGCCGCGAGCTGATCGGGAGTCGTGTAGCTGACGCGCCCATCGGGAAGAATCGTGAACGTCGCGCCCTGGTAGCGCCCCACCGTGACGGATTTCTCGTACTGGGCGCCGTCTGTGCCCAAGTGCATGTCGACCGCAAGCTGGAAGGCTTGGCTGGTGAACTGGTCGTTGTACGCGCTCATTTGCGCCGAGGCCCTCTGGTTCGAATAGGGATAGCGACCCAAAAAAGTGCCCGCCTCGGTCGAGGCCAGCGTCGTGCCGCCCTGCGTGTTGGTGCACCCGAGAAGTGTGCGCGAGTAATCGTTGCTCCAGGACGAATCGGGAGGGACAATCACGGCGACGACGGCGGCCGCAGCCTGCAGCCGCTTCATGTCCGCGCGGTTTAGTTTCTGCAAAACGCCGGAGGGCGCGGGAATAACGAGCTGGGCGGCCTTGGGCGTCGGAGAAACCCCGCTCGCCGCGGCGCGCCTAAGGCCTGCAACAATCGCCGTCAGGCCCCGGCCCGGAGCCGCCGAGTCAAATCCCGTCGGCTGCGCGGGGAGGCTTGCGAAGCCCAGCCCGAGAATCAGCGTTGAAAAACCGGCGGAGCGGATCATCCTCTTCATGCCCTGTTCCTCCCCAAAGTTAATTGTGTGGGCATGCTATCAAATGGCCGGAGAAAACCTCCCGGGCCCTTTAGACCATGCGAGACGGGAAAACAGCCTAGGCACGCCTAGGCCTAAAGTCCCCGGGCGATGCCGAGAAGGCCGGATCGGGACGGCCCCGCCGCTAGCGCGTCCGGGGCGCGGCCAAGCGGTGCAGGCCCAGGACGATGAGCGCGAGGATCACGAGCCCCGGAACCGCCGACGAATGCCTGCCGAAGACGGCCAGCGCGTCCGAACGCCCGGTGAGCACAATGGGCACGGCCAGGAAAATGCCGACCAGGGCCTCGCCCGCGATGAGGCCCGAGGAAAGCAGCATCCCCCGCTGATCCAGGTCCTTCTTCTCGGCCGCCGTGCCGCCAGAGGGCCGCCCAGCCAAAGAGCGCTGAACCAAGTGTGCGACAACGCCACCCGCGATGATGGGCGTCGAAAGTTCCAGAGGCAGGTAGATACCGACGGCCACGGCCAGGACGGGCGCCCTGAACTCGGAGCCGCGCTTCTCAAGGATCAAATCGAGCGCGATGATCGCCACGGCCAGGGCCATGCCGAGGAAGACCATCTTCCAGGGCAGGCCTCCCTCGAAGACGCCCTTGGCGACCGCGGCCATGAGCGCGGCCTGCGGGGCCGTGAGCGAATTGGGGTGCGCGGCCGTGACCGGTCCGATGCCGTAGGCCGCCAGAAGGAGGTTCAGGATTGGCGCCATCACCAGCGCCGCCGCACAGACGCCCACGATGAGCATCACCTGTTGCTTCCACGGCGTGGCGCCCACCAAGTAGCCTGTTTTCAAGTCGTGCAGGTTGTCACCGGCAATCGCCGCCGCACAGCAAACCACCGCGCCGATTAAAATCGCCGCGGCCGCGCCAGAGGCTCCGGTCGCGCCGAAGACGCTCAGAAGCAGCAGCGAAGCAAAAAGCATCGTCGCGATGGTGACGCCCGAGACCGGGTTGTTGGATGAGCCCACCAGGCCCGTCATGTAGCCCGAGACCGCGGAGAACAAAAAGCCGAAGACGGCCATGACGATCGCCATGCCCAGGCTCATGTCCGTGTGCCCGACCAGAAAGTGATAGAGGAAAAACAAAGGCACAATCGAAACCGCGACGGCGGCCAGCACCCACTGCATCGGGATATCCCTGTCGGTGCGCGCGATGGTGGCGGCCGCGCCGCCCTTGAGCCGGCGATAGGCCTCCAAGCCCGAGCGGGCGCCGCTTAACACGCTGCCGCGCATGCGCACCAGCGCCCATAGGCCGCCCACCACCATGGCGCCCACGCCCAGGTAGCGCGTGCGGCTTGACCACAGGGCCAGCGCGTAGTCCGCGGGGCTTTGCCCCGCGGGAATGCCGCCGTGGCGCCAGGCCAGGATGGGTATGGCCACCCAGAAGTTCAAGACGCCGCCTAAGAACACGAGCATGGCGATGTTCAAGCCCACGATATAACCCACGGCCACCAGCGCGGGCGAGAGATCGCTCCCGATGTAAAAGAGGCTCTTGCCGCCGAAGAGGCCCGTCGACCACTCCGCGGTCTCATTCCACAGTTGGAAGCCCGTCTGGGCCAGCTTAAAGAGCGCCGCGACCGCGGCCGCTCCGGCCACGAGCTTCAAGCCTGCGCCCCCGCGCTCGCCGCTTTCTAGAACCTCGGCGCAGGCGATGCCTTCGGGGAATTGCAGCGGCTCTTCGACGATGAGCGCCCGGCGCAGGGGCACGGTAAAGAGCACGCCTAAGATGCCGCCGAAGCCCGAAATCAAGGTCGTCTGCAGGAAATCGAAATGCGTCCAGGTCTTTAGGAGCACCAGTGCGGGGATGGTAAAGATGACGCCCGCGGCCAAGGCCTCTCCCGCGCTCGCGCAGGTCTGCACGATATTATTTTCAAGGATGTTCGACTTCCGGAAAAGCTTGAGCACGCCCATCGAGATAACCGCCGCGGGGATGGAGGCGGACACCGTCATGCCCGCGAAGAGCCCCAGGTAGGCGTTGGCGCCGGCCAGAATGACGGTGAGCGTCACGCCCAACAAGACGGCCTTGACCGTGATTTCAGGAAGGTTCGCCTCGGACGGAATGAAAGGCTTAAAGGCCGTGGACGCGCCGGCACGCTCTGGTTTGTTCATGGACTTGTTTTATAGCAAAACGAGCCCGCGAGATCACGGGCCCGTCACCGGTGCGGGCAGCCTGGCCAGCAGCACGGGCGGCGCATGCCCTTGCTCATCTTGTCGAGGCCAACCACGATGCGGCGCTTGCGCGTCTCTTCTTTCTTTGCGGAAGTGACCCAGCAGATCCACTCGTTGCGCGCCAAGGGCGTGATGTCCGCCCAGACGCCACGGGCGGCGTCGGAGGCGATGGCCGCGCCAAAATCCGCGGGCAGTTGGTGCGGCGCTCCGGAGGCGGCTTTTTGTTTGGCCATGATTGGTTGCCGGCCGGGCTGGCGGCGCGTCCTAGCGGCCCTGAATATGCGGCAGGAAGTAAATGCTCCAAACGAACAGCGCGATGGCGGCGATAAAAACCGCCGAGTACAAACGGTTGACGAACTGAAGCCTTGCCGCCGCCCGAGAGAGATTTTTGTCGCCCAGTTCGGCGAATTTCCCTTCTTTGAGAAACTGCTGGAAGGCGGAGGAATTCCCCATAGATCCGCTCTTGAACACGGCGGGCGATCCAAGCTTCCGCCACTCATCCGGATGCTTGCTTCGAAGAAGGGACAAAAAATTCGCCTGCAACGCCGTGACGGCGGCGGCAACCGCGGCAATCGCGAGCAGCGCGCCCGCTAGAATCAGCCGTGTCATTGGGTATTTCCATTATGCCCGTTCGAGCCAGGCGATTTCAAGGCGGACGGAGGTTGCGGCTGCCCTAACGCCGGCCGCCCGGGCGCGGGACACCCAGGAAAAGGAAGTTCGCCGGAAAGCCGTATTGCTGCGTGAGCGCGCGGCGCCGGCCGAGCAGGTAAGGTTGGAGCCCGTCGTTAAAGCCCACGTCCATGGCGAAGACGACCTCGTCGATTTTGCGGCCGATCCAGGCCTCCAACTCGGCGCGGCGGGCTTGGTAGCCGCGCAGCTTGTACTCGACCTTGTCCGAGAGCACGGCCTCCGGCGGCAAGGAGTCGCGCGCGGACTTGGCCTCGACCAAAACAGTCTTGCCCTCTGGCGAGCGCACCACGGCGTCCAACTCGGTCACGTAAAAGCCCTTGGCGTCGAAGAACTCGCGTCCGCTCTGCAAAATCTGGTAGCCCGCGTTGTAGTAGTGCGCGAGGGTCTTCATCTCCAGCAGCAGCCCGGTGTAGCGGCTGTGGATGATGCCGCCCATGAGATTGGAGAGAGCCGGGTCGTCCTTGTGCCTCAGAATCAAGGCATTTAAGGCCGCGCGCGTCCCGTGCGCGCTCTGCGGGATGGGCGCGACGTCGTCCAAGTAAACGAAGCGGATGCGGGTGGAGGTCGCGGAAAGTTTTTTGGCGACGTCATGCAGGTGGGCCTTGATCTCCGCATAGCCGCGCGTGTCGAAGCCCAGGACCACTTCATCCAGGCGCCCGAACTGCCGGTCGGCCTGGCCTCCGGCGGCGAAATACTTGAGGGCCTTCGCGAGATAGTCGTCGATGCGCCGGATGCCCTCGGCGATTTCCGACTGCGGGTTTTTCGCGTGGTGGAAGAACACCTGCTCCGTAGCCACGGCGACGCGGCGGCCGCCACCGTTGACGATGCCGTCGACGCGCTGCAGCGTCATGTCCAGGCGCACGCCGTTGGCCGAAGTCCGGCGCCCGCCGGCCACGGCCTGCAGGATGGACATTTTAGCGTACGCGTGGGCGTAGGCGTCGTCCATGACGCCGAGCGTTTCGGACAAATCGATTTTGCCCTTGTAGGCGGCCTCGAGGGACTTGACCCGCTGGTAGTCCTGCGCGGCGCGGCCCTGGAGGAGGACCCCGTCGTCGTTGACGGTAAAGCGCGGATCAGCAAGCGGACGATGGTCCGGGCGACTGCCGGAAAAAAGCGCGTTCAAACCGGCGACATTGGTCGGGGCGCCAGAATTGGCGGCGTCTTTAAGCGCGGCCTTGATGGCTTTGACTTGCCTGCGGAACTCTGTCACGCCGGCCGAGCCGTTAAGGGCGGAAGCGGCAGCGGATGGAGCGCTTGCGCGGACGCGCTCGGCAACCGCGGGGGCTTGCGGCAAGGCCTTGGTCTCCGCGGCGCGGGCCGGCGGCTGAGCCACCTTGGCGGCAAGCGCCGCGGCGGGAACGCCTTGCTCTAGCGCGGGCAGCGCGCCCGCGAGATTTTGCCCGGGCAGTGCCCTCAGGGAGAGCGAGAGTTGGGAAGCGGTAAAAGCTGGAAGCGCCGGAACTTCGGCGGACAAGGGCGCAGCGGCGTCCGCGGCGGGCCGCTCGAACTCGGCGGCAAAAATGGGCGAGGCGGCAAGCAGGGCAAACAGCGCGGCGGCGCGGACGGCTATGGTTTTCTTCATGCGCCCATTATAGAAAGAGCCGTGGGAGCGCGCCCTAGGCCTTTAGGGAAATTTCACGGCGGCTTTGGACCCAAACGACGGAACTAGGCGTATCTGCCCAAGAGATACTCCATCTTTTCCCTTAAGTCGGCCATCTCGAAAGGCTTGCAAATGAGGGCGTCGCCGCCTGCGGCAAGGCTTTTCAGGAAAGAAGCGTCATCCTTGCGGACCGTCATGAAGAGGACGGGAAGCTGCTTCGCTTTCGCGTGATCCCGGACTTTCGCGCAGATTTCGTAGCCGTCGCTGCCCGGAAGGTTGATGTCCAGCAGAAGCAGCTTCGGCGAGTGCGTTTCCATCGCGCGCAAAACATCTTCACCGTTGGAGAGGCAAACGACGGCATATTGCCTTTCCAAGGCCGCCTGCAGCATCAGTCGAATGGCGCCGTCGTCGTCTACGACCATCACGCAGGGAAGCCGCCCTGCCGCCGGTTGGCTTTTAGACAGGGCTTTTGTCTCTTTCGATGGGTCCCCGGATTGTGTCATAACGCGCTTCTCCTATGCGGTCCGGCTGCGGAATGGTGAAAGTGATGCTGGTGCCGCGCCCAATCTCGCTGCTGACGCCGATGGTTCCGCCGTGGGCTTCCACGACCAATCGGCAAAAATAGAGCCCAAGCCCGCTCCCGCGACGGCCGGATTGATCGGTCCCTTCCACGCGGTAGTATTTCTTGAAGATCCTGTCGATGTGATCGGGAGCGATGCCGATGCCCGTGTCCCTGATCTCGAAATGAAAAGCCCCTCCGCGGAAGTATACGCCCAGGAAAACCGTCCCATTGGAAGCGCTGTACTTAAGAGCGTTGTGCATCAAGTTATAGATGGCGCGCGGCAGCAACGCAGGATCGGCGACGATGGTTTCCGGGATGCTCTCCGGGATGTCGCTCTTGAGCTCTATTCCCAGATGGTAGGCGGTGCCCCGTATATCCTTGAGGCAGTTATCCAGGAGGTCCCGCAGGCGCATGCTTTTCTTGTGCGCGGAGAGTTCCCCGTTCTCCAGGCGGCTTGTGTCCACAAGAGTTTCAAGCAGGCTCATCTGCACGCGGCAGCTGTGCAGGGCGACCCCGAGCAACGCAG
>DAIDHS010000038.1 GCA_027451985.1 Elusimicrobiota bacterium
GTGCAATTTCCGCTGCCGTATCTGTGGGCCGTGGTTTAGTACTGCCTGGTACGCGGAGAGCCGGATGGCCGCCGAGTGGGACAAGCGCATGCGTCCGGATCTTTTTCGCGAGGTCTTGCGGCCCAGCGATGATCCGGAGCGCTTGTGGCGGCAGATTGAGCCGCATTTGGACGGCCTAGACGAGGTTTATTTCGCGGGCGGCGAACCGTTGATCATGGAGGAACACTACAAGCTTGTGGAGGCTCTGGCGGAACGGGGGCTTTTCAATGTCCGGCTCTGCTACAGCACAAATTTGTCCGTGACTGGCCGGGGCAGCAAAGACGTCCTGCCTCTTTGGGCGAAGTTCAAGGACGTGCTGGTCACGGCGAGCCTGGACGGCGCCGGCCGTCGGGGCGAATACTTAAGAAAGGGCCAGAACTGGGAGAGCACGGTGGAAAACCGCCGGCGCATGATGCGCGTCTGCTCGAACGTGCGCTTCTTTCTTGCGCCCACCGCGTGCGTTTTCAACGCCCTGCATCTGCCGGATCTGCATTGGGACTGGCTGGAGCAGGGGCTGGTCGAACCCTGGGCGCTGCATCTGAATATGCTCCTTCATCCCTCAGTCTATCGCATCCAGATTCTCCCTGCGAGATTTAAAACGGCCGTGGAGCGGAAATACCGCGAGCATATGGAAAGACTGACCCGTCGCTGGGGCGAGAAGGCGGAGCGGTCCGTCGACTCCTTTCAGAATGCCTTGAATTTTATGAACGCGGAGGATTCGTCCGCGCTCATTCCGAAGTTTCGGGAGTGGACGCGGCGCATGGATGCGCTCCGCGGCGAAAATTTCCGCGAAACGTTTCCGGAATTGGCCGATTTAATGGCCGATTGATCCGGGCGCGCCCGACGGCGCGGCGGTTTGACAGTCCCTCCGCCACTTCGTATAATTTCCCAATATGATAACAAAAGAAAACAAAAGTGGTGTCGTGAAGAAGTACGCGGTCAACCCGAAGGACACGGGAAGCTCCCAAGTCCAAATCGCGTTGTTGACCGAGCGCATCAAGTCCCTTTCCGGACACATGAAAGGGAATAAAAAGGACTACTCGTCCCAGCGCGGCCTGCTCAAGCTCGTCGGAGAGCGCCGCCGCCTCCTCAACTACGTCAAACGCTCGGATTTTGCCGGCTACAACCGCCTGATCCAGCAGTTGGATCTAAGGAAATAGCCATGGACCCCATCCAAAAAATCAGCCTACAGGAAACTGTGGGCGGCAAGACTCTGTGCCTGCAGACCGGCACCATCGCCAAGCAGGCGGGCGGCTCCGTTACCGTTCACCTGGGCGAAACCGTCGTTCTCTCCGTCGCCACGGCGTCATGGACGCCCAAGGACGCGGACTTCGTGCCCTTGACCTCGGACTACCGCGAGCGCACCTACGCCGCCGGACGCATCCCGGGCGGGTTTTTCAAGCGCGAGAATAGGCCGCGAGAGAAAGAGATTCTGTCCTCCCGGCTCATCGACCGGCCCATCCGGCCGCTGTTTCCCTCCGGCTGGAACTTCGAAACCATGGTGCAGAGCATTGTGCTCTCCACGGACTCCCAGAGCGACGCGGACGTGGTCGCCATCAACGGCGCGTCGGCCGCCATCATGCTCTCGGACATCCCCTGGAACGGCCCCGTGGGCGCGGTGCGCATCGTGCGCCGCAACGGCGCCTTCGTGCTTTTCCCCACCTTCGAGGAGCGGGAAGACGCGGAATTGGAGTTGGTCGTCGCCGGCAAGAAGGGCGCGCTCTTGATGGTCGAGGGCAGCGGGCACGAGGTGGGCGAGGACGTTTTCGCCCAGGCCTTGGAGACCGCGTCTCAAGCCATCGACAAGCTCTGCGACCTGCAGTTGCGCTTGGTCAAGGAAAGCGAAGCCTCCGGCCGCAAGGTCGCCAAGCGGGAACCCAGCAAGTTCGAGCATCCCGCGGCGGTGGTGGCCCACGTTAAGCCCAAGGCCCAGCAGGCGCTTAACGCCGCGCTGCACGCCAAGCTCGACAAAGCGGGCCTGGACGAGCGCGTCGACGCTCTGAAGGAAACCCTCAAGAAGGAAGTCGAGGAGTTCGCCAGGACCAAGCCCGAGTTCGCCGATGGCGTCAAGCACGTCTCGGCCATCATAGAGGATGTGCTCTACGATGAGAGCCGGCGCGTGTGCCTGGAAGACCGGGTTCGCCCGGACGGCCGCCGCTTCGACGAAATCCGCCCCATCACCATCCAGACGCCGGTGTTCGCGCGTCTGCACGGCTCCGTGCTCTTCACCCGCGGCCAGACCCAGGCGTTCGTCAGCGCCACGCTGGGCAGCCCGGGCGATATGCAGGTTATGGACGTGCTGGAGGGCGAGTACAAAGAGCGCTTCATGCTGCACTACAACTTCCCCGGCTTCTCGGTCGGCGAGGTCCGCCCCGAGCGCGGCCCGGGACGGCGCGAAATCGGCCACGGCGCCTTAGCGCGCCGCTCGCTGGTACCCTTGCTGCCTCCTGAAGAGGAATTCCCCTACACCATCCGCCTGGTCTCGGACATCTTCGAGTCCAACGGCTCCTCATCCATGGCGTCGGTCTGCGGCGGGAGCTTGGCGCTCTTCGACGCGGGCGTGCCCATGAAATCCGCCTGCGCCGGCATCGCGATGGGCTTGGTTCTGGAGGGCGACAAGTACGCCATCCTGACCGACATCGCGGGCGTCGAGGACCATAACGGGGACATGGACTTCAAGGTGGCCGGCACCACGCTGGGCATCACTGGATTCCAGATGGACATGAAGATCGAAGGGCTCTCCATCAAGATTATGAAGGAAGCTCTCGAGCAGGCCAAGAAGGCCCGGCTCTTCATTCTGGACAAGATGAACGCGGCGCTGGACAAGCCCCGTCCGGAGCTCTCCACCTACGCGCCCAGGCTCATGCGCATCCAAATCCCGCAGGACAAGATCGGGGCCCTTATCGGCCCCGGCGGCAAGAACATCCGCCGCTTGACCGAAACCTATGGAGTCGAGGTTGAAGTTGAGGAGGACGGCTCGGTATTCATCGCCGGAACGGACGCGGATGCCTGCGAGCAGGCCAAGGCCGAAGTCGAGGCGTTGAGCCAGGAAGCCGAGGTCGGCAAGATATACAAGGGACGCGTGGTCTCCATCAAGGAGTTCGGCGCGTTCGTGGAGATTTTCCCCGGCCGCGAGGGCCTGCTGCACATCTCTCAAATCGACAAGACGCGCGTGGCGCGCGTCGAGGACGTCCTCAAGGAGGGCGACCAAGTCGAGGTCAAGGTCTTGGAAGTCGACGAGGGCGGTAAAATCCGCCTCTCGCGCAAGGCCGTCCTTTATCCCGGTTCGGAGACGGCCGACGCGGGCCGTCCCCCGCGCCGCGTGGCCAATGGCGACGGTGGACACCGCCATCGCCGTTAGGGTTCTCTCGAATAATGCCTAAGAAGAACGGAGCCGCGCGGCAGGGCGCAAACGGCGGCGCCTCCGCGGCTAAGAAGGACGGGAGCATCCTGGGCGAACTCAAGTCCGTCTACGAGTTTATGCTCCAGAATAATCTGGAGAGCCTGGAGTTGGTCGAAGCCGGACGCCGCGTGCGCATGGCGCGCCGCAAGGCGCCGGCTCCGATGCCTATTCCCGTTCCCGTGGCGGCGGCCGGGGCCTATGCGGCCCCGGCCGCTGCCGCCGCGGCGCCAGCGGCGGTCCCGGGCGTCCCGGCCGTGCCTCCGGGCGGTGTCACGGTCAAGGCCGGCATGATGGGCATCTTCTACCGGGCTCCCTCGCCGTCAAGCCCTCCTTATATAAAGGAAGGCGAAAAAGTCTCCGCCGGGCAGATCATCGGGATGATCGAAGCCATGAAGGTCTTCAACGAGATCAAGGCCGAGTTCGACTGCACGGTCGTAAAGGCCTTGCTTGAGAACGGGAAGCCGGTCAAGCTGGGGCAGGATATCTTCCTCGTTCGCCGGGATTAGCGCGGGGCTTTATGTGGAAAGCCTCCCGCCGGCTGCAGGCTAAGACCCCCAAAAAAAGCCGAAAGAAGGGCGCTTTTTCCTCGGCCGCGCGCTGGCTTTTGGGCTTGTGCGCCTCCCTCTACTTCGCTTCGTTAATCTACGCCCCCGCGCTTTCAGGCTCTTTTGGCCGCGCCACGCACCAAGTCCTGGTTCGTCTCTTGGGCCTGCCGACTTACTTCGTTCCTGTATTTTTGGGAGCCGTCTTGTTCCAATATTTCCACAAGGATGCCAGCCGCATGCGGCTGGCGGCTCTGGGCTCGGCCATCGCCCTGGCGGACCTGTGCGTGGGCTTCTCTCTTTTCGGCCAATGGCTTTTCGCCAACGCCACCGCGGGCGGCGGCGCTTTCGGCCATGCCGTGGAGCAGGCGCTCTATGGCTCCATCGGCGGTTTTGGGACGCTTGCCGTGGTTGCGGCGCTTCTGCTTTTGTCCCTGCACCTGGCACTGGGCATTCACTGGACCAGGCTCATCGCCGAGGGCTTAAAGACCTTGGTTGCGGACTATCGCAATTGGCAGAAGGCGCGCAGGGAGTTGGCGCAAGAGCTTAAACGAGCGCGCCTGGAGCAGGAGAAGGCGTCCGCGTCCGCTGCCGCTCTGGCCAAAGCCGCCGCGCCCGCGCCGGCCGAGCCGCCCGCTCGCGAGGACGCCAAGCCCGCGATGGTCATCCGCGAGGAAAAACATCGGGCTCCGCGCGCGCAGGCTCCGGCCAAGGCTCCGCCGCCCCCCGCTCCCGGATCGCCCTACGCCAACTATCAGGAACCGCCGCTCGATTTGCTCCAGCCTCCTCCGCCGTCTTCCGAACGCGGCAAACCATCGCAGGCCGAGCTTACGCTGGCCGCTCAGGAACTGGAGAAGACCTTAAAGAGCTTCGGCGTGGAGGCCAGCGTGAGCGGCTGCTCGCCGGGCCCGGTCATCACGCGCTATGAGTTGAGCCCCGCGCCCGGCGTCAAGGTGAGTTCCATCGTCTCGTTGGAAAACGACATCGCCTTGTCCATGAAGGCGCGCGGCATCCGCATCATCGCGCCCATCCCGGGCAAGGCCGCCGTGGGCGTGGAAATCCCCAACCACAAGCCCGCGATGGTCGTGCTGCGCGACATTTTGGGCACGCCGGTTCTGCCGCAGCAGGCGCCGCCGCTGTCTTTCGCGCTGGGTCTTTCCGCAGACGGCGCGCCCACGGCGGTCGATTTGCAGAAGATGCCCCATCTTCTGGTCGCCGGGGCCACCAACAGCGGCAAGTCGGTGGCGCTGCATTCCATGGTCATGTCCATTTTGATGCGCCGGCGCCCGGACGAGGTCAAGTTCCTGATGATAGACCCCAAGCGTCTGGAACTGACTTTCTACGACGGCATTCCGCATCTTTTCGACCCGACCTCGCCTTGCGAGGAAGCCGGCGTCATCACCAGCCCCAAGGCCGCGGCCAAGTCGCTGGGCGCTTTGGTCAAGCTCATGGAGAAGCGCTACGAGAAGTTCCAGCAGATGGGCGTGCGCCACATCGACGCCTATAATGAAGAGGCCGACAAGAACGAGATGGAGCGCGAGTTCTTCGTCGTGGTCATCATCGACGAGCTGGCCGACTTGATGCTGGTCTCCCAAGAGCGGGTCGAGGACGCCATCCAGCGCCTGACGCAGATGGCCCGCGCCGTGGGCATCCACCTGGTGCTGGCGACCCAGCGCCCCTCCGTCGACGTCATCACGGGCGTCATCAAGGCCAATTTGCCCGCGCGCATGGCCCTGCAGGTCATCTCGCGCGTGGACTCGAAGGTCATTTTGGACGGCGTGGGCGCGGAGTCTTTGCAGGGCCGCGGCGACATGCTCTACTTAGCCGCCGGCGCGCAGCGGCCCGAACGCTGCCAAGGCGCCTACGTGAGCGAGCAGGAAATCCGCGCCGTGGTCAAGCACTTGAAAGCCCAGGGTAAACCCAGCTACCCGATGCTGGAAACCATGGCCGCGGCCAGTAGCACCGACGATTTAGCCTCCTTCGGGGTCGAACCACTGGAGTTCTCCCAGGCCCTGAAACTTGTTTTGGAGCGCCGCCGGGTCTCGCAGGACCTCTTGAAGTCCCAGTTCGGCTCCTCGGCGCGCGCAACCAACCTCCTGAGCCTCTTGGAGGTCAAGGAGCTCATCCACAAGCCGGAGGGCTCCAACCGCTGGGAAATCCATTTCGACCGTATCGAGGACTACCTGCGCCAGCATTTCCCCCAGGTGCCGCTGGGCAACGGCCGCTCATGAGGAAGACGTTGCTCGTCCTAAACTTGTTGTTCGCGCCGGTTCTTTCGTGGGCCGCCGCTCCGGCGCCCACTCTCGCGGACGTCGCGGCGCATTTTGACGCGCTTGATTCCAGCATGACGTCCTTGACCTGCCATTTCACCGAGACGATGGATTTGGGCGTGGGCCAGGGCGCGCAGAGCCTTTCCGGCTTCGTGCAGTACAAAAAACCGGATCTGCTGCGCGTCGAGTATAAGAGACCGGAGGCGCAGAGCGTGATTTTGGACGGCAAGGAGCTCTGGATTTGGCGCCCCGGCACGGGGCAGGCGATCGAAACCAGCATGACGGAGTGGAGAAAGTCCCAGCCCATGGCCCGGCAGCTGCTGGATTTCGGGCATTACGGCCGCCTGCTCCAGGATTACGACGTTTCCATCGCGACCATTTCCGCCCCCGACGCGCAAGGCTTCTACGACGTGATCCTGGATTTGAAGCCCAAGAACGGCGGCGGATACTCCCTGCGCCTGGGCCTCTCCACCAGCGACTATTTCCCCGCGCGGACCTGGATGACGGTCGGAAGCGTCACCATGGAGTCCGAGTTTTCCGACGTGCGCTTGAATCCCGAAATCCCGGACGCCGCCTTCCATTTCACGCCGCCGCCCGACGCCGACGTGTTTAGGGGCTTCAAGTTTCCCGGGACCGGACAATGATGGACGCCGGAAGCCTCGCGGCGCTGGGAGACGCGCTCAAGCGTGCGCGCCTCAAAAAGGGCGAAAGTCTCGAGGAGGCCGGCCGCAAGACGCGCATCCCCAAGAAGTTCATCGACGCCCTTGAAAATGGCCGTATCGACGATTTCCCGGCGCCGGTCTACGCCGAGGGCTTTTTGAACATCTACCGCGAGCATCTGGGCGTCGCCTCCGAGACGCCGCAAAGCGAGGAAGCCCTTCCGGCGGCTTCTCGGCCAGAAATCCGCGCGGCAAACCCCGAACACGGCCATGGCGAAGCGGAGCGCCATGAAGGGCTCAAGCCGCACGGCGATCCGGCGGCCTACCGCCTTATTCTTTTCGGCTCTCTCGCGGCTTTGGCCGCGTCCGCGGCGCTGTTTTGGTACGCGTCTTCAAACGTCGGCCTTTCTCCGCACCCGGCGGCGCCCGCCGCGCCCGCGACTTCGCCGGAGCCCGGCGCGGCTCCCATCGCGCCCAAGGTGGACTTGACCGTCATCGTCCACCGCGCGGTCTGGCTGCGCGTCCGTGTCGACGGCAAACCGGCTTTCGCCGGCCGGCTGCCGCGCAGCGCCATGCGCGAATGGAAGGCCCGCAAGGGCGTCGTGCTGGAGACCGGCGATCCCAGAGCTTTCGACTTGATGCTCAACGGCGCACCTTATTCTCTGGTTCCCAACTCCGCGGAGCGCTACCTTATCCGGGCGCGCTAGGCGCCGGGATTTTCCCGCATGAACCTCGCCAACCGGCTCACCGTGGCGCGCTTTGCGATGGCTTGCGCGGTTTTCGCGTTCCTGCTGCTCTCGCGGCCGGCCTTCCACTGGGCGGCCTTCGTCCTCTTCGCGCTGGCCATCGCCACGGACTGGTTCGACGGGCAGGTGGCGCGCCGCATGAAAATCGTGAGCGCCTTCGGCAAGGTGGCCGACCCGATCGCGGACAAGGTGCTGGTGCTGGGCGCTTTTATGGCGCTCGAGCGGTCGCATCCGGCGATGATTCCGCTCTGGGCTGTCTTCATTATTTTAGCGCGCGAGCTTTTAATCGGCGGCTTGCGGGTCCTCCACGCCGTTTCCGGACGGCCGGTCGCCGCGGAAAAGTGGGGCAAGTGGAAGATGGGCTTCCAGAGCTTCGCGGTCCTGGCCATCATCGGGCTTTTGTCCGCCACGGAGACATGGTCCGGAGTTCCCCTCTGGGCGGGAATCCTGATTTACTACCTGACCGTGCTTTGCGCCCTGGCGTCCTTAAGCTCGGCCTATTTCTACTACCGAAACTCCCGCAAGCTCCTGGAAAGCTCGTGGAGTTGAGCCGCTCCGCGCCTTCCTTGCTGGGCCGTTTTTATTTAAGCTATAGTTCTCCGACGATGAAGAAATCTGCGTGGCTCTTGGCGGCCGTCGCGGCCGTTCTTTGTCTTTTCCCATCCCGCGCACGCGCCCAGTTCTGGATGCACTCGGCCTCGACGGAGACGGTCGCGGCGTCCTCCGCCCCGGCCTTGAACCTGGGCCAGACGCTTTCCCTGGACAAGGGGCCTTGGGTGCTGGGTGAAATTACTTTCGTCGCCAACAACCAGATCGTGAGCAACATGACCTGGCGCGACGAGGTGCGGGGAGCCCCGGGCGAACTCTATACCAAGGCCGACGTGCTTTCGGACGCGGACAGCCTCAAAGGCCTGGGCGATTTTACCTCCGTCAATCCCGCGGTCTACGCCATCCCCGGATCGCCGATCCCATCTGAATACTTCGGCATCGCGGCCTCGACCAACGAGGTGCGCCTGGTTTTCGACGTAAAGCCCAAGGGCGTCGCGGTTTCCTCGGCCGCGCTTGCGGCCCTGCCGGTGCCGGTTTCCGGCATGATTCTGACCCCCACGGCTTATCGCGGCCTGGGGCATTTCACCAAGCCGGGCTTGGGCCTGGACTTCAACGGCACCTACTACATCGGCCGCCTCTACGGGAAGAACAACTATTCCAACGACCCGACGCACACCAACTACCTGGACCAAGTGGGCCTCTGGCTTTTGACCATCGACGGCAAGATGCAGGTGCAGTCCGAGGCCAAGTATCGCCCGGCGCTGGCCTTCGGCACCGAGGGCACGCTCTCTTTCCTGGACACGAGCCAGCCCACGCCGGTCAACTCGGCGCCGAGCGAGACCGTGACGGTCGCCAGCAACAAGACCAAGATTTTGACCGACGCCTACGTGGTGGCCAGCAAGAAGTTCGGTCCCGTGCGCACCAGCATCGGCTACATGCAGGGAGACATGGGCGACTTCGTCTCTCAGCTCTCGAGCTTCTTGTCCCCAAACGCCTTCATCTTCTATCACAACGCTCCCGGGCAGACCGTGCGCTCCAACGGCATTCCCTTCGCCAGCGCCTTCGGCTTTCCGCACAAGAACATGCCGCTGGGCGTGGAGGTCATGCAGTTCAACGGCGCGGCGCTCCACCCCATACTCTTCAACTTCCGGGTGGGCTCGTTTCTGCACGCGAACTTCGACGTGGGCTACCTGAAGTTCGACGGCGGCTACGACGTGCTGGGCCTGCTCAACTTCCGCTGGAGCGAGTTCCCCAACAAGTAAGCCGTCTTGGCCTTAGCGCCCGGACGTAGCGCGCTTCATCATCGATTGGATCTGCGGCCAATAATGCAGCGCGGGCGCGTAATGGGGGTCGATCTGCAAAGCCAAGGCCAGCTCGCGCGCGACTAAGCCCCAGTCCTTGCCCCAGTAGAGCACCGCGTAGTCGTAGCAGGTTTCGGCCAAGGGATAAATCGCGAGCGAGTCCTGGTAGCACTGCTCCGATTGCGCGGCCTGTCCCAGGTGCTGCCGGGCCACGCCTTCGTGCATGAGCGCGGTGGCTTCGTCTTTCTTGAGCGCTGAGGCCACGTCCGGCAGGGCGGCGTAGCGGTGGGCCAGGACGAGCATGCGCGCGCCCAGCAGGGCCGAGAGCGCGTAGTCCTTCGCGGCGGCGGCGTAGTCCTTGCGCGCGAAAGCGTCGTAGGCCAAAAACGCGGGATCTTCCGGCGAAAGATAGCGCATGGCCCAACTCCGGTCGATCAGAGAGAGCCCCTCGGACTTCAAGCCCGCCTCGTAGGCGTCCGATCCCGCCTTGTAGAGCGCTTGGCTGTAGCCCGCGATGAGGTCCGGGGTGAAGAAATCATCGTAGGCGCCGTAGTCGTAGTCGCCCCGGAAGGACATCAAGCGCCAGAGCTCATCGGCCGAAGCCTGGGCGGCGGCGCCGGATTTTTGCGGCCAGCCGATGAGCATCCCGTGCGACTTAGCGGCGGCGAGCAGGTCGGGCGGGACCTTGGCGTCCGTGGTGGCGAAGGCGGGCGAATCCGCGGCCGCCAGGCGCCTAAAGCCCGCGTCGGTCTCCGCTTCCCCCACGTAGGCGTTCGGATGGTCCCTTTGCAGTCCCTGCTGATACCACGGCGCGCCCGAGAGTCCCTGAGCCACCACGCGCGCGTCCGGCCGCATCCCCATGGCGGTCTGGTAGAACCACAGATTGTAGACGGGTACGTCCTCCTTGGCGACGACCGTCCCGTGCGGCGGCACGCAGAGAAACACGTTGCGCGCGTAATCCAGACTGAAAAAATGCCCTCGGCGGTTCATGTCTTGGACGCGGCCCAGGACGAGCGGGACGGCGGCAACGGCGATGACCGCCCCGGCCGCCAAGGGCAGCGAGCCTTGCGCCGCCCATCCCAGCCCTTCGGCCGCCCAAAGGATAAGGATGAGGTCCGAGAGCAGGTAGTGCGGCAGGACGATGGCGGCGGCGTGCGGGTTGGGCGGCATGTTGGCGATGAAGAGGAAAAAAGGCCCGCTCCAGTACCAGCAGGCGAACATTCCCAGCCAGCGCCGGCGGCCGTCCCGCCAGGACTTGAAAAAGCCCGCGGCAGCGGCGGCCAAACCGACGAGGGAAAACTCCTTCCAGAGGTGCGCGGCGTAGAGCGCCATGTTCGCGCCGAAGAGCTCTCCGATGCGGTAATTCTCGGAGATGAGATCGAGCGTGCCGCCATATTTGGTGCGCAAGACGCTTTGGATGAGGTTGCTAAAGACCGCGGTGTGGTGCCAGTCGAGCCAGGGTCCTGCGGCCGAGCGCATGGGCATGTAGGCGTAGACCGAGAGCCCCAAGGCGGCGAAGAGCGCGCTCTTCAATGCCCAGCGCCACCGGTTCCGATCGGGCGCGAGCCAGAGCGCCGTGCCCGCGATGAAGATCGCGATGGGGTAGTTCTTTTTCGTGAGCGCCATGACGGCGGGAAAGACTAGGAAGGCGAAGACGGACCAGAGCGTCGTTCTGTTCTTGCTCTCGGAGCCCAGCGTCAGCCACAAAAGCCCCGGCACGAGCATCAGGACTTCGAGGCGGTTGCCCAAGAACAGGCCGAACAAAAAGACGAAGCCTAGCCAGAATCGCTCGCGGTAGTTTCTCCCCAGCGTGAGCGCCAGGCCGATCAGGACGACGGCGAGCAAAATGGAGAGCGAGTACATCTCCTGCACCTGGGCCACGGCCCAGAAATCCGAGTTGAGGCCCAGCAGAAGCGCCGCGCCCAGGCCCGCCAGAAATCCGAAGTAGCTCTCGCAGAGAAGATAGACCAGCGCGACGGCCGCGGCGCCGGCCAGAGCCGAGAGGATCATGAGGCGGTAGGCGGGGTTGCCCAGGGGCGCCAGGTCCATGAGGCGGCCCAGCATGATGTAGAGCGGATAACCCGTTGGGTGGGATACGCCTAGGGTCCATGCGCTCGTCGCCATCTCACCCGAATCGCGGTAGGGCGCCAAGTCAGGGAACGCGGAGAACAGGTAGAGCGCGAAGAAGGAGAAGAAGACCAGCGCCGCCGACAGGCGCTTGGCCACCGGCCGATCGACCATTCTTGAATATTGCCAGATTGCCCGGTGGTTTTCAATGCGGCCAAAGGCCGCTTGAGCCTTTACACGGAGACGGAGGCATTTATACCATCTAAAAATCCGTGGCAATCTTTGAAGACGAGTTGACGCTCGAAAACCCGGGCGAAACCGGGACCTGGGGGCAAGACGAGACCGTCAGGGCCGCCGTGACCCTGGCCGTGGCCGTGGGGCTCGCTTCGGGCTTTCTGGGAATGGAGAGCTTCTGCGCGGCGCGGGGCTTGTTTTACCCGGCCGCGCTGCCCTGGGACGCCCGCATTCCCCTGGAGCCTTCCTGGATCTGGATCTACCTGCTCTATTACCCGCTCTGCCTGAGCGCCGGCTTTTTCCCCGAGCTTTTTCAAAAAGCGCGCGTATTCTGGCCGATTATGGCGGGCTTTCTTTCCCAGTTCGCGGTCGCCGGCGTGATTTTTTATTTTTTCCCCACGCGCATCATCCATCCTCCCGTCTTGGGCGCGGGCCTGAGCGCGGAGGCTCTGCGCGGGCTCTACGCCATCGACAGCGGCCACTGCCTTTTTCCCTCCCTGCACGTGGCCAACACGGTTTTCGTCTCTCTGGTCTCGACCCGGATGCTCGCCAAGCGCTGGAGCGCGCTTTTTTTCATCGTCACCGCGTTCATTGCCGCCTCGACCGTTCTCGTGAAGCAGCATTTCCTGGTGGACATCCCCTCCGGCGCGTTTCTGGGCGCCCTGGCTTACTGGCTCGTCACCAAGCCGAACCTCGAATGTCCGGAGCCGCAAGGCGCGATCAGACGCGGTTTTTAAGCTTGACCCAGAGGCTCTTCAGATAAACGGCGCCCTTGGTGCCGATGAGGTAGGACCCGAAAAGAAACAGCGCCCAACTTGACGCCCAGAGCGCCAGGACTACTTTGCCCTTGCTCAGAGCCGAAATGCGCAGAAATGCCACCAAGGGGTAGAGGCCGTAGTTGGAAAAGCTCAAGACGACCAGGAGCACGCCCAGGCAAAAAGAGACGTGATGCCAGGGGCTTAGGGGCTCCGCGGTTTCCGCCATAACGAGACACCTTACTAAATTGCGGGCTGGCTCACCGCTTGTCCGCGGCGCGCCTGGCCGCTTCCCGCGCGAAGGCGGCCCAGGAAGGGTCGGGGTTAAGCCGTGCGGCCTGGGAGAACAGCGCGGCGGCGTCTTGCCAGCGGCGCGCTTTCCAGGCGAGCTCCCCCAAGTCGTAGTACGCGCGCGCCCAGCTGGGATCCGCGGCGGCGGCTTGGCGGTAGAGCGCCTCGGCGGCCTGGGGCTGCCCCAACTGCTCGTCGGCCGCGCCCAGGTTGCACATCACGTCGGGGTTGGCGGGGTCCACCGCGTGCGCGAGCAAGAGGGCCTTTTGCGCCAGGCGCCATTGGGATTTTTTCGCCGCGTCGTAGGCCGCGAAGCCCAGCTGGAAAGCGACCTGTTTTTTGGTCCACAAGGCGTCGGGCGCCAGGAACCAGGTTTCCTCGAGGCTCTCGATCGCGCCGGCAAAATTCCCCCGCGCCGCCTGTCCTGCCGCGCGCATGGCGGGGTAAAACGCCACCAAGCCGCGGTCGCGGTAGTGGCTTTCAAGCAAGTTCATGTTCCAGCGCTCGGGGTAAACCGCCCAGAGCGCGCGGTCGATTCCCGCGTCTTCGCCCGCGGCGGCGGCGCGCGGAGAAAGCGGGCGATAGAGCAGACCTTCGGGCTTCAAGGTAAAGCCCGGCAGAAGCCCGGGATTCAAGGTCGCGTAATAGAGCCTGCCTTCGCGCGCGAGCGGCGCTTCGACCAAATCGCGGCGCGCCTGCTTCATGGCTTTGGGCAGATCGCGGAAATCCGCGCCGTAGGGATTGGCGAAGACCAGGCCCCCCCGGTCGTGCAGGTCCACGTCCGGGCGCAGGCGCTCGGCAAGAGTGAGGAAGGCGAGCGAGTAAAAGGTGTCGTCTCCGCCGTCCATATATAAGGAAGAGCCGCGCGGCAA
The DNA here is from genome assembly GCA_027451985.1 of Elusimicrobiota bacterium. Taxonomy (GTDB): domain Bacteria; phylum Elusimicrobiota; class Elusimicrobia; order UBA1565; family UBA9628; genus JAGWJU01. The sequence continues at coordinate 13,729 of DAIDHS010000038.1, forward strand.
AGAGCGCAGGATGGCGCGGCCATAGTCGTAGGAGGCGAAGTCTTGCCGCGCGTCCCAGGCGCCGAAGGTCGCGGCGGCGGAAAGAAGCGGGCAGAGGCAGAGCGCCCAAGCCGCGAGCGCGCCCGCGCGCCTGGGCAGAAGGCGCATCACGGCTTCGACGCCCGCGCCGGCCAGGAGCGCTAAGCCAGGCCAGGAGAGAAGATAGAAGCGCTGCAAGGCGGAGCTTGTCTGCGGGTCAAACGGCGGGTTGCCCAGCATCAGGAAAAACGGCCCCGCGACGAAGAACAAGAGCAAAGGGAAGGCGAGGCTCGCGCGGAGTTTGAGCTTGCTCCAACTCGCCGTGCCTATGAGCGCCAGGGCAATGCCGGGCCAAGTCAGCGCGCGCACGGCGTAGAGGGCGTAGCGCTTCATCTGCAGCGCCCAGGCCCGCGGGCCGCGCGCTTGCGCGCCCTGGACGGTCAGCGAAAACGAGCCGTAGTCCTTGCGCAAAAACATGTGCCAGAAGCGCGCCCAGGTGGTGGGCGCATCCCAATCGAGCGCCGGCACGTGCGCCGCGCGCGCCGGAAGATAGATGTAGACGCACAGGCCCAGCAGGAAAAATCCGCTAAAGACCGCGGCCGCGCGCGCGATGCGCCGCCAGGTCGCCGCCGCGAAGAAGTCGCTTGCGGTGAGCGCCGCTGGGGTCTCGGCGGAGCGAGCTGAGCCCGTGAAGGCCCGCTTCGGGGCGAGCGCAGACGAGATCCCAGCGGCGCTCATCCAAAGTTCCGCCGCCAGCGCGGGAAAGAGCAGCACGATGGTCTGGTGATTGGCCATGCCGAGGCCGAAGACAAGCCCCGTCGCGGCCATGGGCTTGTCCCCCCAGAGCGCGCCGTGAAAGCGGAACACGAGCCAAATCGCGGCCGCGGCGAAGAGCATGTGGAGGGCGAAGACCTCGGTCACGGCCGATTCGTAGCGCCACAAGGCGCAGCAGCCCA
>DAIDHS010000039.1 GCA_027451985.1 Elusimicrobiota bacterium
GTGCGGCCACGCTACCAACGCGTTCTGCATGGTGGGCCGCCGGAACCGCACGCGCGGCCTGTTTATGGATCGCCGCGCCTTCCTGGTTTCCTACGATCCCGAACTGGACCGGGATTCGGCCATCCTGGAGCGCACGCTTGCCGCGGTGACGCCGGTCGTGGCCGGCATTTCCTTGGAGTATTATTTTAGCCGCGTCGATCCCTCCGGCTATGGGTGCGCGACGAAACTGCCGCACAACGTCGCGTGTCTCTTGGGCGTCATGGACGGCACCCAGAGCGACTTGCGCACGGGCTTGCCATGGCAGATGGTGGAAATTCACGAGCCGACACGGCTTTTCATGGTTGTCGAATCCGAACCAGAGCGATTCGAATCGGTTCTCAAGCGTCTTCCATCCATCCGCGGGCTGCTCGATCGCCATTGGATGTTCGCCGCCTGCCTTGAACCCGGCTCCCAGGCGCTGTGGTTGCGCGAGAAAGAAGGTTATCGGCCGTGGACGCCCGAAGCCCCCCTGGCCGCCGTGGTCGGCGATTCGTTCTCCTGGTATGGCGGCAAGCGCGGCCACTTGCCCATCGCGGAAATAATAGCCCCATCCTCTGGGGAGGGCGCATGACCGGAGCGGCGTTGTTGCGGCACTGCGTTTTTGCGGCTTTGGCCGCGCCCGCGCTTTTGCTGACGGTCCTGGCCCTGCCGAGCTTTTTAGGCCGGCCTTGGAGTGAGGAGCACGTGGGAGCCTTGACGCGAGCGGCGTTCCTGACGGCGTTTTTAGCTTTGACGGCTGCCGGTTTTCTCTACGCAGCGGGCGTGCGCCACCCCATATCAATCCGTCTTGGCGATTGGTTCGCGAGCGAGGGCGGCTTCGTTTTCGATCTTCTTATCGACGGCTGGTCGCTTGCTTTTGCGGCGCTTTCCGTCGCGATTTGCGGCGTCGTCTCATCTTTTTCTTTTCGCTATTTGCACCGTGAGCCGGGGTTTCACCGCTACTTCATCCTGCTGGTCTGCTTCGTCCTGGGCATCCTCCTTGTCGCTCTCGCCGGATCCGTCGAAACGCTTTTCGCGGGCTGGGAAATCCTTGGTTTGAGCTCCGCCCTGCTGGTCGCTTTTTTTCATGAGCGTCCGGTTCCGGTGGACAATGGATTGCGCGTGCTGACGTTTTACCGCGTCGGCGATGCCTGCATGCTGAGCGCGGCCGTTCTGCTCCACCATTGGGCCGGCAGCGACAGCCTTTCGCTGCTGTTCTCCGGCGCGGGGCAGCAGCTCTCGCGACTGGGGCCGGATAAGGTGGCAATCATCGCGATTCTCATCGTTGCGGCGGCCGCGGCCAAGAGCGCGCTTCTGCCTTTTTCAACCTGGCTTCCGCGCGCTATGGAGGGTCCAACGCCATCGAGCGCGGTCTATTATGGGGCCCTCTCGGTCCATGCTGGGTGCTTTCTGCTGCTGCGGTCTTCAGCGCTGGTGCAATATTCTCTGGCAACCCGATTTCTCACAGCCATGGCGGGCCTCGCCACCGCCTGCTATGCCGCGCTGGTGGGGCGCGCGCAAACGGACGCGAAATCCAAGCTTTGTTTCGCATCCCTGACGCAGGTCGGCATCATTGTCGTGGAAATATCCCTCGGTTTGGATACCCTGGCTTTTCTGCACATGTGCGGTAATATTTGCCTCAGGCTTCTGCAGTTCTTGAGCGCGCCCAACATCCTGCACGATCTCCACGAATTGGAGAACGATTTGGGAGGAAACCTAGAGGGCGGCCACGCGCCTCCCGCAATTTTCGGCGGCGCTCTCTATCTCTTTGCGCTTGAAAAAGGTTTCTTGGACGGCCTGATTGACCGCAGGCTGGCGGAGCCGTTGGAACGATTGGCGGCCTTTATGGAGAAATTCGATCGATGGCTTTGCCGCGCGCCCTTGGCGATCTTCGGAGACGGCGATGTGCGCTGAGAAGGTTCTTTGGCTCGCGTCCCTCGCGGTCCCGCCGGTCGCGGTCTTGACGGCCTATACTTTTGGCCTGCGGAAACGGCGATTTTATTCTTTTGCGGCGATGTGCGCCAGCTTGCTCGTCCCCATCTCGGCGATTCCCTTGGCCGCTGAACTTGCGCGTGCAACGGCACCGCGTTTCGGGGTTTTATCCATCGTTCTGATCCCTTTTGCGGCGTTTCTGTGGTTCTTGGCGGTCATTGTGACGCCGAGCGGGCGCATCAGCGAAGCAGGCGTGGCCCGCACGGCGGCGGCTTGCCTGTTGGAGATGGCCGCCTTTGCGGCCGTCGCGCCCGTTCCGTTGACGCTCGCCTGGATCGCGACGTCCGCAATTCTCTTGGCCGGACATTTGGATGCGGAGTTTGCCGGAGCTAAGCGAATTATCTTCGCGTACCTCGGCTTGTCTGTTGTTCTTTTGACGGCAGGGCTAATCATCGCGTCGTGGGCGCGCGGGCGAAACGCGGTTCTGGAGCAATGCGGCATCGCGTTGATTCTTCTGGCTGTCATGATTCGCAAAGGGATTTTCCCCTTTCATTCCTGGATTCCGGAAATATTCGAGCATGGGCGTATCGGGCCGGCGGCCCGTTTCAACGCGCCGCAAATCGGCACTTACGCCGCGCTGGTTTTGGCCGTCCCATATGCGGATGCCGGGCTCATGAAGGTCTTTGCCGCTCTTGCGCTGGTAACGGCGGTCTACGGCTCCCTCATGGCGTTTTACCAGAACGAAGCGCGCAAGGCCTGCGGCTATTTGTTCGTGAGCCAATCGGCGCTGGTCGTCGCGGGACTCGACATTCCGGGGCGCGGGGCTTTGGTCGGCGCCCTAATCTTATGGATATGTTCGGGCGTGGCTCTGGCCGGCCTTTCGCGCGCGGTTTTATCCCTTGAGGCGCGCCGGGGGCGCCTGCGGCTGGACATCCATCATGGAGGCTACGAGCGGATGCCTCTGCTGGCCGTCTGCTTTTTGCTGATGAGCTTGGCCGTCGCCAACTTCCCCGGAACGCTTGGTTTTATCGGCGGCGAAATGCTCGTTCGCGGCGCCGTGGATTTCTTCCCCAGCCTGGGCTTCTTCGCCATAATCGCCACGGCCGTCAACGGCTTAGCCGCGATACGGATGTACTTCTCGCTGTTTTGCGGCAAGAAGGACGACGGCACGCATTTGAAAACGAGCCGCGCGGAAAATCTGGGGTTTGCCGCAGCCGCGCTGTTCCTTATTGGTTTTGGCTTGGCGCCCGGAGGTTTGGCGAAAGTTTTCTCTCGCGCCGAAACGGCGGCAACCAGGATTGAAGGGATCTCAACCCGCTGATCGGCGAAAAAACCGGCGCCCGGGGCAGGCGGGAATTAAGATAAAATAATCGGAGGCATGGATTACTCCTCTATACCGGAAGCGCGCCGCCGCATTATCGCTTCGCCCCTCCAGCGCCTGCGCTTGCGCTGGCAGCGCGTCCACAAGCTTTTGGGCGGAAGCTGCTGGTTTCCTCACGGACCGCTTGCCGCCATGCTCTGCTTGGCCGGCTACTGGGTGCTCCGGACGGGCTTCGGCAGCCACTGGCTTTTGAGCCTGCGCGCGTTGGCGGAGGGCCAAGCTCATCTCACGCTGCGCCGGCTTCCGTCCCTCTTCATCGGCGGCGGCATGATGGTCATGGGGCTGGCCTTGCTCTGGCGCTCCCGGCTCGCGTGGCTGATGGCCATGCTGCTGGCGGCGACCGCGTTCCTGGGCGCCGCGCTCGGCGTCCCCGCGCACGGACAGCTTCTGGCGGCTTACTTCGTTTTCATTCTGGCCGCCCTGATCATCGCGCGGCGTCACTTTGACCGCTCGAGCCTGGCGGCGAGCACGCTCTTCGCCTTCACCTCTTCCGTCATGCTGCTGCTCTACGCCACCTTCGGCGCCTTTTACCTGGGCCAGCAGTTCAAGCCGCGCATCGGGGATCTCGTCACCGCGCTGTACTACGCCATGGTGACTATGAGCACCGTCGGCTACGGCGACATCGTCCCGCAGACGGCCGAGGCCCGGCTCTTCACGATTTCGATCATCGTCCTTGGCGTGGCCGTGTTCGCCACCTCGCTGACGGCCGTGATCGCTCCCCTGGTAAGCCGGAGTCTTCAAAGAATCATCAATCGGAGGGATATGAGCGCAAAACGGGAAAATCATTTCGTCGTCATCGGCAGCACCCCGCTGGCCGCCAACACCGCGAGTGAGTTGGGCAAGCGCGGCTTCTTGGTCACCCGCGTTCTGCGGCAGGCTCCGGAGCCCGGGGAGCTCAAGGGCGCCGACGTGGTGGTCGGCGATCCCAGCATGATCGAGATTCTGCGCGAAGCGGGCGCGGAGCGCGCCGCGGCGGTTCTGGCCATGCTCTCCGACGATTCGGAGAACGCCTTCGCGGTCCTCGCGTCCAAGGAGCTGGCCCCGCGCGTGCGCACCTTGGCCGCGGTCAACGACGCGCGCCATTTAAGCCGCGTCAAGCTCGCGCAGCCGGACGTCGTCATCGCTCCGCAGGTCCTGGGTGGTGAGCTCACCGCGATGCTGCTGGCCGGAGAGCAGGTCACGCCCGACTTCGTGATGCAGCGCGTTTTCCAGAACGCCGACGCGAAATCCGCCGAAAGGGCTTAGAATTGAAAATCCGGACCCCGCGCGCGCCCGCAAAAGCCGAGGTCGTTTTTTTGGTGGACGTGGATAACACCTTGCTTGACAACGATCGCGTCGAAGCTGATTTGAAGCGGCACTTGAAACGCGAGTTGGGGACCGCCGGGCAGCGCCGCTATTGGGCCGTTTTCGAACGGCTGCGCTCCGAACTCGGTTATGCCGACTACTTGGGCGCGCTTCAGCGCTGCCGCGGCCGCGAGCCCAGCGATCCGCGCCTGCTCACCGTTTCACGCTTCCTCATCGACTATCCTTTTGCCCGGCGCCTCTATCCCGGAGCGTTGCGAGCGCTTAAGATGTTGCGCCGCAGAGGGCCGACGGTGATTCTTTCCGACGGCGACGTGGTTTTCCAGCCGCATAAGATCCGGCGCTCGGGCATCGCCAAGGCGGCAAGCGAGCGGGTCTTGATTTACGTCCATAAGGAGTGCGCGCTCAAGGACGTCGCCCGCCGCTACCCGGCTCGGCGCTACATGATCATCGATGACAAGCTGCGCATCCTGGCCGCGGTCAAGAAGAAGTGGGGCCGCCGAGTGACGACGGTCTTTGTCCGGCAAGGACACTACGCGCGCGATGCCAAAACGCTCAAGGCTTATCCGCCCGCGGATATATCGATCGGCCGCATCGGAGAGTTGGGCGGGAGCGGGCGGCCGTTCTAAGATCGGCCCGAACGTCCTACCGTCTAGGTAAGGCCAAAGTCCGCGGTTGTTTCCCTTTCGGCCCATGCGCGTTCCGATGGATTCGAATATAGTTCCGATTAATGGCGGAAAAATGCCGGCTTTTTAGGCCCGCGCGAAATCCAAGGCGACTCGCGCGGCGCTCCAAAGTTCTCGCCGTCCTGGCCTTTTCCTCGGCTCTGGGCGTTTTTGCGGCCTCGTTCCTGTCGGCTCAGGAAGTGGACGCCGTCGCGCCAGCGGCCGGTGGTACGGAGGTTTTCCCGGGCTTAAGCCCTTGGCGCCCGATATTCGCTCCTGTCTCGCCCGAGGCCATGGCCGGCCTTCAAAGCTTGCCGGAAACGACTATCGGCCCGGATTTGCCAGCCGCTTTCACCGCGACCGTCGAACGCCTGAATCCCGGCTCCATCATCGATAGGAGCATGTTGGGCGCGTTGCGCCTGTCCGGAGATTTTGCCGCGCGCCTGGCCGAAGTCCAATCGCCGGATCTGGCGCTGCGCCAAAAGGCTCTCTCTGGCATCCAAAGCGAGATTGCGGCGGCCTACCGCCGAAACGGCGGATTCGAGGACCCCATGGTCCAGGCGGTCGACGCTCGGGCCGAGCAAATCCGCGCCGCGGCGCTGGCCGCTGGTTTGCCCGAACTAGACGCGTCCCGGCGCGCGCGGCTTGTGTCCGCACTTTCCACCCAGGCCGCGCAGCTTGAGCCTTATCTCCGGATTTCGCCCAAGGCCAGGGCCGTCGTCAATTTCGCTCTCATGGCTCGCCAACAGACGGACATCCGCAACCGCATCGCGGCACTCGAAAACGCCTTCGCCGACGGACGCGGTGCGGCGGTGTGGAGCGCTCCCGGCGCCGTCGTTTCGGTTCCCGGAGGGAAGCGGAACGCCGCTAAAGTTTCCGGAGCAAATCTTCTTCCTTTTGTTCGCGGCGCTGCGGGGGAGCGGACCACGACCGCGCTGGGGTTGGGCGCCGCCGACGTCAGGGCGTTCAGCAAGACGGTCGAGGCCATGGATCTCGGCGCGATGCGAGATATCGAATTCGACTATTTCGACGAGAAGACCGATTTTCCCGAGTTCAAAGGCCGGCATTTCCGGGCCGCGGGCGTCCTTGAGGTCCGCTACGCGTCCATGTCCGAGTTCGCTCGCGATGTCGAAATTTACTTGAGGCCGATGAAGGAAAGCGTCGGCGCGAACGTTCTTCTCGGCGACGCGTCGTTCCCAAGCGAGTCGGCCGCCAAGGATTTCGTCCGGAAAAACTTTCTTGCTTACGACGGCAAGGCCGTCGCCATCGTGTTTTCGGTTTCGGCCGGCCGGAATAAACCTTATTTTTCGTCTTCGCCTTTTTGGGTTCGCAAGATCGAACTCCAGCCCGCGGGCCTGGCGAAGTGGCGGCATCCGCTCGCGGCGGCGAAAGAGGCGAAAGCCGAGCTTATCCCCGCCCTCCAGCGGATCGGCGCGGCGGCGGCGATCGCGGGCGCGGGCGTTTCCTTCGGACTTATGGGGCGGCTCTTTTTTGCCTCGACGCTCTGCGTCATCGCGGCCCTGTTGGCGATTTCCGCCGTCAGCCGGTTTATCTCGACGCAGCCTTGAGGCTGAAGAGCTGCAGTAGCGCGAGGGTTCGTGCGTGCGCAGAAAGCGGGGTTTGCGCTGGAACATCTTGATGATCGTCCGGCGTCATCGCGCCGGACCGGGTGCGGCTGTTTTTGCCAAAGAAATCCACCAGTAGGCGCCCAAAAAAAACGCGCCCGCGATGACCGCGGCGCAGGCCAGGATTTGGCCGCAGACAATTCTTCGGCAGCGGCGGCACAGAGGTTCACGCAGCGTCTCCCGCGCCCACATTCCCGCGTGCAATAAAGCGAAGGCGAACGCGGCCGTGACGGCCAGCGTGCGCGGAACGAATCTCTGAACTCCCGGTTCGAGCGGGCTTTCGCAGCGGGAGCATTTGAACGAGTCCATGGATGATTGCGCGATCCGATTGCGTGGATGGGTGCCGCAAACGAAATAGTAACACTTCGAAAATGACGCCGGAAGAGACGGCACGGAGTTCATCTACTATAATGGATGGGTGAGATTATTTGGCAGCCGAAATCGGCGCGCCGCTTCGCCCCTTGTTTTCGCCGCCGTTGTTTTTTTATGCGCCGCCCCGGCTGCCGCCGCGATCGTCTCCTATGATCTGAACATCGCGACCAAGACGGTCGACTTTGCCGGGCGTCCGTCGCGGGCCGTCGCGGTCAACGGCTCCATCCCGGGCCCCACACTGTACTTTCATGAGGGAGACGACGCCGTCATCAGGGTCCACGACGGACTCTCCGGCCGCTCCACGTCGATTCACTGGCACGGCATGCTGGTGCCCAACGCCATGGACGGCGTTCCCTATTTGACTTATCCCCCCATCGCGCCGGGGAAAACATTTACCTACCGTTTTCCCATCAAGCAGACGGGAACGTACTGGTACCACTCCCACAGCGGATTCCAGGAGCAGCAAGGGCTCTACGGCGCCATTGTCATCAAACCGGAGAAATCGCGCTTTAAGCCGGGGCTCGATCTGCCCGTGGTTCTCTCGGACTGGACCGACGAAAATCCGCGACGCGTTCTTTGGCTGCTCAAGAGCGGCAATCCGTGGCCCGCGATCGAAAAAGAAACAGCGCAGAGCCTTTGGGGGGCTTGGCGCATGGATCAAGTGGGCGCTTACTTCAAACGCGAGTTGCTGCGCATGCCTTCCATGGGCGATTCCGACGTCTATTACCCGCGCTTCTTGGCCAACGGTCGGGCGGAGCTTGACGCGCCGGCCAAGCCGGGAGAGCTTGTGCGGCTGCGCGTCATCGACGCTTCGGCCTCCACCTTTTTCTACCTTCAATACGCCGGAGGTCCCATGCGCGTCGTCGCCGCCGACGGCCAGGACGTCGAGCCGTTCAAGGACGGACGCTTCCTGATTTCAATGGCCGAAACCTACGATGTTCTTGTCCGCGTCCCGGAGTCCGGCGGCAGATGGGAGTTTCGCGCCACGGCCCAGGACGGCTCCGGGCGCGCCTCGGTCTGGATCGGCAGCGGCTCCCGGCACTCGGCCCCCGACGTTCCCATGCCGAATCTCTACCGAATGAACGAGAAACTTTCTCTCGCCAAAGTTTTCGCTCTGACGCCCGCGGGAAGCATGGGCATGGGCGACGCGGCCGTCGACGCCGGAAAATTCGACCGTCCAGGCATGATGATGGGCGCGATGAGCATGTCTTCCGCGGCGGCCGAGGATATGAGCGGCATGAAAGAGATGCACGCGATGTCCGGGATGGCGATGGGCGCAATGAATGCGCCGGCAGCGGGCGGTGGAACCGAGCCGAAATACGCCGCGGACGGATCCGATTACCGGCCGCTTCCTCCTTACGCGAGGCTGCGTTCCTTGCATTCCACGGCGCCGCCGCCGGGACGTCCTCTGCGCGTCTATCGGCTGACTTTGGATGGAGACATGACGCGCTATGTCTGGATGATCAACGGAAAGATTCTTTCCAAAAACGACTCGCTGATTGTGCGTAAGGGAGAAACCGTGCGCTTCATCCTCGTCAACCGCACCATGATGAGCCACCCGATGCACCTGCACGGGCATTTTTTCAGGGTTTTGAACGGACAGGGCGCCTACTCGCCGCTCAAGCACACGGTGGACGTCCCCCCCATGTCAACCGTGGTCATCGAGTTTCCCGCCGACGCCGCGGGAGACTGGCTGTTCCACTGCCATGTCCTCTACCACATGATGTCCGGCATGGAGCGCGTGGTCCACTACCAGGGCTTCAAGCCCGACGCCGCGACGGCCGCCGTCCGCGGCAAGCTCTACGCCGATCCGTATTACTTTTACGGCAGCGCGGCGGCTTTGAGCCAGATGACGCAAGGGTTCCTCAAGGCTTCCGATTCTAGAAACGATTTCACCGCCCGATGGGAGTCCGGCTGGGGTGAAGTCCCCGCGGTCGACTGGGACGGGACGCTCACCTACGGCCGCTGGATCAATCGCTTCTTTACCGCGTTCGCGGGGGCGGATTGGGACAAGGACAAGCGCTTCCAAAACTCCCGCGCCGAAGTCAACGGCATCGCCGGATTGCGCTACTTGCTTCCGTTTTCCGTCGATTCCCGGGTTTGGGTTGACTCCTCGGGCGGCGGCCGGTTCATCCTGGAGCGCTCTCTGCAGTTGACTCCGCGCCTGGATTTGGACGGCGAAGCCGAGTACGACACGAAGGACTTGTGGGTCGGGAAAGTTTCGCTTTCCTACCGGCTGTCCGAGGCGCTCTCATTCATGGGAGAGTGGCATTCGCAGTACGGATTCGGCGCCGGCTTGCGCTGCGATTTTTAGAATTGTCAGGATAATTGCATGAGTTCCCCCCCCCGAAATTCAAAGCGCTATCTTCTCGCGGCCGCCGCCTTCGTCATTTTCCTCGCGGCCGCCGCGGCCTTCAGAGCTTTTCGCTCTACGCCAAGACCCTTGCCGCAGCCGAGAAACTCGGCGGAGGCTTGGGCGAACAAGGACGTCGATTTGGGCAGCCCGGCCGGCGATCTGCCGGCTCCGGACTTTAAGCTTCGCGATCAAAACGGACGAGGCGTTTCTCTGGCGCAGTTCCGGGGCAAGGTCGTCGTGCTCGCCTTCATCGATTCTCACTGTACCAGCATCTGCCCCCTGATGACGCAGAGCATGACGGAGGCTCTGCGTTTCTTGGGGCCTGCGGCCGCGCGAGTCCAAATTATCGGCATCAATGCCAACCCTTCGGCGACCAAAATTAGCGACGTGGCGGCGTACACGCGCGCCCACGGGATGCAGGGCCGCTGGAGGTTTTTAACCGGGCGCCTGGCGCAGTTAGAGCGCGTTTGGCGCGCCTACCACGTCTACGTGGCCGCGGCGCATGGCGACATCGATCATCAGCCCATTATTTTTCTCATCGGGCCCCGCGGCCGCGAACGCGCAATCTATTCCGACCGGATGAGCTATGAAGGCGTCGTCCAGCAGGCCCAAATTCTCGCTGACGGCATCGCCCGAATCCTGCCCGGGCGCCCCGCGGTTCAAAACGCGGTTTCCCTAGCGCCCATCCCCTCCATGAAGCCTGATCAATCCGAACGCCTGCCCGCCGTGGGCGCGCCCGGGCATTTTGTCGATTTCGGACCGGGTCATCCGCACTTACTCTTGTTCTTCGCCTCGTGGCTGGACGAAGACGCGAATCTCCCTAATAAGCTTTCTGTTCTTGACCGATATTCGGCGCTGGCCCGGCGGCGCGGTTGGCCTGCTCCGGTTGCGATCGATGAGCGTCCGACCGAAGCGCTGGGAACCGCTTCGCGCGTCCGCCTGGTGAGTTTGGCGGCGGGTCTGCGTGCTCCTGTCGTGGAGGACACGCGCGGGCGCTTGGCCGAAGGTTACGGCGTCACGGACCTCCCTTGGTTCGTGCTGATCTCGTCGTCTGGACGCGCCCTTTGGAGTTACGACGGCTGGCTGTCCTGGGGCCCTCTTGAGCGCCGCGTGGGCGCCGCTCTCAGGCCGCGCTGAGATTTTTCGCCTGCGCTTGCGGCGCGATCCAGAGCCCCAATCCCCAGATAATCATGGAGTAGGCCAGCCCCGGGAACATAGGGTTCATGCCCAAGAGCGGGTGATGGATGGCGTGGCTGGCGCCGACCCAGAGGAAGGAAATCGCGCAGGCGCCTATGGACGCGGCGAAGGCGAAGGCCCGCGAGGGCCTCAGGCGCGGATAGTAGGCGCTGATTAGCGGCCACAAAAGCGCGGGGATGACGGCCGAGCCGAGCGCGTACCACAAGCCCACCACCGAGGGAATCCACACGGCCAGAGCGTAGCCCATCACGGTGCTCGCCACCAAGGCGAACATCGTGAGCTTCTCCTTTGCCGCGTCCGTTGTTTTGAAGGCTCGCCCCAATGCGTCTTTCCCGAGGCTGATGGCGGACTGTAGGATGCGGGCTTGAAGCCCCGCCAGCACGGAGGAGGCCATGCCGCAAAAAAACAGCGCGCGGAACCCCGGCGGTAGGACCAAGTCGGCCAGCTTGGGGTAGGCCATGAGCGGGTGGCTCAAGCGCGGCACCGCGGCGCGGGCGTAGAGGCCTGCGACGGTGGTCATCGCGTCGATGGCCATCCAAAATGGGATGCAGATCAGAATGCCGCGTCGGGCCACCGCGGGGCTGCCGGCCGCGGCCGCGCGCTGGTGGAAGATCGGATCGACTATGGTCCAGGCCGCGATAATCCACCAGCCCAGTATCTGCCAGATCGAAAGTCCGCCGGTCAAACTTAAGTGTCCCGGAGGCAGAAGTGCGGCTAGATGCGCGGGCCCGCCCACGCGCGAGGCGGCGAATGGGAAAAGGACGGCGAAGCCGATGAGGACCAATAGGAACTGTAGCGCGTTGGCCCAGACGTCCGAGCGCAGTCCGCCTTTTAGCATGAAGAGCAGCGAGGCTACTGCGCCCAGCGCCATGGCGGGCTTCAATGCCATGCCGAAAAAATAGGACAGGAGCGTGCCGATCATCACGAACTCGTCCGCGGGTGAGCAGAGCACGAAGACCAGAAGCGCGGCGAAGACCGCGAAGGCGACGCCGTAGGCGCTTTCCACGTGATCCGCGATGGTGAGGCCGGGCTTCAAGCGGATGCGTCCGGCCAGGAATAGGGCATAGACGGCCGCGAAGACATAGTAGGGCAGGGCCATCACCAGCCAGTTGGAGAGGCCGTGGGTCCAGGTGAATTCCCCGATGCCCAGCACGCCGCCGTAGAAGGACGGGACCAAGGTGGCCACGAAGACCGGGAGCGTCAGCGTGCGCCCCGCCAGGACGTAGTCGCCCAGACCGCGCCGCCGCTTGCGCGCGCCGGCCCACTCCAGGCCGGCCACGAGGGCCAGGTAAACGACGAAGATGGCCAAGTCTAACAAGGCGGTTATTGTAGCGCATCACGGCGCGCTTGCCTACCCGCTCGCGGCATTTCCGCGCTATATATTCCACCCGCGATTTCATAGAATTCTGCTTCCACATGTCCCGCCGAGCGAACTTGGCCGTGGTTTCCCTTATCTGCGCCGCGACCTTCGCGGCGTTCTGGCCGGCCCTGCGCGCCGGATTCGTCAACTGGGATGACGCCGCCAATCTGCTGGCGAATTTCCACTACCGCGGTTTGGGCCCGGAGCAGTTGAAGTGGATGCTGACCACCACTTTCGGCGGCTGCTACCAGCCACTCTCCTGGCTGAGTTATTCTCTGGACTACGCGATCTGGGGCTTAAATCCATTGGGTTTCCACCTGACCAACCTCGTTCTGCACGCGATAGGCGCCGTCTTGTTTTATTTCGCCGCCGCGCGGCTTTTGCGCGCGGGAGCGCCGGAAGCCGAGGCGGACCGCGTCTCTTGGGCCGCGGCGTTCGCCGCGCTTTTTTTCGCGGTCCATCCTCTGCGCGCGGAATCCGTGGTTTGGATCACCGAGCGGCGGGACGTGCTCTCGGGCGTTTTCTACCTGGCCTGCCTCTTGTTCTACTTGCGGCGGCAGTTGAAGGCGTCGCTGGCCTGCTTTGCCCTGGCCCTGTCGGCCAAGGCCTCGGGCGCGGCGCTGCCTGCGGCGTTTCTGATCCTGGATGTCTATCCTCTGCGGCGGTTGTCTGCCGACGCGCGGGGCTGGCTTGCGCCCGAACGCCGCCCGGTTTTGCTTGAAAAAATCCCCTTCTTATTTTTTGCCGTGGTTTTCGGCGCCGCCGCTTTTGCCGGCCAACGCGCGGCCGGGGCCCTAATTCCCTTGGCTCGCGCGGGATTCGCGCAGCGGCTCCGGCAGGCGCTCATCGGCCTGGCGTTTTATCCGGTAAAAACCTTCGCCCCAATCCATCTTTCGCCGTTCTACGAGGTGCCGCCCGGCTTTGGAGTTCCTTCGGCCGAGGTTTGGACCGCGGGCGCTTTCGTGCTGATTCTATCCGCCGTTTTCTGGATCTTAAGAAAAAAATGGCCGGCGGCCTTGGCCGCGTGGATTTGCTACATCGCGCTGATCGCGCCGCTTTCGGGCATTTTCCCCCTTGGCCGCGAGTTGGCCGCCGATCGCTACAGCTACTTGTCCTGCCTGCCGTGGGCAGTTCTGGCCGGGGCCGCGATGCTGGCCGTGTCCAACCGCCTGGGCCGGGCCGGCCAAAAAATCCTGATTGTTTGCGCGGCCGCTTTCGTTTGCGGGCTGGGCGTCCTGAGTTGGCGCCAGTCCGAAGTTTGGCGCAGCTCCAAAACGCTTTGGGACCGGGTCATCGCCTTGAACCCCCGTTCGGACGTCGCGCGCGACGGCCTGGGCCTGGCGCTGGCTGCGGAAGGAAAACCAGCGTTGGCCACCGTCCAATACGAAGCGGCGCTGACGATTAATCCGGGCTATGCCAAGGCGCACAACAATTTGGGCGACGCGCTGGCCGCGCAGGGACAAACCGCGCGGGCCGCCACGGAGTACCGTGGGGCGATCCGCCTCGATCCGGATCTGGCTCAGGCCCACTACAATCTCGGCTTGGCGCTTGCCGGCGAAGGCCGGTACCCCGAAGCCGAGGCCGAGTACGAGCGCGCGATCGCTCTTGCTCCGGATTTCGCTCCCGCCCGGGTCAACCTCGGCAATCTTTGGGCCAGACAAGGAAAATTTACGGCAGCCGAGGCGCAATACAAGCGGGCCCTGGCCGTCGATCCCGGTTTCGCCCCCGCCCGGGGAAATCTGCTTTATTTGCGCCGCAAAACAGCCGGGCCGTCCCATTTTCCAAAGGGCGCAACAAGTGCTAGCCGCAAAACAGGCTTTTGAGATGCGCGGCGCAGGAGGGGCTCTTCGTGCCGGATAATCCGGGCAAAGATAACGGAGTTTTCTGCGTCCTGCCCTGGACGCACATGGCCGTTCAGGCCAACGGCGAGGTATTTCCGTGCTGCAGCATGTTCGGGACCACCGAAGCCGTAGGGCACTTGGGTCGGCAGGAGCTCAAGGACGTTTGGAATTCCTCCGGTATGAAGCGCCTCAGGCTCAACATGCTGGCTGGCAAGCGGAGCGCTTCCTGCGCCGACTGCTACGAACGCGAGAGCGCGGGGCTCTTTAGCCCGCGCCAGTCCGCGAATCGAGACTACGCGCAACACAAACAGCGGGCGGCCGAAACCAAGCCCGACGGCAGCCTCGACTCCTTCCAGATGGCCTATTTGGACGTGCGTTTCTCCAACGAGTGCAATTTC
>DAIDHS010000040.1 GCA_027451985.1 Elusimicrobiota bacterium
GCCTGCCCATCCGCACTTCCTCGGGCTGGACGCCGCTGGGCCAATTGGCGCGCATCAGGCTCGTGAGCACCCCGAACCAGCTTCTTCACATTGCCGGTGCGCGGGCGCTGGAAATTCTGGCCACCCCTACCGGCCCTTTGGGCGGGGCCATCGCCGCGGCGCGGCACGCATTGGCGAGCATTGTCTTGCCTCCGGGCTACCGCTTCGCTTTTGGCGGCCTCTATAAGGAACTTGAACGCGCCGCGCTGGGCTTGGGCATCGCGGCCTTGGCGGCCTTCATCTTGATGATTGGGATCATGATCCTGCAATTTGACGGCCTTCTGGCGCCCGGACTCCTGCTTCTGCTGACTCCCTTGGCCTTCACCGGCGGCGCCATCGCTCTGGCCGCGAGCGGGGTGGGCCTGAACGCCGCCGGCTTGATCGCTTTCTTGACGCTCATCGGCATCGGCTTGAACCACGGCATAGTTCTCCTCTACCGCGCAGGCAAAAACGAAGCCGCAGGCATGGACCCCGAGGCGGCCGTGCGGGAAGCCCTTCATGTCCGCTTTAGGCCTATCGTGCTCACGACCTTGACCGCCGTCCTCGGCATGCTGCCTACGGCGCTAGGATTCGGGCAAGGCGCGGCCCCCGAGCAGGGCCTGGCCGTGGTCACTCTGGGAGGCGTCGTTTGGAGCGCGCTCTTGAGCACCAATCTGATTCCTGCCCTCTATTTGCGCCTGCGGCTCAAACATATCTCTAGGCGAAAACCGGCATGAGGAAAATACTTTTGTCCGCATCTTGGGTGCCGGCCTTGGGGGCGTTTCTCTTATCGGGCTGCGCCGGCTACGCGCCGCGAGCCTTGCCGGCGGCTCCCGATGCAAGCGCGGCGCTGTCTCTTCCATCGCGGAACAGACGGCCAAAAATCCCTGGACTTTCCGTTTCAAGTTCGGCAGTTCAGAGCCTCAATGAAAACGACGTCATGGCGCTGGCCGTCTTGAACGATCCGGACTTAAAAGCCGCGCGTCTTAAGGCCGGCGTGGCTAAAGCGCAGCTCTTCTTGGCCGGTCTTTTGCCCGATCCGAATCTGGCCGTTGGATGGTCCCGCGGCCCCAGGTTCACGGGTTATAGCGTGGGTTTAAGCGAGGACATTGAAGCTTTCGTTCTGCGCGGCGCAGCCAAGGCCTCGGCCCGGGAAAACTCCAAGCGCGTTGATTTGAGCGTTCTATGGCAGGAACAGCAAACGGCCGCTGCGGCCGGCCGCCTCTTCATCCGCGCGCGCGAAGATGAGGACATCGAAGAAATTATCGGAAGGAACAGAAAGTTCCTATCGGAACAATACGACGTCGATCAGGCCGGATTTCAGCAGAATGCGTCCGCGATTCAGAAGGTCTCGGCCGATTTGGCCGTGCTGGCCGATGCAGACGCGAGCCTGCGTCAGACCCAGCTGGACGCCGACGCGGCGCGGCACCGACTCGATTACATGCTGGGTCTTTCCCCGCAAGAGCATCCGGCGCTGGCCGAGCTCGCACGCCCGCAAGGGCCGCCCTCTCGATCATTGCTCGCCAGAGGGCAGTTTGAAGCCGCCCTCGCCACCTTACCAGAACGCCGGGTCGATCTTCTGGCGCTCAAGGCGGGTTACGAGAGCACGCAAGAGAGCCTACGCCGCGCGATTCTATCCCAGTTTCCCGTTCCCGCCATCGGCGCTCAGTGGGGACGCTCCAATGAGGAGCCCATCAATACCGCCGGCCTGTCCCTCGATTTCCCCTTGCCCGTCTTGAACGGCAACCGCGGGAGCGCCGCCGTTTTGCGCGCCGACCGGACTGCCCTCCGTGCGGCCTACCAGGCGCGCCTAGATCAAGCGCAAAATGACGCCGACCGGATATACAGCGCGACGCGCATCATATCGAGCCAGCTCAAAAAACTCCAAGAACAGACTTCGGACATGAAGGCGCTCGCGTCAAGTGCCGAGGAACATTTCCGCAACGGCACGATGAGCGCCGGCGCCTTCGTAGGTCTTGAGACCGCGCTTTTGAAGGATGAAGAGGAGTCCATCCGCCTGCGCGCCGCTCTCGATTCATCCTGTTTGGAACTTGACCTGCTGCTCGGACTGCCTTTTCAAACTTGAAGCTCCTTCTCGGCGCTCCGTTTGAAAAATTGCGCTTACGTTTGAGTTGTAATAGCTTTAAAGCCCCGTAGCTCAACGGAAAAGAACGCCTGCGGCGCGGTTCGCGGACATATCTCCTATCATTCATCCAAAATTATAAGCCAAACTTAAGTCTGCGCCTAAAATACAACGACACGTTGACGAGCGCGATCATGGCGGGCACTTCGATGAGCGGACCGATGACGGCCGCGAAGGCTTGCCCCGATCCCAGGCCGAAGATGGCCACTGCCACCGCGATGGCCAGCTCAAAATTATTGCTTGCGGAGGTGAAGGACAGCGTCGCCGTTTTCGGGTAATCGGCGCCGGCCCATCGCCCTAGCCAAAAGCTCGCAAAAAACATCAGCGCGAAATAAAGGGCCAACGGAACGGCGATGCGAAAGACGTCGAGCGGAATCGCCACGATCATTTTGCCTTTAAGACTGAACATGACCACAATGGTAAACAGCAGAAAGATCAAGGTCAGAGGACTGATGCGCGGGATAAAACGAGCGCGATACCAGTCTTCGCCCTTGGCTTTGACCAGGAGCAAGCGCGTAAACATTCCTCCGAAGAATGGTATGCCGAGATAGACGAGGACGCTTTTGGCGATTTGCGCCATGCCGAATTTTATGGCCATCCCAGAGAACCCGAAAAACGGCAGCAGCACCGTAATAAAGACGTATGCGTACGCGCTGAAAAAAAGCACTTGAAAGATGCTGTTAAACGCCACAAGGCCCGCCGCGTACTCGGCGTCTCCCGCGGCCAAGTCGTTCCAAACCAGAACCATCGCGATGCAGCGCGCCAAGCCGATCATGATGAGGCCCACCATGTATTCGGGATAGCGGCGCAGGAACAAGACGGCGAGCGCAAACATAAGCAACGGCCCAAGCACCCAGTTGAGCAGAAGCGAGAGCCCCAGAACCTTCTTGTCCCGGAACACGTCCCCGAGTTCTTCGTAGCGGACCTTGGCCAGCGGCGGATACATCATGAGGATGAGGCCGACGGCGATAGGAATGTTCGTGGTTCCGTTCTGCAAGCGGCCGATAAAAGAAGTCGTCTGCGGAAAAAAATAGCCAAGTCCCACGCCAAACGCCATCGCGGCGAAAATCCATCCGGTCAAATAGCGGTCTAAAAACGACAGGCGCCCGGTCACGGGCGTTTCGCAGCAGTCGGTCATGGCATTCTCCTTAGCCTCGCGCCAGCGCGATGAGGCGTTCTCGGCCCACAGGGGCTTCGTTTTTCCACGCAATCAGCGCAAGCCGCTTCGCATGTTCGCGTGTAACTTCGGCAATCAGCGGCGATTCGGATTGAGCTCTACCGCCAAGAACCGGATCGGAGGTCTTGGCCAAAAGGAAGCTTTGATTGACCACCCAAGCGAATGGCTCGATGCCCGCGCGCCGCAGGTCGGCCTGAAGCGCCGCCGCCTCATGGACGGGCGTCTCCTCCGGCAGGGTCACGATGATGACGCGCGTATAGTTCGGGTCGCGCAGGCGCGGCAGCAGGCTTCGGACATCGTCCGAGAGAGCGCTCGCGGTCCGCAGGACCTCTCGGTGATAGGCTTCGGTCGCGTCCAGCAGGAGCAGAGTGTGCCCAGTCGGCGCGGTATCGATGACGACGTAAGAATCTTTTCCCTCAGCCACCACGCGCGCGAAGGCGCGGAACACCGCGATTTCCTCGGTGCAGGGCGAACGCAGGTCCTCTTCAAGCAAGGCCAATCCCTGCGCGTCGAGCCCCTTTCCCGCTCCCGCCATGACCGTTTCCGAATAGGCCCTGGTTTCTGCCGCTGGGTCGATTCGGCTCACGGCGATGCCGGCTGCGTCGGTGCCGATCGCCTCTTGGACATGCGCGGCGGGGTCCGTAGTCGTCAGGCGGACGGGCAAGCCTCGCCGGGCCAGCTCAACGGCTATCGCCGCCGCAATCGTCGTCTTGCCTACGCCGCCTTTGCCCATCGTCATGACCGCACCCGGACCGCGGCGAACGATCTCATCGACAAGTAAGGCCAGCGGTCGGGCCTGCGCCGACGTAGTCGTCTGGACGAGAGTTGTCGGAAAATTCTCAAGCATCTTCGGCGCGAACAGGCCGCGGAGGCAAGCAAGGCCAATCGGCGAGCGGGCCAGCAAAGGTATTTCTACTCGGCGCAGGGCGGCAAGGCCCTGCGGCATCGCGGCCAGCGCTTTTTCGCCGCGGTCGGCCAGCGCCCGCGCGATCTCATCTTTTGCGGCGGCTTTTAGAAAAACGGCGTTAAGCACAAGCATCTGATTGTTCATGCCAAGCTCGGAAAGTTCCGCGCGCGAGCGTTCGGCTTCGGCCAGCGCAGAGACTTCCGGCCGCGCCACCAGCAGCAGCGTGGCGATCTTGGGGTCGCCCAAGGCCGCGACGCTGGCGCGGTAGAGATCGCTTTGTTTTTTTAATCCACTGAGCGGCCCCAGGCAAGAAGCGCCCGTCGTATTGGATGAGATAAAGCCCGTCCACGCCTGGGGAAGACTCAGCAACCTCAAGGTGTGGCCGGTTGGCGCCGTGTCAAATACGATATGTTCGAAGCCTTCGGTCGCCTTGGGATCCCCGAGGAGTTCGGAGAACTTATCGAAAGCGGCGATCTCGGTCGTGCAGGCTCCCGAGAGTTGCTCTTCCATGCTTGCGACGGCGGCATCGGGCAAGACACCCCGATAGGGGTCGACCACTCGGCGGCGGTAGTCGGCCGCTTCTTTTTCGGGATCAAGGTTGAGCGCCCATAAGCGCTCGGCCCCGGAAACCGCCGTCGGCGCCGATGCCAGCGGCGTTTCGAGGACCTCGTCGAGATTCGAGGCCGGATCGGTGCTCACGAGCAGGACGCGCTTGCCGCGGTCCGCTAACGCCAGCGCCGCGGCGCAGGCGACCGAAGTCTTGCCCACTCCGCCCTTGCCTGTCAAGAAGACGACCTTGGTGAGGCCGTCGATCCAGTCCATGACTGTTCTCAGCAACAGTCGGTCTTCGAGTCGCCGCAACAGCCGCCCGATGAATTAGATTTCACCGGAATTGTTTTCGTATCGGCCGCCTTCACGCCCGCCCACTTCGCAAGTTGCTCCCGGCTTGGATAGGCGCCGCGGCTAACTATTTTGCCGTCTACCGCGATAAACGGCAGGCCGTCCACGCCCTTAGCCAACTCGGCTTTCACGGCGGCGTTGGCGGCGAACGCCGCCGGCTGCTGCGAAAGATTGTAGCGCTCTATCGCCACGCTGCGGCTCCTGATCCAATCGACGTCGGCCGCGAACTTCGGGAGCACCGGGTCCACGTCTGGCCCGCAGACTCCCGTTGAACAGCACATCGCCGGCTCAAATATTTCGATTTTCATTTTTTCTCCTTTTCCGCATCCTTGATAAGATCGCGGACACGGGCCTCAATATCATCGCGCACCTTGCGAAAATCGTCGTCCGAAAGGTTCTTCGGGTCGGGCAGGTTCCAATCGATCCGGTTTTTGGCCGGGAGAGAGGGGCAAGCATCCCCGCAGCCCATCGTTACGATGTAATCCCACTTGACCGCGGGAATATCCGTCAGGCCCTTCGACGCATGGGCCCCGATTTCGATTCCCTTTTCCCTCATAAAGGCGACAGCCCTGACATTGACCTTTCCCGACGGCTTGGAGCCGGCGCTAAAGGCCTCCAAGGCGCCTTCTCCAAGCTTTTGCGCAAAGCCTTCCGCCATCTGGCTGCGGCAGGAGTTTTCGATGCACACAAACAGCGCTCTTTTCAATTTTTCTCCATTATATATGGATTTACATATATAAAGCATAAAAAAATCAGCTGCACGCCGACTTCCGCGATTGAATCTTTTCAAGCGCCTTCAAGTCCTTTTGCAGCGCCTTCACCTCCGAGAAGCACCCGCGCAGGCAATTAATCAGCCCGCGATGAAAGCCGCTTTCGGCTCTAGTCAGCGAGTAATGCTTCCACAATCCCTCTTTGCGGACAAGAACCAAGCCCGCGTTCCGCAGATACGCAAGGTGCCTTGAAACCTTGGGCTGCGAGACCTCGAGAATCTTTTGGATGTCGCAGACGCAAAGTTCTCGGCGGCGTGCCAGAAGGTTTAGGATTCTTAGCCGCGTCTCGTCCGCGAACGCCTTAAACATCCGGTCGGCGGGAGTTTTTATATTCATATATGGATATACATATATATTATCAGAGTCCGGAATGAAATGCAAGCAAGCCGCAGTCTGATGAATCGGCGCGCCCAATAGCGCCCGGGCGTTCATTGACATAATGCTACCTGAGCGAGGATTTCCAGCGGCCCAACGCGACAAGAGACCAAATCGCCTCAACTAAGCCGAACGGCCAAGCACCTTGGAGAAATCCGTAAGCGGAACCCATCAGGCACGCCGCCGCAAAGCCCAGGATGCACCATCGGGTCCTAGTTTCGAAAGCGTAAAATACCAACATGAGCGAAACAGAAACAAGACCGAAGGCATTAAGCATGCTCATTTTGTTTATTTTATCAGACTGACACGTCCGTTGGGGCATCTTGGCGAGGGCAAGCCGGAGTCACGGTCTACAGTCCGGCAGGAGCGAACACTTCTCTTCGCCATCTTAATGACCCTCTCCTGCGCAAGCGGGGCAAAAACCAATCAGAAGAAGCCCTATGGCCGCTGCGGGAAGGGCGGCCATGGGCGCCGGCTAGGAACGCTCTTCTGCCGCCGAAATAGCCGCGACAATCTGCTCGATGCTCGGCGCGCCGCCGAAACGGCATGCGCCCGCGCCTACGGCCTCAGAGATTCCGGTCAGTATCTCCTTTCCATCGATCATGACGGTCGGGGAGGGAAAACCGCGCCACTGTTCCGGAGCGCTCGCGGAATGAAGGTTGATCTCTTCCCAAACCGGCGCAAATCCGGCCCGGAGCAACGCAGCCTTCAGGTTTTGTCTGGCCCGTTCAGCATTCGGGCAGCCATCAAAATAAAGGAGCTGAATCTTTCTTTTCATCGTGATTGTTCCCCTAGACCCTCCAAGATTGGACAGGGCCAAGTCGTCCCGCGTGCCGCGCAGGTCCGGATCAGACGCTGTAGTGCTTTCTCAATTGCTTGAAGAGCCCCGATCTTCTCTCGGACAATCTCAAGCCTCTTTTGCGCCTGCTTGCGAACCCGAGCGCATTGTCTCTTGTGTCCGACACTGAGCCTCAAGAGCCTGCCGATCTCTTCAAGTGAAAACCCGAGTCCCTGTGCGTTTTTGATGAAGCGCAGCCTCCGAACCGCCTCTCGGGAGTATATCCGGTAACCGGATTCCTTGCGCTCATCGGGCAGAAGCAGTCCCCGGCGCTCGTAATAGCGGACGGCCTGCACACCGACGCCGGACGTCCTCGCGATCGCGCCGATAGTCAGGTTTTCTTTCATGTCTCCGCCCCCTGTTTAAAGTATAAACTTTATATCTAAGTATAGAGTCAAGGGAAAACGAAAGAACGTCTTTTACACATCTTTCCCCAGACCACTGCCGTCCGGAGGCGAAATTTTATTTTTTCGCCATTCTCCACTTCGCCGTTTCCGAGGCAAAGCGCACGGAGAGTCCCACCGGATCGAGAACCCATGATTGCAGAACGTCTTGGGCGGATTTCCCAGCAGCTTGCAAATTAATTGTTAGCCAAGTTACATTCGCTCTAAAGATCTAAAAAATTGTATTTTATGCTTAAGTTATAATTGCTTTTCGCCTCCGTAGCTCAATGGAGAGAACGCCTGTAACTGCTACGCGGTCGCGGAAAAAGAAGAGAAAATAATGCTTTTTTCTATTCGCTACGGATGCTTAAGGCGGGCGATAATCCGTTGAGCGATATCAGGGTGCTTCAACTCATCCGGCCGGCGGTTCATCATGTTCTTGAGCGCCTGGGAAATCAGGCTCATCTGGCGGGCGAAGCGGCCGCAGTGGCGACACATAGCCAAGTGCAAACGCACCATCCAGCGCACTCGCCGAGGAGCGCTTTGTAACTCTCCCTCAGCCAGCATGCGCGTCACTTCCCGACAGGAAGGCATGCCCATCATGACGGTTTTTCCCAATTCCTCTCCAGGCACTCACGGAGCTTGAGCCGCGCCCGATACATAAGCACCCGTAAATTAGTGTAGGAAACGCCCAAGACGTTACAAATTGCCTCCGCTGATTCGCCTTCAGCCTCTTTAAGGAAGAACGCGGCGCGCTGGCTTGCGGAAAGGCCTTCCGCGCACTGCTCGATAAGCGTTTGGATTTCAGCGTTGAGCGCGGAATCCTCGGGACCCTGGGGCGGATTGGCCCACATGCCGCGGGCGTTGAAGCGCTTCTCAAACTCGCCTTCAACGGTGTTCAGGCTCTCTTCTCGTTGACGCTTTCGGCGCCAATCGGAAGCTTTATTATAAAGGATGCCGAAAAGGTAGGTTTTGAGCCTGGAGCGGCTTTCGAAGCGCTCTACTGCCTCAAGAAAGGCTGAAAAAGTTTCCTGCGCCAATTCTTCCGCGTCTGCTTGCGAAAATCCCATCGCAAAGCTGGCCGCCATAAGCGCGGGGGTGTGTTCGCGAACGAGCTTTTCCATCGCGCCATCCTCTCGTCGCCGCAGCGCAGCAATATCCGTTTCCATATTCGAGAGCGCCATAGGGTGTAACATTCTAACAGTTTGCCCTACTTATTTCTGGTGGGAAAGAGTGCCACAGGAGGTTACCGGTGAAAAGACTCAAGTTCTTGCCACTCGCCATGTGCTTGGCGTTGGCCGCCCGGCCGTCTTTGTGGGCCGACTCTCCGGGGGATGCGCCGACGACCAAGTACGTGACGACTTCCCGCGGCTCCCTGGGCCTCTCCGGATCGGTCTATCTTTATGACTACGCCCCGGCCTTCTCCGGAGCGAGCAACAACTTCGACCTCTACGCCTTCATCTTGAACCTCGACGGCGCTTCAGCCGACGGCAAAACCGGACTGCACGCACAGTTCCGCTACCGCGACACGCGGCTGCGCTCCTATTATCTCTCCAACGTTTGGTTCCAGGAGCTCTATGCCTACCACAAAACGCCCTGGGGGGATGCACATGTCGGCAAGTTTTACAGAAAGGTGGGGATACTCTGGGATGACTCGTTCTTTGGGAACATCCAATATTTCAACGGCTTGAAGCTCGCTCCCAATTACGGAGTGGAATGGGTGGGTTCCCAGCCGATCAGGCCTGGATTCGACTTGGACTATTCCGCCCAATTCTTTCCAAACAACGGCAATACCGACGGATCACTGCCAGGTCGTGATGTGGATAGCGATCCTCTGGCCAAAATGCGCAATACCGCGACACTGCGCGTAGTCCCAACCTGGACCTGGGGAAAATCCAATTCCATGGCTTTAGGTTTCTCCGCACTGAACGCGAGCCTGGACCGCTCGACCTCGACTGCGGGAAATTTCAACATCAACCAGCTCGCGGCCGACGCGACTTTGACTTGGGGGCCGTCCGTGACCTATGCCGAGATCCTGCGTCAGAACGGGGAGTTGGACACCACGCAAAACACGCTGGGACGTCCCGCCTACGATACGGCGGTCTATCTTCTAGCCGGCACGCGCTGGCAGATTAATTCCAGGGTAAACCTTCGCTTTAATTACAGTTCGGCCAATTACGTGGGGCAAAATGCCAGAGAAGAGGAATATGTCCCCGGCGCCGTAGTAAGCTTAACGAAAAATCTGTCCCTCATCGCGGAGTTCGACTACTGGAGGCTTTTGCCGCGAACCGGAGGACAGAGCCTGCTTGATCGCAGCTATAATACGGTGCTGCGATACGATTTCTAAAGGAGGACGAAATGACCCCAAATTCCACCGCAGCGAATAAGACGCCTTCCATCGGTGAGCGCTTGGATCGCCTGCAATGGCGGCCGTTCCACACGCGGGTCAGTCTGGCTTTAGGAATCGCCTGGCTTTTGGATTCCTTCGAGGTCAATATCATCGGCAATGTGCTAGGCCTGCTGAAGAAACTTTGGGCCATCAGCAGCTTTGAGAGCTCGCTTTTGGTCAGCGTCTGGCTGGTAGGCATCATGGTCGGAGCTCTATTTTTCGGTTATCTTGCCGACCGCTACGGCCGCCGTAAGCTCTTTCTCCTGACCCTGACGCTCTATTCGGCCTTTACCTTGGCCTCCGCCGCAGCCCCGGGTTATGTCTGGTTCCTCGTTTTTCGCTTCCTGACCGCCATCGGGGTGGGCGCCGAATATTCAGCCATCAACTCAGCCATCAGCGAACTCATCCCTGCCCGTTTTCGGGGCCGCGCCAACGCGACGGTTATGAATTTCTGGCCTGTAGGGGGAATCGCGGCCGCGCTCATCACCAGCTTTCTCATCAACCTTCTGCCTCCGGCCATCGGCTGGCGCTTGGCCTTCGGTTTCGGCGCCGTCATTGCGCTCTTTACGCTTTGGGCCCGTCGAGCGCTTCCCGAATCGCCGCGCTGGCTTTCCAAGCGCGGGCTCGATGTCCAGGCCCGCGGTGCGCTGGCGCAAATAGAGGGCGGGGAGCGGCGATTTTCCGGTTCGGACCGTGCTCCCGATCGCGCGCCGGGATTTTTGGAGCAGTTGACGGAACTAGTGCGCCGTTGTCCAGGCCGTCTCGCATTAGGTTGCGCGCTCGACTTCTCGGAGGCCTCAGGCTACTACGGCATTTTCGCTTTTCTGCCGTTAGTCATTCTTCCGAAACTGGGCATCGCCGAGGGGCGCGTACCATGGTTCTTCATCGTGGGCAATGTGGGAGCGGCTGCAGGGGGGCTTTTGGCCGCTTGGGCGCTTGATCGCGCCGGCCGTAAAATCACGGTGACGGGCTTCTATCTCTTAGCCGCCGGCGCGATGTTGGTTATGGGTGCGGCCTCACAAACCGGAAGCGTTACGGGCGTGACTTGGGCCTTCATCGCGGCCAACTTCTGCGCCACGGGCAGTTGGATTTCGGCCTATCCCACGTTCTCGGAGATATTTCCGACCGACCTACGCTCGACCGGCATCGGCTTTTCGGTCGCCTTCGGCCGCATCGGAGCGGCTGCAGCGCCTCCGCTTTTGGTCTACCTCGCCGGACGCTGGAGCCCGATGGCGGCTTTCGCCCTCCTAGCATCTTTCTGGCTCATCGGCGCCGCAGCCATGGTTCCCTGGTGCGTCAAGGGTCCCGAGGCGCGCGGACTGGCACTGGAGGCACTGGAGGCATAATGGAAGCATCGGCAGAACTTATCAATACGGAACAACGCTATCCTTTTTCGCCTTTGTTCGCTCTCGACACGCTTTGGCTTCAGGTGGCGGGGACCCTGTGCAATCTGCGCTGCACGCATTGCTTTATCTCCTGTTCCCCGACCAACCACAGCCATGAAATGATGTCCCTCGAAGATGTGCGGCGCTATCTGGACGAGGCTCGGCAGATGGGAGTTAAAGAGTATTACTTTACCGGTGGAGAGCCCTTCATGAACAAGGATCTCTTCGCCATGATTGAACTGGCTCTCAAGCAAGGCCCCGTCTCCATCCTGACCAATGGCTTGCTGATCACCTCTAAAACTGCCGCGCGGCTTAAAAGCCTTTCGGACGCCTCGGACTACAGCCTGGAGTTGCGCGTTTCCCTGGACGGCTATGACGCCGAAACTCACGACGCGGTCCGGGGTCTCGGCACGTTCGAAAAAACGCTCAAGGGCGTCTTAAACCTGGCCGCGGCGGGGCTAAACCCCGTCATTACCGCGGTCGAGGTGAATGATGATCTGGGTGCCCGGCAAGGCCGGGAAAAATTCCTAGCCTGCTTAAAATCCATCGGACTCACCAAGCCCCGGCTTAAAATCCTGCCGACTCTGCGTCTGGGAGCCGAAATTAATCGAACGCGCGCCTACGAGTCCTGGGAAAGCCTGCGCGGCCGCGAGCTCACGAAAGATGAGAGCTTGGCCCTGCAGTGTTCTTCCTGCCGCATCGCGACCTCCAATGGCGTCTACGTCTGCCCCCTGCTCATCGATTCGCCTCAGGCACGCCTGGGAGAAACGCTGCAAGACTCTCTGCGGCCTTTCGAGCTCAAGCATCAGGCGTGCTTCACCTGCCACGCCACGGGGTTTTCATGCCGGACTTAAACGGCCGCACCATAGAGGCGGGAGCCTTCAAGAGCGTCGGCTTCATCGGCGGCATCTATTCCAACTACCTTGCCCTGGGAAAAGCGCTCGAGTTGCTTAAAGGACGGGTGGATACCGTCGTGGCATTGGGCGATTTCGGCGCTTTCGGGCCGCATCCCGACCGGACGCTTGAAATTCTGCGGGAGAGGGAAATAGCGGCTATCCGTGGAAACTACGAGGAAGCCTTGGCCGCGGGCGCGGACGACTGCCGCTGCGGCTACACCAACCCGCGCGATAACGAATTTGCCCAGCTCTCCTACGATTACACAAAAGCGAAGACTTCGCGGGAGCACGTGGAATGGATGGGCTCCTTGCCCGCGCATATCCGCTTAAGCATAGCCGGGAAACGGATTCTGCTCTGCCACGGCTCGCCGCGCCGCGTCAACGAGTTCCTCTGGGAAAGCGCCACGCCGGAGCCCTTCATCAAAAAAATGCTGGACGACCACGAGACCGATCTGATCGTTTGCACCCATACGGGCCTGCATTGGTCCCGTTTCATCGCGCCCGGGCGGGGAGTGGTCAACGTCGGAGCTCTCGGGCGTCCCGCCAACGACGGCACTCCTCGCGTCTGGACGGCCGTCATCGAAGAGAAGGAAGGCGCGCCGGCAGTCCGTTTTTTGCCCGTGGAGTACGATTTCGAGCGGCTGGCGCGCGAGATGGAGTCGGAAAAGCTGCCGCCCGAGTTCATTGAAACCATCCGCACCGGATGGTGGACGACCTGCCTGGAAATGCTGCCCGCCAAGGAGCGGGCCGCAGGGAAGTTCTAGCGGCGAGATGAAGATATCAATCATCATTCCCGTTCTAAACGAGAGCGGGACAATCGCCGCCGCGCTCACGCGCCTCAAAGAGCCCGGCGAGGCGGATCCCCCGGAGATTATCGTTTCCGACGGAGGTAGCGTCGACGGCACGCCGGAAGCGGCTCAAAATCTGGCGGACAACGTGATACGGGCCGGCAGACCCGGCCGCGCGCGGCAGATGCATGAAGGCGCCTTGGCCGCCGCGGGAGAACTTCTGCTCTTCCTTCATGCCGACACCCGCTTGCCGGGAAATTGGAGGAAAGTTCTGGAGGAAGCTTGGCGCGGACGCCCGCGGCCGGCCGCTGCGGCGTTTCGCCTGCGCTTCGACAGCGATTCATGGTTCTATCGCATTATCGCCCGAGCTGCCGCTTGGCGCAGCCGGATGACCGGGGTTCCGCTGGGAGATCAGGCCATCGCCGTTTTGCGTGAGGATTATTTCCAGGTCGGAGGGTTCCCGCCGGTGCCGCTCATGGAAGAATATTTTCTCATCACGAAGCTCAGGCGTCTTGGCCCGGTGCTTATCCTGCCCGAGGCCGCCGTCACCTCGTCCAGGCGCTACGAAAAAAACGGCCGCGTTTTCCAGGTTTTAAGGAACGCCTTCATCACCGTCCTATTCTACGCGGGAGTCCCGCCGCGAATGCTGGCGAAAATTTACCAATGACCGCGCGGCAGGATGCCGTCGTAGTTTTCGCCAAAGCGCCGGTCCCCGGCCGCGTCAAAACAAGGCTGTGCCCGCCGCTATCTCCCGGGCAGGCCGCGCAATTATACCGGGCCTTCATCCTGGACACCCTGGCGTGCGCGCGGAGCATCGCGCGGGCCAAGCTCCTGGTGGCTTACGCGGATGACGGCGCCTCGCCGGAGCTGAGTTGGCTTAAAAATCAGCCCGGCTTTGATTTTTTTCCGCAGGAAGGCGGGGATTTGGGCGAGCGGCTCGTCCGCGCGTTCGACGTGGTTTTTCAGGGCGGCGCCGGGAAAGCCGTGATCATCGGCTCTGACGCGCCGCAGATCCGCTCCGAGACGATAAGGCGCGCGCTGGATTCGCTCTCCGAAAGCGACGCCGTGCTTGGACCCGCCGAAGACGGCGGCTATTATCTCATCGGGCTTAAGGAGCGCCGAC
>DAIDHS010000041.1 GCA_027451985.1 Elusimicrobiota bacterium
GTCAACGTCGTCTTCCCGTGGTCCACGTGCCCAATCGTCCCGATGTTCACGTGCGGCTTCTTCCGCTCAAATTTCGCTTTGGCCATAAGTTCCGATGGTCTCCTCTGTTCTTTGGTTATCTCTGCGTCGCCATGGCGGCGGCGTTCTTCTCGACGATAGCCTTCAGGATGTTGCCCGGCACTTCTTCGTAGTGGCTGGGCTCCATGGTGAAGGAGGCCCGGCCCTGGGAAATCGAGCGCACGACGGTCGCGTAGCCGAACATCTCGGAGAGCGGCACGGTTGCGCGCACGAACTTCAAGTGACCGCGGTCGCCCATGTCCTGCACCTTGGCGCGGCGGGAGTTCAAGTCCCCAATAACGTCGCCCATGTACTGCTCCGGGGTAATGACCTCGAACTTCATGACGGGCTCCAAAATGGTGGGGCTGGCCTTTTTGCAGCCCGAGCGAAGGGCCATGGCGCCCGCGATCTTGAAGGCCATTTCCGATGAGTCGACCTCGTGGAAGGATCCGTCCACCAAGGTCACTTTGATGTCGACGATGGGATAGCCCGCCAAAGCGCCGCCGTCCAAAGCCTCCCGGACGCCCTTTTCCACCGCCGGAATGAACTCGCGCGGTATGCGGCCCTGCTTGATTTCGCTCACGAACTCGAAGCCCTTGCCCATCTCCTGCGGCTCGATGTTGATGATGCAGTGTCCGTACTGGCCGCGGCCGCCGGACTGGCGGATGAACTTGCCTTCTTCCTGAATCTTCTTTCTGACCGTTTCTTTGTAGGCCACCTGCGGGTTGCCCACGTTGGCCTGCACGTTGAACTCGCGCTTCATTCGGTCGACGATGATTTCCAGGTGGAGCTCACCCATGCCCGAGATGATGGTCTGGCCGATCTCGGCGTCGGTCTTGATGCGGAACGTTTGGTCTTCCTCGGCCAATCGGCTCATGGCGTTGGCCATTTTTTCCTCGTCCGCCTTGGACTTGGGCTCGATGGCGATGGAGATGACGGGCTCCGGGAAAGTAATCTGCTCCAGGACCATGGGATGCTCCTCGGAGCACATGGTGTAGCCGACGCGGGCGTTCTTCAGGGCTACAGTGGCCGCGATGTCCCCGGCGTAGACTTCCTTAATTTCCTCGCGCTGGTTAGCGTGCATGCGCAGGATGCGGCCGATGCGCTCGGTGTTACGGTTGTTGCCGATCATGACGGTGTCGCCGGCCGTAAGCGTGCCGGAATAGACCCGGAAGAAAATAAGCTTCCCGACGAACGGATCGGTCTGAATCTTGAACATGAGCGCCGAAAAAGGCTCCCTGTCGTTGGGCTTGCGCTCGACCGGCTCGCCGGTCAGGGCGTTGGTGCCTTTGACCGGGAGAACGTCCAAGGGCGATGGCAGGTAGTCGCACACGGCGTCCAACATGGGCTGCACGCCCTTGTTCTTGTAGGAAGAGCCGCACAAGACGGGGAAGATTTTAGACTGGAGCACGCCTTTGCGCAGGGTCTTCTTGAGCTCGGCGGACGTAAAGTTGTGTTCGCCGTTTAAGTAGCGCTCCATCATGGCGTCGTCAAACTCGACGATCTTTTCGACCATCTTTTCGCGGTATTCGTCGGCTTGCGCCTTCATCTCGGCCGGAATGTCGACCACGTCCCATTTGGCGCCCAACTGCTCGCCTTGCCAGACTAGAGCCTTCATCTCGATCAGATCGATGAGGCCCATGAAGTCGGCCTCGGAACCGATGGGGAGTTGGATGGGGCAGGCATTGGCTCCCAACATCTTCTTGATGGAGTTATAGGACATGAAAAAGTCCGCGCCCATGCGATCCATCTTGTTGATGTAGGCGATGCGCGGGACGCGGTACTTGTCGGCTTGGCGCCAGACAGTCTCCGATTGTGGCTCGACGCCCTGCACGCCGTCAAAGCAAACCACCGCGCCGTCCAAGACGCGCAGCGAGCGCTCGACCTCGGCGGTGAAATCCACGTGGCCAGGGGTGTCGATGATGTTGATTTGGCAGTCTCGCCAGCGGCAGAAGGTTGCGGCGGCGGTAATCGTGATGCCGCGCTCGCGCTCCTGCGGCATCCAGTCCGTGGTCGTGGCGCCCTCGTGCACCTCGCCGATCTTATGGATGCGGCCCGTGTAATAAAGGATGCGCTCCGTGGTCGTGGTCTTGCCCGCGTCGATGTGGGCGATGATGCCGATGTTGCGGACCTTATCCAGCGGGGATTCTCTAGCCATGGACTACCACCGGTAATGGGCGAAGGCTTGGTTGGCCTCGGCCATCTTGTGAGTGTCTTCCCGCTTCTTGAAAGCGGCGCCCTCCTTCTTCGCGGCCAAAAGAATTTCATCGGCCAGACACTGCGCCGATGGCTTGCCGGTCTTGCTGCGCGTGGCGCTGATAAGCCAGCGCATGGCCAAGGTGGATGAGCGCGGCTCCTGGACTTCGATGGGCACCTGGTAGGTGGCGCCGCCGACGCGGCGCGCCTTGACTTCAAGGAGCGGCCGCACGTTTTCAATAGCCCGGGTGAAGACTCCCAGAGCCTCTTCCTTGGTCTTGTCCTTGACGATGTCGAGCGCGTCGTACATGACGCGCAGCGCGGCGTTCTTCTTCCCCTGGAAATTCATCTTGTTGACGAAGCGGGAAATCAGCACGGAGCGGTATTTATGATCCGGCACCGGCAGTCCCCGGCGATCCCTGGGTCTTAAACCTTTTCGAGGCATAGTTCCATTCCTTCCTTAATAGTATTACTTGGCGGCGGCATCCTTGGGCCGCTTCGCTCCGTAAAGTGACCGCCCCTGTTTGCGGCCCTCGACGCCCGCGGCATCCAAGACGCCGCGGATAATGTGGTAGCGCACACCGGGAAGATCTTTCACGCGTCCGCCGCGAATGAGCACGATGGAGTGCTCCTGGAGATTGTGTCCGACTCCCGGAATGTACCCGGTGACCTCGGTGCCGTTGGTCAGTTTGATGCGCGCGATTTTGCGCAAAGCCGAGTTTGGTTTTTTGGGAGTAGTGGTCTTGACCTGGGTGCATACGCCGCGCTTCTGCGGGCAAGCGTTCAAGGCCGGGGCCTTGGGCCTGCCCTTCATTTTGTGGCGCCCGATGCGGATGAGCTGGTTGATTGTCGGCATGAAATTATGACTCCTTGACTTCGGCCGCAGACTTGGCGGAATCCAACTCCCGAGCATGCAACCCGGTTCCCGCCGGAATCATGTGGCCGATAATGACGTTTTCCTTGAGGCCCTTCAGGTAGTCGATGCGGGACGTGGTCGCCGCCTCGGTGAGCACCCGGGTAGTCTCTTGGAAGCTGGCCGCCGAAACGAAAGAACCGGAAGCCAATGACGCCTTGGTAATGCCCAGAAGCACGGGTTCGGCGCGAGCCTCGCGGCCGCCCTTCTCTCGGGTCTTCTGGTTATCCGCGGCGAAGATGAAGCGGTTGACGATTTCGCCCTTCAAAAAAGGCGTGTCGCCGGAGGCCGCGATCTTGACGTTCTGCAGCATCTGGCGCACGATGCACTCGATGTGCCGGTCGGAGATGGTCACGCCCTGCAGCCGGTATACTTCCTGAATGGCGTTGACTAGGAACTCCTGGACTTCCTTGATGCCCTTGACTCGCAAAATGTCGTGCGGATCGATGGCTCCGTCGGTGATGGCCTCGCCCACGCCCACACGGTCGCCTTCGTAGACGACCAAATGCTTGCCCTGCGGGATGAGGTACTCGCGGACCAAATCGGTCTCCTCGTTGCGGACCGAGACCTGCACCAGGCCCTTGGGCCCGACGCCCAAAGCGACGATGCCTTCGATTTCCGAGATGATGGCAGGGTTCTTGGGCCGCCGCGCCTCGAAAAGCTCGGCGACGCGCGGAAGGCCGCCCGTGATGTCCTTGGACTTGGTGATTTCCTGCGGAATCTTGGCCAGGACGTCTCCGCCTCGAACCTCTTGCCCGGCCTCGACGACCAGCGTCGTATCGGTCGGCAGCGGGTAGGTAGCCACGGCTTTGCCGCCTTTTTCCACGACCACGCGCGGATTCAAGCGCTTACCCCCCTCGCCCTTCTCGGCGCGCCGGGTCTCCTGCTCGATAATCTTGCGCTCGATGATGCCGGTGATCTTGTTGCGCTCCTCGTGCAGAGTGACGCCCTCGCGCACGTCCGCGAGCTTGACGGTTCCCGCATGCTCCGTGACGATAGGCATGGTGTAGGGGTCCCACTCGGCCAAGAGATCTCCGGCCGCGACCCTTGCCTTGTTTTCGGCCTTCAGGCGCGCGCCGTAAGGGATCTTGTATTCCTCGGCGGCTCCCTTCTCCTTATCGTGGACCAAAATCATTCCGGTGCGGGACACGACCACGGTCTGCCCGTCCCGGTTCTCGATGGTGCGGATGTTCTTGTGCTCGATCGTCCCGCCCTTCACGGCCGCGGCCTGGGAGCGCTTGGACACGCGCGAGGCCGTTCCGCCGATGTGGAAGGTGCGCAAGGTCAGCTGCGTGCCGGGCTCGCCAATGGACTGCGCGGCGATGATGCCGACGGCCTCGCCCCTCTCCACCATGCGGCCGGTGGCGTTGTTCAAACCGTAGCACATGGCGCAGACGCCCTGGGGCGCCTCGCAGGTCAAGACTGAGCGGGCGCGGACCACATCGACGCCGCTGGCGCGGACCTTGGCTGCGATTTCGGCCGTGACAGGCTCGTTGGCCTTGGCCACGACCGCCTCCTTCTTGGAACCCTCCTCGGCGGAGACGACGTCCTCCAAGAGCACCCGCCCCAGAAGGCGCTCCTCCAGGGGCTCGATGACCTCGTCGCCCGCGGACAAATCGCCCAGGCGCACGCCATTGATGGTGCCGCAGTCCTCCATGGTGATGACCAGATCATGGGTGACGTCGACCATCCGGCGGGTGAGGTATCCCGCTTCGGCGGTCTTCAAAGCCGTGTCGGCCAAACCCTTGCGGCCGCCGTGCGTCGAGATGAAGTACTCAAGGACCGTCAGGCCCTCGCGGAAATTGGACAGAATGGGCTGCTCGATGATTTCGCCCACGCCGCCGGTCAGCTTCTTCTGCGGCTTGGCCATCAAGCCGCGCATACCGGCCAACTGCCGCACCTGCTGGCGGCTGCCGCGCGCGCCCGAGTCGGCCATGAGGAAGACCGAGTTGAAGCGGGGGCGGCCGGCCTCGTAGCCCTCGAATTCTTCCTTCTTCATGGAGTCGAACATGACGTCCGCGATCTTGTCGGTAACGTGGCTCCAGATGTCGATGATCTTGTTGTAGCGCTCTGCCTCCGTGATGACGCCGTTCTTGGCCTGGCCCTCGATCTCCTTGACGCGCTTGCGCGCCTGGGTGATGAGCTCCTTCTTAAGCAGGGGGATGTGCATGTCCGAGATGGAGATGGACAAGCCCGCCGCCGTGGCGAAACGGTAGCCGGTGCGCTTCAAGTCGTCCAAGAGCTGCACGGTGCGGAACTGCCCCAGGGTTTTGTAGCAGCGCTCGACCAAGGCCGAGAGCTCCTTCTTGCCCTGGGCCTTGTTGATGTAGCGAAGCTCGGGAGGCAGAATTTCGTTGAAGAGCACGCGGCCCACGGTGGTGAAGTCCGTCCAATGGGACGGCCCGCCCTTATCTTCATCGGAAATCTTGTTGATGCCGCGCACCTTGATGCGCGCGTGCAGATCCACCTTCCGGTTCTGGTGGGCCGAAACGACCTCGGACGGATCGGAAAAAATCATCCCCTCGCCCTTCTCTCCGCGCTTCTCCTTGGTCAGGTAGTGGATGCCCAGCACCATGTCGTGCGAGGGCACCGCGATGGGCTTACCCGAGGCGGGAGAAAGAACGTTGTTGGAGGCCATCATGAGGAGCTTGGCCTCCAGTTGCGCCTCCTGCGAGAGCGGCACGTGCACCGCCATCTGATCGCCGTCGAAGTCGGCGTTGAACGCGGCGCAGGTGAGCGGGTGGAGCTGAATGGATTTGCCCTCGATCAAGACCGGCTCGAAAGCTTGGATGCCCAGGCGGTGCAGCGTGGGCGCGCGGTTCAAAAGCACCGGATGATCCTTGGTGACGTACTCCAGGATGTCCCAAATCTCGGGACGCACCTTGTCGAACATGCGCTTGGCGGCCTTCAAAGTCAGGTTCTCGGCCTTGATGAGCTCGCGGATAATGAAGGGCCTGAAGAGCTCCAGCGCCATCTCTTTCGGAAGGCCGCACTGGTTGAGCTTGAGCTTGGGGCCGACCACGATGACGGAGCGGCCGGAGTAGTCCACGCGCTTGCCGAGCAGGTTCTGCCTAAAGCGCCCCTGCTTGCCCTTCAAGATTTCCGACAAAGACTTCAAGGGCCGGTTGCCCGCGCCCACCACAACACGGCCGCGCGCGCCGTTCTCAAACAAGGCGTCGACGGCCTCCTGGAGGAGGCGCTTCTCGTTGAAGATCATGACCTCGGGAGCGCGCAGAGCCTCAATGTGCTTCAACCGGTTGTTGCGGTTGATGATGCGGCGGTAGAGATCGTTTAGGTCCGAGGTGGCAAAACGGCCGCCTTCTAGGGGCACCAGGGGGCGCAGCTCGGGCGGGATGACCGGCAGGGAGGTCAAGATCATCCACTGCGGATCGTTGCCCGACTCGGCGAAGCCCTGCAGGATGCGCAGCCGGCGGATAAGACGGGTCTGCTCGGTCTCGGAGACTGCGGCGGAGAGCTCCTCCGTGACTTTCTTGACCTCTTCCTTCGGATTGACCTTCGATAAAAGAGTTTTGACCGCGCCCGCGCCGATTTCAACCTTCAACTGCGAGCGGAACTCCTCGCGGGCCTTGCGCACCTCCTCCTCGGAGAGAAGATCCTTGGCCCTGTAGACCGTGCGGCCGGAGACGTCGACCAAATCCTCGGTGACCACATACATGCCGTAATAGATGATGCGCTCAAGATCCAGCGCCTTCATGTCCAGCACGATGCCGATGCGCGACGGGCTCTTCTTCAAATACCAGATGTGGGAGACGGGCACGGCCAAGTCGATGTGGCCCATGCGCTCGCGGCGGACCTTGGACTCGGTCACCTCGACGCCGCAACGATCGCAGACGATGTTCTTGAACTTGATCCAGCGGTACTTGCCGCAGGCGCACTCGTAGTCGCGCGCGGGGCCGAAAATCCTCTCGCAGAACAGGCCGTCCCGCTCGGGCTTCAAGGTGCGGTAGTTGATGGTCTCGGGCTTCTTGACCTCGCCGTAGGACCAGGACACGATCTGCTCGGGGCTGGCCAAGGAGACGCGAATGGCGTCGAAATCAAAAAAGTCGATGCCTCCCGCCCTTTTTTTCTTCTTGCCCCCAAGAGAGAGCTTTTTTTCCGCCGCGACCGAGTTGGATGATGTCATCAGGATTTCCTCGCGATCTCTTTGGCGTCTTTTTTGCCGGAGGCCTTCTCCGAGCCGTGGCCGTCCTTGCCCAACTTCAAAAGCTCGACGTTCAAGCCCAGCGCCTGGAGCTCGCGCACCAGGACCTTGAAGGACTCGGGCACGCCCGGCTGCGCCGGCGGCTCGCCTTTGATGATGGACTCGTACATCTTGGTGCGCCCAATGACGTCGTCGGACTTGACGGTCAGGAACTCCTGCAGGGCGTAGGCCGCGCCGTAGCCCTCAATGGCCCAGACCTCCATCTCGCCGAAGCGCTGGCCGCCGAACTGGGCCTTGCCGCCCAAGGGCTGCCGAGTGATGAGGCTGTACGGGCCGGTCGAGCGCGCGTGGATCTTGTCCTCGACCAAGTGAATGAGCTTCAGAACGTACATGTAGCCGATGGAGATCTTTTCTTGGAAGGGCTCTCCGGTGCGCCCGTCGTAAAGCGTGATGCGGCAGTCGTCGGTGGGCAGGTACTTCTCCGGCATGCCCTGTTCCTTAAGTTTCTTCTTGGCCTCGGCGACTTTTTCGTGGATGTCCTTCTCGCTGGCGCTGTCGAAGACGGGGTTGACCATCTGGATGTCGAGCGTGTGCGCGGCCCAGCCCAGCATGGTTTCCAAAAGCTGGCCCACGTTCATGCGGGAGGGCACGCCCAGGGGAGAAAGGACGACGTCGAGCGGCGTGCCGTCCGGCAGAAACGGCATATCCTCCTCGGGCAGGATCTTGGAGATGATACCCTTGTTTCCATGCCGGCCGGCGCACTTGTCGCCGACCTGAATCTTGCGGCGGGACGCGATGTAGACCTTGACCACGCGGTTGACCGTGACGGCCAAGTCGTCGCCTTCCTTAATATTTTCCTTGGTCCGGGCCGCCTCCTCGCGGACTCGCTTCTCCATGAGAGAGCAGAAATCCTTGAGTCGCTCTTCCTCTTCCTTGCGCTTGGCCGCGCCCAGAGACTCAAAACGCGCCGAAGACTGCTTCCGATATTCGCGCAAGGCGGCCAAATCGCGCTCAAGCTTGTCCGCGGCGGCGTCCAGGGCCTTCTTTTCATCCGCCTTGGACATCTTCTCGCGGCGCACGAAAACTTTGACGCCGATGACCTTGCCGGAGACGCCCGGGGGAACGCGCAAAGACGCGTCCTGCACGTCCTCGGCCTTCTTGCCGAAAATGACCTTCAGGAGCCGCTCTTCGGGGGTGAGCTGCTGCTCGCCCTTGGGCGTAACCTTGCCAACCAGCACGTCGCCCTGCCGAACGTAGGTCGAAGGAATGACGATGCCGGACTCGTCCAAGGATTCCAGGGTTTCCGTGCTGACGTTGGGGATGTCGCGCGTGATCTCCTCGGGGCCGAGCTTGGTGTCGCGGGCCTCCACCTCGAACTCCGAGATGTGGATGGAGGTGAAGATGTCTTCGCGGACCAACCGCTCCGAGATCAGGATGGCGTCCTCGAAATTGTAGCCCTCCCAGGGCAAAAATCCAACGAGCAGATTGCGGCCCAGGGCCAGCTGCCCGCCGTCGGTCGCCGGGCCGTCGGCCAGCACCTGGCCGGCCTTGACGTGGTCGCCCGAAGACACGATGGGCTTCTGGTTAACGCAGGTATCCTGGTTGGAGCGGCGGTACTTCTTAAGCGGATACAAATCAACGGGCCCGCCATCACCCTCTCCGGCGTGGACGGCGACTAGGTCGCCCGTGGCGTAGAGCACGCGCCCAGCGCGCTTGGCCACGACGCAGGCGCCCGAGTCCCGGGCCACCACGTCTTCAATGCCCGTGGCCACCACGGGGGCCTCGGGTTTCAAAAGCGGAACGGCCTGACGCTGCATGTTGGCGCCCATCAAGGCGCGGTTGGCGTCGTCATGCTCCAAAAAGGGCACCAACGCGGCCGAAACGGAGACGACTTGAATCGGGGAGATGTCCATGTAGTCGACCTTGGACGGGTCGACCACGGGAAAGTCGCCGTGCGAGCGGCAACTGACTTGCTCGGCCGCCAGCCTATCCTTGTCCAGGGGGGTGTTGGCCTGCGCCACGATGCTGCCGCCCTCCTCGTCCGCGCCGAGATAGACCACCTCGCCGGTAAGCTTGCCGTTCTTGATCTTGCGGTAGGGCGACTCGATGAGGCCGAACTCGTTGATGCGCGCGTAAGCCGCCAGCGAGGTAATGAGTCCGATGTTGGGACCCTCGGGAGTCTCGATGGGACAGACCCGGCCGTAGTGCGTATAGTGCACGTCGCGGACCTCGAAGCCCGCGCGCTTGCGGTGCAGGCCTCCGGGACCCAGGGCCGAGAGGCGCCGCTTGTGCGTGATCTCGGCCAGCGGGTTGATCTGGTCCATGAATTGCGAGAGCTGCGAGGTGCCGAAGAACTTGCGCAGGATGCCGACCAGGGGCGCGGTGTTGATGAGGCTCCGGGGCGTAATCTGCCGCTTGTCCTGCACGCTCATGCGGTCGCGGATGACGCGCGACATCTGCGCCAATCCCATGCGGATTTGATTTTCCAGCAGCTCTCCTACGCTGCGCACGCGGCGGTTGCCCAGGTGATCGATGTCGTCCAGGGTCACCAGGAAATTCTTGTCGAACAAAGAGGGCGCGGCCTTGCGCCACTCCGCCGCGGCGTCGGAAAAGTCGACGAAGGAGAAGCGATCCTTCTTAAGGCCCTGGTGAACCGGATCGTTATCTTCCTCGGAATCCTTATCGTGAATGTCGACCACGGCGAGCTTGCCCTCAAGGCCCTCACCCTGAATC
This sequence comes from Elusimicrobiota bacterium, assembly GCA_027451985.1. GTDB lineage: Bacteria > Elusimicrobiota > Elusimicrobia > UBA1565 > UBA9628 > JAGWJU01. The sequence continues at coordinate 10,062 of DAIDHS010000041.1, forward strand.
TTCTTGAGGTGATCGGCGAGCCAAGACTTGTATTCAGCCGGAGTCTCGAAATGAGCGCTCTTGGCGGGAATGGGGGTGGTGCGCGCCTCGCCGGAACTCAGATGCGTGACGCCGCAGTTCAAAGCAACCAAATACTGGATGGTGGCGATGACGTCTTCCAGGCACAGCGTACGCCGATCATAGCTGGGAAGGGCGAAGTGCTTGTGCCGCCGGTTCTCGGGCCGCGCCACGACGTCGCGACGCGCCGCCAAGGTCCAAAGGTAATGGTGAAGCTTGGCGTTGATCTTGTGCCGGCCGACCTTGGATAAATCGTACTTACGCAGGCTCTTGAAGAACAGATTGTCCACGTAGGACTCGGCCTGGCCGGGGACGATGAATTCTTGGCCGCGCAACTTCTTATAAATCTCCTGCTGGGCCTCGCGCACGCTCTTGATCTTGTCCTTGCGCAGGGTCTCCAGGATGGTCGAGTCATCCTTCTCCGGATCGCCCGAGATGATCTTGACGGAGGAAATCTTCTTCTCGGCCAAGCGCTTCAAGGCCTCGTTCGTAATGCGCTTGCCAGCCTCGATCAGGACCTCGCCGGTCTCTCGGTCGACCGCGTCCTCGACGGCGACGCGGTGCACCAAGCTTTCCGGATCGGTGCCGGCCAGAGGCACCTCTTCGTAGTGGTAGAAAATCTTAAGGATGTCGGAGTCCGATTCGATGCCGCAGGCGCGCAGGAAGGTCGTCGCCTCGAACTTTTTCTTGCGGTCGATGCGCACGAAGAGGATGTTGTTGATGTCGAATTCGAACTCGACCCAGGCGCCGCGATAAGGGATGACGCGGGCAAAGAACAGCCTCTTGCCCAAGGACGAAATCTTTTTCTCCTCGTCTTCCTCAAAGATGATGCCCGGCGAGCGGTGCAGCTGGCTCACCACCACGCGCTCGGCGCCGTTGATGATAAAGGAAGCGGTGTCCGTCATGGTGGGGATTTCGCAGAGGATGACGTCCTGTTCGATGACCTGCTTTAATTTGCCCGAGGGCTGCCGCGAGGAAAGCCGCAGCACCGCAGAGAGCGGGCGCGACCACGAGGCGTCGTGGCCCTGCGCCTCGTCCCCGGTGGCGTAGCGCGAGGGGCCCAGGGAATAGCGCACGAAATCCAGGACAAGGCTGCCGTCCGCGGACTCGATGGGGAAGACGTCCAAGAACGCGGCCTGCAGGCCCATAAGCTTCCTCTTCTCCGGCGCCGTATCGAGCTGCAAGAAGTCTCGGAAGGACTTCTTTTGCATCTCGAGCAGATCCGGCATGCCCATGGCCTCAGGAATCTTCCCGAATCGAATCTGTTTCACGCCGCACCCCCGAATACGCGCAGTTCCAGGCGACTAAAACGGCCCCGTCCCCCGTGGGGGGCGGGTCCGTTCAAGACCGAATGTCCCGGCAAGAACATCGCCGGCTATTTCAACTCGACGGTAGCGCCAGCCTCGGCGAGCTTCTTCTTCATCTCCTCGGCCTGCGCCTTGGGCACGCCGTCCTTGACCGGCTTGGGAGCGGCCTCAACCAAGTCCTTGGCTTCCTTCAGACCAAGCCCGGTCAGCTCGCGCACCACTTTGATGACGCCAATTTTATTGGATCCGGCCCCGGTGAGAACGACGGAGAAGTCCGTCTTCTCCTCGGCGGGAGCAGCTCCGCCCGCGTGCGCGGCGACCCCGCCGGCGGCGGCCATGGGAACGGCCGCGGCGGCCTTCACGCCGAACTTTTCCTCCACGGCCTTGACGAGCTCAGAGAGCTCCAAAACCGACAAATTCGCGATTGCGTCCACAATTTCTTCTTTGCCCAACTTCGTCGCGGTAGCCATCTTCGTCTCCTTTGATTGGCAGCGCCCTCTCGGGCTTTATCCCCCCCATGGGGACTGCCGGCCGTTTTAGGCTGCGGCCGCAGCCGGTGTCTCCTTCTTTTTTTTGTCTTCTAAGGCGGCAAGCGCCAAAACAAAATCGCGGATGGGGGCCTGCAGCACGGACGCGCTCTGGGCGCCCGCGGCGTAGAGAAGCCCCACGAATTTGGCCAAAAGTTCGGGCCGCGTGCCCAGCGTGGAGAGCGTTTTGCACTCCGCGGTCGTCATCCATTTCTTGCCGACGAAGCCCGCCTTAACCTTAAAAACCGGGAACTGCTTGGCGAAGGCCGCCAAGACCTTGGCCGCGGACACCGGATCGTCGCCCCCGGAGACGACAAGACCGATGGGCCCCTTCAAAAGCCCCGCGTCCGCGCCGTCGATGCCCGCGCCCTTCAAGGCGTGGCGCAACTGGGAATTCTTGATCACGGAATAACGGCCGCCCAAGGTTTTCAGTTTGCTGCGCAACTCGTCCATCTCGACAAACTTGAGACCCTGGTACTCGGTAAAGAACAGGTGTTCGGCCTTGGACAGCGTCCCCGCCAAATCTTTGGCCTTCTCTTTTTTCTGATCCTTGCTCAGCTTCATGTCAAATCGCTCCCTAAAACCTCAAAACCTTAGCGACAGTCCGCCGCCGTACTGAAACCCGCCGATGTACGAAGCCTCGGCGAAAAGCCCCTCATGATCCGACGTTGGAACCCGCAAGCCCAAAACCGGCGCCAGCGTGTCACGGAAGCCGCCGGAATGGCTGCCCGTCGTCGAATCCTTCAAATCCGCGCTCGCCCGATACCATTTAATTCCGCCGTAAGGCTCCACCCTCCATCCTCCAACGGGGACGACGCGGCTTGCGATCACGCCCAACTGGTACTCCAACAGCGTCAAAGTGTCGTTGACGGCGCCCGAGCTTCCGTCCGACGCATCCATGCGGTTGAGCGGATACAGCCCGCCCGCGAATCCCGCCTCGACGGCCACGGCGGGCGTGACGATGGTGTCCGGAAAAATCACGTCCTGCACGCCCAATGAAAACACCGGGCCCGCGCCGTCTCCCGAGTACGACTGGGTCGTGCTGGCCGCGGGAACCTTCACGTCGTAGTAACCCGCCCCGATAGCCGCCGAATACTGAAATCCGTCCCAGGGCTGGTAGACCGCTTTAATGAGGCCGGCCTGCCCGTTCCCATGGGCCGAAAGCGTCCCCGTCTGCCCGCAGGCGAAAGTCACGTTGTTGGGAGACGAGCACGACCCGCTGCCCCCGCCCAGATTGAAATTGAGATCTTGATCCGAAACGCCCTGGTAGTAGGCCGCAATCTGCCAACTGCCCCGCGCCCCCTGCCGCGCCGTCTGCGCCAGAATCTGGGCGAAGGCGGCCGCCGGGAAAAGCAACGCGCCGGAGACGGAGAAAGAGACGACGGTCCTGCGACCGAACGATTTTATGTTTTTAATCCTCCGACCCGACCGCCCAAGGAGCCCATGAGGCCGGCAACGACCTACTCTCCCAACGCCGAGATGGGCGTTAGTACCATCGGCCCTGGCAGGCTTAACTGCCGTGTTCGGAATGGGAACGGGTGTTTCCCTGCCGGAATTATCACCGACCTCATGGGCCCCTCGGACGAACCGAGATGGATATTTTACCAAATTCTAGAAGAAAAACCAAGCTTCCGCACAACGATTGAAGAATACGGCCAAGCCTCACGGGCGATTAGTACCGCTTCGCTCAAATCCTCGCGGATCTTACACTTGCGGCCTATCAAACCGGTAGTCTTCCGGTGCCCTTCAGAGGTCTTGCGACCCAGGGAAACCTTATCTTGAGGCGGGTTTCACGCTTAGATGCTTTCAGCGTTTATCCCTTCCAAACTCCGCTACCCAGCGATGCCCCTGGCGGGACAACTGGCATACAGGAGGTTTGTTCAGCCAGGTCCTCTCGTACTATGGCCGACTCCTCTCAAGTTTCCTAACGCGCATGGTAGATAGAGACCGTACTGTCTCACGACGTACTGAACCCAGCTCACGTACCGCTTTAATGGGCGAACAGCCCAACCCTTCCCACCTGCTCCAGCGGGAGGATGCGATGAGCCGACATCGAGGTGCCAAACCTGGTCGTCGATGTGAACTCTTGGACCAGATCAGCCTGTTATCCCCGGGGTAGCTTTTAT
>DAIDHS010000042.1 GCA_027451985.1 Elusimicrobiota bacterium
GTCACCCAGTACACCAGCTCGGTCTACGCCGACCCCAGCCTCAACAACCTCGGCACGCCCAACCCGGACAGCGGCTCCAACCTCTACGCCGGCAGCAAGCGCGCCCTGTGCTGGAAGCTCATCATGCCCAACTCGACGAGCACGCAGGACACGCAAAACGTCCAGGTCATCGTCACCGCGCTATAGGGAGTTGGGACCGATGTCATGAGTTCGTTTATGCAGCGCAAAGCAGGAGAGTCATCGCGATGACGGATGACGGCTGATCCGCTCGCAAGGAGAACTTATGGAACTGCGCAAGGCGTTTGCCTTGGCGTGTTTCGCGACGGCGTTGGGGCCGCCCGTTTGGGCGCTCTCGTTGAGAAGCCCGGCCAAGAACGTCACGCTCCAAGGGTTGCGGGTAGGCAAGACCTACTCCGCGGACGCTTTGGTCCGAACCCTGGAATTCGCCGACACGGGACAGGAGAGCATCCGCATCACCTCCCATCTTTTGCCGCCGCGCGATTCGGAGCTTGAAGACGGCTACGAGCCGATTCCGAGCTTGTCTTGGATTCATCTCGAGAAAAAAGTCATCCGGCTGGATCCGGGCCGCGAATCCAAGGCGAACTTCATCGTGAAGATCCCGGACAAGGCGGCGCTCGAAGGCGGACAGTACCAGGCCCGATGGACGATGTCGGCTAGAGGCTCGGATGGCAATGCCATCGAGTTGAACAGCCGTGTTCTCATCCAAATCGACGCCGGATCCGACGCCGCCTTCGAAGCAGCGGGCAGAAATCGGCCCCCGGAAAGTCCCATCACGCTCCTTTCGAAAGAAGCGAAGCTTGACGGCGTTGCGTTGGGATATAGATCACGGCCGCCCGGAAGAAACGAGGCCGTCGTAAAGATCCTGAATGCCGGGAATCGCAGCGCGACCGTCGTCCTGCGCGTGAGGCGGAAAATTCCGGACGCAGGCGTGCCGCCGGGCTTTGAGGCCGCGCCCAATCCGCATTTCCTGCGGATAGGAAGGCCGGCGCTTCGGATCGGCGGGAATCAAATCGGCATCAAAAGGCTGCGCTTCGAGATTCCGGACGAGGCCCGTTACCGCGGGAGGAAATGGGTCTTTCTCGTTGAGACGAAAACGCTGGGGAGTCCGGACTCTCAAGCCCAAGAGTTTCTCATTCGAGTGACGACGGCGAGGAAGGATTCGAGATAAAGGTGAGGTTCGAACGATTTTTGACTTGAGATAAAAATGAATTTTTGGCCGCGAAGGCGGGCGAAGGCGTTGAAAGCCATCTTTAGGATGGCGACGGCGCTTTGCGTGGTTGCCGGGCTCATTATGGCCCCGGACACCACCGCCATGTCCTACGCGGCGCGCCAGGCGGCCATCGACGTAGACGTCGGCGTCCAGGGAATCACATTCATCACCGATTTGGCCGCAGCCGGAGGAACCGCCGCGGGCAGCGTCAATTTGTCCTGGACCGAACCCCTCCATCAGGGAACGACGCCGCCTTATTCGTACGTCGTTCATGTTTCCAGCACGGGAGAAATCTCGAATCGCAATGCCTTTAATTCCGCGCAGCCTCTCTCCGCATTCTCAAGCTCGACCGTTCCGACGCCCGGGGCGGGCGGAGGCCAGGCGGCTTTCACCGTCACCGGCCTCATGCCAGGCGTCGACTATTGCTTCGCCATCGAAGAGCAGGATTCCTCCTCTCCCTCTCCGCGCAACGGCGGGTGGGTGAGGGAAGGGCCCTGGAACCCGCAGAACTGCGCCGTCGCCACGACGCCCATCGCCACGCCTTCGGGTCTGGCCGCCAAGGGCGGCTTGAACGAGAGCTTCGTAAGCTGGCAGGCGCTCACAAGCACCCAGACGGGCTATTCAAACCTAGCCTATTATGATCTTTACCGCTCGACCACGTCTGGGGCGAACTTCGTCTCCATCGCCACGACCACTGCGATCTCTTACACCAATTACCCACTCGTGCCTTTCACGACCTACTACTACGAAGTTTCCGCGGTCACGACCGGGAATTCCCAGAGCGCGCTCTCGGCTCAAGTTTTCGCCCTGCCGTTTACTGAACTGCCGATGGAGCCGGCCGGACTCTCGGTCGTCCCCTCCAGCATCACCGCTTCGATATCCTGGAGCCCGGTCACCCGCTTTGAGGACGGAAGCGTCTTCTTCAGCACGGCGTCTCCCAGCGTCAACGAGCTCGAAGGCTACCAGATTTCGCGCTCGACCCAGGCCTGCGCGCCCGACTTTGTTTTCCTCTCCAGCCAGACCGTCGCGCAGACGACGTTTAGCGACACGACCAACGGCAACCCCTATTATTACCAGATCAAGTCCTACAACTCGCTGGGCGTTTCGACCGCGACGCTCTCCATTTCGAGCCTCGGGGCCGAGGACTACTTCCTCAGCGACTGCATCAGCCAGGTCGTGCTGACCCGGGATCAGGCGCAAAGCCTGCGTGGGACAGCCAACAATCTCGGCGGCGACGTCGTCATCAGCCGGAGCTTCCGGCCGCAGGACATCAGCAAGAACAATCCAAACATCATCAACTCGGTCCAATTCGTGCCGCTCTTAAACGGCGTCACGCCCATTCCTGGCTTCGCCTTCTCCACGCCGGTGCAGATCATCGTTCACTACAACACCGATGTGAACGGCAACCCCATCCCCAGCGCGATCAGCCCGGACGGCAGCTCCGACACGAACCTGGGCATGTACTGGTATGACGGCTCCCAGTACGTGAAAATGTACGGCACCGTGGACGCCTTCAATCAGACCGTCACGGTCCAGAGCCCGAACCTGGGCCTCTACCAAGTCCGCGAGCAGGCGCGCTCGACCAACGGGCCGGTCTTCGACATTTCAAACATTTCCGGCCGCATCATCACGCCCAACGGCGACGGCAAGAACGACGTTTTCATCATGACCTACGACCCGGGGCCCAACGACGTCACGCCCACGGGCCGCATCTACGATTTGCGCGGCGACTACGTCTCGGACATGACGCCGGGCCTGGTCCCGAATACCATCACCTGGAACGGCATGATGCACGGCGTGCCAGTCACCAGCGGCGTCTACGTCTATCAAATCAAAGGCGGCGGAAAAACTTTCAACGGCACCATCGTGGTGGCCAAATAACGGAGAATGAAAATGAAAAATAGAAAAGTCCCGAACCAAATGAGAGCGGCGGCGTTGGCCGCGGCGATCCTGGTTCTGACCAGCTTCGCCGCGCTGCGGGCGCAGAGCTCTTTCGTGTTCTACGGCCCCATCGCGCGGATCATCACGCCCGACACCAGTGTTAACAACATAGCTTTCTTCTGCTTCGAGAACCCTGCCGATTCCGGGGTTTCCGGGAAGATCTATTCCTTAACGGGAAGCTTCATCGCCGACATGGCGGGGCCAAGTCCGTCCGGGGGCACCGGATGCCCCCAACCCTCGGGCGGGCTCAATTACCAATACCTGACTTGGGACGGCACCATGAACGGCCGCCAGGTGACGAGCGGAGTCTATCTCTATGAAATCACGGCGGAGGGCCGGTCCTACACCGGCACCGTCGTGGTGGTGAGGTAACGTCATGAATCAGAAACATAATTTCCGCTTGGTTCTCTGCATCGCGCTGCTGGCGGGCTTCTCGGGCTTCGCCGGCGCCGCTTATGACGATTTGGGCGTGAGCGCCCGCGTCATGGGCATGGGCAACGCGTTTACCGCCGTGGCGGACGACGCTTACAGCGTCTACTACAACCCGGCGGGCCTGGCTCTTCTGCCGCGCCCAGAATTCGGCACGGCCTACGCCAAGCTCTACCCCGGACTCTCCGACAACTCCAACCTGCAGAATACCTTCCTGGTCTATGCCATGCCTTTGGACCAGGGCAAGCAGGGCGGCCTGGGCTTCGGCCTCGACTACTTCTCGCTCGACAGCCTTTACCACGAGACCAGCCTCTACGCCTCCTACGGGCGGGATCTGCTGCCGGGCCTTCTTCCCGACAAGCTCTATGGAGGCTTGAGCCTCAAGTACCTCAACCGCGGCGTCAACCCGGGAAGCCTGGCCAACGCTCCCGTCAGCGACACCGGACAAATTCTGCAAGGCGAGGTCGATCCGGTGCTGCAGAACACCTCCAAGACCAACATCGATATGGATCTGGGCCTGCTCTACAAGCTCGATCCGCGCTGGACGTTGGGTTTGACCGTACAGCACCTCTTGGAGCCCAACATCGCCTTCGGCAGCACGCCCGATCCGTTGGACCGCAACTACAAGCTGGGCGCGTCCTACCGCACGCCTTTCGCGCTGCTTTCCGGCGAAATCGACGACATGACGGCGCCGGATTACAGCCGCGAGGAAATCGCGACCTTCGCCGCAGAAAAGTGGCTGCCGACCCTGCAGTTCGGCACCTTCGGCATCCGCGGAGCGCTCAGCGCCGGCACGCAGCAGTACCGCGCTTTGAGCGTCGGACTCTCCTACAAAATCTACAAGATGGAGTTCGACTACGGAATGACCGTGCCCTTCGGCGGCATCGCGGATATGTACGGCACGCAGCGCATCGGACTGACCTTCTTCTTCGGCCATTCCCGCACGCCGGAGCCGGCCTTCAGCGAGGCCCTCTTGGAGGACATGGGCCAACTCGCCGAAGTGGGAACGCCCGAGTTCAAGGCGCAGATGGAGGACCTTGCGCGCTACCAGCGCGAGGCGATGGAGAGTTTCCTGAGCCGCGCGCGCGTGCTCTCGGGGCAAGGCCGCTTCGCCGACGCTTACAGCGAAGTGCAGCAGGCCATCTCCATCTCCAGCACCGACGCCACTCTGCAGGAGAGCGCTAAGCGCTTAATGGCCGTCGCGGCTATCTACCCGGAGGTGGAGAACTTCTCCTCAGACCCCGTGCAGGTGGCCGTCTATGAAGGCATCCTGGATTTCCTTTCCGGAGAGAACGCAGCCGCCTTGAAGAGCCTTGATTACGCGCACAGCATCAGCCCGTCCGACGATCGGATCGCGTACCTGCGCTCCATCATCAGCGGCATGTTCCCGGGCAAAGCCGTTCCGTCCGCGGCCGTAGCGCCCAAAGCTCCCGCTTCAGCGGTCGCGCCCATAGCCGTCTCTACCGCCGCGGCGCCCCCCGTGACGGCGTCCGCGGTTTCGGCGCGGGCGCAATCGCCGGCCCAAAGCGTCGCGAAATCCTCCGCGCCGGCGTCGAATCAAGCCGCCGCGCAGGCCTCGGCCGCCGGCAGCGAGATTGCGGCGGACACCGCCCTCATGGAGGTGGCGCTCAGCCGACAGGAATATGGTAAAGTGGTCAAGCTGGGCAGGCAGATCGTCCAAATCGACGCGACGGACGAGTCCGCCTACCTGCGCATGGGCGTAGCGTACTACGCGCTCAAGAGGTACTCCGAAGCCTTGGAGTCTCTGCGCATCGCCTCTCGGCTTGCGCGGGACGAAAAAACCAGAAAGGAGCTGGACTCGTACATCGGGCAGATTGAAGACATCGAGCAGAAGGCGAGCGAAGCCAAGGCCGCAGCGTCGCCCGAGGACATCGAAAGCCTCTACAACGCCGGCGTGGAGTTCTACGCGCAGGGACGCCTGAAGGAATCGGCCAGAATGTTCCAGCGCATTCTGCAGATGGACCCGCAAAACGAATCGGCGGCCAAGGCGCTTAAGCGAGTCAACGCCGAGATCATGGAAAGCGGAGAATCCGGTGGAGCTCAATAGGCCGTAGCGAAAGGAGACAGCAATGAAGACTGCATGGAAGAAAGCCGCACTTGCCGTTGCCTTAGTTGTCTCGGGATTATCGCTTGGGCTTACAAACGCCCACGCGGCCAACCCCGCCGTCCTCAACCTAGACGTCACCATCACCGCCGCCAAGTCCGTCACGGTCAACGGCGTGGCCTCAAGCACCGACTCGGCCTCGGTCGCTTGGTCGGGGGTCTCCAACGCGTCGTTCACCGCGCTCAACCAGTCCTCCGTCACCGTGGCCAACAATGGCGTCGTCACGGAGAATTGGGAGCTCAGCACCAACCCCTACACCATCGACACGACCAACGTGGGCGGCTCGTCCTGGGCGGTCGTCAGCTCCACGCTGACCCTGCCCGGCCCCAACCAGGTCGCGCTCCAGGCGGTCTTCGGCTCCTCCAACACCGCAGCGGGCGGCTGCCCGGCCGTGGGCTCGTCCGACTGGAACGGCGCCTACGCCACGCCCATCACCGGCACGGTCACCCAGTACACCAGCTCGGTCTATGCCGACCCCAGCCTCAACAACCTCGGCACGCCCGACCCGGATAATGGATCCAACCAACTCTACGCCGGCAGCAAGCGCGCCCTGTGTTGGAAGCTCATCATGCCCAACTCGACGAGCACGCAGGACACGCAAAACGTCCAGGTCATCGTCACCGCGCTCTAGTTCCCGGAATGAAGATACGAACGAAGCTCATCCTGACCACGAACGCGGTCTTGATCTGCTCCATGGCGCTTCTGGGTTACGGCATCATCGCCGCCGAGAATGCCTATAAGATGGAAAGCATGGAGAACTCGGCCCAGATCATCGAGAACTCCGCGGTCCGCGTCGCCATGGACGCGCTGCTGCAAAAAGACGAGCTGCAGCTGGTGAGCTACGTCAACTTCCTCAAAAGCCTATACCCCGCATTGGCTTACGCCAAAATCGACTGGCACGTGCCGGGCCGAATCCAAAACCTGACGCTGGGCCAGGCGCTCCCCAAGGACGAAATCACCGAATCCAAACTCCAAGTGATGGACCCCGAGGACACCCGGCGCCTAGTCCGCATCACGCTCGGCATCGACAAGGACGTCCTAAACCGCGAAACGCGCCAAACTCAGTGGCGGCTTGAAAAAATCGTCGTGGCCGGATGGCTCATCTCCTCCTTCGTGGGCATGCTCCTGATTTATTTTCTTTCGGGAACGCTCACGAGGAAGATCAAATCGCTGGCCGCCCTGGCCGCGGAAATCGGCTCCGGAAAGCTCGGGCGGAAGCTCGAGTGGTCCTCGCAGGACGAAATCGGCGATCTGGCCCGGGCGGTCAACATCATGTCGGATCGGCTCTCGGAACTCGACGAGTCGAAGAAAAACTTCGTCTCCTCCGTCACGCACGAGCTGCGCTCGCCCTTGGGTGCCATCGAGAGCTTTTTGGGCCTCATTGAAATGAAGATCAAGGATGGCTCGCCGCAATCCCTGCGCGACTCCTACGAGTACATCGAACGGATCAAGACCAACACCAGCCGCCTCGGGAAGTTCATCAATGAACTGCTCGATGCCGCCAAATTCGAGAAGGGCCAGATGATCTGCGTCCTCAATCCCATGGACCTCTCCAAGGCGGCGCAAGAGGCCTGCGATCTTTTTCAGGCCAAGGCTCAAAAGCAGGGCGTCGCCGTTCAAAACGAGATTGCCGCGCCATTTGAAATCATCGGAGACGCCGAGAAGCTGCGGCAGGTCTTCGGCAACCTCATCTCCAATTCACTCAAGTTCACCCCCTCTGGAGGGCGCATCACTCTCTTCGCTGAGCGCTTCCGCAACGACGCCGGCCGATGGGCGGAGGTTTCGGTCAGCGACACGGGCTCCGGCATCTCGGAGAAGGATTCCCACGGCCTGTTCGCTCCTTTCTCCCAAGGTAAGAACGCCTCGCGGACTCAAGAAAAGGGCACCGGGCTGGGACTCTACATCGTGAAGTCCATCATCGAACAGCACGGCGGCAAGATCAACTTCCACTCGGAACCCGGGAAAGGCACGACGGTATCCTTTACGGTCAGGACCAAGGCGTGAGGACGGCCGCCGACATCAAACGCAGGGAGGCACCATGACGACGCGAATTCTGGTGATAGACGACGAGGAGGATTACCGCGTCATCGCCGAGGAAATCCTCAAGTCGGCAGGATGGGACATCAAGACGGCGCAAGACGGAGAGAAAGCCCTCGCGGCGCTCAAAGACTTCGCGCCGGACGTCATTCTGGTGGACTGGAACATGCCCGTCATGGACGGCGAGGATTTCTGCCGGGCCCTGCGGTCCGACCTCAGATTCAAAGGCGTTCCCGTCATCATGCTGACCGTCAAGGGAGACGTCGAATCAGAATTGGAAGCCCTGCACTTCGGCGCCGACGATTTCCTGGCCAAGCCCTTCGAGCCCAAAGAGTTGGTTTCCCGCGTCAAGGCCGCGCTGAGGCGGGCCCGCCCAGCGGCGTCCACTTAATCGCCCCCAAGCGCAGGCGCTTAAGGGTGCGGCTCGCGGCGTCCAGAATCCAGAGACCGCCGCCTTCAACGGCCAGGCCCTCCAGGCGCGCCGAGCTTCCCCACCAAGGCTTGAGATCAAAGGAGTCCAAGGGTTTAAGCGCCGCCCCCGAATCTCCATAGCGCCGGATATGAAGGTTTGCCGCGTCCAAAAGCCAAATGACGCCGTTCGACTCATGCATTCCCGCCGGTGAAATTCCTCCCGGAAGCGGATAAGATCCCAAGAGAGCCAGGCTCACGCCGGTCAAGGCTTGGCTAATCAGGTATTTGTCGATGCGCCGGCCCTTTTCGTCCACGCTCCACAGCGTGTCTTGATCGATGGAAATCAGGGCCGGATAGCGGTGGAACTGCGGATAGATTTGCGGCTCGGCGTTCCCTGAAACCGAAGCGTAGCGGTAAAGAAGCCCTTTCTTTCCTCCCGCGACCCACAAGCCGCCGCTGCCCCACGCCAATCGGCCCATCTTGGGGATATCGATGTCACGCAAGCTCTGCAGCCGAACCTTTCCATCCCTGGGACTAAGCCGGACTAACGCGCCGAGGCTCGAGTCCATGGACAAGAATCCGCCGCCGGGGGCGGGCGCAAGACCCATTAGGGCATCCGGCGGCAGAGCGAAGGAAGTCTCTTTGACGCGCAAGCCCTGGGCGATCCAAAACAAGGCGGCCGCGATCACAGCGACGGCCGCGCACAATGCCGGCTTGCGGCAGAGCGCTAAAAGCGCCGGCCAGCGCGGCGGCTGCTCCCCCGAATCAGCTTCGCGGATCTCCCCGGCACTCCCCGCCTGCGCGGCGTCGTCAACCGGCGGAGGCGTCTGCGCTTCAATGGACGGCCCCGGCTCCTGTTGCGATGAAGCTTCCTGGATTGGGTTCAGAGGCTCCGCCTCTGCCGGAACTGCCGGGACTTGGGGCGGGGCAGGTTCGGAGGCCGGCTCCAAAAGCTCGGCCACGCGGCGTGAAAGACTCTCCGTCGGCTCTTCGTACTCCGGCAGGCGCAGTTCGATTTTGGAAATTTTGGACTCGCACTCCTTAAGGAGATTGTCGAGCCGGCTTAAAATGGCGTCCGTTCCGCTCATATCAATGGATGCCGCCCTTGGGGCGCTGATGGTTGTATAGCAGGAATAGATTTCATTTTCAATACATGGATTATTTCCTATAATTAGGCGCTTGGCGCGTTACAGTCTTGAGAAGGAATATCCCGAATCCGCCCCCAAAGCGGCCTCTTCCAATTCGCTCAAAATCACGCTCGCGTGCGACGGCAAGCTCAAAAATGAGATCCTTGAGCCCCTCCAACTCCAGGGTTACAGGCTTGAAACTCTCGATTCCCTCCCGGCGCCGGGCCCGGCAGGATCTTCCGTTGGCCTTTTCGTCCTGGCCAGAACATCCTCCGTGGCCAAAATGGCCGATGAAATCTCGGCTTGGCGGCAGAATTCTGCCGAGGGGGAAGCGCCGCCGCTTCTCTGCGTCAACCCGAAAATAGATCGGATTTCCTCCATTGAACTGCTCGACGCGGGCGCGGACGACGTGGTCTACAACCCCTTCAACGCCCGCATTTTCCTGGCCCGCATCGGCGCCCTGCTGCGCCGGAGGCTCTGGACCCAGCCTGCCGAAGAGCGGCCCGCCCACCGCCTCAAGACGGACTCCATTTCCATGGATTTGCTCTCACGCTCCGCCAGCCTTTTAGGCCAGCCGCTTGCCCTTTCGCGGCTGGAGTTCGATCTCCTGGCCTACTTCCTGCAGAATTCCGAAGCAGTCAAGTCCAAAACCGACATTTTGAAAGCCGTCTGGGGATATCCGGACGGCGTGCAGACCCGCACGCTGGACAAGCACGTCGAAAGCCTGCGCCGCAAGCTCGGCGGTTCGGGGGAAAGCGTTCAAACCGTCCATGGCGTCGGATACCGGTTCCATTCCCCCTCCCCTTCCTGAAATCCGCCTGGATTTCTACGGCGTCGGCGTCCGGATCGCCGGCTCGTGTCCCGGCGTCATTGGCGATTTGCGGCGGGATTTTTCCTGGTTTGCCGCCTCTAACCAGGCCTCGACGCCGAATTTCTTCTGGCTCCTTGAGATCGGCCCGAAAGAGATCTCCCGCCTAGGCTCCACCTCTGGACTACCCGTCTTCAAGACGCGCGGCTTCGCCGCTTACGAGCGCCACGGTCAAAGGCTCGTGCGCTATTCGGACGGCTCCGAAGCCTCCTTTGACTTCAAAATGGGCGCCGGGCGCATCCGCGCCCAAACGCCTGAGCGCGCGAGAGAACTCGCCTATCTGGCGATTCTATCACGGGTCGGGGAGGCGCTTGATCGACGGGGCCTGCACCGCGTGCACGCCCTGGGCTTGGAGCAAGGCGGCCGCGCCGCGCTCGTTCTCCTGCCCTCCGGAAGCGGAAAAAGCTCCCTGGCCCTGGAAATTTTCCGCCAGTCCTCCGCCGTGCGTTTTCTCTCCGAAGATTCTCCTCTGGTCTGCGCGCACGGCTTGGTCCATCCTTTCCCCCTGCGCTGGAGCCTGCGGCCAGACGCCGATTTGAGCGCGGTTCCGGAGAACTTCATCCGACGCTTTCAGCGCGAAGGCTACGGCGCCAAGCGCCTCATCGATGCGGAGTTTTTCCACGGACGGATCGCCGAAGCCGCTCCTCTGCGGCGAATTTTTCTCGGTCGCCGCGGCGGCAGGCCCGCCAAAGCCGCACCGGTCTCGTCTTGGAGGGCTTTCGCGAGCCTGATGGACAATCTGGTCATAGGACGGGGCTTGCCTCAAATGGCCGAATACATGGCCGGGGTCGGCCCGGGAGCTCTCCGGCGTCTGGCGCCCATCGCCCTGGCCCGCGCTAGAACGGCCCGCGTGCTCGCGCGAAAGAGCCTGGCTTACCGATTGGACCTTGGAGCCAGCCCCGCCGAAGGCGCGAAAATTTTGCTAAATTGTCTGGAGGACGACAATGGACCAGAAACCGGCTTCTAGCGCCATTCCCGCACAAGAACCCGCCAGGGACAGGGAGTCGGCCCTTTACTTCAGCCGCCTCAAGGAAATGGCCCTGTCCGAATGGAAGATGCGGGAGCAGTCCACTTTCTACGGCTTTCTCTGGACCCTCCTCAACCCCATCCTCATGTTCGCCGTCCTCTATATCGTCTTCACGAAATGGATGGGAAACAAGACCGCGAACTACCCGGTCTACCTTCTCATAGGCGTGGTGCAGTACAACTTTTTCCAGATGG
The DNA here is from genome assembly GCA_027451985.1 of Elusimicrobiota bacterium. GTDB lineage: Bacteria > Elusimicrobiota > Elusimicrobia > UBA1565 > UBA9628 > JAGWJU01. The sequence continues at coordinate 11,391 of DAIDHS010000042.1, forward strand.
GGAGCACCTATGGGCTCAGTTCTCTGCGGCGCCGCAGCAGCATCGTCCAGAACTTCGTGCTGCCCAAGGAAATCATCCCCTTCTCGGCGGTCTTGAGCGGCGCCATGTCCCACGCTTTCGAGTTCTGCGTCATGCTGGTCTTCGCCGTCCTACTGGGAATCCGGCCAGGCTGGTCCTGGCTCGCGCTCCCGGTCGTGGACGCGCTGCTGGTGGCTTTCATCGCCGGGCTCTCCCTCTTTCTTTCCGTTTTCGAGGCGCGCTACCCTGACTTCGAGCGCATCTGGGCCATTTTGACCAATCTTGGATTCTTCCTGACTCCCATCTTCTACACCCTCGACGTCATCGATCCGACCAAGCGCCGGCTCTTATGGATCTTCAACCCCATGACCGCCGTCATCGAGATGACGCGGCAAATTCTCATCGCCGGGAAATTTCCCGGACTCCTGCCTTTCGGCGGGATCTGTCTTTTGACGGCAGCTCTGTGGTGGGCCGGCCTGGCTTTTTTCCACCGCAAAGAGCGGAAAATCGGCGACTATCTCCTGCTCTAGTCGCCGCTGGGAAGGCCGTGGCGCTCAAGATACTCCTTGACGACAGCCTCCGGCTCGCCGTCTCTCTGGACGAGGCCTTTCTCCAAGTATAAAACCCGGCTGCAGTAGGACTTGACGAAATCCAGCCCGTGCGAGGCAAGCACGATGGTCGTTCCCTTTTCTCGCAGCGAGTCCATGACTTTCATGCACTTGTTTTGGAACGCGGAATCGCCGGCCGCGAAGACCTCGTCGATGAGCAGGATGTCGATGGGAGAGTATAGCGCGGCCGAAAAGATGACGCGGCCCTGATAGCCGGAGGAAAGCTCGCCCAAGCGGGCATAGAGATAGTCCTCGATTTCGGCGAACGAAACGATGTCGCTGAGTTTCCTCTTCATTTCGCTGGTCGTCAAGCCTAGAAGCGAGCCGATGAGCCGGAGATTGTCCAGAACCGGCAGGTCCGAGTAGACCGCGGCGCCCAACCCCAAGAACGGCGTGATGCGGCCGTGACACTCGACCGTGCCCTCGCTGGGAGTTAGAAAACCGCCCAAGACCTGCAGCAGCGTGCTTTTGCCCGCCCCGTTGGGGCCGATTAAACCCACGCACTCGCCGCGTTTGATTTCAAGATCAATGTCCCGCAGCGCCCAAAGCGGTTTGCGCGCAGGCCCCTGCCCCATGAACGAAAGGACGTGCCGGAATACGGTCTTGTCTCGGTACGTTTGAATCCTGTACTGCTTCCCCAATTTTCTGGCGCGAATCGCGACTTCCGCGCCGACCGTCGCCGTCGCGCCCGCCGCTCCGCTATTTTCCGGCACCAAGACGCTCCTTCAGGCTGCTAAGCTGCGTGCGCAGCTCAAAAATCGCCTTATTTTGCTCGTTGATTTCCCTCTGCTGACGCTCCAACTGCTGCGTATATAAGGAAGCATTTTCACCGACGTGCACGAAGCACAAAATCTTGCCCGCAGCATCCGACTTGCCGCTGAAATCCTCCAGCGCGATGCCCACCGT
>DAIDHS010000043.1 GCA_027451985.1 Elusimicrobiota bacterium
AGAAGGGGCTGCGCTTCGCGGTGCGCGAAGGCGGACACACCGTCGGCGCCGGCGTCGTCAGCGATATCATCGCTTAAGCCATGGGTGATCGCATTGTCTTGACGCTGGGGTGCGCGGAGTGCAAGAACAAGAACTACACCCTCCAGCGCGGTAAGAAGAAGGATTTCAAGCTTGAAATCAAGAAATTCTGCAGGGCCTGCGGCAAATCGACCCTGCACAAAGAAGTCAAGTAGCGGGCGGCGCGCGGTTTGGGGGTGTCGGTTAATTGGCTAAACCATCGGTCTCCAAAACCGAGACTCCAGGTTCGAGTCCTGGCGCCCCCGCGCCGGATTTTTAATTTACGATGAACTTCGCGATCCAATTCGTTCGAGAGGCATACTTCGAACTGAAGAAGTCGTCTTGGCTCACGCGCAGGGAAGCGACGGACTCCACGCGCGTGGTCGTCCTGCTCGTCGTCGTTCTCTCGCTCTACATCGCGGGCGTTGATTTTCTGCTGCACATGATCATGGGGAGCATTTTAGGCGGATGATATGAGCCAATACGAACGCGGTTGGTACATCGTGCACACGCAGTCCGGGCACGAAGACAGGGTTAAGTCCAAGCTGGAGGAGAAGGTCCAGACCGAACGCCTCCAAGACAAGATTTTTTCCGTGATGGTTCCCTCGGAGCCGGTCGTCGAGATCAAGAAGAACAAGAAAAAGGTCTCGCAGAGAAAATTCTTTCCAGGCTACGTGTTGGTGGATATGAAAGTGGACGAGCAGACCTACTGGCTGGTCAAGAGCCTCTCGGGCGTTTCTGGATTTTTGGGCGAGCCCAACCCCGCGCGCCTGCCGCAGCAGGAGGTCGAGGCGATTTTGGAGCTGACCACCTCGGCCGAGGGGGACAAGCCCAAGCCCGCCGTCATCTTCGAGCGCGGCGAGAACATCCGCATCACCGATGGACCTTTCCGGCATTTCGTCGGCATCGTCGAGGACGTCAACGCGGCCAAGGCCAAGATCAAGGCCATGGTCACCATCTTCGGTCGGCCCACGCCGGTCGAATTGGACTTTCTGCAGGTGGAGAAAATTTAAATGGCGAAAAAGGTCAAGACCCAAATCAAGCTCCAAATTCCGGCGGGCGGAGCCAACCCGGCGCCCCCTGTCGGCCCCGCGCTCGGACAGCACGGCGTCAATATCATGGATTTTTGCAAGCAGTTCAACGAGCGCACCAAGTCGTCCCAGGCGGGCATGATCATTCCGGCCGTCATCACGGTCTACGAGGATCGCAGCTTCACCTTCATAACCAAGATGCCGCCGGTGGCGTCCTTGATCAAGCGCGCGGCGGGCCTGGCCAAGGGTTCGGGCGAGCCCAACCGCAACAAAGTGGGCAAGATCTCGGCCAAGCAGATTGAGGAAATCGCCACGCAGAAGATGCCCGATTTGAACACTAAGGACATGAAGGCCGCCTGCGAGATGGTCAAGGGCACGGCGCGCTCAATGGGCGTCGAGATCGGCTGAGATTGGGGGATTTGAACATCATGGGAAAGAGATTGGCGGCTTTGGAAAAGCAGCGCGACAAAGAGAAGCTCTACACCGTCGAGGAAGGCGCGGCCCAAGCCAAGAAGTGCGCCACAGCCAAGTTCGACGAGACCATCGAGCTGCACGTCCGCCTAGGCGTCGACCCCAAGCAGGCCGACCAGCAGGTGCGCGGCACCGTGCCTCTGCCGCGCGGCCTGGGCAAAAGCAAAAAAATCGCGGTCGTGACCCGAGGCGAGAAGCAGAAAGACGCTCAGTCCGCCGGCGCGGATATCGTCGGCGGCGACGAGCTCATCGATCGCATCGCTAAGGGTTTTTTGGATTTTGACGTTCTGGTGGCGACTCCGGATTCCATGGCGGGTCTGGCCAAGCTGGGAAAAATCTTGGGTCCCAAGGGCCTCATGCCCAACCCCAAGAGCGGCACCGTGACCATGGACGTAGCCAAGGCGGTTAGTGAGCTCAAGGCCGGACGTGTGGAGTACAAGGTGGATGATTACGGCATCATCCATGTTCCGGTCGGCAAGGCCTCCTTCGATCCTGGCCACGTGGCCGAGAACGCGCGGACGGTGCTCGCCGCCATTATGAAGGCCAAGCCTTCCGCGGCCAAGGGCGTTTATCTTAAGAGCGCGACCCTCTCGCCCAGCATGGGTCCCGGCGTTAAGCTCGACCCCGCTCAGAAATTCTAGCGTCCGCCGCGTCCGGAACGGCGCGGGGCCTAGTCCCGTCTGGAAAGCCGGTCCCGGAATTGATAGAGTGAGCCGATGAATGGAGGGAATGGCTCGCGTCTCGGGAGCGGAGGAGCCCAATCGTGACGTTGGCGGTCTACCCGGGCAGCTTCGATCCCGTCACCCTGGGGCACTTGGATCTGGTGCGGCGCGCCCGGCGTATCTTCGGCTCCGTGGTGGTGGCCGTGCTCGACAACGCCTCCAAACGCCATACCTTCGGCCTCGAGGAACGCGTGGAAATGGTTTGCGCCGCTACGCGGGGCATGAAGGGCGTCTCGGTGGACACTTTTTCCGGACTCCTGGCCGACTACATGAAAACCAAGCGCGCGCGTGTGCTCATCCGCGGCGTGCGCGTGGTCTCGGACATGGATTACGAGTTTCAGTTGGCCTTCTTCAACCGGCGCTTGGGCCCGAACGTGGAGACCGTGTTTTTGATGCCCGATGGGAAATATACCTACCTCGCCTCCTCCATGGTCAAGGAGGTGGCCCGGCTCGGCGCGCCGGTCGACTCTTTCGTGACGCCCATGGTGGCGCGCCGCCTGCGCCAAAAATTCCAAGGCGGAGTCTGAAATGAGCGCGCGGCGCTTGGCGGCGGTTTTGGCCGCGGTCTTGGCCGGGTTTCTGCTGGCGGCCGCTCTTGTTCTCCGGCATCAGCGCGTTTTGGTTCGCGTCGCCTCGGAAAGCGGGTCCGCCGGATCCGCCTTGCCGTCCTTGCCCGCGCCTCCCGAACCAGAACTGCCCGCGTCCGCGGCCTCCGGAGGAACTCCCGCCGGCGCGGTCACCGCCTACACCAACGAAATGCAGGAGGCCAACCTCGAGCGGCAAAAGGCCGACCAAGGCATCCGAAGCTTGGCCCCGCCGCCGTACAGCGCGTCCGCCCGCCAGGAACTTTTGGAGCAGGCCGCCCGGGCGCAGACTCCCGATGAGGCCGTTTCCGCGCTGCGGCAACTTTCCCTGATGAACCAGGCGGCCCAGGCCCAAGCCGGCCGCCGGGGGCCCGTGTCCTTGAACGGAACCACGCCGAAGCTGCTGGCCGAACCCTCCTCCGGAGAGGAAGAAAGGGGCGGACCGCTGCCCACGACGGACTGGTTCGTGGCGCTTTCGAGCTCTCCCGGGAAAAACCGGGTCGTTTCCGATAAGGCGTCTTGGACGGCTCTGTGGAAAAGGCTTTTCCCGGGCACCTCCGCGCCGAACGTGGATTTTTCCCGGCAGGCCGTGGCGCTCGCCATTGCGGGGCCTCACGCCGCAGGCGACGGTCTTGAGATTCTCTCGGCCGGCGAAGAGGGCGGCTCATTCGTCATCCGCTACCGTCAGACGCGCTCCTTGAGCGCCGCGGCTTTTCCTGAGAGTTCCTCGCGCTGGCTCTGTGCCTTGAAAAAAATACCGCGCCCATTGGGCGCGGTCCGCTTTCGGGAGTCCCGCTGAGTGCGGCGGGCGCTTATCCTTCTCGCCTGGGCCGCGTCGCCGGCCTGGGCGGCGGGATTTCGCCCTTATCCTCAGCTTGACTTCGGCGCTTCGCCCGCGCAGATTTCCACGAGCTGCGCGGCGGCCCGGCAGGAGGCGGTATTCCGCTTGCGGCAGGTCGCGGAGCTGCCGGATTCGGCCCGGACCTTCGCCAACACGCCCGGCGCCATCGAGAGCGCCCTTGACGGCCTGAATGACCGGACCGCGGGCGACGCATTTTTGGAGCACGTCGCCGCGTCGTCGCAGATCAGGGCGGCCTCGACCGGCTGCCGCGACCTCGTGCGGGACTTCGGCGCCTATACCGCGGACGAGGCCGGAGGGCGCGTGTTTGCGCGGAGAGATCTCTTCCACGCGGTCAAGGCGTATGCCGCGCAGGCCCAGGGTTTGACGCCGGCCCAACAAAGACTCTTGGAGCGGGAACTCGTTGATTTTAAGCACGAGGGCATGGAGATTCCGATGGAGCGTCGGGCGATTTTGTCCGCCGTGCGCGAGAGAATTTCCATGCTTCAGGATGATTACGCGCAGAATCTATCGGAGGTTCCGGACTACCTGCTGGTTTCCAAAGCGGAGATGGCCGGCCTCCCGGCAGGTTACGTCGCGGAACTGCCGCGCCTCATGGGCCAATACGTGATCCGCGTCGGCGGCGCGGACTATCTTCCGTTCATGAGAGACAGTCCGGACGCGGACGCGCGGCGGCGCCTTGAGTTCCTCTATCATAACCGAGCAGCGGCCCAAAACGTCGCCGATTTGTCCGAACTTCTGCGCCTGCGCGACGTGGCCGCGCACATCTTGGGCTATCGGGACTACGCCGCCTATTCGCTCGAAGGAAGCATGGCGGGCAATCCAGAAAAAGCCCTGGATTTCCTGAGCAACCTGCAGGAAAATTTGACGCCGATGGCGAGCCGCGAGCTCAAGGCCATGGCCGCCTTGAGGGCTGGACGGAAAGGCAAGGCGTCCGGCGCGATACGAGCCTGGGACTGGGATTATTACGACCGCGAGCTTAAGGAGAAACGGCTTTCCTCTAGCGATGCGGCTGCTGTGCGCCGCTGCTTTCCATTGGACCGCGTTTTGCGCGGCCTTTTCACGCTCAATCAGACGCTTTTCGGCGTCGCGTTCAAGCGCGTGCCGGACGCCGAAACCTGGGCTCCGGGCGTGGATCTTTACGAGGTCAGGGACGGCGCGGGTCAGGGGCCCGTTTTGGGGTATATTTATCTCGATCTTTTTCCGCGCCCAGGCAAGAGCGCGCGCATGACCGCTTTCCCCATCATCAGCGGCCGGTTGCTTTCGGACGGCACCTATCAAAAGCCGGTGTCCGCCTTGCTGGCCAGTTTTTCCGCGGACCGGCCCGGAGCGCCGCCTTCTCTGAGCTACGGTCCACGCGGCCAGGTGCAGGCCTTGTTCCGCGCCTTCGGCAGCGTCATGGCTTGGACGCTCGCTCGCGTTCCCTACGAGCGTTTTGCGGGCTTCGGCGGCGTTCCGGACTTCGCCGCGACGCCGGGCGGCGTCATGAAGGATTTCGCCTGGCGGCCGGAGGTACTTGCGCTCATTTCAAAGGATCCGAGCGACCCTTCCCGCGGCCTGCCGCTAGCCCTGTATCGCCGCATCCTGGCCGCGCGCGGCGCCGATCTCGCCATAAAAAAATTGCGGCAGGTGTTTTTTGCGAGCCTCGACATGCGCTACCATATGGATCCGCTGGTGACCAAGCCCACCGCGGTCTATCAGAAGATGGCGGAAAAAATCAGCCTCATTCCCATGACACCGGGGACTAACCCCGAAGCGGGTATGCCGAAACTGGCCCGCGGCGCGGGCGCCTACGGCCGCCTTTGGTCCGAAGCCTGCGCTCAAGACGTGTTCTCGCGCTTTGCTAATGAAGGCATCCTGAACCCGGCCATCGGCTGGCTCTATCGGCAGGAAATTCTGGCTCCGGGGAGCAGTCGTCCGGCCCAGGAGTCCCTGCAGGCTTTTTTAGGCCGCGCGCCGAGCGACGAGGCTTTTTTCAATAGCCTGGGTATCCCTCGATGAAGCGGCTGCTGGCGTGCATTCTCTTTATTCCGGTTCTTTCATCCTGCTTCCCGCGGAATGGGGCGCTTCGCGCAGTCGCGCCGATGAGCGCGGAGAGCGGCCTTACGCCGCTGATGATGGCGGCGCGGGATGGCCGCGCTGACGAGATTCAAGCGCTGCTGAACCGGGGGGCGGACGTCAATGCCGCCAACGCCGAAGGCTCGACCGCTTTGGTGTTCGCGGCGCAGTCCGGATCCTTGCCCGCGATCAAGCTTTTGCTGGCGGCCGGAGCGCCCTCATCCGGACCCGCGGCGTACAAGGCGCTCATGCTCTCTGCGGCCTACGGCCATGCCGAGGTAGAATCCTATCTTCTCGCGCAGGGCTTCCCCGCGGCCGGGCCCATGACCTCGGCGGTCGTGGCCCTGGCCAAACGGCAGGGTTATTTGGAGGCTTCGGCGATGCTTGCCCGCGCGATCGAAGGCGAGGCGGGCGGCGCGCCCGCGGCTCCTCCGGATCTTTCGAGCGTCTCCTCGGATGCGGACGAACCTTCCTATCGCGAGCCGCCCGACCCGGATGCGTTCGCCGTGGTGGTTGGCGTGGAAGATTATGCGCGAGGACTTCCGCCGGCCACCTTTGCGCGCCGTGACGCCTTGGCCGTCAAGCGGCACCTTCTTGCCTTGGGCGTGCCGCCGGATCACCTGCGCCTCCTTTTGGGCGAGGACGCCACACGCGCGCGCCTGGCCGCTTACCTCGAGGATTGGCTACGGCGCAACACGAACGCCAGGAGCACGGTGTTTTTCTATTTCTCCGGCCACGGCGCCGCCGAGCCCGGCGGCAAGCAGGCTTATTTGGTTCCTTTCGACGGCGATCCGGAGTTCCTGGCCAAGACCGGCTTCCCACTTTCGCGCCTTTACGAGGACTTGGGGAAGCTTCCCGCCAAGCGCTCGCTTGTCATGCTGGACTCTTGCTTCTCGGGCGCCGGCTCACGCTCGGTTTCGGCCGAAGGAATCCGGCCCCTGGTGACACGCGCGGACTGGGGCGGCCCGGCCGTGGGCGGCAAGGTCGCGGCGCTTACAGCCGCCTCCGGGACGCAGACCGCGGGCGTGCTCGCCGATCAAGGCCACGGCGCGTTCACCTATTATCTGCTGAAAGGCTTAAACGGCGCGGCGATGGGCTCGGCCGGAAAAATCACCCTTTCGAGCCTCTACGGCTACTTGAGGGGCCAGGTCGTGAAGTCCGCGGCTTTGGACAATCGCGCGCAGACGCCGCAGTTTTTACCCGAGCCGCCGGGGCGGCTAAGCGGCTGGGTTCTGCGGAGCAAGGCGGGCTCATGAACTCCGCACAAAGGCGCCGGCAGAGGGCGTTCCTGGCCTGTTATCTATCCGCGCGCAGCGCCGCCGCCGGGATGATTTCGTTGGCCTTTCCGTTTCTGGTTCTCAATGACTTGCATCATTCGGCGCTGACGTTGGGCGCCATCTATGCCGCAGCGTGCGCGGCCGCGGCCGGCCAGGGGCTTCTCATCGGCGTGCTCTCGGACGTATGGAGCCGAACCAAGACTCTCTGGCTGGCGGCGGTAATTTTGCCCCTTTCGGCCGTCATCGTGTGCTTTTCGACCAGCCTCTGGGCGCTGTTCTTGGCGGCGATTTTGGGCGGCTACTCCGCTACGGGCTCCCTGATGGGTGGCGGCGTGGGGGGCGCGGCCCAACCAATCCAGAATGCGATTCTGACGGACTTGAGCGCGTCCGAAAACCGTACGAAATTTTTCTCCTGGTTCATGTTCTTGAGCGGCGTCGCGGCCGCGGCGGGAACTCTTCTGACGCGGCTGGTTTCTGTGCGCGGCGCCTTTTGGGCGGCGGCGCTCATCTCGGGCGCTGGAATGCTCTTTCTTGTTCCGTTGTGTCTGCCGCTGCCGGGCGGCCGCCTGGGGCGCTTAAAGAACGGCCGCGTGCTTGGACAGTTCTCCGTTACCGGGGCTTTGAACGGGCTTTCGCAGGGGCTCATCACGCCGTTTTTGGTCCCGTTTTTCATTCTGGTTTTCCACGTTTCTGCCAAGCGCATGTCGGTCTACGGGTTTGTCAGCGGCTCTTTGGGCGCCCTGGCCATTTTGGCCGGGCCGGCACTGGGCAGGCGCCTGGGCTTCGTGCGCAGCATCGCCTGGACCCGCGGTCTAGGCGCGGTCCTTTTGATGCTTATGCCGCTGATCCGCGTCCTGCCATTCGATCTTTTGGTCTACTTTCTCACGCCGACTCTGCGCGTCGCGGCCGTGCCCGTGCAAAAAAACGCCATGGCGGGCATGGTCGACCGCGCGGAGTTGGGAAGAGTTTTCGGCTGGAACCAAGTTTCGCGCTTGGCGGCATCGGCTGGAGCGATTTTCTTTACCGGCGCCATGTTCGGCTTGGCCGACATCGGCTTTCCTTTCTACTGCTACGGCGCGATCATGGCTATTAACATCGGGCTTTACTTTCGATTTTTCGGCGCGGCCGAAGCGGCGGGCGCGGAGGCGGCGGCATGAGCGCGGAGCCTTCCGAAATTCGCCGGGCCGTGCTCGTCACCGCGCGAGAGCATCTGACGGAGGTCGTCGAGGAGCTGCGGGGCTTCGTCTCCTTGGGCTTCGACACCGAGTCCAACGGCTTCTATGCCCACCGCGAGCGGGTTTGCCTCGTTCAAATTTCATCGCTTGAAACGGACTACATTCTCGATCCGATTGCGGTGCGGGACATCTCGAGCTTGGGGTCGATTTTGGCGGATCCGGGGGTCGAGAAAATTTTCCACGCCGCAGAGTATGATCTCATCGGGTTGAAGCGCGACTATAACTTCGAGGTGCGCGGAATCTTCGATACCATGGTTGCGGGCAAGTTCCTGGGCTGGAAGGAGTTGGGCTTGGCCAAGGCGATTGAGAAGCACTTCGGGGTGGCGCTTTCCAAGAAGCTCCAGCGCGCGGACTGGGCCCGGCGTCCGCTTACCGATGAGCATTTGCGCTACGCCCAGATGGACACTCATTACCTGATCGAGCTTTCCCGCATCCAAAGAGGGCTTCTCATCGAGCGCGGGCGCTGGGAAGATGCGCAGGAGGCCTTCGCTGATCTCGAGGAGGTCGCGGTGCCGCACAAGGAATTTAATCCCGAGGGGTACTGGTCCTTGTCCGGATCGCGCGATCTGTCGGGACAGCAGCGCGCGGTCTTGCGCGAAGTCTATCTCCTGCGCGAGGCCGAGGCGGCGCGCCGCGATCAGGCCCCCTTCCGCGTGATGAGCGAGGACTTCATGGTCCGTTTGGCCGTTGAATCACCGCGGGACAGGGCCGGGTTCGCGCGCGTCAAGGGCGCCAGCCCCTACATTCTCGAACGCCTGGGCGAAAAGCTTCTCGCGGCCGTGCGCCGCGGACTTTCGGCTCCGCCCGCCTTGCAGGAGCCGCCCCGGCCCGAGCGCGCGAGGCGCAATATGCGCCAAGAGCGCGCCTTCGAGAAGCTGAGACAGTGGCGCAAGCAGGCGGCCGAGCAGGAGCAGCTCGATCCAGGCGCGATTTTGTCCGCGACCGTCCTTCAAGAAATGGCGCGGCGCTCCGCCGCGGGGGAAGACCCGTTGGAAATCCTGAGCCCGGTCAAGCGCCGGCGTTACGCGGAGTCCCTGCGCCGGCTTCTGGAGCAATAGCCCTCTGGGTCTTTAAGTCCCCCGCGCCTAGGACGCAAGACCCTTCTCGGCTTCGCGCGCGATGCTATAATTTTTCTCACACGGATCGTTATTCCTATAGACGGATGGAGACAGGACGATGAACAGGCGGTTGCCTCAGGGAGTGGTCCTTGTTTTTTTCGCGGCGCTTTTGGCGCCATCTTTGGCGGGCGCGCAGGTTTCGGCCTCAGCCGCTAATTCTGATCAGGACGCGAATCTTTCGTTGATTTTGCCGACTCTCGACATCAAGACGCTAGGCTTCCGCGGCGGAGGACGCGGCGGTTTCGGCGGGGGCGGGTTTAACCGCGGCGGCTTTGGCGGCGGGCAGCGCCCCCAGCCTCCTAGCCGGCCCAGTTGGCCGAGCAGGCCGGAGCGGCCCGATAATCCGGGATGGAGCCGGCCGGCGCCTAGGCCGACCGAGCCCGGAAATTCCGGCGGAGATAGAGGCCGTGGTGACCGGCATCCAATGTGGCCGGGTCAGAGCTCCAATGGTAATCATGGCAACGAGAGGGGAGGGCAGCGCCCTGCGTGGCCGAACCGGAATCCCGACGGCAATCAGGGAGGCGACCGCGGCGGTTCGCAGCGTCCTATTTTCCCCGGCAATCCCGATGATAATCGTGGCGGCAGCCATGGTGCGCCGCGCCCCGCATGGCCCGGCCGGCCGGAGCATCCCGGGTTTCCCGGCGGCGGCTCCAGGCCGCAGCCCCCGCGTGTGCATCCGCCCGTTATCGGCGGCAGTTCCCAGGGAAGCCATTGGGGCGGCCTGCCGCAGCGGCCCCGGCGGCTAGATCCAGAGCACCGGATTCCTGACTTCAATCCCGATCATGCGTATCGGGCCCCGCGTTTTGGACCGGGCGGAATGTCCGTGGCGCAGCGGCCTTTCCAGAATTCGCGCGGCCGCTTGATGCCGCTGGGCCGCGATGACGCGCGCGTTCTGGCCAATCAAGGATACCTCGACCGCATCCGCGGTGACGAACGCGGCTGGAGCGACCGCGATGACGGCTACCACTGGCACGATTTCGACGGCCGGCGGGTTTGCCATCACTACGATCCGGACGACGGCATCCATTGGTGGGGCTGGTATTTCGGCTCCTACTATTTTTGGACTCCGTACTATGCCGGCTACTGGTGGTGGTACGATCCCTATTGGCACCGCTGGCTCTTCCTTTATAATGACGGCTGGTGGTGGCAGGGTCCGGATCAAATTTACACCTACGACGGCGGGAGCTACTACGCCTACGAGGATTCCGTGGGCGGAGAGGTCGCGGTTCCCGACGCCACGCCCCCCGTGGACCAACCGCCCCAGGATCCGGGCGGCCAGGAGTCCGACCAGAAGACGTACTACAGCGCCGATGGCACGCGCATGGTCGTGGTCGGCGGCCAGAATCAGGACGCCTATCTTTACGACACAGCCACGCCGCCGGTGTTTGATCCGGTGTATCTGGGCTCCGGCGTGACCGAGGTGCGCTTCGAGAACAACGCCGACGGGAGCCTCAGCGAAATTCTCACGCTCACCGGCGACGGCGGCTTCCAAGTCTACGATAAGGACGGCTATTCCATCGGCTCGTTCGATCAGTCCGGCGGACAGGATCAGGGCACGTCCGGTGCGTCGATTCAGTCGCAGGGCGGCACTTCATCTTCGGCGGCGCGGCATGGTTTTTCTCTTCGCGCTTCCGGCGCGCTGAGCGGCCTTCGCGCTCTTGAGCCGGGCGGATCCTCGTCCTGGTAGCGAAGAACCGAATCGAAGGCCCTCCGATCTGAATCGGAGGGCCTTCTCGTTTTTAACGCGGAGCGGTCGGGGGCGGCTTTAAGTGGTGGGCAGTATAGGATTTGAACCTATGACCCCTGTCGTGTGAGGACAGTGCTCTACCGCTGAGCTAACTGCCCTAAAGCGGTGAAAAATTATAGCAATTTGCATGCCGGGACTACTTTCGGGTTGCACCGTGGTGTCCAACGTGGTGTCCAATCTCGACGGGAGCAAAACTCTGCAAAGCCGGAATAGAGGCGGCGAAAATCTCCATCTCGGTCTTGATGTGCCCTTGGCTTAGGTTGGCGTAACGTAGAGTCATTGACGGCGAGGAATGCCCGAGTATTTTCTGTAGGGCCGGGAGGTCGGCGTTCTTCATGATGAAATGGCTAGCGAAGGTGTGACACAAATCGTGCCAGTGAAATTTTTTAACGCCGGATTTTGTTATCGCATCATCAAGCAATTTTCGGAACGTCCCATAAGGCAGCGTGAAAATAGGGCCATCCGGCAACGGCCCAAGACCTAGAAGCATATCCTCAAGCTGAGGGACGATGGGTATTTCCCGGGCTTTCCCTGATTTTGATTTTAGAACGTGAATGAGTCGTTGCCGCAGATTGATGTTCTCCCAGCGCAGGCCAAAGAGTTCTCCCCGTCGCATGCCCGTTAGAATGGCGCAGACAACGAGAGGTTTTAGGCGTGGGTCGCAAACGGTAAGGAAGTCCTCGATTTCTTTGTTTTCAAGGTATCTAGTCCGGTGCGAAGGGTCGGCCTTTCGAAGCACACGGCAGGCTGGATTCACGCCCTGGAAATCGTCCCAATCAATGGCCCTATTAAAAATAGATTTGATGAGGGTTAAATATCGGTTGGCGTTCCCACAAGAGCCATCGGGGGCTTTCTTTTTATTGTAGAAGCCCTGGATATCCGCCGTTGAAATATCCGTCAATCGGCGGTTCTTCCACTCTCGGAGCAGCGGTGCCATCCTGTCTTTTGCAAAAGAACTCTTATTGACTGCCCACAACCGCAAATATTTCTCGCACATCTCTCCAAAGGTAATCTTGACCTTCTTGCGTTCTGGGAAATAACGACCTTCAACGACCTCGGCCTGCCGCTTATGCAGGACTTCTTTGGCCATCTGCCGGATTTGAGTTGTGTCCGGCCCAATTTTCTCCCGATGCTTCTTCCCGGCATGGTCCTTGAAGGCTATCCATACCTAATTAATGGGCAATTCGTTGTTGAAAAGCCACAGTGACTGGCTCGTTGTTTCCCACCCTTCTTGAAATCCGCCTATTCCGGGGCTTGGTCTGCTCCCCACCGATCCCGCCCGTTCCCTCACCTCCGGCAACGCCACCCGCCTTATATAAGGAGGGAGGCGTTGGTGTCCAGGGTGGTGTCCAATTTTGCCTCAAAATGCCACAAATCAGGGCAAAGTCAGGCAAAAACCGTCAGGTACTAGGGCTTGGCTTCTCGACGAGAAATCGAGTTCAGGCAAACTTTGGGGGGATTTCCGGGTCGGCGTGTGAGGACAGTGCTCTACCGCTGAGCTAACTGCCCTAAAGCGGCAAGCCATTGTAGCATTTTCGCTGATTTGCAGGCGGCGTTAAGGGGTTCCGGCGCAGGCTGGCCGCGCCGCTCCAAAGACCGCGTAATACGACGCGGCTTCA
>DAIDHS010000044.1 GCA_027451985.1 Elusimicrobiota bacterium
ATGGAGCCTCACAATAGCAGATTTTAATTATGACAAAGGAATTGTTTGATAAGGAGGTATTGCAACATTCCTGGGATTGGTTCTCCCTCCACGCTGCGCAAAGAATGCATTGCTTTGACCTGTTTTTTACAAGTACCGCAATTCTAGGAGGAGGCTATTTTTGCTGCTGTTCATTATGGAGAATTCAAATTAGCACTATTTACCGGAATCCTGGGAACTACGATGTCGTTGATCTTCAATCGATTAGAGCAACGATCTCGAGAGCTAGTGCGTGCGGGAGAAGCCCCTCTGCGTGCCGCGCAAGAGCAGCTAGCATTGAAATCCGGGATAGACAGTATTAAGATCCTCGAAAAAATCGATAGGCCTTCGAGGCGTTTTACTTCTTATTCAACGGTTATTAATACGCTTCAGAATTTGACGGCTGGAGCATTCGCAATAGCCGCCATTGCAGCACTATGGACCATAGTATAAAGCCTTTTTCTGCTCATTCCTTATCAGAAGTTCACCACATAAGAACTTGAGAATCCCTAGGTGTGATCTATGGAATACTCCACTACTTTGGCCAATCCATGAAGCCTGGTTTCATAACGCGCCGGGCTTGATTTGCGATAGTCTCGCGCATTCAGAAATTCATCCGGCTCAGGGATAAATTTCATCGAATAAGTGCGCCGAAGATGTGTTCTGTATTGCGTAATAGCCGCTTTGCTTTTATGAGCCACAAAATTTCTAATTGCAGAGAGCGTATCTAGATAGCCTCGGAATGCTCCCGGTATCTTTCTAAATGGATTAATCGTTTTACCTACAAGACGATCGGCCTTATTAATTAAATCTTCCATTGAACGAAAATCAAAATATGGTCGCCCAGCACGCGTAAGATAAGCAGCTAGACCAGCCGGAATAACACGAACACCATAAACTTCATGGCCAGAAAGGAAATGGTGTGGCGAATGATTAAGTGCTGCGATCAAACGCGCCTCAGCGTAACGTTCCCATACTGCATAAATCTCAACCGCTGTCATTTTTGCTGTCCAACGAAGATATAAATAGTGCAGGTTTAATGTCCGCACATTTTCATACCTTACGATCATCTCACGCAATTCTTTTTTCGATTGATTTTTAATTTTATTCAAGTCAATTGGTCGTGGCATCTTTTCTCTGTTCCAATTTCACACTACAAGCACTTAATGCGCCGTCTGTTTAAACACCGACTCACGGTGAAACTCTAGATAGCGTTTCTGTCCGCTACTGAAATCCCCCACGTTTATATCTTCTTCTGTCCTAACACCCATGCGGTTAAGGGACATGGGATCAGCAACCGGCGAAACAAGAACCCGGCCATTATTTTCAAAAGAGATAAAACCCTGATCAAAAAGATGGTCAATGCTAGGCGTCAGCAGAAGGCCATTCTCTCCATCAAGCCGCTCATCATTGTTTGAATCGCGCCACGGCTTGATGTGGCTGCCAATAAGATGAATGTGGTTCTCAACCTTGGTAATACGACAGGCTTTTTCCAAGATCATGACGTTCTGTTTGAAGATTCCTTGTCCACGCCGGGCCCGAATAAGCGCCGTTTTTTCTGTCTCCTTAATTTTGGAATTTCGATCTAGTTGTTCTTGAAGGTGGTCTTCCCATTCTTCGATACGCGCCGCACCGGTGACCATCGGGGAAAGCGCCACAGGGGCTTCGGCCGCAGAGACAAGCTCCTGCGCCTCGACACCGATAAGCCCGGCCAGGGCTTCGGCAAAAGGGCGGGAGACTGAGGCAAGGTAAACACCTTGCAACCCAACACCGGTCGATCTGAGCGGAGAATATTTCTCGGGCAATAACGGGCCCAAAATTTTCATATGCTCTTTGGGTCGCACTCGTTTATACGGAGTGCGGTAGGCCACATCGACGCGCCAGCCCGCAGTCGGGTGCCAGTTAGGACCGATGTTCCCAAACTCCTCAGGCTTCGGACATTCGTAGCAGTAGGACTGCGCAACACTAATGGCCGCGATTTCCTGGTTGCAGAAAGAAAAGACGACATCTCCAGGCGCGACCTCGCGCATACTGTCGTAAAACGGATTGCGCGCGCCGGTTTGCTTGCGCTTGGGCGACCACAGATAGCCGCCATTAAACTCTTGTTCAAACGTCTGATTTTGGTTGACCCACCAGAAGCGCATGGCCGGGGCTAGTGTAACAGGAGAATTCCCCCGCATCAATGGCATCCACATCAGGCGTCCCTCCACGAAACGTTCTAGATAAAATCACGCGGTGCACCAGAATCAGACTAGAGGCCATCGCGCGGCGTTATGCGTATAATATGGGACGGACGCTCGAATCACGAAATCGCTAAAAACGCACAGATGAATTTAACTCAACTGACAAAGCATTTGGCGCAGCAACCAGATAAGATTTATGAAGTTCGGCCATTCCCTTTGACAATAGACGGCGCGACAATTCGACAGGCACGCGTGAATGAGTGGCAGATATCCATTTTGCGATCTAAGGGCGTAATCCAACTGAGAAGTCTCCCCACTGGGCACATGTTGGACCTGGGACTAGATAACTTTAAGGAGTATCGTAGTCCTAATTTTATGATCTTAAAGTGCCAGTTAATGTTCGATGGGAGTCGTATTCGAATCGAACCGTTGCCGCATAATTCGGTTTAACCGTATTATGAAATTTGCCCTGATCGATGGAGACCGCCGAGAGGCTGCGCCTGGCCTCACTGGAGCGTGCCCGATTGATAGCCACCCAATAGTTGCACGGTGTGGAGACCTTAGAACTTGGCATTGGGCACATAAAGGAAGCCCATCTTGCGACCCGTGGTGGGAGAATGAAACTGAGTGGCATCGTAATTGGAAGGAACGGTTTCCGCGAGAATGGCAGGAAGTTATTCACCAAACGGAGCAGGGCGAGAAGCACATCGCTGATGTAAAAACAGATCGCGAATGGATAATTGAATTCCAGCACTCGCACATTCAGCCTGAAGAACGTCGTTCCCGGGATGTGTTTTACAAGAAACTCATCTGGGTGGTTGACGGAACAAGACGAAAGAGGGATGAAAAGCAATTTTCCAATTCATGGGCTCAGGGAACACCTATTGGGGGAAATCCAAATATTCGCAGGACTCATCCAGGTGAATGCAGACTACTCAAGGAGTGGTCAACTAGCCCTTCCCCTATATTCCTAGATTTTGGTGAACAAGCGCCTCTTTATTGGATATTGAGCAAAGGACCCGACAAGCCAACGTATCTCATGATTTTCCCGCGTGAACAATTCATCAAAATTCATCGTGGAGAGTTGCCGCAAGACGCTCGTGCATTCGATGACCTAGTGAAAGATATAGATACCTTGATTACACGGTACGAGTCCCAATTGCTTCAAACTCAACAGACATCTCCCCAAGGCTTTCAACGCTACTTGGCTCAAAGAAATTCTCGGCGAAGGCGATTTTAGAGATGCCTGGGTGACCCACCCTCCTTCCTTGAAATGTTCTAAAATAAATTCCGCCGCGGAGCCGTCGCGCGGCAAAAGTCATTAAGGGGGCACGCACATGTTCGAGGTCCGCGGATACGCCGCAAAAAGCGCCAAAGCCGAGCTGGAACCCTTTTCCTTCAAGCGCCGCGATCCGGGCGACAAGGACGTGGTCATCGACATCGCCTACTGCGGCATCTGCCATTCGGACCTCCACCAGGTCATGGAAGAGTGGGGCGGCGCGGCCTTCCCCATGGTCCCGGGGCACGAAATCGCGGGCAAGGTCTCGCGCGTCGGGAAGAAAGTCACCAAGCTCAAGGTGGGCGACTCGGCGGGCGTGGGCTGCCTGGTCGACTCCTGCCGCACCTGCCCCAGCTGCCGCGCGAATTTGGAGCAGCACTGCGAGGGGCGCGCGTCCTTCACCTACAACAGCACCGAGCAAGACGGCGTCACGCCCACCTACGGCGGCTACTCGTCGCAAATCGTGGTGGACGAAGCCTTCGCGCTCAAAATCGACCCCAAGATGCAGTTAAACGCCGCCGCGCCGCTGTTGTGCGCCGGCATCACGACCTATTCCCCTTTAAAGCGCTTCGGCGCGGGCAAAGGCTCGCGCGTGGGCGTGCTGGGCCTGGGCGGCTTGGGCCACATGGGCGTCAAGCTCGCGGCCGCGATAGGCGCCGAGGTGTTCGTGTTAAGCGGCTCCAAATCCAAAGAGGCCGACGCCAAGCGTCTGGGCGCGCACGCCTTTGTTCTCACCTCGGACGCGGCCACCATGCAGTCCCTGGCCGGCCGCCTGGACCTTATCCTGGACACGGTCTCGGGCAAGCACGACTTGGGCGCCATGCTGGGCCTTTTGCGCCGGGAAGGCACGCTGGCCTTGATGGGCGCCTCGCCGGAGTCCTTGGCCCTGCCGGTCATGCCGATGATCGTCGGGCGGCGCTTCATCGCGGGCTCCCTCATCGGCGGCATCGCCGAAACCCAGGAGATGCTCGATTTCTGCGCGAAGAACCGGGTCGCGGCCGACGTGGAGACCATCTCCGTCAAGGACGTGAACGCCGCCTACAAGCGCCTGGCCAAGGGCGACGTACGCTACCGCTTCTCCATCGACATGAAGACCCTCTAGCCGCGCGGCCGATGCGCGAAAAAATTCTCGTCCTGGGCGGCAGCTTCGACCCGCCGCACAAGGGGCACCTGGCCCTTTTCCTGGCGGCGCTAAAGCGCTTGAAGCCCGGCTTGGCGCTGGTCGTCCCCGCCTATCAAGCGCCGCTTAAAGGCGCGCCCGAGGCTCCGGCCAAGGAGCGCCTTGAATTGACGCGGCTGGGGCTCATCGATGCGCTGCCGGCGCGCTTTAAGCGCATCGTTCGCCTCGACGTCAGAGAAATCTTAAGCCGCCGCAAGGTCTACACTTACGAAACCCTGCGCCGCCTGCGCCAACAACACCCCGGCGCGGAATTCCATTTCGCCGTGGGCGCGGACTCGGCCGCGAGCTTCGGCCGCTGGAAGAACACGCGGGAATTAAAGGCCGCCTGCCGCTGGTGGAGCGCGGCGCGCCCGGGCTCGTCCGAAGGCATCCCCAAATTTTTCGGCAAAATTCCCGGCAAGATGCCGGATATTTCCTCCACGGAACTGCGCGCCATGCTGGCCTTGGACCAGGACGCCAAACGCTGGCTGGTGGGCTCCGTGGCCAGGCGCATCCAAAGCCGCAAGCTCTACGGGCTTGCGCTCTTGGCGGACTTGAAATCCTCTTTGTCCCCCGAGCGCTTCGCGCACACGCTGGCCGTGGCCGGCTGGGCGCAGGAGCTGGCCAAAATTTGGGGCGCGGACCAAGACGAAGCGCGCCTGGCCGGGCTTCTGCACGATTTCGGCCGCTCGATTCCGGTGCCCAAGATGCCCGCCTACGCCGCGGCGCATCGCTTGAGCGTGCCTTGCCGCGAAGACATCGCCCGCCGCCAGCCCATGCTGCTCCACGCCTACATCAGCGAGGACTTGTCCAAGCGCCGCGGCCTGGGAAGCTCGGCCGTCCTTCAAGCCGTGCGGCGGCACACCTTGGGCGCTCAAGGCATGACGCTTTTGGACCGCGTGCTCTACGTGGCCGACGCGTCCTCGCCAGACCGCAGCTACCGCGAGGCGCCCGCCATTCGCCGCCTGGCGCAGGAAGACTTGGACGCTGCCTTTTCCGCCTGCCTGCAAGCCAAAATCTCGCACGCGCTCTCGCGCGGCTCCTGGATTCATCCGCTCACGGTCTCCCTATGGAACGCCATCGCCGCTTAACGCTCATCGAGCGCGCTTTGGGCCTGGCGCTCATGGCCCTGGTGGGGCTGGTGGGATTTCTGGAGAGCCGCTCGCCCATGGCCGAAGCCGCGCGCGCCAAAAAGCCCTGGCTGTTCTTTCTCGCGCTGGACTCCTCGACCGTGCAAGGCCCGCCGGAGCTCTTCCTGGGGGTCTATGACCCGCGCAAGCCTTCGGTCGAGACGGTCTATCTTCCCGGGAGCACTCTCGTGGACAAATGGCGCTCGCTGGATTATTTCTACGCCCATGATTTTTCGCGCCACGGCGTTCCCGAGCGCGCCGCGGAGGCCGAAGCCGCCGCCGCGGGCGCGTGGCTCTCGCGCGTTCCCGCGCTCGCGCAGGAAAAGCCCGTTTTTCTCCGCGGCATCGCCCCGGTCGAGGCCGGGGACATGCCGCCCTTGCAGGCGCTGGCCTGGATCCGGCGGCCGGTGCGCAACTTGCTCGCGGTCCCCGCGACGGCGCGCGGCTTAAGCGGCTTGGACCGCCTCTTCCTGGCCCTGCGCCTCTCCCAGATTCCGAAAGAAAACGCCGTGCCCGCCTGGCTGCCGGACCGGCAGGACGTGGTCTACGACTTTTTCGGGCGCCTGGTCTCGGGCCGGGAGCCCGCCATGCATCGCGGCCCCGTGACGGTTGAAATCGACAACGCGGCCGGCATCGCCGACCTCGCTTTGGACGCGACAAAAATTCTAAGATCGCGAGGCGCCGACGTGGTCAGCCAGGGCAACGCGGAAGGCGGCGGCGGGCGCACCGTGATTTACGACCGCACCGGGCGCATCCAAAACGCCCGGGCCGTCAAGCGCATGCTCTCGTGTCCGTCGGCCGAGGTCATGACGCGGGCGGACCCCGATCGGCTGGTGGACGTCAGCGTGATTCTGGGCGCGGATTGCGCGCAAGCGGCCAAGGAGACAGGCTCATGGAACTCGTCGAAATTTTAAAGACCGCCGTCGGCAGGAAGGCCAGCGACATCCATCTGGCCGTCGGCCGCGCGCCCCTGATGCGCCTAAACGGCAAAATCGAGGACATCCCCGGCTTTTCCCCGCTCACCGCGGACGAGACCAAGAACCTGGTTTACTCCATGCTCTTTGAAGAGCAGCGCGCCAAATTCGAGGCCAATTGGGAGCTGGACTGCTCCTTTTCCGTGCCCGGGGTTTCCCGCTTCCGGGTCAACGCCTTCCTGCAGAAAAACGGCGTCGAGGCCGTGCTGCGCGTCATTTCCTCCAAGATTCCCACGCCCGAAGAGCTCTCCCTGCCGCCCAGCGTGGTGGGGCTCTCCGAGCTCAACCACGGCCTGGTCCTGGTCACGGGACCGACGGGTTCGGGCAAGTCCAGCACTTTGGCCGCGCTCATCGAGCTCATCAACCAGCGCGTGCCCGGCCACATCTTGACCGTCGAGGACCCAATCGAGTTCGTCTACGAGTCCAAGAAAAGCGTCATCCGCCAGCGCGAGGTGGGACAGAACACCAAGTCCTTCCAGGCGGCGTTAAAGAGCGCGCTCCGCGAGGACCCGGACGTGATTTTAGTCGGCGAGCTGCGCGACTTGGAGACCATCGCCCTGGCCGTGACCGCGGCCGAGACCGGGCACTTGTGCTTCGGCACCTTGCACACGCAGGACTGCCCGTCCACCATCGACCGCATCATCGACGTGTTCCCGCCGCACCAGCAGACGCAGATCCGCATCCAGCTGGCGGGCGTCTTGCAGGGCGTGGTGGCGCAGACGCTCATCCCGCGCAAGGACGGCGCGGGCCGCATCGCGGCGCGGGAGATCATGATCATGACGCCCGCCATCTCGAACCTCGTCCGCGACGGCAAGACCCACATGATTTACCAGGCCATCGAGACCGGCGCCAAAGCGGGCATGACCTCCATGGACCGCGCGCTGGCCGAGCTCCTGCAGCGCGGCATGATCACCATGGAAGAGGCGTTGATGCGGGCGCACAACGTCGAGAACATGAAGAACCTGGCGGGAGCGCAAATCGGCGCCAAGCCCTCCCTCACTCCCCGCGGTGCCCAGCTTTAAAATGCTGGCCGCGGCGCTGGCGCAAGCCGCGGCGGACAAAAAAGGCGAGGACGTGCTGGTCCTGCGCCTGGGCCGCAAAAACCCGGTGTCGGACTACATCGTCATCGCCTCGGCGCTTTCCCGCCCGCACCTGGAGACGCTTGAACTCGCGGTGAAGGAGGCCGCGCAGAGCCTGGGCTTTCCCATCCTGCGCAAGACCCGTCCGCGCAGCGACCATTGGCGCATCATCGATTTCGGCAAAATCCTCGTGCACGTCATGACGCCCGAGACGCGCGAGTTCTACGCCCTGGAGAAGCTCCACCACGACGCCGCGCGCGTCGCCTGGGAAAAACCCGGGGAGGTCGGCGCGTGATCCTGGACTCCCTGCAAAAATCCCTGGCCGAGCGCGCGGCCGCCTGGGCCAAAGAGGCCGGCGCCGAAATGTCCGAGGGCCTGGCCCTGGCCGCGCCGCCGCCGCACGTCAAGGCCGAGGTGAGCCTGCCCTGGCCCATGGTGCTTGGCAAACGCCTGCGCAAGAATCCCATGGACGTGGCCAAGGACTTGGCCGAGCGCTTTAAGGGCATCCCGGAAATCGAAAGCGCGCAGGCGGCCCCGCCGGGCTTCATCAACATCATCTTGAAGACCTCGGCCTTGTGCGCCAACGTCAAAGCCGTCACGCTCGCGCCCGAAGGCTACGGACGAGACGCGCAGGCCAAGCCCAGGAAAATCCTGGCCGAGTTCGTCTCCGCCAACCCGACGGGTCCTTTGCACATGGCGTCGGGCCGCGGCGCGACTTTGGGCGACGCCATGGTCCGCATCCTGCGCCGCATCGGCCACGAGGTCTGGGCCGAGTACTACGTCAACGACGCGGGCGCGCGCGTGACGCTTTTGGGAGAGTCCTTGAAGGCCCGCTACGACGAGCTGCACGGCCGGCCCGCGCAGGTGCCCGAGGGCGGCTACCAGGGTGACTACCTGAAGGACTTGGCGGGGCAATTGCCCGAGGCGGCCAAGGCTTGGGGCGCGGACGAGTTCGGCCGCTGGGCCATGGACACGCTTTTGGCCTCGCACAAGAAGGACATGGACGATTTTCGCGTGAGCTTCGACCGCTGGTTCAAGGAAAGCGAGCTCCACGCCTCGGGCGCGGTCGAGAAGACCCTGCAGTTCCTGAAAGATCGCGGCATGGTCTACGAGAAGGAATCCGCCCTGTGGCTGGGCACCTCAAGCGACGAGAAGGCCGGCGACGACAAGGACCGGGTGCTGGTGCGCTCGGACGGGCGGCCGACGTATTTTCTGCCGGACATCGCGTATCACAAGACCAAGTACGACCGCGGCTACGCGGAGCTCATCGACATCTTCGGCGCGGACCACCACGGCTACGTGCCGCGCCTAAAGGCCGCCATCGCGGCCCTGGGCCACGACCCGGACTCCTGCCACGCCATCGTGCACCAGCTCATCCACCTCTACCGCGGGCAAGAAGCCGTCAAGATGTCCAAGCGCGCGGGCACCTTCGTGTCCCTGCGCGAAGTCATGGACGAGGCGGGCACGGACGCCTGCCGGTTTTTCTTCGCCCTGCGCACGCCGGACTCCCATTTGAACTTCGACTTGGAGCTGGCCAAGAAGCAATCCTCGGACAACCCGGTCTACTACTGCCAGTACGTGCACGCGCGCATCTGCTCCATCTTCCGCGAAGCCGCCAAGCAGGGCATTTTGCCCGAAGGCGGCTCCTTGCCCGCGCCCGACGCGCGCCTCTTATCGACGCCTGAGGAGCGCGCGCTGATGGCCAAAATCGCGTGGTTTCCGGCGGCGCTCAAGTCCTGCGAGAAGGAGCTCTCGCCGCATCCCTTGGCCAACTACGTGCTCGAACTCGCGGGGGTCTACCATTCCTTCTACGAGAAGTGCCGCGTCAACGACGCGGCCAACCCCGACTTGTCCCGCGCGCGGCTCTTGTTGTGCGCCGGGGCCAGGGACGTGGTGGCGCAAGGCCTGGGGCTTCTGGGCGTGTCGGCGCCGCAGGAAATGTAGCCCCGCCTCCCGCGCGGCTTTGCCAAGGAACTTTTTTAAGCCTCCGCTCGTAGACCGGGCATGGGGAAGACGCCCGGCCCGGCCGCCCAACAGTTGTTGATATTTATACAACAATCGTTGTATAATAAACAACACTATGGCGGTCCCGCTCATGGAAGAGCTCTTCTCCTCGCGCGCGCGGGCGCGCATCATCGCGGCCTTCGCCCTGCGGCCGGGGCAGCGCCTCTACCTGCGCGAAGTCTCCCGCCTGACCGGCGCCGACGTCCGCGCGGTCAAGCAGGAGTTGGACCGCCTGGAGCGGCTGGGCTTTTTAAAGGGCGCGGCTTCCGGCAACCGGCGCTACATGGAGGTCAACCGCGCGTTTCCCCTCTACCCCGAACTCAAGGCCATCGCCTTGAAGACCGCGGGCTTGGGCGACGCGCTGCGCGCCGCCCTGGCTTCGCTGTCCGGCATCCAAGCCGCCTTCGTCTACGGCTCGATCGCCCGGGGAGAAGAGACGCCCGAAAGCGATTTAGATCTCTTCATTCTGGGTTCGGTCTCGGGCCCGGCACTGCACAAGGCGCTGGCCAAGGCCAAGGCCGCGCTCAACCGGGAAATCAACACGTCCCGCTTCGCGACGGGCGAGGCCCGCAAACGTCTCAAGAAGGGCGACTCGTTCTTAAAGGACGTCTTCGGCGGCCCGAAAATATTCCTCCTGGGCTCGGACGATGAGCTTGCGGGAATTCTTGAGCGCGGGGAGGCTCAAGCGCCATAAAGCCTCGGCCGGGGAGGTTCGCGGGCTCTTCGCGGTCGTCAAGCGCGACTTGGCCGACGCCCGCGTCCGCGGCCTCTCCGACGACAGGCGCTTTGCAATCGCCTATAACGCCGCGCTGCAAGCCGGCCGGGCCTGCCTGGCCGCCGAGGGCTACCGCACCTCCGGGCAAGGCCACCACCACACCGTTTTCCAGGCCTTGCGCCATATTCTGCCCAAGGAAAGCCACCACGTCCTCGACTACCTGGACGACTGCCGCTCGAAACGGAATCTGGCGGAATACTTGGGCGCCGACGTGGCCTCGGAGCTGGAGTCCTCGGAGCTCCTCCGCGAGGCGCTGTCGTTCGCGAATTTCATCCAAGACTTTATCCGCGCCCGGCACCCGCGGCTGGCGCGATAGCCGCGCGCCGCGTTTTGTTCTATGATCGTGGGGGACGACGCCATGCGGAAAAAACCTCTGCTCCAAGCCCTCGGAATTCTGGAATCGTGCTTCCAGGAAAAATTCGGCACGCCGCGCCAGCCGCGCATCGCGCCTGCCGCGCGGGCCAAGCTCAAGGTCTTCGCCAAGTTCTCGCCGCACCACTCGCTTCAGGGACTCGAAGGCTTCTCGCACGCCTGGCTGCTGAGCTACTTCCACCTAAACGCCGAGAAGAGCTTCCGGCCCAGCGTGCACCCGCCGCGCCTGGGCGGCAAGGCCGTGGGCGTGTTCGCGTCGCGCTCGCCGCACCGCCCGAGCCCCGTGGGGCTTTCCCTGGCGCGCATCGAGAAAATCTCGGGCGACACGGTTTATTTCTCGGGCACGGATTTAGTCGACGGCACGCCGATTATCGACATCAAGCCCTACATCCCGTCCTACGACTGCCTGCCCGAGGCCTCGGGCGGATGGGCCCAGCGCGCGCCGGACAAGATGCTCTCGGTCATCTACGAGTTCGACTACGACAGCACCGAGTGGCTGACCCGCGTCCTCATCTGGACGGCCTGGGTCGCCATCGG
>DAIDHS010000045.1 GCA_027451985.1 Elusimicrobiota bacterium
ACCCTTTCCCCATACCTGCCTATCCTACAGCAGGTCTTCAATTCCTCAAAGTGTTGCACTAGCATATTGAACTTGTGTATTGAACTTGTGCGAGGACTTGCGCTTGTTCCGTGGTATAATAAGGGGTGGCCGAATGGCCCAACCCGTCTTTTGACGGGAACGTTAATCGTAAGAGGTTAGTAGATTAGATGCCAACAGGAAAAGTGAAGTGGTTTAACGACCAAAAGGGGTTTGGATTCATTACCCCGGACGACGGATCCCGCGATCTGTTCGTCCATCATTCGGCTATTCAGGGCGATGGTTTCCGCAGCCTGGCCGAGAATCAAGCGGTTGAATTCGACATCCAGGATTCCGACAAAGGTCCTCGAGCCGCCAACGTCAAGAAGCTCTAATCAGGGCTTAAGACGCACAACAAGGGAGCCCGCCGCAAGGCGGGCTCCTGATTGAATAGGGAATTAAAATGAGGAATGCAGTCACCGTCCGCGACGCCCGCCAGACCATGGGAGACATGGTTCTCTCGGCTACGGCCGTTCCTCCCTTCGTGCTCATCGTGGCGGTGAGCTTCATTATCGCGCTGTGCGCGCAAATTGCCATTCCGCTTCCCTTTACGCCCGTGCCGCTCAGCGGCAGCACTTTGGGCGTGCTTTTTGCTGGCGCTTTGCTGGGCTCCCGCCGAGGCTCAATGGCCGTCGCGCTCTATCTGGCCGAAGGTGCCTCGGGACTGCCTTTTTTCGCGGGCGGCGCCGCGGGCTTCATCCATTTCGCGGGGCCGACGGGAGGTTACCTTATCGGCTTCCTGCCCGCGGCCTACGTCGCCGGGCGGCTCGCCGAAGCGGGCTGGGACAAAACTCCCTTTAAGGCGTTCATGATGATGCTTGTCGGTAGCGCCGTAATTCTGGCCATGGGCTTGCTGGGACTGGCGCGGTTCGTTCCCTCGGCGCACCTTTTGTCCATGGGTCTGTATCCTTTTCTCCCCGGGGACGCGGCCAAGGCCTGCATCGCGGCCGCGTTGCTGCCCGGAGGTCGGGCCCTTCTGGGCGCGAGGGCGTCCGGGCGCCGTCCCTAGATTCAAACCCGGGCAGGCTTAGGCCCGGGAGCTTGCACGCCTCGCCGGCGTGGCGGAACTGGCAGACGCACACGACTCAAAATCGTGCGGAGCTTCGCTCCATGTGGGTTCGATTCCCTCCGCCGGCACCATTTTTAGGACGGCCTAAAAACCGCCTCAGTGCGCGACCTGCGACGCGAAGACAAAGTCGAATCCCCGGGCCTTGAGCAGCGGCTCCTCCTTCATGAGAGCCGCGTAAGTTCCTCGGAAATAGTGGTGCCCGATGAGCACCACGCTCCCGGTTTTGCGGGCGTGCCGGGCGGCGAAACGGATCATGCGCTCCGCGAAAGCCTCGTCGTTGTAGTGCCCCGGCTCCTCTAGAAACACGAAGTTATCGGCCGCGCGAACCCCCGCTTTCTTGGCTTCGGCGTAGGCCACGGTCTTGGAGGAGACGTGGCTGTCCAAGAAAAAAAGCCCCGTAGGTTTCAGAATTTTCATAAAGGCCGCCATCAGCGGGCGGTTCATGGTGGCATGGGTGCTGCGGTGGTTATTGAGGCCGGCCGCACCCGGGATTTCCCTGCGCGCCTTCGCGAAGAGGGCTTTAACTTCCTTCAAATCGTTTGGATTGACCCGGTCTTTGGGCAGGCTGAGCCGCAAAAACGGATCAAATGGGAAGTGGATGAGAAGTTGGTGGCCGTGCGCGAGCGTCTGCTTGGCGGCTTGGGCTGTCCGGGGCGATTCGGGCATGACGGAGAACGTGATGGGCCACTTGATGTCCATCCACTGGCTGTCCGGGGGATTCCTCTTATAGGTCAGGCCGAAATCATCGATGACGACCGCGATTTTCGGCTTGGCGGCTGGAGCTTTCAAGGCAAAGGCAGGGGCCCAAAGGATGGAAAGGCAGAGAAGAGCCGGCATGACTGTCGTTTTCACGGTTCGAATGCCTCCAAGTGCGCGCGCCCTAGACTCCAGGGCACCAACGCGGCCAGTAAATTTAGCAAAATCCAGGCGCCGCCGCACCAAAGCGCTTGGATCCAATTCCAGGCGTGAAGGCGTCCGAAGAGTCCCATGAAATGCATGCGCATGGGCCATGCCAGCACGGCCACCGTCGCCCCGATGAAGAAGAAAGAGCACGTCATGTAGACGAAGCCGCCTAGCGAGGATTCGATTTGGTGCACGCTTTCCGCGTCGAACTTGGGAAAAAGCGCGCCGAAGCCTACGCCCATGGCTGAGAGAACCAGCGCCAGGACCAAGAGGCTTGCCAATGACAGTTGCGAGGAGAATGCATCGGCGTGGAGAAGACGATTGGCTGCGGCTCCCAGAGTGAAGGCGAGGGCGGTCATGGGCAAGGCGGAGAAGATGAACTTCTCCCACATAATCGAAGAAACCGAGAGTGGCGCGGACTTCAAGACCCACCACTGCCGGCTCTCCAGGCTGATGGCCGGGAAGGTGAAGCGCAGGCTTAGGGACGACAGCACGAAGCCGGCGGCGCCGATGTTCAAGAAAGAAACCAAGCTCTTTAAGTCCGCGTTGTCGAGCGGCAGCTTGTCGATGCTGAAAAGATAAACGAAAACCAAGCCTGCGATGAGCAGGAGCTGTGACCAGTTTCGCACGTCCCTCAGAAAGATCCTGCGATCCTTCCAGAACAACGCGGCTAAGACAGCGCCTGAGGGCAAGAGCCCCCATCCGCGCGAGGCCATAGGTGTGACCGCTGTCGTGCGGTTGGCACGAGGGGATTCTTGGGCTCCGGTATATGCCCTGAGATAGAATCGGCCCGCCAAGGCGACAAGTCCCGCAAAGGAGGCTATGGCGCAGAGC
Organism: Elusimicrobiota bacterium; assembly: GCA_027451985.1. Classification (GTDB taxonomy): domain Bacteria; phylum Elusimicrobiota; class Elusimicrobia; order UBA1565; family UBA9628; genus JAGWJU01. The sequence goes on from DAIDHS010000045.1 coordinate 2,864, forward strand.
CAGAGAAGGACTGCCCAGGCCGCGAAGCCGCCCAGCCGCCCTGCGGTCCAATCCCAGAGCGCCTTGGTCAACCACCAGGAGGGCAGGTAGGGCGCGGTTGGCGCTTGGAGATATTCCAAATATGCGGAAATGACGTGGAGAGCGTCCGGTCGCACCAGCTTCTCCGGCTGGGCCCAACGGACGAGAGCGTAAACCAGAGTAAGAGAAAGGCTTGAAAGAATCCAAACCATGTCCCTCGTTTTTGAGGAGGGGAAAAAATAAAGCAGAAGCAGGGTGGCCAGGGCGCCCCACATGGCGGCCAGCCACAAAAACGGCGGCAGAAGCGTCGCGAAGGCGAAGAGGAAGCCCGCGCCGAAATGATCGACGACGGCCATGGCCAAAGCGTACGGGGCGAGAGCCAGCGCGAGCATCCAAGAAGAGAACAGCAGGACCTCCAGGCATTTATCGATGAAAATGGCTCTAAAGTCCACGGGCGAATGGAATAGAAAGGTCAAATCGGAGGAGTAGTAAAGGGTGCCCAGCGAGGTCAACAGGCTTGAGATGATCACCATCAGGAAGGCCGCTAAAAACGCCATGGCCGTGAGCTTCCAGACGATGAGCGGTCCGATGAGCGGGGCCTTTTGGAGAAACCCGAGGAAGCGCGCGAAGCCGAGATAGAGCCCGGCGATAAGGCTCAGCCCTAGGAGAGCAAAGGCCGCCCGGCGTATTTTCTGCGCGAAGGAGGCGCGCAGAAGGGAATTTTTCGCGCTCCTCAGCTTGCGGCGCCAGAGCGCGAAGAGGATCAAAGATGCCTCAGGAGCGACGCGTATTCCGAGCCGCCGGTCAAGCTTAGGAAGACATCCTCGAGGCCGCTTTGCGGCGAGCGGGCTTTGTTCTTAAGGTCCGCGAGGCTTCCCAGCGCCGTCAACCGACCCTCGATCATGATGCCCAGCCGGTGGCAGAGTTTCTCCGCGATTTCCAGAACGTGAGTGCATAGGAAAATCGCGGTGCCTCGTCCGGCCATGGACACGAAAATTTCCTTGACCAGCCGCGCGCTCTTAGGATCGAGGCCCACCAGGGGCTCGTCGAGCACCAGGACGCGGGGATTACGCAGGATGGCTCCGGCTAAAACAAGTTTCTGGCGCATGCCATGCGAGTAGGACTCGCAGAGTTCTCCGCTCCGGGGTGAGAGCTCGAACATTTCCAGAAGCTCCGGGATGCGGCGGCGTTGCTCCTCAAGTCTTAGGCCATGAATTTCAGCCACGAAGCGCAAGTACTCGACGCCCGTGAGTTTGGGATAGACATAGGGCTCATCGGGGACCAACGCAGCGGCGCGCTTTGCGGCCAGCGGCTCTTTTTCCACGTCGTGGCCGCAGATGGTGACGCGTCCGCGAGTCGGGCGCAGAAGCCCGGTCATAATTTTGACCGTGGTGGTCTTTCCGGCACCGTTGGGGCCAAGAAATCCGAAGATTTCGCCGGGGGCCACTGTGAGGTTCAGATCATCGACCGCCGTGATCGACCCGAACGTCTTGGTCAATCCGGAGATTTCGATCACCGGGGCGGGCTCGCTTGGCTTACGCGGCGTCCAGGAGGGCGCCCGTGCGGACGCCAAGGCGGTCAAGGAAGTCAGTCAAGCGCTCCTCGGCGTCCTTTCGCGAGACGCGCTCCAGACGGCGCGTGCTGAACTCCTCGATGTTGAAGGAGGCGAGGATCGTCCCGTAAAGGGCGGCGCGCTTCAAGGAATCCTCGTCCGTGGCGCCGCCGCCGGCCATGAGACAGCCCATGAATCCGCCGGCGAAAGAGTCTCCGGCCCCGGTGGGATCTTTTAGAGCCTCCATGGGAAAGGCCGGGAAGGCCAGGAGGCGGTGCCCGGCCTTTAAAACCACGCCGTGCTCGCCCTTTTTGATGACTACAATGGAAGGGCCCCACTCGGAGATGAGTCGGGCAGCGCAAAAGAGATTGGCTTGGCGCGTGAGCTTCTTGGCCTCCTCTTCGTTGGCGAAGAAAATGTGGACGCGGCCCAGGAGTTTCTTGAGCGCCTCGGGTTTTGAGTTGATCCAGTAATTCATGGTGTCGCACGCCACGATGGAGGGGTTTTCCATTTGGTCCAGAACGTCCGCCTGGATGTCTGGATCGATGTTGGCTAGGAATACGGCGCGGCTCTTTCGATGGGCGGAGCTTAAGGACGGACGGAAAGTCCGGAAAACGTTGAGATGCGTTTCAAGGGTCTTGGCATCGCTTAAGTCCCGCCCGAACTGCCCCACCCAGCGGAAAGTCTTGCCTGCGGTCTCCTTGAGCCCGGAGAGATCCACGCCTCGCTCGGAGAGCATGCGCCGGTGTCCTGCCGGGAAGTCCCGTCCCACGACGCCGACCACGGAGACTTGGGCGAAGAGCCGCGCGGCGAGGGAGAAGTAGACCGCCGATCCGCCCAGGGCGTCCTTGCTTTCGCCTTCGGGCGTTTTGACGGAATCTAGGGCGACGGAACCGACGACTAGTATGGAGCTCATGCAGCTCCTCTTAGGTTCCCTCTTCCCGTTGCTTGAGATAGGTCCGGATTTGGACTTGGGGGACGATTTGCCGCAAATAGAAATTGATGAGGTCCAGCGCCCGCTGCTGCTGCATCTGTGCGGCGAAGGCCCGGCCGTCCTTGGCGAATTTGCGCGCGGAGCCCTTGTGCGCGGCGGCGTAGGCGGACTTGATCTCCGCAGGGGTCAATTTGGCGCTTTCGTAGACCATTTGCTTGAACTGCGCGGCCAGGAGAGCGTTGCGCCGCTGCGCCTCGTACTGCTGTGGGCTTTCGTGAAAGACGCTTTGGACCGCTTGGAAGTAGATGTCCTGATTGAACGAACCGTTGTTCTGGAAGGCCGGTGTGTTTTCGATATCGACGGCGAGCTGCTCGTCGGTCACCTGGAGGCCCATTTTTTTGGCCTGCTGGGCCAAAAGCGCGTTGACAATCATGTCCCTCAGCAGATCCTGCTTAATCTTGGCGAGCTGATCATCGGTGGGGGTCACGCCCTTGCTGCTGAGCGCGTCCTCGTACTGGTTGAGGCTGCTGACGAACCGGGAGTAGGGGATCTTGGTCGAACCCACGGAGGCGACGGCTTCGCTCATGTCGTTGGAGGAGAGAAGGTAGCCTCCCAGACCGACGAAAATTCCGATGAGCAGAATGCCGATGGAGATGATGAAGAGGGATTTCTGATAGCGTCGCAAGAATCCGATCACGCGTTTTCCTCCACGACCTCGGGTAGAGGGATGTCCTTGGTCTTCCGCTCCGCAGCGCGGCCCAGACCGTCGCCCTCCATGGCGCAGTGCCCGTCGAAAAAGGATCCTTCCTCGATTTTAAGGCTGGCAGTCCGGATGTCGCCGCGCAGGCGTCCTCCGGCCAGGATCTCAATCGATCCGGATGCGATCACGTTGCCATCGACTTCGCCCGCCACGGAGAGGGTCTCTGCGGCGATGTTCCCTTTAACTCGTCCGGCTTTACCTACCGAAACCGCGACCGCATCCGAGATGTCGCCATCGACCGAACCGTCCACGCGCAGGGAGCCCTTGACCGCCAGGACGCCGTGGAATGAGGCTTCCTCGGAGATGATGGTCAGTCCTTCGCGGCCGGAGGAAGCCCCGGCGCCTTTCTTTAATAGAGTCATTAAGGCTCCTCGGCGCCGGAGTCAAACGCGTTTCCCAGCGGGGAGACGGCGGTTTCCTGCGGGCGCACTTTCAGGAATTTCATGGGATTGACGGGAACGCCGTTAATCCGAATTTCATAGTGAAGATGGGGGCCGGTTGAGCGCCCGGTCGTGCCCATCAGGGAAATGACCTGGCCGCGCCAGACGTGGTCGCCGGTTTTAATCAAAAGTTTGGCATTGTGGCCGTAGACCGTAGAAATGCCGTAGCCGTTATCGATGAGGATCATCTCCCCGTAGCCGTGCGACCAGCCCGCGTAACGGACGGTTCCATCGGCCGTGGCGTAGATCGGAGTATTGGGCGCATTGGCGATGTCCACGCCCGGGTGGAACTCGGTCAGGCCCACGTCGTTGACCGGACGCATGGGGTTGATGCGGTAACCGAATGGCGAGGTAATGTGCCCCTCCGTCGGCCACATGTCCGGCGTCGCCTGGTAGCGGTTCCTCCTGTTACTGATTGCCCAGGCGATTTCCTGGAAGCTAGCCAAGCGTTTGTAGGACTCCTTCCGGATGGCTTCGATCTGCTTGTGCCAAGAGACTTGGTTCATGGGGCTCTGCCCCAGCAGCATGCGCTGGATACGCAGTGCGTCGGCCGCGGTGGGCCCGCCTACGCCGGAATCGTCATCACGCGCCGCCATGCCCAGGAACGAGCGCATGCGGGAGTCGGTGGCGCTCGCCTCGGCCAGCACGCGCCAGGATTTGTTCATTTCATCGGAAATGCGCGCAAGCTGGACGGCCATGACCTTATTATCCGCCTTGGTAATCCAATAATCGGTATTGCGGCCGCAGACGAAGCCTGCCCAGATGGTGACGCCGGACCAAAGCAGAATGCCGAAAACCAGGAAGGCGGCGGTGCACTCGACCCGCCATGGCTTCCATTTGGAATGGGGAATGACGACGAGCGTCAGCTTTCGGTTGAGGTGCTCGCGCCATTTCTTACGCAAAGGCTCAGGCATGACGGGTCCGTTTTATTAGCGTGCGCATTGGGGAACATGATTTTATAACAGAACGCGCGACGGCTGTCAATGGATTGGATTTCCCCGTCGTAAAAGGGTAAGATGAGCCGTTATGACCGGCAAGCGGGAAATCGTCGTCTCCGGCATGCGGCCGACGGGGCGGCTCCATTTGGGGAATTATTGGGGCGCTTTGAAGAACTGGATCGCGCTTTCGGAGGCGCACGCCTGCTATTTTTTTGTGGCCGATTGGCACATGCTGACTACCGGCTACGAGGATACTTCCAAACTCAAGGAAAACTCGCGCGAAATGGTTTTAGACTGGCTCGCCGCGGGTTTAGACCCCAAGAAGTGCGTTATCTTTAAGCAGTCGGACGTTCCCGAGCACGCGGAATTGGCGCTGATGCTCGGCATGGTGACGCCGATTTCAATTTTGGAAAATAATCCCACGTGGAAAGAGCAGATTCAGGAATTGGCGAAAACAAAATTAACAAAGGCGGTTGAGGAAAAAAGCAAAAGTATTAAGAAAGCCCATCCATCCTTAGCTGATGATACTGACGAAAAATTTGTAGATGTTGCATATGAAGCCCTTAGTGCAAACGCCAATATTGCAGAACAAATGGAAAAGCAATTCCAGGAGACGGGTGGATACGAACTCCGCACGCATGGTTTTATGGGGTATCCTATTTTGCAGGCTGCGGATATCCTTGTATATGGCGGAACGCGCGTTCCGGTCGGCCAGGATCAGTTGCCGCACTTAGAGCTTTCGCGCGAAATCGCCCGGCGCTTCAACAATGTTTTCGGCCCAGTTCTGGCCGAGCCGCAGCCGCTCTTGACCCCGACGCCCAAAATTCCAGGTTTGGACGGGCGCAAGATGTCCAAGTCCTACGACAATGCGATCAACCTCAATGAAACCGAGGAATCTCTAAAGAGAAAAGTGATGGCGGCCTATACCGATCCGACGAAGATTCGGGCCGACAGCCCCGGCCATCCCGAGCCTTGCCCCGAGAATCCGCCGGGCTGCTCTGTTTTCGCGCTGCATAAGCTCTATGCCGATAAGGCCTTCGTCGCGCGCCGAGGCGAGGAATGCCGGGCCGGAAAAATCGGCTGCGTGGCGTGCAAGAAGGATTTGCTCTCCGAGATGGAGCCCGCCTACGCCGATTTCCGCCGCTCGCGCGAAGCATTGGAAACTCAACCGCTATTCGTAGACCGGATTCTCTCCGAAGGAGCGGAGAGAGCCCGCGCCGTCGCGCAAAACACCATGGTCAAGGTGCGCCGCGCCATGAGGATCGCCTGATGGCTTACGAAGTCCACTTGGAGATGTTCGAAGGGCCGCTTGATTTGCTGCTCTTCCTCATTAAGAAAGACGATCTCGACATCACCAACATTCCCATCGCCCGTATCACCGGCGAGTACTTGGCTTATATCGAGATCATGAAAGATTTGAACCTGGAAACCGCCGGAGACTTTTTGGTCATGGCGGCCACGCTCATGGCCATCAAGGCCAAGTCCCTTCTGCCCAGCCAGGACGAGGAAGGCGCCGCCTCCGAGGAGGAGGGGCCTGATCCTCGCGCCGAGCTCATGGCGCGGCTCATGGAGTACCAGAAGTTCAAGGAGGCGGCCAAGTTCCTGGAGTCCTCCGCGGAGAAATCCAAGGACGTCTTCTACCGCGGCGCGCCGCGCTTCGACGACTCGCAGAAGACGCTGAGCATCGGCATCTTCGATCTGCTGGAGTCCTTGAAGGAGATCCTTGATCGTTGCCCGGACAAGAGCCGCGAAATCGCGGGAGAGGAGTTTCCCATCGAGGAGAAGATGGCTAAAATCCTCGCGCTCATCGATAAGAATCGCCGGGCCACGCTGCAGGAGATTTTCGCGGACGAGACCAAGCGCCGCGGCATCCTAAGCTGCTTCCTGGCGCTCTTGGAGTTGGTCAAACTTCAGAAAGTTTTCATCCGCCAGGACGAGCCATTTTCCGCCGTTTCGATTTACAAGAGGGAGGAGATCGCCGATGTCGCCCGCTGAGGAAAAGACCGAAGAGACGCAGGCGCCGGACCGGGAGGGCGTCAAGAAGGTTCTTGAATGCCTGCTTTTTATCACCGAGCATCCGTTGCCGCTGGCCAAGCTCTGCCAGTGCGTTGGAACCAAGGACACGGAGTTGGTCTCCGGCCTCGTGGCCGAAATCAAAACGGAGCTGGACGAGAAGAATTCCTCCGTCATGCTGGCCGAGGTAGCGGGCGGCTATCAGATGGCGACGCGGCCCGAGTTCGCCGCGCACGTCAGGAAACTCTTCGCGGACCGCATGACCATGAAGCTTTCCCGCCCCGCGCACGAGACCCTCTCCATTGTCGCCTACAAGCAGCCGCTGACTCGCGCCGAAATCGAAGAAATTCGAGGCGTGGACGTCATCGCGGCGCTGGAAACTCTGTTGGAGAAGCGTCTGGTCAAAGTGGTCGGCCGCAAAGAGACCGTCGGCCGGCCTTTGATGTACGGCACGACCACGGATTTCCTGCGCCACTTCGGACTTAAGAGCCTTGAGGATCTGCCGCCCCTGGAGAGCTTCGCGGCCGCGGAACCCGCGCCCGCCGCGGCGGCTCCCGAGACCGCTCAAGCCGATGCGCAGCCCGCGCCCGAGGAACCGGCCGCTCCCGCTCTGGAGCAAGCGCCCGAAGCCGAAGAGACACAGGGCGTCACGGAAGAGGCTCCAGTGGAACCTCAGGAGCGCGACTAAGGCCTCGGGATGAGGATTGTCCTAGCCGCGGGCGAAGCGGTCCCTTATTGCAAGACGGGAGGGCTCGCCGACGTGGCCGGGACCTTGGCGCGTAAGCTTGCGGCGCTTGGACACGACGTCTGCCTTTTTATCCCCAAATACCGCGGCCTTAAGAATGTTCCCGCACGGCTTGAGCGCGTCCCCGTCAAGATTCCCGATGGCGGCGCGCGCGGTAGAAGCCTGAGTGTCGCGTCTGCAGTGCTGCCTCCATCGGACAAAGGGGCGGGAACCCTTCGGCTTTGTCTCGTCGACGACCCCGCGCTCTACGACCGCGACGGGCTCTACAATTTCGGCGGCCGCGATCACCCCGACAATGATCTGCGCTTCACCGTCTTCTGCCGATCGGTTTTAGAGGGTGCCAAGGCGCTGAATTTCCGGCCGGGCGTCGTCCACGTCCATGACTGGCAAGCGGGGCTGATTCCGGCCTACCTCAAGCGCCACTATAGAGACGATCTCTTCTTTTCAGGCGCGGCTAGCGTCATGACCATCCACAATATGGCCTACCAGGGCAACTTTCCCCGCGAAGCGGCGGCCCTGGCCGGGTTCGGGCCGGAGGATTTTAATCCCGAAGCGCTCGAGTTCTATGGGAAGATGAGTTTTCTTAAGGCGGGCATCGCTTTCGCGGATAAGCTGACTGCCGTGAGCCCGACTTACGCGCGGGAAATCCGGGAGTCGGCCGAACGCGGTTTCGGGATGGAGGGGCTGCTGTCCCGGCGCCGGAACGATCTCTTTGGCATTCTCAACGGCCTCGACGTCGATTTCTGGAATCCGGAGACGGACAAACGCATTCCTAAGAGCTTTGGCTCGCGCGACGCAGCCGCGGGCAAGGCGGCGTGCAAAAAGCTTCTGCGCAGCGAATGCGGGCTGCGCGATGAGCCGGCCAAGCCCCTGGCCGCCGTCATCTCCCGCTTCGATTATCAGAAGGGCCTCGATTTGGCCGCTGCG
>DAIDHS010000046.1 GCA_027451985.1 Elusimicrobiota bacterium
GGCGTGAGGCCGTAGGCGGCCATCGCTCCGGCGTCGGGCTCGATACGGATTTGGCTCACGGGATAGGCGGCGTTGTTGAAGATGTCCGCCAAGGATGGTATGCGGCGCAAGCGGGAGGTGAATTCGTCCGAAAGGCGGCGCAGTTCCGCGATGTCGGAGCCGAATATGTCCAGGACGAAAGGCTGGGACAGGCCGGAAAGGCTCTCGCCTACGCGCTCGATGGTGGGGGTGTCCAGCGCGGCCTGCACGCCCGTCATCCGGCTCTCCTTCAGGACGCGCGCGCCGATGGCGTCGAGGTTGTTGACGTTGACGCCGGGCTTCAGGACAATTTCCATTTCCCCCGCGTAGGCGGGCTCGGTGTAGGCCGTGCCTGAGGCGGAGCCGATGCGCGCAAGCACGTGAAGCACGGCTGGATCTCGGCGCATGCGCGCCGTCATGCCGGCCACGGCGGCTTCGGTGTCGGCCAGGGAGCTTCCCGGCGGCAGAGTGAAGCTCTCCAGAAGCACGCCCTCGTTGGGAAGCGGCAAGAAGTTCACCGGGACCAGCGCCAGCGCCGCCAAGCTCGCCAAGAACAGCGCCACGCACGCGGCGACGGCTGCCTTGGGCCGGCGCAGGACGGCCGCGAACGTCTTTTCATTCCATCCGCGCAACCAATCGAAGACCCGCGCGCTCCGCGCGGATTTGCTCTGCCGGGGCGCTTTCAAGAAGCCCAGGCAGAGCGGAATCAGGCTCAGCGACACCAAAAGCGAGGCCAAGAGCGCGAAAGTCATGGCCAAGGCAAAAGGGATGAAGAAGAGGCCGGCCAGCCCACCGACAAAGAGCAGCGGGATGAACACCGAGACGGTCGTCAAGGTTCCGGTCGCGTCCGGGCCGGCGATGTCGTGCAATCCCCGCCTGATGCCCTCCCAATGCCCGTCCCCCGCTTCCCAGCGATGGTAGATGCTCTCCAAAACGATGATGGCGTCGTCCGCCAGAAGTCCCACAGCCACCGTCAAGGCGCCCAGCGTCATCAAGTCGAGGCTTTGGCCTGCGGCGTAAAGCGCGGCCACACCCATCAAGAGGGACATGGGGATGCTCAGCGCCAGTATCCATGTGTCGCGGCTGCCGCCCAAGGCCCAAAGAAGCACGAGGATGGCCAGCAGTCCTCCGGCGGCGAGATTAACCCCGAGGTCCTTTCCGACGATGCCGACCAAATGCCCTTGGTTGTAGGTGCGTATCCAGCGCACCCCCGTAGGGAGCTCGTTCAAGGTGGAGGCCAACGTCGCCTGCACGGCGCGTGAAACGGGCACGGTCGAGGCTCCGGGCTGCTTGAAGACGTTCAAGGCCAGGGCGGGCCGCCCATCCAAGAGCACGGCGTTCAAGCTGGGGATGGCGGAGCGCGCGACATGCGCGAGCGCTCCCAAAGAAATAGGCCCGCCGGGGCCGGGCACGGCGATGTGCTCGATTTGGGCGGCATGAACGGGAAGATCGCGCGCCTCGATGAAGATGTCTTGATGCCCCTGCGTTAGGTAGCCGCCCGGGGTCAGAAGCACTTGGCCTTTCAAGGCACGCACCAGGGCCGTCACGCTGACGTTGTAGCGGCGCAGGGCGGACAAGTCAGGCTGAACCCAAATCCCTTCCTGTCCCGTGCCGTAGAGGTTGACGAGCTGCACGCCTGGCAAGGCGCGCAGGGCGGGGACGACGTCGGCTAGGATGTCACGCTGGACGCGCGCCGGATCAACGGATGGCGGGACGTAGACGGCGTAGTCGTCCACTTCGTTGATGGCGTTGCCCATGATTTGGGCCAGAGGATGGATGGACGCGGGCAAGTCGGCCCGAGCCAGGTCTATGGCGCCGTTGACGGCCTGGAGATCCATCTGCGGATCGCTGCCCTGCTGGAAGCGGACGTCGGTCTCGACCGTGCCGTCGCCCATGGTCGAGCGCACGCCGAGAATGTCCGGCAGGGCCAAAATGCGACCCTCTAGGGGCCGGACGATCTGCGTTTCCAGTTCGCCCGCGGCCGCGCCGGGCTCGTGGGCAATGACGCTGATCTGGGGGAAATTGAAGCGGGGCAGGACCTCGACCGGGATTTTATGCCAGGCGTAAAGGCCGTAGCAGAGCAGGGCGCCGTAGACTAGGAGCCAAAAGACGGGTCGCAGGAGAATCGCGCGCGGGCCCGTCGGTTTTGGCTCGGGCATCAATCAGGCGGCTGATAATTCTTGGAGACGTTGCGGTGGAACTTCAGGTAGGCGTTGACGACGACGACCTTTTCCCCCGCCTTGAGCCCGCGCTTGATGAAGGTCCGCCAGCCGCGCGAGGGCCCGGGGACGACTTGGCGCGGGACATCCTGGCCCTGGGAGTCGCGCACCAGCACCCACCACGCGCCCTGATCGACGATGAGGGCCCGCGTGGGGATGGCGATGAGGGACTCCACCGGACCCTTAAGATCGACCGTGCCGAACATGCCGTTCATCCAGCCCGGCCGGGGAGTGCTCGCGGCCAGGGCCACCGATTCCCCGCCGTCCGATCTTAATAGGGAAAAGACGGCGCAGACCTTGACGGGCACACCGCGCGGCCCATCGGTGCCCGCCGGCTTGAATCTGCCCTGCATCCCGACATGGATGGTCTGCGCGTCTGCGCCGTAGTAAGCGGCCTTAAGCCACAGACCCGAGGCAGGGCAGCCGGCGGGCGGCCTTTGGCCCCAGGCCAGTTGAGGCTCGACTTGGGCGTAGCCCGGGATGAGGACGCTCATAGTGCTTAAGCGCGTCGTAATGAAGTCCGGGGCTTCGGTCGGGTCGGCCGCCGATGCAAGCGGAGGCCGTGAAATCCAGCATGCCCCCAGGGTCCCTAGAACTAGCAAGGGCAACAGGCGAGAGCGCCTATTCCCAGTTTCCATTGGCACTTTGATTATACAGCTTTTGAGTCAGATGGAGCCCCGCCTTCTAAATGGGCGTAGCAAGTTACAGCGACATGGACATACATATTGAATTCCGAGCCTAATCCTGCTATATACATGGCAGGTCTATTGCGTAAAATAGAACAGATGAAACGGATTCGTTGCGCATTGGGCGTTCTCCTGGTTGCCGCGCTTTTTGGCGCGGCCATTCCCATGATGCCGGGGAATGCGTGTTGCCGCACTATGCCTTCTTGTTGCGGCGCGGTCCCGCAAAAAAACGCGTCCCAGCATCCTCTTCCTTCCGGCAAAACTTGTTGTTTAAATGCGGGGCGAGGCGCCGTCTTTATCGGTCAATCTTCAAGACCGAGTTTCCAGCTTGCGGTAGCCAATCATTCTGTCTGGGTTTTTAGGGCGCACCGAGTTACGCTTCTCGCCTATTCTTCCCCCCGCTTTGAATCCGCATCCCCGCCCGGTCCTTCCTGCCTGTCCCCGCCTCTCGCCTAACAGCCGTCCTAGATGCACGCCTGAATTCGTTCCGTTTCCATGAAACGCGTTGATTGATTGCTGGAGGGCGCATGGTCGCATGCTTTGTGTTGTTGTTCGCCTCGGTTCTAAGTGCCGCGGAACCGGCCGCTTCCGCGCCGTTTTCCGTCGCCGCAATCTCCACCGGGAATATGAGCTTGGCTTCCGTTCTGGAATTGGCCCAGAAAAATAATCCGGAGATTCAAGCCGCGCGTCACGCGTGGGCCGCGGCGGAAAACGTTCCGGAAGAGGCCCGGGCCTTCGATGACCCGACGCTGAACGTTTCCCATATGCTGACAGGCATGCGCAAGGCGCCGCAGACCATGGCCGGCCCGATGGGAGATCAAATCAGCATCACCCAGAATATCCCGTTTTGGGGCAAACGGGCGCTGCGTGGCCAAGCGGCCTCCATGGCTGCAGAAGTCTCGCGCCAAGCGTTTCGCGCAAAATCCTTGGAAATTATGGATCGGACCGTGCGCGCCTACTACGGGATTTACTTTCTGGATCAGGCCATCGCCATCCTAGAGGAACAGCAAAGCGTTATGAATCGCTTCTCCCGTTCTGCCACCGAGAAATACACGGTCGGGCGGGCGCCTGAATCCGAGGCCTTGCGAGCGCAGGTGGAACTCGCAAAAATTGAAAACGACTTAGTGACGGCCGAAGAGAAGCAAAAGAGCGCCCGAGCGCGATTAAATGCTCTTCTGGATCGCTCGCCGGAGGCGCCGTTGGGTCGTCTGGAGCGGCCCGAGAATCCGGACTTCCGCTGGAATGAAACGGCCTGGAGCGAGCAGGCCCTTGCCATGAGGCCGGAAATCCTGGCCCTGCGTGCGCTCAAGAACAAAAATGCCGCGGAGCGCCGCTTGGCCATTCGGAACTATTTCCCGGATTTGACGTTGGGCTATCAGTATAGCGAAATCGGCGGAGGTACTATCAATCTGCCCTATGACGGTCAGGATGCCCAAGCCTTGAGCTTCGGCCTTAACCTTCCCATATGGCTTAACAAGGAGAATGCGGCGCTCAGGCAGTCCCGGGAAAATTTGGCGGCCTCCGAATCCGGCTTGCAGGATATGATCAACGAGACCCGCTATCAAGTAGATGATTTGTCCGTGAAAGCCGAAACCGCGGCGCGGCTCTTCAATCTTTATCAGGACACGGTGCTGCCTCAGGCTCAGGCCGCGCTGGATTCGACCCAAAACGCCTACGAAGCCGGCCGGGCCAGCTTTTTGAGCCTCTTGGACTCGGAGCGCTCGCTTCTATCGTTCGAGCTGGATCAGGAGCGCCATCGCGTAGATTTTGAAATCGCCGTCGCGGACCTGGAGCGCGTCTTGGGTGGGCCGCTTACGGCGCAAGGAGGCAAGCAATGAGCAAAAAACTTTCGGTCCCGGCGGTGCTGGCGGCCCTAGCCGCGGTCCTAATCTTGTCCGGCTGCGGCGGGTCGAAGTCCGGTTCGGACGGCGGAGCCTCTGCCAAAAAAATCCTCTATTACCGGAGTGCAATGAATCCGAACATGACCTCGCCCGTGCCCGCGAAAGACTCCATGGGAATGGACTATGTGCCGGTCTACGCGGATCAAGACGCCGCTCCGGAAAAAGACGCCTTCGAGGTCAGCCCCTACCGCCGGCAAGAAATTGGCCTGCGGCTCGGCACGGCTCAAATGCGGCCTCTGGTAAGAAACATCAGAACCGTCGGCTGGATCGCCTACGATCCGGAGCTCTATCAAGCCGAAGAGGACTATCTCGCGGCCTTGGCCTCTGCGCGCGCCGCGCAGAAAAGCCGATTCGCCGAGTCCCGGCACAGGGCACAGGCTCTTTTGGCGTCAAGTCGTCTGCGCTTGAAGCTCTTGGGGCTCTCTGCATTGCAGATCGCGGCGCTTGGCCGTGCGGACAAGCCAGATGCGGGCCTGCTGCTGTCCCGCGGTAAAAATTCCCCCCTCTGGCTCTACGCCGACGTTTTCGAACAAGACCTGCCCCTGGTCAAGATGGGACAGATCGTGGAGGCGATGAGCCCGTCGCTACCCGGTCAGGTTTTTCGGGGAAAGGTCGTTTCCATCGATCCGGTCCTAAACCCCGCAACCCGCGCGGCCCGCGTGCGCGTTGAAATAAAAGATCCCGGCGGCGTCCTGCGTCCCGGCGTTTATCTGGATGCCGACATCCAGATCAGCCTGGGCGTGCGTCTTGCGGTCCCGAGGGATGCCGTGGTCGATACGGGTTTGCGTCAAACGGTCTTCGTGGATTTGGGCCGCGGTTACTTGGCTCCGCGTCAAGTCACAGTCGGAAACCATGCCGATCATTGGGTCGAAATTTTGAAGGGCCTTAAAGCCGGCGACCGCGTGGTAACCAGCGGCAATTTCCTGATTGATTCGGAATCCGACTTCCGGGCCGCGGCGCAAGGATTCGGCCATGATTAACGGCCTTATCGACTGGTGCGCGAAGAACCGCTTCTTCGTTTTCTTGGGCTTGGTTTTTGCCATTGTCTGGGGTATTTATGCCTTGAAAAAAATCCCCTTGGACGCCATCCCCGATCTCTCGGACGTGCAGACCATCGTTTTCACGGAGTGGCCGGGCCGCTCGCCGAATTTGGTCGAGGACCAGATCACCTACCCCATCGTCACGGCCATGCTTGGCGCGCCCAAGGTCAAGGTCGTGCGCGGATACTCCTTCTTCGGTCTGTCCTTCGTCTACATCATTTTTCAGGATGGAACGGATCTATATTGGGCACGCTCGCGCACCTTGGAGTATCTCTCCAAAATCAAGGGCGAGTTGCCCGGAGGCGTCGACCCATACCTGGGGCCTGATGCTACCGGAGCCGGCTGGGTCTACGAATACGCGCTAGTGGACAAATCCGGGCGGCACAGCTTGGCCGATTTGCGCACCTTCCAGGATTGGTCCCTGCGTTACTGGCTTGAGAGCGTTCCCGGAGTGGCGGAGGTCGCCTCGATCGGCGGCTACGTCAAGCAATACCAGATCGTGATCGATCCGGAAGCGCTCTTGGCCTACCGCATTCCGCTCAAAAACGTCATCGCGGCCGTGCGCCGCTCCAACAACGACGTGGGCGGCGGCGTGGTGGAGATGAGCGAGCACGAGTATATGGTGCGCGGGCGGGGTTACGTCAAGAATCTGGCGGATCTGGAGAACGTCCCGGTCGGCGTGGACAAGAACGGCGCACCTATTCTCATCAAGGATATAGGCTACGTGCGCTACGGCCCCGCGCCGCGCAGGGGCGTGGCCGAGCTTGACGGCCAAGGGGAAACCGTGGGCGGCATCGTGGTGATGCGTTACGGGGAAAACGCCCTGAAGGTCATCAACGCGGTCAAGGCTAAAATCGCTGAGGTCAAAAGCGCCTTTCCGCCAGGCGTCGAGCTCGTGCCTGTCTACGATCGCTCAAGCCTGGTCAAACGCTCCATCGCCACTTTGCGCGACAAACTTATCGAGGAAATGATTATCGTCAGCCTCGTCATCATCATTTTTTTGTGGCATTTCCGCAGCGCGTTGATCCCGGTGCTGACCCTCCCGCTCGCGGCGCTCATGGCTTTTATTCCCATGACCTACATGAATCTGGGTGCCAACATCATGTCCTTGGGCGGCATCGCCATCGCCATCGGCGCCATGGTCGACGCCGCCGTGATCATGGTCGAGAACGCCCAAAAGCATTTGGAGCTTTGGGAGCAGTCGGGACGGGCCAAGCCCCTGCAAGACGTGATTCTGGAGGCTACCAAGGAAGTTGGCCGACCGCTCTTCTTCTCGCTCTTGGTCATCGCGGTTAGCTTTCTGCCCATCTTCACCCTCCAAGCGCAGGAAGGACGGCTCTTCAAGCCCCTGGCCTACACGAAGACCTTCTCCATGTTCTTCGCGGCGTTTTTGGCCGTGACTCTGGTTCCGGTCTTGATGCAGATTTTCTTGAAGCCTGCGCGGGAACTCAAGTTCAAATCCCGGATACTTAGCCGCATCGTTAATTTTTTCTGGGCTGGAAAAATCTATTCGGAGGAGGAGCACCCCGTCAGCCGCGCGCTGTTTCGCGTTTATGATCCGGCCTTGCGCTTTGTGCTGGCCCGTCGCCGCGCCGCGATCGTTTTGGCCGCGCTGCTCATCGCGGCCACGATTCCGATTTATCTGCGCCTTGGCTCGGAGTTCATGCCCAACCTGAACGAGGGTGACCTCCTTTACATGCCCACGACCTTACCCGGAATTTCCATCGAGGCGGCGAAGGTCTGGCTCCAGCATCAAGACGAGATTTTAAAGAGCTTTCCCGAGGTCAAAAGGGTCTTCGGCACCGTCGGCCGCGCCCGCACCGCAACGGATAACGCTCCCCTGGAGATGGTCGATACTACGGTTGAATTAAAGCCCCAGCAGGATTGGCCGGAAACGTTTCGTGCGTGCTGGTATAGTTCCTGGGCGCCCCAATGGCTCAAGCCGTTTCTGGGATTTTTCTGGCCCGAAAAGAAGCGGCCGAGCTGGGATGAGATCGTTTCGATGATGGACCAAGCGCTCCAGCTTCCCGGCACATCGAATGTCTGGACCATGCCCATCAAAGCGCGCGTGGACATGACCACGACGGGCATCCGCACGCCTGTCGGCATTAAGATTTTTGGGCCCGACCTCTCTCAAATCCAGAAGATCGGTGAGGACATCGAGGGCGTGCTACGCAAGGAGCCAGGTACGCGCAGCGCCTTCGCCCAGCGCACCGAGGGCGGATATTTCATTGACTTCAAGGTGCGGCGGGAAGAGGCGGCCCGCTACGGGCTGACGGTTGAGGACGTGGAGGACGTCATCGAGACAGCTATCGGCGGAGAGAACGTCACAACGACGGTGGAGGGCCGGGAGCGCTACCCCGTCAACATCCGCTATCCGCAGGACCTGCGCCGGGATCCAGAACTGCTGCGGCGCGTGCTGGTCGCGGCGCCCACCGGCGCCCAAGTGCCCATTGGGCAGTTGGCCGACATCAAGCTAGTAATGGGGCCGCCGTCCATCACCGATGAAGATGCCATGCTCACCGGCTGGGTCTATGTGGACCTCATGCCAGGGCAAGACGTCGGTGGCTACGTAGAGAAGGCCAAAGCTCTTATCGCCAAGGATGTGACGATTCCGCCGGGTTATTACCTTAAATGGAGCGGCCAGTATCAGTATATGCAGCGCGCCCGCAAGCGGATCATGCTGATCCTGCCGTTGACCCTATTAATTATTTTCGTGCTGCTCTATGTCAACACCGGTTCCGTAGTGAAAACCGGTATCGTGTTTCTGGCTGTGCCCTTTTCCTTGGTTGGGGCGGTTTGGCTGCTCTATATGTTGGGCTACAACATGTCCGTCGCAGTCTGGGTCGGCATCATCGCCTTGGCGGGCGTCGACGCCGAAACCGGCGTGGTGATGCTGCTCTATCTTGATTTGGCCTACGAGGAATGGAAAAACAAGGGTAAAATGCGGACGCTCGCCGATTTGGAGGAGGCCGTGATGCACGGTGCGGTCAAGCGCGTGCGGCCAAAGATGATGACGGTGCTTTGCCTCTTCATGGGGCTTTTGCCCGTCATGTGGGCGCCCGTCTACGAGGCCGGCGCCGATGTCATGAAGCGCATCGCCGCGCCCATGGTGGGCGGCATTTTCACGTCGTTTATCATGGAGCTTTTGATTTATCCCGCGATCTACACGATCTGGAAATGGCGTTGGGAAATGCGGTGCGGCACGGCCGTCCTCGAACATCAGACCGTTATTGAAGGAGAAAAATCATGAATTGCGCGGGCATCGATATCGTTTTGTACCGCTGCGGCTGTCCCAACTGCGACACCGCCGAGCGGGAGCTGACGAAACTGGCCCAGAAGTGCAAGGTCAATTTCGAGGCAAGACGCGTCGAAGGCGAAAGCGGGGAGCGGCTGGCGGGATGGGCGACTCCGGTCGTTTACGTCAACGGCATTGAGATATCGCACTATACGATTAGTCCGGACAAATGGCACCGAGCCGCTGACACACCGGTTGAACGCAAAACATTGCGCGGCGAAATAGTAGATTACGACTGCTTTGTGAAGGAACACGCACGCGGTCCCGAACATCGGGAATGCGCGGAATATTGCGTTAATGAGTTGAAACTGCCATTGGGCTTGCTGACGCCGAATGGCGAGTTGTATCAACTGGTGGCGGGCCTGTCTTCTCCCGTCGATTATGAGAGCTTAAAAGAGATGATGGGGCGAGAAGTCGAGGTGACCGGCGATATTTTCCAATGGGAGACGAAGCGAACGCTGACCGTCCGGCTCTCTCGGCAATGCGCCTGCTCTTCTTTATGAATGTAATTAAAAATAGGAGGAATGTATGAAGAAAGCGCTGTTTGTCGCGCTGCTCGCAGTTGTCGCGGCCGGAGCAAGCTTCGCGAAGTCTCCAGCAGGTCTTGCTCCTGACGGCAAGACGCTTGGGCCTGGAAAATACACCGCCACGGTCAAGGCGATTGTTTGCTCGGATTGCGTCACGGAAATTGTCAAAACGATGAAAGCCGTCTCGGGAATCGTCTCCGTCGAGATCGACCCGGCGTCCTCACGACTGAGCTTCATCGTGGAGCGGGGTCATAAAATCAGCCTGGCGTGGCTTCAGAAAAAACTGGCTGCGGCGGCCCGGCAGGTGGGCATGGGCGCGGATTACAGCCTAAGGGACGTCAAAATGAAATCCAAGGCATGGGCGCGAGGATGACATTTATCATGGAGCTTTTGATTTATCCGGCCATCCACGTGGTCTGGAAATGGGGCTGGGAAATGAAGGAGGGTGCATGAGTCAATTGTACGGGGCGCTTAAACATCTCGTGATGGAGTATAAAATCCATCCGATTCTGGTTAATTTTACGGCGGCGCTGGTTCCGGTCTCGCTATTTAGCGATCTGATGGCAAGAGCGGCCGGCAAGAAATCTTTAGAGGAAGTCGGCTGGTGGAGCATGCTCTACGCCGCCTGCATCACGCCTTTGACCGCGGCGGCGGGCCGGCTTTTCTGGATGAAGGACGACGTGGGCGTTCCGGGCATGGCGATTCATAAGTGGCTGGGGACGGCGCTTGCGGCGCTCATTCCGCTTTTGGCGCTCTGGCGCTGGCGATTCTACGCGCGCGGACGCAGGCCAAGCGCGGTCTATCTTGCGGTCGGAGCGCTTATCCTAGCGGCTCTGGTCTACCAGGGAAGTCTTGGAGGAGCGCAGGTTTTCAGCGGTATGTAGGTCAAACAAAATCGAAGATAGATATTTATTTTCTTGCCTTTTTCCGCGACCGCGTAGCAGTTACAGGCGTTCTCTCCATTGAGCTACGGGGGCCTTTAGATGGGATTGTAACAGGTTGCGACGCGCCAGGGTAGAGGTGTTCTATAGGCGTCTAAGGGTTTTTGGCACGTCTCGTTTATTCGGCAAGAATCTCAAAATCTAGTGAGCGTGCCGATGATGGGTGTCGGCTTCGTGTGGATGCGTGTGGACCAAACCCTTATGCGAGTGGTAGTGGCTGTGGGCGCCTTTGATGAGTTCGGCATGATGGTGGTGATGCTCGTCATGCTCGTGCGCATGCTCGTGTTCTTCATTGTGCTCGTGCATGTGTTCATGCTTTTCTCCGGCGCCCAGCCACGCGCCCGCGCTCATGAATGCGGAGGCCAC
>DAIDHS010000047.1 GCA_027451985.1 Elusimicrobiota bacterium
TTATATCGCATTGTTCGGTAACATTTTAGGTGAGTTGACGATACCTGCTTCGGTAACATTTTAAGTGATTCAAAACGTTCCCTTGACTCCCGACGGGAGCGGGGCTATACTTCGGGCATGCAGGGCGCGGCGCGATTCGCAGGCCTTTTGATCCTGGCCCTGGCCCTGGCCTTGGCGCCGGGGGCCGTGCGCGCCTCCCCGGTTTCCGCCCCGCTCATCATCGCGGCCCGTAACGGCCAGCTTTCGGACGTGCTCGCGGACTTGGCCCAGGGACAGAATCCCAACGTCACCGATCCCTACGGCTACACGCCGACCATGTGGGCGATCTCGCGCGGCGGCCTGCAGATTCTTCAGGCGCTCTTGAGCCACGGAGCCAAGCTTCCCGCCGCGACGGCGGACTATGTGCCGATTATCGCCGCGGCCAAAAGCGGTAAGGCCGACGTCGTGCAGTTCCTCTTGCAGCAGGGCGCCGCCGTCGACGCGCGGGATTCCTCGGGAAACACCGCGCTGATCTGGGCCGCGCAGCGCGGCAACGCGGAGGTTGTTTCGACGCTGGTCGCCGCCGGCGCCGACGTCAACGCCGCCAATAATCGGGGACAGACGCCGCTTATCCTGGCGGCCCAGCTGGGAGAGACCGACCTCATCAACTTGCTCGCGAGCCAGAAGGCGGACTTGAACGCCCGCGATCAATTCGGCTACACCGCGCTTATCTGGGCCGCGCACAACGGCTTTTCGGCGGCCGCCAAGGCCCTGGTCGCCGCCGGCGCTGACGCCTCCATCGCGGGCAAGGACGGCCTGACCGCCAAGGCCGTGGCCCAACGCCGCGGCTACGCGGGTTTGGCGCAGTCCCTCTAGGCCGATGCGGGCCGCGGCGGCGCGGTCAAGAGCCCGGCGCGGGTCTTGGCCCTGTTCAGCGCCAGGCGGATGAGCCGCTCGATGAGGCTCTTGGCGGGCACGCCCGAGGCGCGCCAAAGGTTGGGGTACATGCTGGCCGAGGTAAATCCCGGAATGGTGTTGATCTCGTTGAAGTAGAGGCGCCCGGATTTCGACTCCATCAGAAAGTCCGCGCGGCCCATGGCGTAGCCGTCCAAGGCCCTAAACGCCGCCAGTGAAAACTCCTGAACGCGCCGCGTTTGCGCGGCCGAGATCCTGGCCGGGACGTAGCGCGCCGAGCCGTCCAGGTCGAGGTACTTGGAGGCGTAGCTGTAGAACTCGGTTTTGGGGACCACCTCGCCGCAAATGGACGCTTTGAGCCCCAGGGGATGCGAGGCGGGCAGCGCGGGGTCCCCGAGCACGGCGCATTCGATTTCCCGGGCCCGCGGCACCGCGCGCTCGAGCAAAATCTTGTCGTCGTAGCGCAGGGCCTCGCGGACCGCGTCGGCCAGGGCGGCGGGTCCTCTGGCGCGGGACACGCCCACGGAGGAGCCTTGCCGCGCGGGCTTGACGAAAAGAGGAAAGCCCAAGGCCCGGGCGGCGGCGCGGGCCTCTTCAATGCCGCGGGCGGCGCGGTAAGGAACGATGGGAATGCCCGCCTGGGCCGCCAATCGCTTGGCGATTTCCTTGTCCATGCCCGCGGCGGAGGCCAGCACGCCGCAGCCGACGTAGGGTACGCCGAAGAGTTCGAGCATTCCCTGGAGCGTGCCGTCCTCGCCGTGCGGCCCGTGCAGAACCGGGAAAATCGCGTCAGGCCGCCGGGGGCCGTCCAGTTCGCGGGAGAGCTCGAGCGCGGGGCCCAAGGCGCGCGCTCCGGCCGCGGCCTGCGAAACCCGGGAGGCGAGGATGTCCGGCGCCGCCTTGCGCCAGAGCCCCCGCGCGTCGATGTAGACGAGCTCGGGCGAAAATTCGGAGCGATTGGCGGTTTCGTAAATGAATTTCGCCGAGACCAAAGACACGTCGTGCTCGGCGGATTTTCCGCCGCAGAGAATCCAGAGGCGGGCTTTTTTCATGCGGCGCTGCGCGGCTGGCTTTTCAGCGGCCTTTGGCCGCGCCGGTTTTGGCTAAAAGGGCGCCGACCTTGGAGGCGAAGAGCGCCTCGTCGAAGGGTTTGACCAGGATGTCTTTCGCGCCGGCCAGCCCCGCTTTCTTGACCCCGGCCTCGTAGCCGCTGACGACGAGCACCGGCACGCCCGCGGTCCTGCGATCCTGCTTTAAGCGCTCCAGAATCGAAAGGCCGTCCATGCCCGGCAGCATCAGATCGAGAATGATCAAATCCGGCACGCGTTTGGAAACTTCCTCCAGCGCCGCCGCGCCCGTCTCCGCGGCCGCGACCTCGATGCCGTCGCCGAGACGGCTCAAAAAAATGACCAGGAGCTGCAGGAAGTCCATGTCGTCTTCCACAACGAGGACGCGACGCGGGGCCGCGCCCGGGGCGAGCCCGGGCGCGGGCTTGGCGGCCAGGGGAAGCGTGAACTCGACCAAGCAGCCCGTGCCGGCCTCCGGCCGGCCTGCGGAAATCGTTCCGCCGTGCTGTTCTAGAATTTCGCGGCACAAATAGAGGCTCAAGCCCAGTCCGCCGTGGTCGCGCGCCAGGCCGCGCTCGGTGGCGGAAAACGGATCGAACATGCGGCGCTTCTCCTCCTCCGAGATTCCAGGGCCGGAATCCAGGACTTGGATCCGGGCCTCGCGACCGTCCGAGGAGAGCCGGACGCGCACGGTGCTTTTTTGCGGGCCGAACTTGAAGGCGTTGAAGAGCAGGTTGTCGACGACTTCGCCCAGTTTCTGCGCGTCGGCCTTGACCCAGACCTCGGCGCCGCCCAAATCCTGCTCCAGCGCCATGCCCTTGCGCTCCTTCTCCCGCACGGAACGCGAGAGGCGCTCGGCCAAGAACGCGCGCAGGTCCAGGACCTCCATCCGGATGTTTTTCTTGCCCTCTTGGACGTCGCGCGCGGCCAGGAGGTGGGTCATCACGCGCAGCAGATCCTCGGCGCGGCTGTAGATGGTGTCGAGGGACTTTTTCTGCTCCGCGGTCAGAGGACCCAGCGTCTCTTCCTTGAGGATTTGGGCGTAGCCCATGATGACCGAAAGCGGCGTGCGCATCTCGTGAGAGATGCTGGCCAAAAATTCCTTCTTGTGGTTTTCCAGGTCCCCGCCGCGCGCCGCGCCGTTTGAGGGCGCGTGGGCGGGCTCGTTGGGCGTCGGCATAAAATCATTCTACCACCCTTGATTGCGCGGCGCAATAAAGTTATTCTTAATGGCAACGCAAATTTTCATGCCGACCGAGTCAAATCCGGTTCCCGCGGGCGTCGAGCGCATCCTTTTGGACGAGCGGACCCTGCGCGCCCGGATCGCGGAGTTGGGCGAGCGCATCTCGCGCGATTACGCGGGCAAAAAACCCGTGCTCATCGGCATCTTGAAGGGCAGCGTGGTCTTCCTGGCTGACTTGATGCGCGCTTTGAGCCTGGAGTGCTCCGTGGACTTCATGAGCGTCTCCTCTTACGAGGCGGCCGATTCGACCGGGGTGGTGCGCGTGAACCTGGACTTGAAGGCGAGCGCGGCCGGCAAGGACCTGATCGTGGTCGAGGACATCGTGGATACGGGCTTGACCCTGCATTACCTGCTTGACAACTTGAGGACCCGCGGGCCCCGGAGCCTGGAGGTCTGCGCGCTTCTGGACAAGCCCGAGTGCCGGCGCATCCCGGTCAAGGCCAAGTATGTGGGATTTCCCATCCCCAATGATTTCGTGGTGGGCTACGGGCTCGACTTCAACGAACGCTACCGGAACCTGCCGTATGTGGCCGTTTTGAAAAAGGACGCGACGAACCATGGAAAATAGAAATTTCAAGCAGCTGGCCCTGTGGGCCCTGGCGTTCATCCTTCTGGTGGCCTTGTTCCGCAACGTCAAGGCCCCCGAGCAGCAGATCAAGATTCCCTACTCTGGTTTTCAGAAAGAACTCAAGGCCGGCGCCGTCGTGAGCGTGAAGGTCCAGCCGGATATCATCGAGGGCAAGTACAAGGCCACCGACGGTCATCTCGTGGACTTCGAGACCATCCCGCTTCCCGACGCCAATCTGGTCCAGGACCTGCAGACCTACCACGTCGCGCGCTACGAGGGCGAGCCCGACCGCAGCTGGATCACGAGCCTGGCCGTCAATGTCGGCTGGATCGTGCTTTTCTTCGTCTTCTGGTGGCTCTTCTTCATCCGGCAGGTCCAGGTCGGCGGCAAGCAGGCCATGTCCTTTGGGAAGACGCGCGCCAAGCTTTCGGACGGCAACAAGAACAAGACCACCTTCGCCGACGTAGCCGGCTGCGACGAGGCCAAGGAAGAACTCTCCGAGATCGTGGATTTCTTGAAGAACCCCGAGCAGTTCCGCAAGCTCGGCGGCAAGATGCCCCGCGGCGTCCTTCTCTTCGGGCTTCCCGGCACCGGCAAGACGCTCTTGGCCCGGGCAGTGGCTGGCGAGGCGGGCGTGCCCTTTTTCTCCGCCTCGGCCTCCGAGTTCGTGGAGATGTTCGTGGGCGTGGGCGCCTCCCGGGTGCGGGATTTGTTCGTGCAGGCCAAGAAGGCCGCGCCGGCCGTCATTTTCGTCGACGAGCTAGACGCCGTGGGGCGTCACCGCTTCGCCGGCATCGGCGGCGGCCATGACGAGCGCGAGCAGACCTTGAACCAGCTTTTGGTCGAATTGGACGGCTTCGAGCAGAATCAGGGCATCGTGCTCATTGCCGCCACGAACAGGCCCGACGTCCTCGATCCGGCGCTTCTGCGTCCGGGGCGCTTCGACCGCCAAATCAACGTTCCCGCGCCGCACTTGAAGGGCCGGGAGGAAATCCTGAAGGTCCATGCGCGCAACGTGAAGATGGCCCAAAGCGTGGACTTGGCGCTGGTCGCGCGGCGCACGCCTGGATTTTCCGGCGCGGATCTGGCCAACGTCATCAATGAGGCCGCGCTCCTGGCCGCGCGCAAGAAAAAAGAGGCCATTGAAACCGTGGATTTGGAGGAGGCCATCGAACGCGTCATGGCCGGCCCCCAGAAAAAAACCAGCGTCATGTCGGACAAGGAAAAACGCATCGTGGCCTACCACGAGTCGGGGCACACTTTGGTCGCTAAGATCCTGCCGGGGACCGATCCGGTCCATAAGGTGTCCATCATCTCCCGCGGCCACGCGCTGGGCTACACCCTGCAGCTTCCCACCGAGGACAAGTACCTGACCTCCAAGTCCGAGATATTGAACCGCCTAGCGGTGCTTTTCGGGGGTCGCTGCGCCGAGGAAATCATCTTTTCCGACGTGACCACGGGAGCCTCGGACGACATCGCCAAAGCCTCGGCTTTCGCGATCCGCATGGTGACCGAATTCGGCATGAGCGAGAAAATCGGCCCGCTGTCCCTCAAAAAGCCGGATCAGGAAATTTTCCTGGGCCGCGACATCGCCCAGCAGCCCAATTACTCCGACAACACGGCGCGCTTGGTCGACGAGGAGGTCAAGCGCATCATCATCGAGGCGCAGAGCAAGGCGCGGGACATCCTCTCAACGCACAAGCGCGCCTTAGATGCCCTCGCGGCCAAGCTTTTCGACCGCGAGGTCCTAAACGGAGAGGACATCGATGCCATCCTCCAGCAAGCCGGCGCCGCGGCTTGAGCCGCGCCTCTGGGGCGGCGCCCACGGGCCGCCGAAGATCATGGGCGTCATCAACATGACGCCCGATTCCTTCTATCCGAGTTCGCGCGCGGCCACGCCCAAGGAGGCCGCCGCCTGCGCCCGGCGCATGAAGGAAGAGGGCGCGGATATTTTGGACGTGGGGGGCCAGTCCACTCGGCCGGGTTCCGATCCCGTGCCCCTGGCCGAGGAAATCCGGCGCGTGGTTCCGGCAGTGCGCGCCGCGGCCGAGGAGACGGGCCTTCCGATCTCGGTCGACACGGACAAGGCCGAGGTGGCGCGGTTGGCGCGCCTAGCTGGCGCCTCCATTTTGAACGACGTCTCGGCCCTGCGCGCGGAGCCCGAGCTCGTCCACGAGGCCGCGAAATTCGACGCGGTGGTCCTCATGCACCGCCTGGGACCGGACTCCAGGACCATGCAGAACGACCCGCGCTACGGGGACGTGGTCGCGGAAGTTAAGGACTTTCTGGCCGCCCGCATCGAGGCGTTTGTGCGGGCCGGGGGCGATCGCGCGCGCGCGCTCATCGATCCGGGCATCGGCTTCGGCAAGACCGCGGCGCACAATTTGTCCTTGCTCAAGCACTTGGACGCTTTCGCGCGCCTGGCGCCCGTGGTGCTGGGCGCGTCGCGCAAGTCGTTTTTAGGAGCCGTCATTCCGGATCAAGGGCCGGACGATCGGCTGCCGGGCAGCCTAGCCGCGGCCCTGTGCGCGTCCGCCGCGGGAGCGGCCGCGGTGCGCGTCCACGACGTGGACCAGACGCGCCGGGCCTTGGCGACCTTCTGGGCCGTGCGCGCGGCGAGCTGAAATGGGCGCCCTTTTCGGCACCGACGGCGTGCGCGGCATTCCGGGGCGCTACCCGTTGACGTCCGAGGCCGTGCGCGCCATCGCGTTCTCCGCGGGGAAAATCCTGGGGGAAAAAGCCCGCGCCGGCGGCGGCCCGCCGGCCGTGCTGCTGGGCCGGGACACGCGGGAGAGCGGCCCCGCGCTCTGCCGCGACGTGGCCGCGGGGTTTTCCGCGGCCGGCTGCGGCATTTTGGACGCCGGCGTCATCCCCACGCCCGGGATTTCCTGTCTTATCCCGCGCCTGGGCGCCGCGGGCGGCGCCGTGGTCTCGGCCAGCCACAACCCGGCGCGCTTCAACGGGGTCAAGTTCTTCGACGCCGCGGGCTTCAAGCTCTGCACCGAAGCCGAGGGCCGCATCGAGGACGAGGTCTCGGGCCCCGCGCGGCCGGTCCGCCCGCGCCGCGCCCTCGCTTCGCCCGCGCGCCGGCCGGACTTGGCCGGGCTCTACGCCGATTTTCTGCGCAGCACCTTTCCCGCAAATCTCGATCTGTCGGGCCTGACCATCGTGCTGGACTGCGCCAACGGCGCCGCGGCCAAGATCGCGCCCGGTCTGTTCGCGGCCTTGGGCGCCGAGGTCGTGCCCTTGGGCGTCTCGCCGGACGGCCGCAACATCAACGCCGGCTGCGGCGCTCTTTTTCCCGGGGCGGTGCGCCGGGCCGTCCTGCGGCACAAGGCCGACTGCGGCGTGTCCTTGGACGGCGACGCGGACCGCGCGCTCTTTACCGACGAAAAGGGCCGGCTCTTGGACGGCGACGCCATCATCTGCCTTTCCGCGCTGCGCTTGAAGCGCCTGGGCCTCTTGCGCAGGAACAAGGTGGCGCTCACGGTCATGTCCAACTACGCGCTTTTGCGCTTCCTCGAGTCCAAGGGCATCGCCAACGTCTGCGTGCCGGTGGGCGACCGCAACGTGACCGACGCCATCGAGCGCGAGGGCCTGAGCCTGGGCGGCGAGACCTCGGGACACGTCATCTTCCGGCGTTTCGCGGCCACGGGCGACGGCCTTTTGACCGCGCTGCAGACCCTGGCCGCGCTGCGCGAATCGGGCGGGCGTCTGAGCGCTTTGGGGGGCGCCTTTCGCGCCGTGCCGCAAGCGGTCGAGAACGTGGAAACCGACTCCAAAATTCCCCTGGGAGATCTGCCCCGGCTTCAGAAAGCCCTGCGCGGCGGCGAGAAAGAGCTTCGCGGGAAGGGCCGAATTTTGCTTCGCTATTCAGGGACCGAGCCGGTCCTGCGCATCCTGGTCGAGGGCCCGAACAAGGCCCGCGTCCGGGCCCTGGCGCGGAGCTTGGCCGAGACCTACCGCCGGGAGACCGGACAAGAGGGAGGAAGAACATGAGGCTTTCCAGCCGCGTCAAATTGGGCGTCAACATCGATCACGTCGCGACCTTGCGCCAGGCGCGCAAGGAGGCCGAACCGGATCTCCTGGCTGCGGCGCGGGTCTGCCGCCAGGCCGGCGCGGACTCCGTCGTCGTGCACCTGCGCCGCGACCGGCGCCACGTCCAGGACGAGGACCTGCGCAAGCTCTGCGCCGCTCCCGGGCGCGTGCACTTGGAGATTTCCTCGGAGCCCGCCATGGTGGCGGCGGCCCTGAAGGCGCGGCCCGACTCCGTGTGCCTGGTGCCCGAGCGCCCGGGCGAGGTCACGACCGAGGGTGGCTTGAACCTCGCCAAGAGCGGCCGGGCCGTCAAGGCCGCCGCGGCGCGCTTGAAGGCCAAGGGCGTGGGCGTAAGCCTCTTCATCGACCCCGAGGCCGCGGCCGTGCGCGCGGCCAGGAGCCTCGGCGCGGACACCGTCGAGCTCTGCACCACGGCGTATTGCGCCGCGCGCGGTCAAAAGGCCGTCGCGCAGGAATTGGAGCGCCTGGAGCTGGCCGCGTACCTCGCCTACGAGATGGGCCTGGAAGTGCACGCCGGCCACGGCCTGGCCTACCACAACGTCAAACCCGTCGCGGCGATTCCGCACTTGGGCGGGCTCAACATCGGATTTTCCATCGTGGCCCGTTCGGTGTTCGTCGGCTTGAAGGCCGCGGTGTCCGAGATGAAGGAGCTCGTTTCCTAGGCCAAGCGCATGTGCGGCATCGTCGGCTACAGCGGCCCGCGCCAGGCGGTCCCTTTGCTCTTGGAGGGCTTAAAGCGCCTGGAGTATCGCGGCTACGACTCGGCCGGCGTCGCGGTCCTGGACAAAGGCCGCATCGAACGCCGCCGCGCCAGCGGCAAGCTCGCCAATCTGGAGGCTCTTTTGCAGGAGTCGCCCATCAGGGGCACCACGGCCTTGGGACACACCCGCTGGGCCACGCACGGCAAGCCTTCCGAGGAGAACGCGCACCCGCACGCGGATTGCGGCAAGTCCCTGGTCGTCATCCACAACGGCATCATCGAGAACTATCTCGAGATCAAGGAAAAGCTCGCGGCCGCGGGCCACGTCTTCGAGTCCGAGACCGACACTGAGACCGCCGCGCACCTCATCGAAGAAAAGTTGAAGACCCTGCGCGGGCCCAACGGCGCCCTGCCGCCCCACCTGACCGAACCGCTTTTGTTCGAAGCCGTGCGCCAGGCCCTGGCCGAGGTGCGCGGCGCCTACGCGCTGGCCGTGCTCTGGGACAAGGCCCCGGGCGTGCTCATCGCGGCCAAGACTTCCTCGCCGCTCATCATCGGCCTGGGCAAGGGCGAAAATTTTCTGGGCTCGGACGTCCCGGCGTTTCTGGAGCACACGCGCGAAGCCGTGTTCTTGGAGGACGGCGAGATGGCGGTGCTCAAGTCCGGGGGTTGCACCTATTTCAACCTGGCCGGCAAGCGGGTGTCCAAGTCCCCGGTCCACATCCCCTGGGATCGGCGCACCGCCGAGAAGGGGGGATTCCGCCACTTCATGATGAAGGAAATCCACGAGCAGCCCGAGGCCTGCGAGGACACGCTGCGCGGGCGCCTGCTGCCGCTCCACGACGGGGTCCTTGAGCGCGAGTGCGGCATGAAGGCCCAGGTGCTCAAGGATTTGCGCCGCATCCACGTGGTGGCCTGCGGCACCGCGCTCAACGCCGGCCTCATCGCCAAGTACTGGATCGAGGACTTGGCCGGGGTGAGCGTGCTGGCCGAGCCCGCCAGCGAGTTCCGCTACCGCGGCGCGGTCGTCGAGCCCGGCGACCTGGTGCTGGCGATTAGCCAATCCGGCGAGACCGCCGACACCCTGGCGGCGGCCAAGCTCGCGCGCGAGAAAGGCGCCAAGATTCTCTCCGTGTGCAACAGCGTGGGCTCGGCCCTGACCCGCGCCTCGGACTTCAACCTCTATACCCACTGCGGCCCCGAGTTCGGCGTGGCCTCGACCAAGGCCTTTTTGGGCCAGCTCTCGGCACTGGCCGCCTTCGCGGTGCACTGCGCGGCCGCGCGGGGGACTATCGACGCCTTCCGCGGGCGCGAGCTCATCGACGAGCTGGTGAAGCTCCCGGCCCTGGTGCGCCGCGCGCTCAAGACCGATGCCCGCGCGCTCGAGATCGCCAAGCGCTACTATAAGAAGGAGCACTTCCTTTTCATCGGCCGCGGCCTCAATTACCCCGTGGCGATGGAGGCGGCCTTGAAGTTGAAGGAGATTTCCTACATCCACGCCGAGGGCTACGCCGCGGGCGAGTTGAAGCACGGCCCCATCGCGCTCCTAGACCGCGACATGCCGGTCGTGGCCGTGGCCACGCGCGCGAAGACCGCCGAAAAGATGCTCTCCAACATCGAGGAGGCGCGCGCGCGCGGCGCGCAGATTATCGCCGTGGCCACCGAGGGCGACGCCGCGCCCCGGGCCGCGGAGACCCTCCTCGTGCCCGCGGCGCCCGAGTTCCTGGCCCCCGCGGTCAACATCGTGCCCCTGCAGCTTTTGGCCTACCACATCGCGGACCTGCGCGGCTGCGACGTGGACCAGCCGCGCAACCTGGCCAAGAGCGTCACGGTCGAGTAGCGCCGTGGCCGCGGCTTTGGGAGGACACCATCTTCGCGCGGATGCTCAACGCCCACCCCGACAAGATCATCTCCGACATCGACTACAACACC
>DAIDHS010000048.1 GCA_027451985.1 Elusimicrobiota bacterium
AAAGGAGCAAAAAGAAAAAAGGAACGGCCGACGACGGCTACTCCTTCGGTAACATCCTTAACTGATTTGACAGGGGGCCGCGCGCAACGGCCCCTACCAGCCGGCCGTGGTGCAGTTCTAGCGGCGCTCGGCGGCCGCGGGGAGAACGTCCTCGGCCGCGCGCAGGGCCGAGCGCATCATCGAGGGCATCCAACTGTCGCCGGGAATCTCCTTAAGCCAGTCGTCCGCCTCCCAGAAATTGGAGGCGCGCACCGCGCGCAGGCCGTCCCGCTTTTTAAAGCGCTTGCGGCCGAAGCGGTCCTGCGGCAGCGGAATCGAGTCCTGGCGCACGCCCAGGAGATTTTTTTCCGGGAAGAACCCCGCCCGGGACAAGAACCGCGTCAGCCAGGGCTGGAAGTCCTCCGGGGACCGGGAGAACCAGTCGAGCAGCCGCTTTTTGTCCCGCGGGGCGTTGGCCCTGGCCTGATAGACCGGCAAGGCGGCGGCCACGCTGTAGCAGCCGCGCGGGGCGTTGGCCCGGCTGAAATTGGACGGATAGTACACCAGGGGCGGCACCAGGGGGTTCTCCAGGGCGACGCGGACCCAGTGATAGGGCGAGGGCGTGCGGCCCTTGAGGAAAAAATGATAGAGCAGCAGCCGGGAGTTCGGATCCGCGACGCGCTGGGCGCCCGCGGCCCAATAGCAGCCCGCCACCGCGGTCCAGCGCCCGCGCAGGCGCGCCGAGACAACCCGGCCGCCGGACACCTTCAAATCGCCCTCCGCGAGGGACGAGCCCAGGAGAATCCGGCCGCCGCGGCGGCGGATTTCGGCGGCCATGTCCTCGAACACCCGGCCGAAGCCGCCCTTCTTGGGGTAAATCGCCGTCGGAGGGTTGTAGATGCGCATGCAGTTCCACACCTCGGTCTCCAGCCGGCGGGAGGTGCCGGTGAAGAGGTGCGGGTAGGGGTAGCGCGCCCGATCGGGAAAGAACCGGCGGTCCTCGACGATGTCGCCGGGGCCGAACCACGAGGCGGGCCGGACGCGGAAGGCGGAGAAGTTGGCGCCCAAGAGGTCCTTCATCATGCCGGTGAGCCGGCGGTCCTGGCTGATGAAGCCGTGCATGCCGAAATCGCAGGTGAAGCCCTCGTGGGTGAAGGAGCGCGCCATCCCGCCGACGCGCGCGGATTTTTCCAGCAGCACGACGGGCAGGCCGCGCCGCGCGGCCTCCAGGGCGAACGTCAGCCCTTGGTACCCGGCTCCGACGACGAGATAAGGACTTCCCTTGCGCACGGCTCGCTCTAAGACAGGTAGTCGACCTCGAGCCGGCTGCGCAGCTCTCCGCCGCAGGTTTCCGACGATCCGCCGAAAATCGTCTCGGGGCACTTCTGCGCGTCCTCGGCCAAGGCCAGGCGCTCGCCCACCGTCGCCGCGATCTTCTCGCTCAAATCAAAGACGCCCCGGCCGCACCGCCCTGGGCAGGAGACCGTGAAGAGCGCCACGTCGCCGGGCTTGAACTCCAATTTCTTCTCCTCCAGCAGCTGCTGATGGGAGCCCAGGAAGGTCAAATGGACGCGCAAGCCCCCCACCTCGGGAAAATGCGAGGACAGCGTGCCCGCCTGGCGCTCCAGAACTTCTTCCCGGTGGGCGCGGATGACCTTCTGCTCGTTCTTGTTGGGGCCGTTGTGGCCTTTGCGTCTCCTGAAGTAGCCTGGCATGTAACCTCCTGGTCTAGCGGCGCCGATGCCGCCGCTGCTGGTGCGCGCCGGCGCGCGGGGCCGCGTGATGCGCCGCGTGCGTCGCGTGAGCCGCGGGCGCCGCGGGCGCGTTGGCTTTGTGGTAGTCGAAACCGTCCAAGGTGCGGCGCTCGATGCTCCGGCCCAGCCGGCGCTCGATGAGCTTGACCATCGACGCGTCCTGGTCGGTCACGAACGTGAAGGCGTCGCCGGTCTTGGCCGCGCGGCCCGTGCGGCCGATGCGGTGGGTGTAGGCCTCGGGCGTGCCTGGGATGTCGAAGTTGATGACGTGGGAAATCTGCGAGACGTCGATGCCGCGCGAGGCGATGTCCGTGGCCACCAGGATGTCGAATTTGCCGCCGCGGAAGCCGTCCAAGGCCTGCTTGCGCCGGTTCTGCGAGAGGTTCCCCTGAAGGGACGCCGCCGAGTGCCCCTCGAGCTGCAGGCGCTGGTCGAGGCGCTTGGCGCGGTGCTTGGTCCGCGTGAAGACCAGCACGGAGCCCCCCGCCGTGCGCTTGACGAGCTCCAGGAGCAGCTCGGTCTTCAAGTGCTCGCGGACGGGGTAGAGATAGTGGCTCACCGTGGTGACGGGGGCCAGCTCCCCGATTTGCACGGTCTCCGGATCGCGCAGCCATTCGTGGGAGAGCTTGCGGATGTCCTCGGGCATGGTGGCCGAGAACAACAGGGTCTGGCGGCGGGCCGGCAGGCGCGCCATGATGCGGCGCATGTCCGGCAGAAATCCCATATCGAGCATGTGGTCGGCCTCGTCGAGCACGACGACCTCGATATGGGACAAATCCGCCGTGCCCTGGTTCAAGTGGTCGAGCAACCGGCCGGGGCAGGCCACGGCGATTTCCGCGCGGCCCTTGAGCGCCTGCTGCTGCGGGCGCATGGACACGCCGCCGTAAATCGCGGCGCTGCGAAGGCCCGTGGCGCGGCCCAGCCGCGAGAAGGCGTCGTGCGTCTGCTCGGCCAGCTCCCGCGTCGGCGCCAGCACCAGCGCCCGAACGCGGCCCCGCGGGCCGGTCATCAGGCGCTGCAAAATGGGCAGGGCGAAGGCGGCCGTCTTGCCGGTGCCGGTCTGGGCCAGGCCCAGCACGTCGCGCCCTTCCAGCACCTTGGGAATGGCCCGGGCCTGGATGGGCGTGGGCTGGGTAAAGCCGAGAGCGCGCACGCCCTCGGCGATTTTTTCATTGAAATGGAATTGCTCGAAGCTCATGCGGCTCCTTGGGAAACGGGAACGTTCTTGAAGCGGCGGTGCATCCAGAGCCACTGCTCGGGGTGCGCGCGCACCCAGCTCTCGACGCGGCCGGCCACGCGCTGCGTGGCGGCCTCCGGATCGCCGGGGTTTTCGCCCAAGTCGAACTCGGGCTCGAAGCGCGCGACGGTCGTTCCATCCGGATCGCGGAACGTGCAAAACGGCACCACGGCCGCGCCCGTGCGCTTGGCCAGCGGCCCCACCACCGAAAGCGTGTCCACCCGGGTGTTGAAGAAGACCACGGGCAGGCCCATGGGCGGCATCGCGTACTGGTCGTTCATGAAAGCGACCGTGCCTCCGCGGCGCAGGGTCTTCATTACCGCGACCATGGAGCCCGGGTGGAAGGCCGCGCTTAGCCCCACCGAGGCGCGGCAGGCCGTGATTTTGTCGTGCAGCCAGCGCGGCGTGAGCACGGTGGTGACAATCGTGCTCTGGACTCCCGCCAGCCCGGCCGCGGACGCCGCCGTTTCCCACGAGCCCATGTGGGAGCAGAAGATGATGACGCCCTTGCCGCGGGCCAGCGCCTTTTGCCAGTGCTCCAGCCCCTCCACGCGCGCCGCGGTCGGCACGTAGCGGCGCCAGTGGCCCGGAATGGGCGAAAAGTAATGCATGAACTCGAAGAGCAGCACGCCGTAGTGCTCGTAGTTGCGCTTGATGAGCGAAAGCCGCGAGGAGCCGTCCAACCGGGGGAAGCAGCGGGCCACGTTGGCCTCGACCACGCCGCGCTTAAAAAGCTTGGCGCGGAACACTAGCCGGCCCAGCGCCCGGCCCAGGGCGACTTCGGCGCGGCGGGGCAGGAGCGAGGCGAAAAGGCCCAGGGCGCTGAGGAATCCGCAGAGAGGAACGGCCTGCCAGCCCGGCAGCTGCCTTTTCGCCACCCTAGGCTCGCGCCTTTTCCGCGGGCGCGCGATGGTGCGCGCACAGATAGGCGGCGCCTTGCCGCAGAACGCCGCCGCGCTTCAAGCAGCGGTGCGAGGGCGAATACGTGCCCGCGAGGGTCACGGCTTGGCACTGACGTGGGGCTTTTTTCACTGGGCTTGCCTCCTGGACCGATGGGAACAAGCCGCGTGCTGTTAGGACGATGCTTGGATGGACCTATAAGAGGATATCATAAATCCGCGGGCCGGTTCATCCGGTAGGCGAAGTTCAAGCCCTGCAGCACAAGGTCGGGCGCGATGACGTCGAATATTTTTTCCTGCGCGAAGAGCCGCGAGAGCCCGCCCGTGCCGATGAGCACGGCTTTTTTTCCGCCGAAATAATCGGCCTGGATGGCGCGCGAGAATTCCTTGACGATGGCCAGGTTGCCGTAGTAGAGCCCCGACTGCAGGCTGGCCGCCGTGGTGCGGCCGACCAACTCCGGAGGCTTGGCGATCTCCACGGGGAAGAGCTTCGCGGTCTTTTCGGAGAGCGCCTCCATGGACGTGCGCACGCCGGCCAGAATGGCGCCGCCCAAGTAGTCGCGGCCCTTGGTGACCGCGCTGAACGTGGTCGCCGTGCCGAAGTCCGCGATGATGACGTTCTTGCCGGGATAAAGGTTCACGGCCGCGACGGCGTCGGCGATGCGGTCGGCGCCCACCTCGGCGGGATTTTTGTACTTGACGTTCAAGCCGGTCTTCACGCCCGGCTCCAGGAGAAAGGGCGCCATCTTGAAGTATTTGAGCGCGCAGTGCCTGACCGCGTAAATCAGGTCCGGCACCACGCAGCAAATCGCGATGCCCGAAATCTCCGCCGGGTCCGCGCCGTTTTCGCGCAGAATGCCCTTCAAAAACACGCCCAGCTCGTCGGCCGTGGCCGGAGCCTTGGAGCTCTTGCGGAAGGTGAACTTGATTTTTTCCCCGGCGAAGACCCCGCCGAATATCTGCGTGTTACCGATGTCCAAGGCGAGCAGCATGTCGTTCCCCCAGTCGAGCCAGCGCGCGCGCCAAGGACGGCGCGTTCCGGCAGATTTTGACGATTCGCCCGCCTTCGTAGACGCGAAAGACGCGGCGGCCCGATTCCATTTCGCCCAAGTCGTTGTGCACCACGACCGGGGCGCCCAGCTTCTTCACGGCGCGCAGGCGCTTGGCAGGCTCGAGCGTGTTGGTGAGCTTGAAGCCGACGACGAGCGCCTGCGGCCCGGCGTAGCCCGGCAGGCGGTCCAAAATCTTGAAGTTGGGCGTAAGGCGCAGGATCAACGGGCCGGAGGAGTCGATTTTTCCCGCGCGGCCGGGCTTGAAGCGGCGCCGCCCGCTGGCGACGGACTCGATGGAATAGTCCCCCACCGCCGCGCAGTGCACCACCAGGTCGAAGTCCCGCGCGCGCAGAAGGTTCTTCAGCTTGCGATCCAAATCCGAAAAATCCAAAAACGCGTCTTCGACCGCGGGCGCCGACGCGCGCGAAGGCCCCGTCCGCGCGGGAGAAACCGCGCCTTGTCCGCGCAGCAAAAATACGCGGTGGCCCAGGCGCGCGAAGGCCCCGCACAAGTCCGCGCCGGTCTTGCCGGTGCTGACGTTGGTCAAAAAGCGCACGCCGTCCACGTGCTCGCGCGTGGCTCCGGCGGTGACGAGAATCCTCATGCTTTCTCCAGGCGCCACGTGATGGCGGCGAGAACGTCCTCCGGTTCGGCCATGCGCCCTTGGCCCACGTCGCCGCAGGCCTGGCGGCCGGTCCCCGGCGCGATGACGTCCACGCCCCAGCCGCGCAGAGTCTCAAGCGAGCGCTTGGTCGCGGGGTGCGCCCACATCGCCTGGTTCATCGCGGGCGCCACGAGGTAGGGCTTCTTGAAGTCGAAGGCCAGGAAGAGCGCGGTGACGGCGTCGTCGCCCAAGCCCGCGGCCATCTTGTTCAAGACGTCCGCGGTCGCGGGGCACAAGACGCAGAGGTCGGCCCATTTGTTCAAGTTGATGTGCTCCATCGCCGCGCCGGGCGTAAAAAGACCGTCAAACACCGGCTGGCCGGTCAGGCCCTCCAAGGTCGCGCGGCCCACGAAGTTGAGCGCCGCCGGCGTGCAGGCGATTTTGACCTCGCAGTCTTTTTGCACCAGCTGCGAAACGACCTCGCAGGCCTTGTAGCAGGCGATGGAGCCGCTCAAGTTAAAAAGAATGCGCGCTTTAGATTTTGACATTGTCGATGAGCCTCACAGTCCCGAGATAGGCCGCGGCGAAGCGCCGCCCGAGCCGGTCTTCCACGTAATCCACCTTGAAGCCTTTGCGGGCCAGCGTTTTGGCCGCGGCGCGCGCGCTGGAAGACTCCACGAGCGCGCGGCGCAGCTCCGGCGCCAGGGGCTTCAACTTCGGCGGGAGCAAGGCGTTGCGCGAGCTCAAGGCCAAGCCGCTTTTCTCGCGCACGGTGGGGCAGGGAATGATTTTGGCGCGCAGAAAAAACGCCTCGGCCATGCCTTTAACGAGCAGGTACTGCTGATAGTCCTTCTCGCCGAAATACGCGCGGTCCGCGCCGATAATGTTCAAGAGCTTCATCACCACGGTCAAGACGCCGTCGAAGTGCCCGGGGCGGTGCGCGCCGCACAGAGCGCGGCTCAAATCGTTCTCCGTCACCTTGTAGCGGTAGCCGTCCGGGTACATCGCGCGGAAGTCGGGCAAAAACAGGTAGTCCGCGCCGGCGGAGTTCAAGAGCGCCAGGTCTTGCGCGAGCGGGCGCGGGTATTTCTCCAAGTCCTTCTTGTCGTTGAACTGCGTCGGGTTGACGAAGATGCTCGCGACCGTGACGCCGTTCTCGCGTTTGCTTCGGCGCAGCAGCGAGAGATGCCCCGCGTGCAGCGCGCCCATGGTGGGCACGAAGCCCACGGACTTGCCGCGCAACGCGGACGCGCGCAGCCTCTGCCACGCCGCGGGCGAGCGCACGACCTTCGTCACGAGTAGGAGTGCTCCTTCCTTGGAAATTGCCCGCCCTTAGTCTCGGCGTCGAAGCGGTTCAAGGCTTTGACCGAGAGCGCGTAGCCTTCCAGGTATTTCTTGTTGAAGCGCGGCGACAAATCGCGGTAGAAGCCGAGCAGGTCGTAAATCACCAGCACCTGGCCGTCGGTCTTGGGCCCGGCGCCGATGCCGATGACGGGAATCCTGAGCGCCCGCGCAATTTTGGCGGCCAATGCTTCGGGCACGCACTCAAGGACCAAGGCGAAGCACCCGGCGGCTTCGAGCGTCTTGGCGTCTCGCAGCATCTCCCGCGCGGCCTTGGCGCCGCGGCCCTGAACTTTGTAGCCGCCGAAGGCGTTGACGGACTGCGGTGTCAGGCCCAGGTGGCCCATCACCGGCACGCCCGACTGGACCAAGTGCGCGACCGCGTCCTCGTGCCCACGCGCGCCTTCGAGCTTGACCGCCTCGGCGCCGGCCTGAATCAAGCGCCCGGCGGCCTCGACCGCGGCGGCCTTGCCTTTGCGAAATGACAAAAACGGCATGTCCGCGACCAGAAGCTTATCCTTCACGCCGCGACGCACCGCGGCCACGTGCGGGACCATCATCTCGAGCGTCGCGGCCGTAGTCGAGGGGTATCCGTGCACCACCATCGCGAGGCTGTCGCCCACCAGCACGCAGTCGACCGCGGACTCCTGGGCCAGCCGCGCGGTGACGTAGTCGTAGGCCGTGACCATGGAGATTTTGCGCGCGCCCTTGCGGTAGGCGTAGAAATCCGAGATTTTCATTTTGTCCTCCGAAATTCGGCGCGCGCGAAGGCGCGGTAAACCGGCTGGTACGAATCGCCCTTAAGAGCCGCCGCGTTGCGCCGGATGGTGCCCGCGTCCCTGCGCGCGAACGGGCCCGAAAGAACCGCGCTGGGGCCGCGGCCCAGGTTCGCGAGCACGGAATCGAGATAGGGCTTCGCGGCCGAGGCGGGCGCGCCCGTGACGCGGCTAAACTCCCGGAAGAATTTCCGCCACAGAAGCACCGGGAAGTTCCCCGCCATCACGCAGAGCGCGTGGTAGTAGGGCTTCATCCGGGGCAAGACGCCGTAGCTGGGGTTTTTCAGGCGCGGGAAAATGTCTTGGAGGCTCGGGCCCCCTGTCTCCGAGATAAACGCGATGCGCTCGTAGTCCTTTAAGGACAGGCGCTTGGGCGCGAAGGAGACCAGCGGGTGCAGGCCCACCACGCCCGGCACCGTCAAGCTGCCGGAGAAATGCACCAGGCGCTTTCCCTTTAAGAACGGGTGGGCCTTGATGAACGGGGCGAGCGCGTCGTCCTTGATAAGGAGGAGAATCGTCCCGCAATCGGCCAGGGCTTTTTCCGCGGGAACGCCCGAGCGGCGGGTCCAGCGCTTGAAGGGGATGCGGCGCAAGCGCAGATAGCGGCCGAAATGCCGGGCGGCCTGGCCCGAGCCGACGAGTCCGTAGGACGGCTGTGCGCGAGTCTGCCGCATGTCATGGGTGCCTGTCCTTCGAGCGGATCAAGCCCTCGGGAAGATCATACCAAAACTCGAGGGCGGGAACTCTTTTATCGCCCTGCCCGTAATGCATATTGACGGTTTTGGGTGCCAGGGCTATACTGACAATTAAAGTGCGGGACGTTCTCAAATTGATTGAAGCGGATGGTTGGCGTTTGGCGGCGACGAGAGGAAGCCATCGCCAGTATAAACATCCATGGAAATCGGGAAGAGTCACGATCGCCGGGCATCCAGGGGATGACCTGGCGCCCGGAACTCTGAACAGCGTCTTGAAGCAGGCGGGGCTTAAATGAGCAAATATCTCATCGTGATCGAGAAGGCCGGAAAAAATTATTCGGCTTTTTGCCCGGATATGCCCGGGTGCATCGCCACCGGCTCCACCGCGAAAAAAGCGGAGCGGAACATCCAAGAAGCCATAGAATTTCACTTAAACGGCCTGAAGGCGGACGGCGATAAGATCCCCAGAAACGCGGCTCAAGCCAAATATATCCTCGTTTGATTCCCCGCCGTCCTCCGGTTTTGATATGATCTCTCCGAGTCAACTTCAGGAGGGTATTCCCGTGGGCGGACACTCGCATTGGGCTGGAATCAAGCATAAAAAGGCGCTCACCGACGCCAAGAAAGGCAAGGTGTGGACCAAAATCGTGCGCGAAATCACGATGGCGGCCCGCATGGGCGGCGGCGACCCCGGCGCCAACCCGCGCCTGCGCCGCGCCATGGACGACGCGCGCGCGGCCAACATGCCCGCCGACAACATCAAGCGCGCCATCCAGAAGGGCACGGGCGAGCTTGAAGGCGCGGCCTACGAGGAGCTGACCTACGAGGGCTACGGCCCCGGCGGCACCG
>DAIDHS010000049.1 GCA_027451985.1 Elusimicrobiota bacterium
AGGACGAGGCGTGGCGGCTGACGAATCTGGCCCCCATCGCCGAGACGCCTCTGCTCCTGTCGGAAGCGTCCGGACAAATTTCAGAGAAGCAGGCGAAAGCCGCCGTGTCGGTCTGGCTGCCTTGCCGCCTCGTCTTCGTCGATGGGTTTTTTTCAAAAGAACTCTCCGCGCTCCCCGGTAGCGCGGGCGCGCGGATTGGGCCTTTGTCGGAAGAGATTCGGAGGGGAGCCGATGCTCTTGCGCGGCCGCTCAAGCTCGCGGCCGAGAGCCGCTGCGGCCTTTCCCGCTTAAGCGCGGCGCTCTTCCGCGATGGCGCCTACTTGGGGCTGGAGAAGAAAGCGTCCTTGGCAGAGCCTTTGCAAATCGCTTTTTTATGGAGCGGCGCCCAAGCGCCGCGCATGAGCCATCCGCTGGTCATTGCGGATTTGGGGCCGGCGGCGCGCGCCTCAATCATCGAAGAATCGGCGGTTTTAAGCGGCGCCGGCCCGACCTGGCGCAACAGGACCGCCGTGCTCCGCCTGGCTGAGGACGCTCAACTGGACTATTGCCAAATTCAAACCGGCGGCGCCGGCCGCATATCAACGGCCGGCACCAGCGGCAAGGAACCGGTTTCAAAAACATTTTCCGCTTCCGCAGGCGCACGCGCCTTCGAGACCACGGCGGGCCTTCTGCGTCAAGCGCGCGGCAGCCGCTTCCACTCCCACGTCTTGACCTTCGGCGGCGAGCTCGTGCGCAACGATTTCGACGGCGCCCTTGAGGGCGAGGGCGCGGAGTGCGTCATGGACGGGCTCTACGTCGTTCACGGGCAAGAGCACGTCGACAACCATACGCTCATCCGGCACGACGCGCCGCACGGCACGAGCCGCGAGCTTTATAAAGGGGTTCTTGACGGCTCGGCGCAGGCGGCGTTTCGCGGCATTATTGAAGTCGCGCCCCAGGCGCAGAAGACCGACGCTATGGTCTACAACAAGAACCTTCTGCTCTCCGAAAGGGGCTGGGTCAATACCAAGCCCGAGTTCCGGATTTTCGCCAACGACGTGCAGTGCAGGCACGGATCGACCATCGGGCGGCTCTCCGAAGACGCGCTGTTCTATCTCCGTTCGCGCGGCATCAGCGAGGAGCGTTCGCGTGCGTTCTTGATCCGCGCCTTCGCCCAGGAGATGCTCGATTCGGTCAAACCTGATGGGCTGCGCGCGGCCTTGTCCCGGCGTTTGGGCGGACCGGAAGAGGACGACTAAAATGCTCGACGTCCGCAGGATTCGCGAAGATTTTCCGATTTTAAGCCGTACCGTGCACGGCAAGCCTCTGGTTTACCTCGACAACGCGGCCACCACCCAGAAACCCAGGCAAGTCGTGGCGGCTTTGGCGGAGTTCTACGAGAGACACAACGCGAACGTGCACCGCGGCGTGCACACGCTTTCAGACGAAGCCACGGCCCTGATGGACGCCGCGCGCCGCAAGACCGCCGAGTTTTTGCATGCGCCCAAGCCAGAAACCGTGGTTTTCACCCGCAACACGACGGAGTCCATCAACCTCGTCGCGCATTCCTGGGGGCGCAAGTTTGTCTCCGCGGGCGACGAGATTCTGCTCACGGAGATGGAGCACCACTCCAACTTGGTCCCGTGGCAGATGCTGGCCAAGGAAAAAGGCGCGCGCCTGCGCTTTATTCCCGTCACCGAGGACGGGCGCCTGGACTTGGCGGCCGCGCCCGGCTTGATCACCGCCAAGACTAAGCTCGTGGCTTTTACGGCGGCCTCCAACGCTTTGGGAACGCTCAATCCCGTTCCGGGCCTTATCGCGCTCGCCAAAAGCCGCGGCGCCAGGACCTTGGTGGACGCGGCCCAGTGGACGCCCCACTACCCGACGGACGTCGCGTCCTGGGACTGCGACTTTTTGGTCTTTTCCGCACACAAGATGATGGGGCCCACGGGCTTGGGCGTGCTCTACGCCAAGGAGGAACTCCTGGAGGCCATGGATCCGTTCCTGGGTGGAGGCGACATGATCGAGCGCGTCTCATGGGAGGGCTTTACGCCCAATGTCGTTCCCTACAAGTTCGAAGCCGGCACGCCCAACATCGCGGCCGCCGCGGCTTTCTCCGCGGCCCTGGACTACTTGAGCCGCGCAGGCTTCGCGGCCCTGCACGAGCACGAGGCAGCCCTGACCAAACGTGCGCTTGAGATTTTCGCGGAGTTTCCGGCGGCCACGGTCTACGGGCCGAAGGAGCCCGGAGCGCGCGGCGGCATCGTCTCCTTCAACATCGAAGGCGTGCACCCGCACGACGTGGGTACGGCTTTTGATCTGGAGGGCGTGGCCGTCCGCGCCGGGCATCATTGCTGCCAGCCGCTCATGGGCCGGCTCAAGGTCGGCGGCACGGCCCGGGCGAGCTTTTATCTCTACAACACCATGAACGAGGTCGAGGCCCTGGGGGGCGCGCTGGCCAAGACCGCGGCTTTTTTCAAGCGGCCGGCGGGGGTGAAATAACGTGGAAGGCGACGCGGAACTGCGAAACCTTTATCAGGAAGCGCTTTTGGACTACTACCAGAGCGGAGCCCATAAAGGGAAGATTTCCGCCAGCGATTTTTATTCCCACGGCATCAATCCGGTCTGCGGTGACGAGCTTGAGATCACCATGAAAAAAGGCGGCGACGGGAACATCGCCCAGATCCGCTATGCTGGACACGGCTGTGTCATCAGCCAAGCGTCTTCCGCCATCATGGCCGAGTCGCTGGAGGGCAAGAGCGTCCAAGATGCGTTGTCCTTGGTTTCCGCCTTCAAGGACATGATGCTCTCCAAGGCCGCGCCCGAGAGCCTGCCGGAGGATTTGGAGGCGGCCAAGGCTTTGGAAGGCGTACGGCGATTCCCCACGCGCATCAAGTGCGCGACCCTGGCCTGGAACACCGTGGCGCAGGGCCTTTCCGCCCGCGGCAAAAGCGAGTTCAAGGAGGGCGCGTGATGGCAGAGAAAACTCCCCGGCCTGCCGCGCCGCCCTCGGGCGTGAACTTCAAGCAGGTCGGAGAAGCCCTGCAGCCGGTGTTCGATCCGGAAATCCGCGTCAGCATCGTCGATCTGGGACTAGTCTACGGGGCCGAAATCAAGGGCTCGGAGCAAGACGGCGCCTCGGTCGTGGTGCGCATGAGCCTGACTTCGCCGGCCTGCCCCTACGGGCCCATGCTATTGGCCATGGTCCATGGCGCCGTGGCCAAGATCCCCGGCGTACGCGACGT
This sequence comes from Elusimicrobiota bacterium, assembly GCA_027451985.1. Taxonomy (GTDB): domain Bacteria; phylum Elusimicrobiota; class Elusimicrobia; order UBA1565; family UBA9628; genus JAGWJU01. The sequence goes on from DAIDHS010000049.1 coordinate 3,225, forward strand.
GGACGTGGATCTGAGCTTTGAGCCCCCGTGGGATCCTCGAGTGATGGCCAGCGAAGAGGCCAAAGATCAGATGGGAATTTATTAAAGGACGCCCATGAGAATCAGCAGCTTGACCGAATACGCCGCACGGCTCATGACCGTCCTGGCGCGCGCCAAGGATGAGGCCTCCGTGTCTGCGGATCGCCTCTCCGCCCTCGAAAACATCCCTGCGGACTACGTCAATCAGATTTTACTCAAGCTCAAGCGCGCGGGGCTGGTGGAGAGCCGACGGGGGCAGGGGGGAGGCTACGCTCTATCGCGTCCGCCGCGGAGCGTGACGCTGGGCCAAATCGTGCGCGCGGTGGAGGGCCGAATTTTTGAGGGCGTTTGCGAGAAGTATGAAAGCGGCGAGCGCGACTGCCGCCACCAGAGCCGCTGCGCCATTTCTCCGGTCTGGCGCAAGCTCGCGGCGCTTGTCGAGTCCTACCTGGACGGCGTGACGCTGGAGCAAATCATGGAGGAGAAGCAGGCCGCTTGCGGCGCCGCCGCGGCGGAGGCTTCGGGAGGCATGCAATGGACGACGCGCCCGCAGTGACGGTGAAGGAAAGGGTGGAGAAGGCGATTTCCCGCGTGCGCCCCTACATCCAATCGGATGGAGGGGATATTTCGCTCGTGGCGGTGCACGAGGATACCGGCATCGTGGAGGTGTCCCTGCACGGCGCCTGCGGCAGCTGCCCCAGCTCTTTGGTAACCTTGAAGGGCGGCGTTGAGCGCGCGGTGCGCGCGGAAGCCCCGGAAATCAAGGAAGTCGTCACCGTCTAGTCCTGAAAGTCTTCGATCTGCACACCCATTCCACCTATTCGGACGGCACGTCCCCGCCGGCCGAGGTCGCGCGCCGCGCCAAGGATGCGGGCGTCGATTTCGTTTGGCTCATGGATCACGACACCGCTGCGGGAGCCGCGGAGTTCGAGCGGGAGGCCGCGGCGTTGGACGTGCGCGCCGCCTGCGGCGTCGAGATCAACACCCGCGAGCGCGATCAGGTACACATCCTGGGCTACGGTCTGCGCCACGCAGATCCGGCTTTTACCGCGCGTCTGGCCGAGTGGCGAGCGCGGCGCGTGCTCCGGGCCCGCGAGATCATCGAACGCCTGCGCGGGCTGGGGTTGGACATCTCCTGGGAAGACGTAGAGTCCTTGGCGAAGGAGACAGTGGGCCGTCCGCACATCGCGGACGCCTTGAGGCGCAAGGGCGTCGTGAAAAGCCGCAGCGAGGCGTTCGAACGGTTTTTATCGAGCGGCAAGCCCGGCTACGTGGAGCCGCGCGGCCCTGCAGTGGAGGACGCCATCGGCCTTATCCGAGAGTTCGGGGGCTTCGCCGTCCTGGCCCACCCGAAAACGGTTTCCAAGTGCGAGGAGCGCCTGCCGGAGTGGATGAAGATGGGCCTGGAGGGCCTTGAGGCCCACTATGCCGCTCATCGCGCCTCGCAAACGCGCCGATTCGCGGAGATGGCCCAGGCGCTGGGTCTCTTGGTGACCGGGGGGACAGACTTCCACGGCCCCGGCAGCGGCCGCGACGCCTCCTTGGGCGTAAGCGTGCCGGACGAAGTTTATGGCGCGTTCGAGGAGAGGCTCGCGCGATGCTCTTGATCGCGCACCGGGGCTATAGCGGCAAGGCCCCGGAGAACACCATGGCGGCTTTCCGCATGGCGCTGGCCGCCGGCGCCAAGGCCCTGGAGTTGGACGTCCACCAGACCAAGGACGGTCGCTTGGCCGTCCTCCATGACTGGAATTTAAAACGCGTGGCCGGCAAGCGCCGCCGTGTCGCCGCCATGACCTGGAGCGAGTTGGGTGCCGTCGACGTGGGAGGGTGGTTCTCTTCCCGCTTCCACGGGGAGCGCGTTCCCTTGCTTGAAGAGGTCCTCGATCTCGCCCGCGGCCGCGCTCAGGTGCACGTTGAGCTCAAGGCCGGGAGCGGCAAGTACCCGGGCATCGAGGAGCGCGCAGCGCGGATTCTCGATGAGCGCGGCGCCTGGAACTGGGCCATGGTGTCGAGCTTCGATCATGCGGCCTTAAAGCGAATTCGAAAAATTTCTCCCAAGGCCAGAATCGGCTATCTCCTTGGGCCGGCGTTTTTCCCCAAGGCGTGGCGAGAAACAGCCGTCCTGCGCGCCGAGAGCCTCAATATCAGTGTGCGCCAAGCGACGGCGCGCAGCGTGCGCTCAGCGCACGAGCGCGGACTCAAGGTTTTTGTCTATACTGTCAACGACGCCAAGACGCTGTCCCGGATGAGGCGCCTGGGCGTCGACGGCGTTTACACCAATTTTCCGGAGATGAAGGCGGCTTAAATTCATGGCAGCGACGGCGTCCGTCGGTTCTCCGACCAGCGAGGATCTGGCCGCGGAGGCCGAGCGCCTTTTTGAGGCCGGCCTGGCGGACTTGGGCTACGGCGAGGGCGAAATCGCGCGCGCGGCCGAGCTCACCTGGAAAATTAACCGGCTCAAAAAAATAAAAAACGCGGTCATCCCCGCGCACGTCTATCAACGCGCCGAGGTCATCCACGGGGTGGCCGATTTCGTGGGCGACTCCTACAAGCTCTCCCGGCTCTGCGCAGAGTCCAAGGCCGAGCGCGTGGTGTTCTGCGGCGTGCGCTTCATGGCGGAGACCGCCAAAATCCTGAGCCCGGACAAGACCGTTCTTCTTCCCGCGCCCGAGGCCGGCTGTTCGCTGGCCGAGAGCATCACGCCGGCGCAGGTGCGCGCTTTAAAGCGGGAGCACCCCGGCGCGCCGGTCGCGACCTACATCAACACATCGGCCGCGGTCAAGGCCGAGACGGACGTGGTGGTGACCAGCGCCAATGCGGAGAAAATTTTATCCAAGCTTTTTTCGGAGCACTCCAAGGTCGTCTTCATCCCGGATGAGCTCATGGGGCGCAACCTCTCCAAGGCTCTAGGTAAGAAGATCGGCTCCGAGTTGGTCGTCTGGAAAGGCCGCTGCATCGTGCATGAGAATTTTGACTCGTCTTCCGTGGCGCTCTATCGCCGCATGTACCCCGGGGTCAAGATCTTGGCCCACGCGGAGTGCAGCCCGGGCCTGGTCGAGTCGGTCGACTTCGTCGGCGGCACGGGCGGCATGATGGACTACGTCGGACGCACCAAGGCCCGGTCCTATATGCTGGTGACTGAGTGCGGCTTCGGCGACCTGGCGCGCTCGCGGTTTCCCGGAAAAAAATTCATCCCCATGTGCCGGCTGTGCCCCTACATGAAGGCGACGGGACTTCCGGAAATTTTGCGCTCTCTGGAAAATCCGACTCCATCCCAAATCGTCGATCTTCCCGCGGATATCTCGGCACGGGCGAGGCGGCCCCTGGAGCGGATGTTTGATCTGGCGGAGCCGTCCCGGAGCGGGTGAGCGTGGCCTCTTCCGAGGGCATCTGGACCGGGGCGGTCGGGGAGAAGAGCTTTGCCGAGGTGCCAGCCGCCTGGGCCAAGGGCGCGGCGCGCGATCTCCTTAAGGAAAAAAACGCGGGACTGCCGTCCTTGGACGGGATCCGGCTCCTGCTCTACGCGCAGGAAGAGTGGGGCGACGCGGAGGCCGGAGCCGCGGCAAAAAAAGCGCTCAAGGACCTGCCGCGCGATAATGAGTCAGGGCTGCCTTCTTTTAAATCCGGAGCATTGCCTGCCCCAGAGGAAGCCGCGCGTCTGGCCCCGGTTTTTTGGGCCGCCGCTGCCGCCGGCGCGCAGGACTTTCTCGCCCCGGCCCGCGCGTTGACGGAGTTCTTGGCCGCGGACGGCTCCGCGGGCGTTTGGGGGGGCGAGGCTTTTCTCTGCGCCGCCGCGGCCGCGGCGGAAGAGGCCGCCTGGCTCAAGCGGGCTCGAACGGCGCTGGAGCCCTTGGAGGCGCCGCCCGCGTCTCTCGGCGAGGCAGCGACTCGGATTTCCGCCTTGTGCGGGCTCTTTCAAGTCATGGCGGACCCCGCCTTGCGCCGGGCCGCGGATTCTTTGGGGCGTGGGCTCTTTCAGGAACTCTGGGAGCGCGAACGGGGCGGGTTCATGTCCCGGACGCCGCAGAACGGCGCGGCCGCACCGCCGGTCGTCCCGGAGGAGAACGCCGCAGCTTTTGAGGCGGTGTGGCGGCTTCATCACATCACTGGGAACTCCAACTACCGGAAGTGGCTGGCCTGGGGTCTCAAGGGGCTGGCCGCAGACGCCCGGGCCCTGCCCGCGGCCAAGCAGGCGGGGCTCGCGCGCGTCGCGGACATGATGGCTTGCGGCCGGCTTTATCTCGAGATAGTGGGACGGCCCGAGGACGAAAAGGCCCGGGCGCTGGCCTTGGCCGCGCTGGCCCGTCATTCGCCGCGCCGCGTCATCTCCTGGATTTCGCCGGACGATCGGGACTACGTCATGGCCCACAAACTTTCGGCGCCGGAGTATCCCGCGCTTTTCGCCTGCGCGGACTTGAAGCCCGTAGCCTTCGCCCAGAGGCCGGAGGACGTGCCGGCGCTTTTTGGCGCTCTTTTAGGCGCGCGCAAGCCATGAGCGGCCGCGGAGTCCCGGCCGACGGGAAAACCTTCTGGCCGGACAAGCGCTTAAGCGCGTGTCTGGGGGCTGTGGGCGCGGGCGTTTTAAGCGCGGCGTTTTGGGCGGCGATCCGGGGATGGTTGTCTTGGGACGCCGCGGCGTTTTTGCTTCTGGCGGCCGCCTACGCCGCTTTCTGGTACCTGAGCCACCGCGTCACCATCGGCGGCGGGCACGTGGCGGGGTTCCTCGATCCGCGCGCTTATCTGCGCCGTCCGGCGCCCATCCCGCTGGCCAGCGCCCCGTTGCGCGTCAAGATTCCGCTGCAAAGCGCGTCCGTGTGCCGCGAGGAGGCGCCGCCGGCCGGAAAGGCGCGCCTTAAGATCAGGAACGTCCGGGAGCCGAAGTTCCCAAAAATTGACGTGAGATTTTTAAGGGAACGCGATCGCCGGGAGCTTCAGGCCGTGATAGAGGCGCGCCGGAGTGCTTCCCAGACCTCGCCCCCAGCCGCGCCCATCGGGTCCGATCAGGCGTAGGAGCCGCGGCGCAGCGCCTCGATGCGGGCGTCGATCGGCGGGTGGGTCGAGAAGAGAAGCGACCAGACGCCGTGGCCGTGGCCGTTGATCTTGAAGGACGAGAGCGCGGGCGCCCGCTTATCCTCCATTCCCAGGCTGTGCTTCAGGGAATCCAGGGCGTAGATCATGGTGTCGGCCCCCGAGAGCTTGGCCGAGCCCGCGTCCGCGCGGTATTCGCGCCGACGCGAGACCCAGTAAATGACGGGCGAGGCCAGGAACATTAGGACGCTTTCCAGCGTCATCACGAGAAAGAACTGCGCGATGAAGCCCAGCCCCCCGCCCTCGCTGTCCCGCTCCACGGCCTGCTCGATGGCGAAGGCGATGATTTGGGAGAGGAAGATGACGAAGGTGTTGACGAGGCCCTGCACTAAGGTCATGGTGACCATGTCGCCGTTGGCGATATGGGAAATCTCGTGGCCCAGCACCCCTTCCACCGCGCGGCCGTCCATTTGATTCAAGAGGGAGCTCGAGATGGCCAGCAGGGAGCGCTTCTTGCTGGGGCCCGTGGCGAAGGCGTTGACCTCGGGGCTTTGGTAAATCCCGATTTCCGGCAGGGTTTGCAGGCCCGCTCTCTGGCACAGGGACTTGATCCGCTCGACTAAGTCCGCCTCGAAGCGGCCCTGAGGGTTCTGCGGGTCGATGAGCTGGATGCGCATCATGCGCTTGGCGCTCCAGCGCGAGAGCTGGAGCGAGATGAAGGCGCCCACGAAGCCGTAGAGCGCGCAGAAGACCAGCAGGGATCCGTAGTTGGTCCCGGCTGCGGCCAGATAGGGGTTGAGCCC
>DAIDHS010000050.1 GCA_027451985.1 Elusimicrobiota bacterium
CAGAAAAGAGAGTTGTGCACGGTTAAGCACACTTGATAAGCGGCCGAGGCCCAAGCGATTTCCTCCATGATGGCCGCATAGGACACCAGATCCAGCCCCAAGCCGCCGTATTCCTCGCCGATCATGATGCCGAAAAAGCCCAGCGTCGCGCCTTCGGCATAGAGCTCGCGCGGAATGGCTTCCTCTTCGTCGAGTTTCTGCGCCAGCGGCTTCAGGCGTTTGACCGCGAAGTCGCGCGCCAAATCGCGCGCCATTTTCTGGGTCTCGCCCAGCTCGAAAGAAAGTCCCTGCGCCTCAGCCGTTGCCGTAGTCATAAAATCCCTTCCCCGTTTTCCGGCCCAGGTGTCCCGCCTCCACGAGTTTGCGCAGCAGCGGGCACGGCCGGTATTTAGAATCGCAAAATCCGGAATAGAGCACTTCCATGATGGAGAGGCACACGTCCAGGCCGATGTAATCGGCCAAGGCCAGCGGCCCCATGGGATGGTTCATGCCGAGCTTCATGACCGTGTCGATGTCCTCGCGGCTGCCCACGCCCTCCATGAGCGCGCAGGCGGCCTCGTTGATCATGGGCATCAAGATGCGGTTGGAAATAAAGCCCGGATAATCCCGCGCCGAGACCGGGGTCTTGCCCAGCTTCTCGGCCAAGGTCTTGACCGCGGCGAAGGTCTCCTCGGACGTGGCCACGCCGCGGATGAGCTCGACGAGCTTCATGACCGGCACCGGGTTCATGAAGTGCATGCCGACCACCTGGCCCGGGCGCTTGGTCGCGGCGGCCAGCTCCGTGATGGAAATAGACGAGGTGTTGCTGGCCAGAATCGCCTTGGGTCCGCAGGCCTTGTCCAGCTTGGCGAACACTTCTTTTTTAGCGGCCAAATTCTCCCAAATCGCCTCAATGACGATGTCCGCGCCGGCCGCGGCCTCGACGCTCAAGCCCGGAGAAATTCGGGCCATGGCCTTGTCCTTGTCGTCCTTGGTGATGACATTTTTAGCCGCCTGCCGGTCCATGTTCTTGGCGATGCCGGCGAGCGCCTTGTCGAAAAGCTCCTTTTTAGCCTCGATCAGAGTGACTGGGATGCCGCCCAAAGCCAGAACGTGCGCGATGCCCGAGCCCATCGTTCCGCCGCCAATGACCGCCGCCCGCTCGATGCCCATCTTCAGTTCCCCGGCCCGCGCCAGTTGAAATAAAAGCGCGCGCCCACGGCGCCATCCGCATAGACGTCACCGCCCTGGGTCATCTGGAAGACCGGGCCCACCTCAGCGAAAAGCTCGACAGGGTGGCCGCTGAGCCAATACGAAGTTCCAACAAACGTGCGCACCGCGAATTCTGTGTCCGTCGCGAACTGAAGCCTGGGCCCCGCGCCGAAATAAACGCCCAGCTTGCCTTGCTGGGGCTGCGGCAGAACGTTCCAGGCATGCCAGACCAAATCCGCGTGCAGGGCGGCGTCCCCGTTGGACTCTCCGAACCCGGCGTCAATCGCCGAATGATGGTCGAGCCAGTACTTGGCGGTGGCGCCGCTGGGCTGCCCCGCCTCGATACCGATGCCGAATTCTCCCGCCGCGGGTCCCGAGACCTGCTGGGCCCGGGCCACGCCGGAAAACGCCACGGCTCCTAAAAAGGCCGCGGCGCTAAAAATCGTTTTTCTTATCCCTGAAGACAGTGTCATAGAACCTCCTGCTGGTATTATAAAAAATAATCTTCGCCTTCCGTGCGCACTGCGGCCGCGCCAATCGCCCACCCGCTCTCTTGTGCGCCCCCGCGCCAACGCGCTACAATGTTTTCATGGCCACCCGAACCGCCGCCGCGCCGGTTGCACAGCCCTTCGTTTATCCTCTTAAGCGGGACTTCGTCGAGCCCGACTGGCGCCGTCTGCCGGGATACCGGAGCGTCGCCGCCGCCGATTGGGAAAGCGCTTTGTGGCAGCGCCAGCATTCCGTCAAGAATTTAAAAGAACTCAAGGACGCCCTGGGCGAGTTCCTGACCGACGACTTGGCCCAGGACATCCTGACCGACCAGAGGCAGTGGGCCACCATGTCCATGCTCATCCCGCCGCAGATGCTCAACACCATGAACGAGCGGGATTTGCGCGCGGACCCGGTGCGCCGCTACATGATTCCCGCCGCGAGCGACCGGCATCCCGAGTGGCCCAACCACCCCCGGGCCAGCCGCGACAGCCTGCACGAAAGCGACATGTGGGCCGTGGAAGGCCTGACGCACCGCTACCCGACCAAGGTCCTGGCCGAGCTCATCTCCACCTGTCCGCAGTACTGCGGCCACTGCACGCGCATGGACTTGGTGGGCAATTCCGTGCCCCAGGTGCAGAAGCGTAAATTTGCCTTGGCGCCGCAAGACCGCTATAAGGCCATGCTGGACTATTTAAGGAAGACTCCTGCGGTCCGCGACGTCGTGGTCTCGGGCGGAGACGTCGCCAACGTGCCCATCGCGCACCTGGAGTCTTTCGTTTCGGCCTTGATGGACATTCCCAACATCCGCGACATCCGGCTCGCGTCCAAAGGCTTCCAGGCGTTGCCCCAGCATTTCCTGCAGGACGAGGTCTTGAAAGGCCTCGACCGCCTGGTCAAGAAGGCCTGGGAGCGCGGCGTGGATTTGGCCCTGCACACCCACGTCAACCACGCCAACCAAGTCACCCCGCTGGTAGCCAAGGCGGCGAAGAAGCTCCTGGAGATGGGCTTTAGGGACGTGCGCAACCAGGGCGTGCTCCTGCGCGGCGTCAACGCCACGGCCAAGGATTTGCTCGATTTGTGCTTCACCCTGCTCGACCACGGGAAAATCATGCCCTACTACTTCTACATGTGCGACATGATTCCCAACTCCGAGCACTGGCGCACCTCCGTCGGCGAAGCGCAGCAGCTCCAGCATGACATCATGGGCTATCTGCCCGGGTTCGCCACGCCGCGCCTTGTCTGCGACGTGCCCATGGTCGGCAAACGCTGGGTCCATCAAACCGCGGACTACGACCGGACGAAAGGCGTCTCTTACTGGACCAAGAACTACCGCACCTCCATCGAGGCCTCCGACGCCCAGGCGCTCGCGCGCCGCTACGAGTACTACGACCCGGTCTACACCCTGCCCGCCGAAGGCCGGGAGTTCTGGCGCCGGGAAGCCCCCCAAAAATAAGGCAGGCCCTCCGTTTTAGGGAAGGCCTGCCTCGACCTGGTTAATTCGGCTTAGATTACTGCTGGGTTCCGCCGGTCGTGGCGGGAGCGGCCGCGTGCGTCTCGGCCTTCTTCTTCATCGCCCTGCGGTGCATGACCCGCTTGTGGTGCATCGCCTTGCGGTGCATGACCCGCTTGTGGTGCATCGCCTTGCGGTGCATAACCCGCTTGTGGTGCATCTCTTTGCGATGCATCACCTTGTGATGCATCTCTTTATGATGCATCTCCATTTTGCCCTGGTGCTCGGTCTGCTGAGCCGGCGCGGCCGGGGCGGTGTTGCTCTGGGCCGCGGCGGCCAAAGACAGGCCGGCCAAAGCGGCGACGACGAGCATGATCTTCTTTGACATCGTATGTGTTGCTCCTCTTTAACGGAATGAGGGACAAGCCCTCGAAACGGCTTTTTTAAGAGGCCTCATTATAGCACATCGTCGGAGCTTTATTTCCAAACGCCCGCAATGGCACTGGCCCCCGCGTCGCCGGCGTCCAGGCGCCCCAGGCCCCAATTGTCCTCGGCCAGCCGGAGCAGGCTGTAGTGGCTGTAACGCGCGGCGGAGACGGCGCCCGGCTTGACCATGCCGCCATACAAGACGGCATAGACGCGGTTGTGGTTCAAAGCCTTGCCCCCGTCGTCGCGGCCCTGCGAGTCTTCGTCGAACGTTAGAACCAGGAGCATTCCTTTCATGAACCGCGGGTTCCTCAAAAGCGGCTCGAAGCGCCCGGCGAACCATCCCGCCGCGTAGGCCGGGTTCGTGTCGTGCCCGTCGTCGTTTAAGTCCGGGATGTAAAGGGAATAGGCCGGCAGGCGGCCCAGACGGATGTCCGCGCCCAAATCTTTGGCCGGAACCACCCGCGCGCAAGCCGCCGGACTCTTCTGCACGTCCGCGAAGTTCAAGAACGGCACGTGCTTGCGCGCGTAGGGGCCCACTCGCGCTTTCAAGTCGCAGCCGCCGGGATACCCCTCGGCGTAGACCTTCCAGCTTTTTCCCTTGGCCTCGAGAAGATCGCCGATATTGCGCCCCGGGGCGCTGGCGTCCGCGTCCGAATAGACACCGCGCAGGCCGCCCGCGATAAGGGCGACGTAATTGGGCAGGGACGGATGGGTCACGGCGTAATAATTGGTCAGAAGAGCGCCGCGCTTGGCCATTCGGGCAAACTCAGGCTGCGCCAAAGCCGCCTTAAAATCAGTGTTCTCAAAAATCACGATCATCATATGCTGGAACTTCGGGTGGTGCGCGTGCTTGGAAATCGCCGCCCCCAATCCCTGAACCGCCGCCAGCGCAAGAACCGCCGCGCACGTCGCCGAACGGGTAAAAAACCCGCGTTTAATATTGATTCTCATCCTCGCCCCCTCCTTTCATTTTTCCGATTGTTCCGACATGAAAAACCATCGTTCCGCCTCCGACAAGGATCCAAACGGCCGCCGCGCCTAAGGCCAGACCTAAAAGCGCCAACGGCACGCCCACCACGGCCCCGACGATGGTCATGGTCAGGAGCGCTCCCGCGGCCACGAGCGCCAGGGCGATCACTCCCAAAACCACAGCCGCTCCCGCGCGCGCAGCCAAGCGCTCCAGCCGCGATCCCGCGCGCGGATTATCGCGCTCCAGCTCCGATAGGATTTCACCCTCCACCACCCGAGCCGGCCCCTGCTCCGGACCCTGAAGTTCGCCGCTCATGCCATCCTGGAAAAAAACCAAAGGCGGCCGCGGCTCAGGTTGAGAACGACCGCGCCGCGCGCGCGGTTGCTCAGCCCCCGGCTGCCGCGCTTCAAGACGGCCCCGCGCAGCGGGTAATCGCATCCGGACAAGTCCAAGCGGGCCTCGCCGAGAGCCAAGAAAGAAAAGGGCTCTCCGGAGCGCAGCTTCAAACGGTGGCGGCCAGGGCCAAGAATCCGGCCCAGGCCGCGATCGACCAGCGCGACGTCCATGCCTTTGGGAGCCGTTTCGGCTAGGGCGAGATTGACGGCCGCGTGATCGAGCCTGCCGCCCAGGGCCCCGGCCACGTAGGCCCGTGCGAAGCCTCTAGCCGCGGCGAAGTCGAGGCATTTCTGGAAATCGGAGCGGTTTTCATCGAAGTCGCACCAAAAAACCATCCCGCGCCGCACGGGGATGCGGGCGGGCAGCGAGTCCATGTCCCCCACCACGAAGTGCGGGAGAACGCCCAGAACATCCGCGCGGGCCACGGCGCCATCGGCACAAATGACTTCCCGGCAGCGCGCCGCCGCCGCGCGCGCCAGCGCCGGATCCGGGATCTCGCCGCCCAGCACGATGAGGCAGGCGCCGCGAGGCTTTTCGCGCGTCACCGGGCCTTCCCTTTTTCGATCTGCAGGGTGACGTGGGAAATTCCGAAGCGCTCTTCCAAAAGCTTTCGGCCGGCGTCCAGAACAGCCTCCGCATCCCGGCCGGAAGCCACCACCAAATGCCCGCTCAGGGCCTCGCTGCCCTCCGTCAAAGACCATAGGTGGAGGTCGTGCACCTCGCCCACGCCGCCCAAGGAGACGAGTTCCCGCCGGATTTCGCCCAAATCCAGGTGAGGCGGGGCTCCTTCCATCAAAATATGGACGGCGTCCGCCACGATGGAGAAGGCCGAAGCCGCGATGACGACGCAGATGACGGCCGAGGCCGCCGCGTCGGCGCCCTGCCAGCCGGTCTTCAAGATGACGGCGGCGGCGGCGATGGCGGCCAGGGAGCTCAGCGCGTCAGCGAAGAGGTGAAGGAAAATGGCGCGGGCGTTGATATTGGCGCGCCCGGAAACGAAAACATAGAACCCGGAGGCGCTGTTGAACACCAAGCCGAGGCAGGCGAAGGCCAGCATCGGTCCCGGAGGAATCGGGCGGAGGCGCGGCGCCGTGAAGCCCGAGTAGGCCGCGCGCGCAATGACGGCCGCGATGGCCAAAAGCGCCAGGCCGTTGGCCAGCGCGGCCAGGACCTCGGCGCGCCGATAGCCGAAGGTTCTCTTCTGATCCGGCGGCTTGAGGCTCACGAAGTGCGCGAAAATTCCCAAGCCGATGGCCGCGCAGTCGACCGCGTTGTGGGCCGCGTCCGCCATCAAGGCCAGACTGCCCAGCCAAAGGCCGCCCGCGAATTCGGCGACGGAGATGAGGCCGTTTAACGCCAGGGCGGCGAAAAGACCCTTGGAGGACGCGCGCGGACGCGGGGGAAGCGGCGCGCAGTTCACGCCGGGCGCTCCGTCCGGACGCGGCGCCGGATCTCATAGAGAAGCACGGAAGCGGCGCAGGAGACATTGAGGCTCTCGACGCCCGCCGCGGCCTGAGGAACGCTTAAAATCTCGTCGCACAAGCCGCGGATCACGGGGCGCAGGCCCCGGCCTTCAGAGCCCAGGACCAGGACCATGGGAAAATTCAGCGTCGCATCCCAAGCCGGCCGCCCCCCCATATCCGCGCCGTAAATCCAGAAGCCTTTTCCGCGGCAGGCCTCGAGAGCCCGACTCAGATTGGTCACTTCGATCCGCTCGATTTTTCCCAAAGCGCCCGCAGAGGCGCGCATCGCGGCGGCGCCGGCGGAAGACGTGCGGCGCTCGGGAACGATGAGGCCCGCGGCGCCCAGATTCAAGGCCGAGCGAGCGATGGCGCCCAGATTGTGCGGATCTTGAATCTCATCCAAAGCGAGGAGGACCGCGTCATTTTTTTCCGCAAGCCCGGATAAAAAGTCCTCAAGCCCGCGATGGGCGCTCAGATCGGCCCGGGCGGCCAAGCCTTGATGGGAGGCGCCCGCGCTTAGACGATCGAGCTCCCGCCGCAGGACGTAGCGCACGCGCACGCCCGCGGCCTTGGCGCGACGCGCTGCCTCTCCCAACGCCGGATCGCGGCGCTCGTGTTCAATGAGCACCTCTTTGACGGTCGCGGGACGGGCGCGCAGGACCTCATCCACCGCGTGCCCGCCAAAAATCCATTCGCCGCCGCTGCCGCGGTTCACGCGGGCTCCCAGCGAGATCCTTCCTTCGTTTCAAAAACGTGGATCTTGTGCTTATCCAGAAGCTCGCGGCGCAAGGCGTCCGACGCGGCGTAATTCTTGGCCGCGCGCTCCGCTTTGTAACGGTCGAACAAGGCCAGCGCCTTGGGCGGCAGGGATTTGGCGGCCTCTTCCTTAAAAAGACCCAGCGCCAAGACGCGTTCGGCCTCGCGCAAAAACGCAAGCCGGACCGCCGGCGCCAACTCCTCGCGCCGCAAAGTCTCCCAGACCGCGGCCAAGGCCTCGGGGACGTTCAAGTCGTCGGTCAGCGCCGCGGAAAACGCCGCCAGCGCCTCCGCGGGGGCCGGCTGCGCCGCGGCGCCGGCCTTGAGCTTGAGCGCGGCCGCGGCGTCTTTGAGCCGACGCCGCGAGGTCTTGGCGGCGTCCAAGGCCTCCCAGGAAAAATCGAGCTGCCGGCGGTAGTGGGCGCCGTAGCAGAAATAGCGGAAATCGAGCGCGTCGTAGCCGCGCTCCTGCAAGTCCTTAAGGCGCACGAAGCCGCCCGCGGACTTGGCCATCTTGGCCTTGTTCATGAGCAGGAACTCGCCGTGCATCCAAAAGTGGGCCAGGGGCTTGCCAGTGGCCGATTCGGACTGGGCGATCTCGTTGGCGTGGTGGATGGGGATGTGATCCACGCCGCCGCAGTGGATGTCGAAGGATTCGCCTAGATAACGCATGGCCATGGCCGAGCATTCGATGTGCCAACCAGGGAACCCGCGACCCCAGGGCGAGTCCCACTCCATCTGGCGGCGCGCGTCTGCGGGCGAGAACTTCCAGAGCGCGAAGTCGGTCGCGTTTTTCTTCTCCGGGTTGGCCTGGACCCGCGCGCCCTCCTTGAGGCCTTCGACGTGGGATTCGCCGGCCAGACGTCCATAGCCGGGGAACTTGGCGGTGTCGAAGTAGATGCCGTCGGAGGTGCGGTAGGTGAGCCCCTTGGCCTCGATGCGGCGCACCAAATCGATTTGCTCCGCGATATGCTCGGTCGCCCGGCACAAGACGTCCCCGGGCGATCCCTCCGGCGGAGCCGCGGAGCCCGGATGAAAATCCAGATCCAGCGCCGCCGCGTCCTCCAGGAACGCCGTTTCGTAGAACCGGGCGATTTCCCACGCGGTTTTGCCCTCGCGCGCCGCGCCCACCTCCATCTTGTCCTCGCCCTCATCGGCTTGGCTGGTCAGGTGCCCCACATCCGTGATGTTCATCGCGTGGCGGACCGGAAAGCACGCGAACTTGAGCGTGCGCTTCAAGACGTCCTCGAAGACGTAGGTGCGGTAGTTGCCGACATGGAGGTAGTTGTAGACCGTGGGGCCGCACGTGTAGAGGCGGACGGGACCCGGAGCCAGCGGCCGCAGCGGCTCCTTTTTCCGCCCGAGCGTATTGAAAAGAGTCACGTCCATGGCCGTTATTTTATGATATTCTCGGCGCGCGCTTCAGGGCCGGGCCCCCTTGACCTTCCGACGCCCGCGCATTATCCTTAAGCCATGCTCCGGTTCGCGGCCCTCGTCCTCGCGCTCGCGGCGCCCCGCGCGCACGCCTTGGCGCCGGGAGCCCATGCGCGCCTTTCCATCTGGATCGAGGAGCCCTCGCGCCCAGGGCCGGATTGGAACGGCGGGATTTCCCGCACCAGCGCGCGCCTGCGCTCGATTTTCGGCGGCTCCCTTAAAGAGCGCACGGCGGAGGAGGAGCGTGGCCCGGCCTACAGGCTCTTCTCGATCCGTCCGGGCGGCGCCCGGAGCGTTCCGCGG
>DAIDHS010000051.1 GCA_027451985.1 Elusimicrobiota bacterium
GACGGCGCCAAGGCCGAGACGCACGACGCCCTTCGCCCCGGCGGATCGTTCAAGGGCGCTTTGGAGTCCTTTAAGCGCCTCGCCAAGCGCGGCTTGGCGCCCGAGTGGGTGTTCATCCCGACGCGGACCAATGCGGGGGAAATCGCGGACGCCTACGCGCTGGCCGCGGACGCGGGCGCGCGCACGTTCGTGACCGGCCCGCTGATGCGCCTGGGCCGCGCCGCCAGGGCCTGGGATTCGCTGGCCGCGTCCGAAGAAGAGTGGCGCGAGGCTGAGGAGTCTCTGCGCGCGCGCGCGGCCGTGACCCGGGGCGGCCCCAAGCTGTCCATTTATCCCTGGGGCATCCAGCAAGAGATGGTTTCCCGCCTGGAAAGCCCGCAGGCCATGATTTTGGTCGTGCCCAACGGCCGGGCCAAGCTCCTAAACGCCCTTCCCTTCGCCGCGGCCGATTTGAAGACCAAGACTTTAGCGGAGGGCTGGAAGGCCGTGGTCCGGGCCTGGAAGAACCCCCAGGTCAAGGACTTCATCGCCCGCGCGCAGACAGACGCCTCGCTTCTCCTGCACGCCAACGAGTGCTGGGACATTTGAGCCGGCGGACGGTCTTCGCGTTCTGAACCCATTATGAAAGCTCGCGTTGTCCTCTTGAATCTATTCTGCGACGGGCCGAGATTCTCGTCGCTGGCATCCGGCGTGCTCAGGGGCTGGGCGCTGGCGGACCGGGATTTGGCCGCCGCCGTATCCCTGGATTATTGCGGCGCTTTTATCGAGGAGTCTCCGGACGCCGTTGCGGCGCGCATCGCGGCGCTGCAGCCGGACTTGGCGGGCTTCAGCTGCTATGTCTGGAACATCGACGCGACTCTGGCCGTCGCGCGGGAACTCAAGCGCCTATTGCCGGAGACGCGCGTGCTTTTGGGTGGGCCGGAAGCGGGAGGGTTGGCCCGCCAAATTATCGAGTCCAACCCCGCCGTCGACTTTGTCGCGACGGGCGAGGGCGAGGAAACGTTCCGCTTGCTTTTGCGGGCTATGTTTCTTGGTGGGAGAGGGATTGCCTCCGTCCCGGGCTTGGCGCGCCGCGACCACGGAGGCGCCGCGCTTGAGTCTGAGGCGCCCCTGATCGATTTGGCGCGCGCGCCGTCCCCGTACTTGGAAGGCCACATGTCCATCCCAAGCGATCTGGTATTCATGGTTCTTGAGACATCCAGGGGATGTCCTTTCGCATGCTCCTACTGCGACTGGGGGCCGCGCAAGATGCGCTATTTTGATCTCACGCGCATCGAAAACGAGTTCGAGTTCGTTTTGAGGCACACGTCCTACATCATAACGAGCGACGCCGACATTTTCATGGACCGCAAGAGGGCCTTGGCCGTCATGGAGGCGTTCCTGCGCGCGGCGCGCGGCCGCCCCGGCGGTTCTCGGTATCGAGACGAATCCGGTTCACTTATGGCCCGAGATCGTGGACTTCGTGGCGCAGTCTCCGGACCGCTTTTATTTCGCCCTCGGTCTGCAGTCGATTTCCCCGCAGGTCAACAAGCTCATTAGCCGGCCCTTCGACCTCAAGGCGCTGGAGACGCGCCTGGATTATTTCAAGAAGCGCTGTCCGGCCGCCAAGACCCATTTTTCTCTGATCTACGGCTTGCCCGGGGACACCCTGGAGGGCTATGAGCGGACGCTGGAGTGGGTCCTGCGCTATCGCTCGACGCGCTTGGCTCTCAACCAGTGTTTGGCGCTTCCCGGATCGGATCTGGCCCGGACCGCGCGGGAGCTTGGGCTCGAAGTCGATGCGGACGCGCCGCACCGCGTGCTGTCGACGCCGACGATGACGGCTGACGACCTCAAGGCGGCGCGGCGGACCTCGTCTCTAATTCTCTTCGTTTTTTGCCTGCCGCCGCTTCGGGAGCTGTTCCTCGATTTTATCGCCGCACGACCGGACAGGCGGATATTGCCGCTGCTGGGCGAGTGGGAAGGATTCCTGGCGGAGCGCGGCGTCGGGCTCGAGATGCGTGGACGCTTTGATCAGACCCTGGAGTTTCCCAGGGAGTCCGGGGAGCTCAACGCGCGCGAATTTCTGCGCGCTCCGGTGAAGCTGGCCGCTTTGATGAAGGCGACGAGCATGTTCCTAGAAAAAGAAGGAACATGCGGCCGGCCCGGTCATGCCGGAGAGGAACGAAGCCGTCTGGAGCCGCCGGAGGAAATAAAGGCGGTGACGGTGTAGCGGGTTCCGGCCAGGACTGGACGGACTTCGTGGCCGACGTCGGCGCGGAAGGCGGCGAGCAGGCCGGCCTCCGCGCGCAGGGGGAGCCCGAGACTCCGCGTTTTTCGGCCCGGGATGAGCCCGTAGAAAACGAGGGGCCCGCCGCAGTGACGCCCCGGCCCGGGCTTGTGCGCCTCGGTGCTGAGGTAAATCACGGCGCTGACCTTGCGCAGGCGGGAGATGGGGACTTCCTTCCCGGGGGGGCTGTTGACGAGAAAGCGTTCGTTGATGCAGTCGGTGTGGGCGGCCAGAAACCCGCCGGGGCCGTAGGTGCGCACACCCACGGGCTCCCGAAGCTCCAATTTTTCGCCGAAGTGCTTTTCCAGGCGCGGAATCAGGGCGAGGAACCTGTTGCGGAGGCCTTCGAGGCTCGCGGGGGAGATGTCGTGGTCCAGGGACGATGAGAACTTGGCGTTCGGCGCGGGACTGGCTTGGGATGGCGAGTAAGCTTCCGTGGGCCTGGTCGGAGATGAGTCTATTTCGCCGCGCAAGCGGGCGCACTCTGCGGGGGTCAGGAATTGAGGCGCCAAAAAAAGCCCCATCTTCTCGAGAATGCCGTAAGAGGCTTTTCGGGCGGAATCGGAATAAACGTCCGCAGCCGCGGAGGATGGCAGGCTCATCGTCTCAAGATTATAACATGGGGCGGCCGGAAGGGCGATGCCGCTCGGCCGGGTATTCGAATCCGGGGCCCTAATTGTCTAAAATATACTTGATGAGCTGGCTTAAGCCCTTAGGAAACCTTTTCGGCCGCAAAAACGAGGACGCGGCCGCGCCCAAGCCCGGCGCCCCGGGCGCCAAAGACGCCGCGCCTAGCGCCGCGGAGCAGGCGAAGCTCGAAGACAATCCCGAAGTCAAGGGCTTGATGCCCCTGTTTTACCGCAAGTGGAAGGATCCGGCTTTCGTCAAGCAGATGCGCACGCTGGCCGCGCACATGGCCAAGGATGGGGTCAACGTCAAGAGCATGGGCGAGGTCAAGGCCTGGATCGAGAAGAACAAGGAGGCCATCGAGGCCGGGCGCTACAACGAGCCGCCCGCCTCCGGCTCGGCCAAGCCCGAGACCTACGTCAAGACGGGCCCCGACGCTGGCCGCAACGACCCCTGCCCCTGCGGCTCCGGCAAGAAGTACAAGAAGTGCTGCGGAGCCAAGGCATCATGAATGTCGGGCGCTTCGAGATTGAGCCCGTCTCGGATGGGATTTTCAAGCTCGACGGCGGCGCGATGTACGGCGTCGTTCCCAGAACGCTCTGGTGCCGCCACCACGAGCCCGACGAAAGCAATCGCATCACTTTAGCTTTGGGCTGCCTGCTTATCCGCACGCCCAAGGGCAAGAACGTGCTTGTGGACGCCGGCTTGTCCTCAAAGTACGACAAGAACCGCAAGTTTACCAACATTTACGCCGTCACCCGCCAAAAGACTTTGCAGGACGAATTGAAGGAGCGGGGGCTCTCGCGCGACGACATCCATTTGGTCATCAACACCCACCTGCATTTCGATCACGCGGGCGGCGACACGGAGCTGGACGCCTCCGGCAAGCCCGTGCCGGCATTTTCCAGAGCCAAGTACGTCATTCAGAAAGACGAATGGGCGGATGCCAACGCTCCGCACGAGCGCAACAAGGCCAGCTACCTGGAAGAGAATTTCGCGCCCTTGGACGGAGCCAAGAAGCTGGAGCTGGTCTCCGGGGACGCGGAGTTGGAGCCCGGGCTCTGGGTCCTGCGCTCGGGAGGCCACACGCGCGGCCACCAGATCGTGAAAATCGAGTCCGAGGGCCGGACCGCGGTGTTTCTGGGCGACCTCATCCCGACCCGCGCGCACCTTCCGCTGCCCTACATCATGGCTTACGATTTGTTTCCGCTGGACACCTTGGAGGTCAAGCGCGGCCTTTTGGCCGAAGCGTGCGCGAAGGACTGGACGCTGGTGTTCCAGCACGACGCGCAGGTCCGCGCGTCCAAGGTGGTGTTTCAAGACGGCCGCTACATGGCCAAGGAGCTCGCTCATGCCGGTTGAATCCGCCGTGCCGCTTTTCGACGTCAAACCCCGCCCCGAGTCCCTGCGCCGCGAAATCGAGCGCGCGGTCCTGGGAGTCCTTGACCGCGGCGCCTACATCCTGGGTCCCGAGGTGCACGGCTTCGAGGCCGAGTTCGCCCGGGCGCTTGATTTCAAGCACGTGGTCGCGGTGTCCTCGGGCACCTCGGCCTTGGAAATCGCGCTGCAGGCCCTGGGCCTGGGCGCGGGCGACGAGGTCGTGCTGCCCACCTTCACCTTCATCGCCACGGCGACCGCGGTGTCCGTGACGGGAGCCAAGCCCGTCCTGGCCGACGTCGACGACGAGACTTTGGTCATGGGCGCCAAGGAGATGAAAGCCGCCTTGACCCGCCGCACCAAGGCCGTCATCCCGGTGCATCTCTTCGGGCATCCCGCGCCGATGAAAGAGATTCTGGCGCTCTCCCGCAAGCGCCGCTTCAAGGTGCTCGAGGACTGCGCCCAGTCGCACCTGACGGTCGCGGACGGCAAGACCGCCGGCTCCTGGGGCGACCTGGGGGCGTTCAGCTTTTACCCGAGCAAGGGCCTGGGCGCGGCCGGCGACGCGGGCGCCATCTCCACAGGCTCGCCGGTTCTGGCGCGGATTTGCCGCGAACTGCGCAACTGCGGCCGCGGCGAGGGCAAGGGCTATTTCCACGTGCGCGTGGGCGGCAACGCCCGCATGGACGAAATCCAGGCCGCGATTCTGCGCGTCAAGCTTAAGCGCATGGCCGCCTGGATTGAGGCGCGCCGCGCCGTGGCCAAGCGCTACGGCCAAGAGCTCGCCGGGCTTCCCCTGCGCCTGCCGCCTGTGGGCGACGCGAAGAACCGCCCGTCCTACGCGCTCTACGTCATGCGCTGCGAAGAGCGGGACGCCTTGGCCGAGCACCTGCGCGGGCAGGGCGTTTCCTGCGGCGTGTACTACCCCGTGCCCCTGCACCTGCAGCCCGCCTACAAGTTCTTGGGCTACCGCGCGGGCGATTTTCCGAACTCCGAGCGAGCCTCCAAGACCGCTCTGGCCCTGCCCATGTTTCCGGACATGAGCCCGCGCCAAATCGAGCAGGTCTGCCGGGCCGTGCGCTCCTTCTTTCGGTGATCCGCGTCCTCTACGTCGCCACCTCCACCACTCTGGGCGGCGCGGAGAAAACCCTCTACACCCTGGCCACCCGCATCGACCGTAAGAAGTTCGAGGTTCCCTCGGTCGTAAGCCTCAAGCCCGAGGGGGTCTACGCCCAAAAGCTGGCGGAAAGCGGCATTGCCGCGACCAGCCTCGGGTCGGGGCGCCGGCCGGACCTGCGCACACTGCGGGCCCTGCGCGCGCTCATCTCGGAGCGCAAGCCGGACGTGGTGCACGCCTTCATGTACCAGGCCGTGCAGCTCTGCCGGTTGGCCAAGCTCGGCGCGGGCTTCAAGCTGGTGAGCTCGCCGCGCGTCACCTACCGCACGCGCTCCTGGGCGACCTTGGCGCTCGACCGCGCGCTCAAAAACCGGGATGATCTGCTGATTTCCGAGTGCGAGGCGAGCCGCAAATATCTCATCGAGCGTCAGGGCTACTCTCCGGAGAAGGTGCGCACCATCTACAACGGCGTCGCTCCGGCCGCGCCCGCCTTCAAGGCCGACGTGGCCCGGCTGCGTCAAGAGGCCGGCGCCGGCCCTGGCGATTTCCTGGTGGGAACCGCCGGGCGGCTCGACCGGCAGAAGGATCAAGCCTGCCTTCTGCGCGCGCTCATCCGGATGAGAAACTACGATTTTCCCCGCATGCGCTGCGTCATCCTGGGCGAGGGTCCCGAGCGCGCCAATTTGGAGGCGCTCACTCAGCGTCTGGGCTTGCGCAGCCGCGTGCGTTTTTTAGGGGAGCGCACGGACGCCGCCGCGTGGATTTCCAGCCTCGACTTGTTCGTGCTTCCCTCCTTGTGGGAGGGGCTTCCCAACGTGCTCCTGGAGGCCATGGCCTTGGGCGTCCCGTGCGCGGCCTCGGCCGTGGACGGCGTTCCCGAGATCATCCGGGAGAGGGAGAACGGCTATCTTTTCCCGCCGGGAAATCCGTGGCTGGCGGCGCAGGCGATTTCCCGCGCCATGAGCCTGGACTCAGAGCGCCGCAAAATCGCGGACGCGGGCCGCGCGTGCGTCGCCGCGAGGTTTTCCCTGCAGTCCATGATCGCATCCTACGAGTCCGCCTATGAGGGCGCGCTCTTAAAAAAATGAGCCTTGGTCTAAGGCCGATGGCGGGGACCGATTTCGTCGCGGAAGTCATGGATGCCGACCCGTTGGACGAGAAGTTTTTCCCCGGCATAAAAGAGGCGTTGCGCTACTTCGGGGTTCTTTTATTCCGAAAGATCATTCTGACCGTGGATGAACAAATCCGATTGATGGCGCGGTTTGGGCCGATTTCGGGAATTCCGCACAAAGCCGGCCGGAATGAAAAAAATCCTGTTTTCCTCGTGCGTTCGAGCGGGCCGGGCGGCGATTGGGGCCCATGGGATTCCATGTCGATCAGGTTTATCTCCCCCAGCCGTGCTCCATCTGCTCCATGTATTGTGTCGAGGCCCCTAAAAAAGGGGGCGCCACATTTTTCTCCGACACATTCGCGGCCTATGAGTCGCTATCCGGCGAAGTTAAAGAAAAGCTGAAGGATAGCAGGGCGCTCAATTGCTGCCTGCAGCAATTGAGCGCGATCTGCGCAACTCCCGCCGAGCACAGCGCCGCCCATCCCGTTTTTCGCACCCATCCATTGATGGGGCGAAAAAGCGTCTATGTGTGCATGGGGGCGACGCGGAAAATCATTGGGCTTTCCGAAACTGAAGGGAAAGAGATGATCGAGCTTTTATTCGCGCAGCAAGCTCGCCGGGAACATGTTTGGACCCATTCGTGGGCTCCGGGAGATCTTCTGCTTTTTGACAACCGCAGGATCACTCATGGCCGAGAGGGATTCGACCTTCAAGAGCGCAGGACTATCAGGATCGTTATGGTTGCGCCCGAACTTCCATTCTAGCGCCAACCGCTTGGCGCTGGGCGGCGAACTTGGTGGTCAGAAAGGACGCCATGGCCGCGAGCGGTTTGTTGCGCTGGAACTTCTCCTTGGCCAGCATCGGATCCCGCGCGGACTCTTCATCGGTGAGCGGGCAGCCGCTTTTCTTCAGGAACTCCATCCACCGTTCCAGGCGCGCGACGGCCTCCAGGGGCTTCGCGGCGCCGCTCAGGACGGCGTCGCGGTAGTAGGGCAGGGACATGAATCTGGCGTAAGCGGCCAATTCAAGCGCGCGGGCCATGTCCTCGCGGCCCATCTCCGACGTTTCCTCGATCTGGTACATGGGCAGGGGGGGTAGCGCAGGCCCTGCTGTTTGGCTTCCCGGTGCAGGGCCGAGCCGGGCACGACCAGAAGCGGAAAGAGCGGGCCCCCTTCCGGCCACACGCGCAGGGCCCAGTCCAGGCTGCTCCGGAGCCCTTGGTAATCGTCGCCGGGCAGGCCCACGATGAGCTGGATGCGGCACACGGCTTGGGGCGCCCGTTTGCGGAGTTCGACGAGGTTGGCTTCGACGCGCTCCAAGTGCAGCGGCCGGGCGATGCGTTTGAGGACTTTGAAGTTCGTGGTTTGAACGCCCATGCCGATATTGAATTTGGACGGAAACTGGGAAATCAAATAGATGATTTCGGGGGATAAAAAAGTCGGGTTGGTGTTGAAGACCAGGCGGCACTTGGCGCCGTCCGTCGCCGCGACGAACGCGCGCAGGATGTCCAGGCCCTTTTTTCGGTTCATCAGGATGTCCGCGTCGGCCAGGCTGACGCGCTCGACTTGGCGCGCGAGCGCGGCGAATTCGGCCTCTATTTTCGGCAGGGAGATGTGGCGCATCTTCCGATCGCCCCAGTCGCAGTACTTGCAGGTGAACGGGCATCCCCGGGAGAGTTCGAGCACCGCGGCGGTCCGAGCGGGGGCGACGGGCTCCTGCCCGGCGTAGACCGGCGGAGCGGACTCCAAATCGATGAAGGGCGGCGCCGGGTTGACGCGGATACCCCCGCGCTCGTCCCGCCAGGCCAGCCCCGGAACCTCGCCGATGGGACGCCCATCGATTTTGTAGCGACGCAGGAACTCGCAGAACACCGCTTCGCCCTCCTCGGCGCAGGCGACCCAGTCCGCTCCGGGGATTTCCAGGAGCGCCTTGCGCGGCTCGTGCATGACCTCGGGCCCGCCCAAAATGGGCAGGGACTTCTTGAGCCCGGCCACAAGGGCGCGGATTTTGCCGATGTTCCATACATAGCACGAGATTCCGACGATCGCGGGGCGGCGCCGGAGGATGTCCGACAAAACGGAATCCGCGGGGGCATTGTGGTCGAATTCGGCCGTGCCGATCTCGAAGCGCTCGCGGCGACGATCGCGCCGCACCGCTTCGCCGTCGCCGACCATCCGACCTCCTGCGACGC
>DAIDHS010000052.1 GCA_027451985.1 Elusimicrobiota bacterium
CGGCGTAGTCGCCCGCGGCCAAGGCCTCGGCCGGCAGTTGGGCTTCCCAACCGCGAACGTCTCCCCCGATCCGGGTTTCTCGGCTCCTCCAATCGGAGTCTACCGCGTCGCGGTCCTTGAGGGCGCCGGAGAACCGCGCCGCGCGGTCTGCAACGTGGGCGTCCGGCCCACCTTGGGCGAGAGCCGCGCGCTGCTTATTGAGGTCCACATCCCGGGGTTCTCCGGAGATCTCTACGGGCGGCGGCTGCGGGTCGAGTTCTTCGAGAAAATCCGGGACGAGAAAAAATTCGCCTCATTGGACGCGCTTAAGGAGCAGATCCGGAAGGACGTCGACTCGATCGGATCTTCGCGCTAGGCCGGGCGGGAGCCGTCAGGCCCGCGAAGGGCGGCGATCCATTCAGGCGTGGGCTTGACCAGCTTGCGGGCCTTCAAGTCGAAGAGCCCGAACTTGAATTCAGCGCGGCAGGCCACCAGCCCGTCTTCCCGGATCATGGCCTGCTCCATGGAGGCAATTTTGCCTCGGTACTCGAGGCAGCGGGACTTCACGACGATCTTGTCCCGGTTGCGCACCTCGCGAAGGAATCTCAACTGCGCCTCCAGCACGACGGGCCCCAGCTGGCGCCTGCGGATTTCCTCGAGGCCGAAGCCGTTTTGGGTGATCCAGTGCCAGCGGGCCTCCTCGAAAATCTCCATGTAGGCCGCGTTGTTCATGTGGCCAAAGGTGTCGAGATGCCGCTCGTGAATAAGCACGGGATACTCGAATTCCCTGAAAGAGCCTTCGTCCTGCGCCGGGTCGTCCATATCCCGCTCGGCTAGGCCTTGGCCGACTTGCGCAGGACTTGGGCGGAGACGAGCAGAATCAGCGTCAGGGCCAGCAGGCAACAGGATAGGGCGTTGATTTCCGGCGTGACACCGAACTTCATCATCGAGTAGACCTTGATGGGCATGGTGACGACTCCGACGCCCGCGATGAAGAAGCTGGTCACGAAATCCTCGAAGCTGATGGTGAAGGCCAAGAGCGCTCCGGAGACAATCGCGGGCTTGGCCAGGGGCAGGGTCACCTTGAGGAAGGCCTCCCAGTGATCGGCGCCCAGGTCCATGGCGGCTTCTTCGAGCTGTGAGCCCTTGAGCGAGAGCAGCCGGGCCCGGACGGAGCCGATAGTGTAGGGAAGCGCGAGCATGGCGTGGGCGCAGGCCAGAGTCCAGAAATTCAATGGCACGCCGATTCTGACGAAGAAGCTTAAGAGCCCAACGCCCAGGACAATTTCGGGAACTAGGAGCGGGGCGTTGAGCCACGAGGAGTAAAATGCCCGGCCGAAACGGGGCGGGCGGCAGACCAACGCGTAGCTGGCCAAAAGCCCCAGCACGGAGGCCAGAAGGCTCGCGAGTACGGCGATTTTGAGGCTGGTCAAAAGCGCGCCCAAGAGCCCGGCGTCGCGCAGCAGGACGCCGTACCACTTAAAAGTGAAGCCCCGCCACACGACGTTACGGCGCGCGTTGTTGAAGGAGAAAAAGAACATGACGGAAATCGGCATGTAGAGGAAGGCGTAGAAGGCCGCGGCGTAGAACGAGAGCCACTTGCTCTTCATGCGGCGAGCTCCGCGGCCTCAAGCTTCTGGTAGTAGTAGAGCCCGATGAGCATCGCGCAGAGGAGCACCGCGGTCAAGGCGGCGCCGAAGGGCCAGTCCTGGGCCATCAGGAACTGGTTCTCGATGAGGTTCCCGAT
This sequence comes from Elusimicrobiota bacterium, assembly GCA_027451985.1. Classification (GTDB taxonomy): domain Bacteria; phylum Elusimicrobiota; class Elusimicrobia; order UBA1565; family UBA9628; genus JAGWJU01. Next base: position 1,727 of record DAIDHS010000052.1, read on the forward strand.
GAGGTAGGTCCGTGGGCCACCCAGGAACTCGGCGGTCAAAAAGTCGCCCAGGCAGGGCACGAAGGTCAGGATGAAGCCGGCGAAGACCCCGGGAAGCGAGAGCGGCAGCGTGACCTTGAGGAAGGTCTGGAAAGCCCCCGCGCCCAGATCGTAGGAGGCCTCGATGTACTGCTTGGGAATTTTCTCAAGCGAGGAGTAGAGCGGCAGGATCATGAAGGGCAGATAGAAGTACACGAGCCCCAGGATGACGGAGAAAGGGGTGTTGAGCACGTCGAGGGGTTTGCCCAGGGCGCCCGAGCCGACCAGCACGCTGTTCATGAGCCCGTCGCGGCCCAGGATGATGATCCAGGAGTAGATGGAGACCAGGGCCGAAGTCCAAAACGGGATCATGAGCAGGATGAGGAACGTGTCACGCCATTCTCCCGCGTAAAAGCTCAGGAAGTAGGCCGTGGGGTAGCCGAGCAGCAGGCAAAGCACGGCGGTCGCGCCGCAGTAAGCTACGGTGCGCGCCACGATGGGGACGTAGAGCGGCGTGAAGACCCGACGGAAATTCTCAAGGGTCGGATGCCAAATGATGGTGCCGTAGGGGCCCAGCTGCGCCAAGCTCAGGACCAACAGAAGCATGATGGGAACGACCAGGAAGAAGGCCAGCCAGAAGGACGCCGGAAGGATCAGGATGTGCGAGGCCTTCTCGGATTTCCCGCTAAAAAGCCAGGCTAGAAACTTCTTGATCTTATGCGGCATGAAGTCTAGGCCGCTTTGACGTCCGACCAGGTGTTGATCCAGGTCTGCGCCAGGTCCGGCGGCAGGATAGAGTAGAACTGGAGCCTCTTCTGTACTGAGGGCGGCGGAAAGACCCTTGGATCATCGAGCAGGGTCTTGTCGAGGTAGGGCTTGGCCGCGGCGTTGGGGCTGCCGTAGCGCACGAAATTCGCTATGTCCGCGGCGACTTTCCCCTCGATGAGGTAGTCCACCAGGCGCAGGGTGTCGGCCCGGTGGCGCGAGCCCTTGACCAGACACATGTTGTCCACCCACATGTAGCTGCCTTCCTTGGGGATGACGTAGTCGAGCTCGGGATTTTCTTTGGCCGCCTGGATGACATCGCCGGACCAAGCCATTGCCAGGTCGACCTCGCCGTTGATGAGGCTGTCGACGTAGGTTGCGCTGGAGTACTGCTTCAAAAGGGGCTTTTGAGAAATGAGAAGCTTCTCGACCGCCTGGAACGCGGCGTCGCTGTCGGTGTTCTGCGGGTAGCCCTTCATCAAAAGCGCGATGCCCACGCAGTCGCGGGCATTGTCGAGCATGGAGATTTTTCCCTTGTACTTGGGATCCCACAAGTCCCACCAGGAGTCGGGCCGCTTAGAGACGTGCTTCTTGTTGTAGCCGATGCCTGTGGTGCCCCAGAGATAGGGCACGGTGTAGGCGTTCTGGGGATCGTAGGGCGTGTCGCGGAACTTGGAATCGATGTTGCCGATGTTCTTGAGGGCGCCAGTCGGGTAGGGGTCGATGAGGTTTAAGGCCTTCATGCGCGGAATCATGTAATCGGTCGCCACGGTCAGGTCGTAGCCCATGGCACCCGAGCGCAGCTTGGCGAACATGTCCTCCTCGTCGGAGAAGACCGAGTAGTTGACCACGATGCCGGTCTCGAGCGAGAATTTGGGCAGCGTGTCCTTGGCGATGTAGGTCGACCAATTGAAGAAGTTGACCTCGCGCTTGTCGTCCGAGCCCGCGCAGGAGGCCAGTAGAGTCGGGGCCGTGCCCGCCAGGACGGCGATTTTCAGGAAGTCGCGGCGGGTCATTCCGGGCATGATTTTCTTTAAGCCTCTTTCTCGGGATTTTTCAGAAGGACCAGATCCTTGATCCGGAATTTAGCCAGGGCCGCGCCGCTGACCTCGGCCCCCAGGGACGCGAACGCTTCCGCAGACATCGAGGAGACGATGTTTTTCTCGCGCCCGGTCGCCCGCAGGATGACCTGCCGGGAATTGCCTAGATAAACCGTTTCCGCCAAGGCGCCCTTGATGTGCAGCCAGCCGGACTCCGGCGCCTGCCCGCGGTCGGCGCTCACCACGACGCGCTCGGGGCGCAACGCTAGCTGCACCGCGCCTTGCGCGCCACCCCAGCCGTTTTGCTTGGGGACTTCCGTTTCGACACTGCCTTCAATCTTAATCTTGAGAAAATCGCCGACGGAGGATAGAACCTCGGCGGAAAGGATGTTCGCGGCGCCGATAAAATCCGCGACGAAGGCGGTCTCGGGGTTCTCGTAAATGTCCTGAGGAGCTCCGAGCTGCTCGATGCGGCCGGCGTTGAAGACCGCGACGCGATCCGACATGGTCATGGCCTCTTCCTGGTCGTGGGTGACGTAGATGAAGGAGATGCCCAGCCGGCGCTGGATGTGCTTCAACTCCAGCTGCATTTCCTTGCGTAGCTTCAAGTCCAGAGCGCCCAGGGGCTCGTCTAGAAGGAGAAGAGGCGGGCGTCCGGCCAGGGCCCGGGCCAAAGCGACTCGCTGCATCTGCCCGCCCGAGAGCTGGCCGGGGCGGCGCCCTTCGAGCTCCCGGAGCCGGACCAAGTCCAGGGAGCTTAAGACACGGTCCCGGATTTCTCCCTCGTTCATCTTGCGCAGGCGCAACCCAAAGGCCACATTGTCGAAGACGTTGTAGTGCGGGAATAATGCGTAGTGCTGGAAAACGGTGTGGATGTCGCGGCGGTAGGGCGGAACTTGAGTGATGTCTTTGCCGGAGAGAAACACCCGCCCCTGGTCGGCGGTCTCGAAGCCCGCGATGATGCGCAGGGTCGTGGTTTTGCCGCAGCCGGAGGGGCCGAGCAGAGTCAGGAACTCGCCCTGCCCGACGCTTAGGGAAATGCCCTTTAAAACCCGAGTCCCCCCGAAGGATTTCTCCAGGCCCTGGAGATCGAGCAGCGGCTCCACGGGGAAAATCATATCAGATTGTCCCCCCGGAGAGAAGATCGAAAATCCTTCGGAGAAGTGCCGGCCTTATTGCGCTTGGGCGGCGCGGCGCAACTCGTAGAAGTTGCGCAGGACTTTGGCCACGTAAGCTCTGGTTTCGCGGTAGGGCGGCACCTTGCCGTACTTGAGCACGGCGCCGGGCCCCGCGTTGTAGGCGGCGATGGCCTTTTTCACGCCGTCGCGGACCCAGGGATTGACGGAGTTAAGCTCGGACATGGAGATGTCGCAAAAGTCGTTCCACAGGCTTTTGAGGTAGCGGATGCCGAGTATGATGTTGGTCCTGATGTTGAAGAGCCTGCTGGAGTTGTGCACGCCCATCTGCTTGCCGGTGTCCGGCATGATCTGCATTAGGCCCAAGGCCCCGGTCTTGCTCTTGGCCTTGACGCGAAAGCTAGACTCGGTCTTCATGACGGCGAAGATCAGAATCGGGTTCGCACCCGAGGCCTTGGCCTCGGAGAGCACGTCGCGGATGATTTGGGAGCTGGCGCCTTCCCTGCGCAGTTCGACGCAAAGGTCACCGAGGTTCTCGCAAGAGTAGGATTGGGATTCGGCGCGCGCGGAGACTATGACTGGTTGCGGAATGAGCTTGGCGTCCAGAGCTAGAGGCTGAACTTCGGGCGCGTAGGCGTCCAAAAGCGCGGGTTTGGGCGGCTTCGGCGTGAAGGCCTGGATGACTACCGGGGTTGCGGCGATGGGGACCGCAATGGCGGGGAGCGCGGCGGCCACTGCGCCGCTGCCATCGAAGGCGCGTTCGGGGACCTGGGCGGCGTTTAGCTCCGCAGTTTCCGCCTCCGCGGCCAGCTTGCGCCGCTGCCTTTCCTCTTTTTTGGCTTGCCCTCCGATTGAGGCGACCAGGTATTTCATGTAGTGATTAAAACCGGCTCCGTCCGAGGCGTGATCTTTATCGGAAAGCTTGGCAAGCACGGAGTTCTGCCAGGATTCGAAGCGATTTATTACCGGAGCGATGTCCGCGTCTTTTTTTGTCTGTTCCGCCTCGCCAAGGAACTCGCGAAGTTGGGACACGGAATCCCCCGCTTTTTTGGCGTTCTTGGGGTTGCACTTGAAGAATATTTGCCAATCCTCGATTTCGCGGATGAGCCCGCTTTTGCTGACCGGAATGGGCATGTCGGCCTGTGCGGCGCAGAGCGTCGGCGCCAAGGCCATGAACAGGCCGGAAGCCAGAGCTAAAACCTTCATGTTTGTGATGATAACCCCTGGTCCTGGAATTGTTCCACGGACTTTCGTCCCGCATCAGTATAGGTCTAAAGTCCTATCAGCGCCAGGGGGCGTTTTGAATCACTTAAAATGTTACCGAAGCAGGTATCGTCAACTCACCTAAAATGTTACCGAACAATGCGATATAA
>DAIDHS010000053.1 GCA_027451985.1 Elusimicrobiota bacterium
AATGCTTTCGCGCCCGGGGCCGCGGTCGAGGCAAGGCCCGCCGGCGCCATGCGCCTCTCCGGCGCCGAGCTGACCGTGGGCGAGCACGAGAAAGTCATCAACCCCATCATCGCGGAAGCCTTCGCCAAGGGCCGCGCCAAGCTCGTCGAGCCCGGAACCGAGGAGTACGAGCTGCTCGATCCCTCGAGCGACTACGCCAAAGAAGGCACCAAGATTTACCTCATCGAGCTGGACAAGCGCGAGTTCGTGCGCCGCGCCAAGCGCCTGGCCAAGGCCGCGAGCGTTTCGGCGCCCTTGGACGTCGTGGTCCACCCGGGGCCCGACCGCAACCAGGTCTACTACTTCTCCTTCCGCAAGCGGCTCCTGGAAAAGTTGGACGACGAGGACCGCGCGCTCATCGCCAAGCACGAGATCTACCACCTGCAGAACCCGGAGAAGACCGAGACCGACGTCCAGGACGCGGCGCCGCTGCCGGAAATCCGGATGGGCGCGCTCTCCCGCGTCAAGGACTCCTTCGTCGCAGTGTGGGCCTTTATCTCCGGAATCCGCCGCATGATGCGCGGCGACGCCGAGTTAAAGCCCTTCACCCAGAAATACCGCAAGGCCATCATGGCCGCGCGGGCCTTTCTCATCGCGGACGCGGCGATCTACCTGGGCCTGGGCTACCTGACCGGGCGGCTGGTCGACTTCGCCGGCGGCGCGCACCTGCCGCGCCTGCTCTTCCCGTTCCTCTCGCTGATGGCGCTCACCTTTTTGGCCGACCTCCTCTACTTCGGCGCCGAGCTTACCCACACGCTCATCAGCCAGCGCACCTGCGTGCGCTACTTAAGAGACATCCGCGAGCACCTCTTCTCGCACCTCTCGTCCCTGTCTTTGAACTTCTTCCACCGCAACAAGCCCACGGAGCTGGCGCCTCGCCTGGGCGACGACGTGAACCTGCTCGACACCAAGAACATCGACATCCCCATCGACATCCCCTACAACCTCTTCGAGCTGGCCTTCAGCACTGCCATGATGCTCTGGACCAACTGGCACATCGGGCTCATGGTCATGGGCACGCTACCCCTCTTCGCGTTTCTCTCCTCCAAAATCTCCGACGCGCTCTCCAGGCTCGAGGAGCGCTACACCAACAAGCGCGCGGCCATGATGGGCTACGCCACGGACGTGTTCTCCATCATGGAGTCGGTCAAGATTTTCGGCATCGAAAAGGAAGCGGCCAAGCATTTCAGCGCCTCGGTGGCCGATCTCCTCAAGGTGGGGGAGGCGCAGGTGAAGGTCGAGGCCTGGTACCACGTGCTCTCCAGCTCCCTGGGCGAGTTCTCGACCAAAATCCTCATCGTCTTCATGGGAACCCTGGAGCTCTTCCTGCACGGGCATCCCAGCGTGGGCACCATCATGGCGCTGCAGGCCTACGCCCTGGCCTACGACGAGGCCATCTCGGGCTTGAGCGACAGCCGCACCTCCTACATGGAAGCAGACGGCGGCAGCCAGCGGGTCATGAAGCTTCTGGCCGCCAAGCCCGAAATCGCGGACAAGCCGGACGCCCAGGTCCTGCCGGACGTGCAGGGCCGCATCGAGTTCAAGCACGTGCACTTCGCCTACCCCGGCGGGCACCCGCTTTTGAAGGACTTGTCCTTTGCCATCGAGCCCGGGCAGTCCGTGGCCTTCGTGGGCGCCTCGGGCGCGGGCAAGAGCACAATCGTTCATTTGATGTCCCGGCTCTTCGACCCGCAGAAAGGCCAAGTCCTCATCGACGGCAAGGACGTCAAGGACATCCAGCGCCAGAGCCTCACCAAGCACCTGGCCATCGTGCCGCAGGACGGCGGGCTTTTCCGCGGCAGCATCCGCGACAACCTGCTCGCGGTCAAGCCCGACGCCACCGAGGAACAGATCCAGGCCGCCGTCGGCGCCGCTCAGGCCAAGTTCGTCAACAATCCGCGCATCGCCAAGCGGGGCTTGGACACCGACATCTCCCAGCTCTCGGGCGGCGAGCGCCAGCGCATCTCCATCGTGCGCGCGCTTCTGCGCGACGCGAAGATTCTCTTCCTGGACGAGGCGACCTCGGCGCTCGACAACAAGACCGAGCACCTTTTCCAGAAGGTCCTGCAGCGCCTCATGCGCGGCCGCACGACCGTCATGATCGCCCACCGGCTCACGACCGTCAAGAAAGCCGACAAGATTTTTGTCTTGGATGAGGGCCGCATCGCGGAATCGGGCACGCACGACGAGCTCATGGCCAAGAAGGGCAAGTACTACGAGCTTTGGAACGCGGAGGGGGGGCCGTCCGAGGCCGCGGTGAAGCCCGAGGCCGCGCCGAAACCCGAAGCCGCCGGCGAATCCCCAGCGGATGGAAGCGCCAACCCCTAACTCAGGAACCATCGCCGCGGCGGCCGCGCCCGCGGGCGGCGCCTTGTCCATCCTGCGCTTGAGCGGCCCAACCGCCCTCAAGATCGCGCTTGGATTTCTCCGTCCGCGCGGCAAGGCGGAACTCCCGCCGCGCCGCGCCACTTTGTGCGACGCGGTCGAGCCCGGAGGGCGAGCGGTTCCGGGCGCGCTAGAGAAAAATGCGTCAGCGCCAGGAACAGCGGGCCCGGCCGAACATCCCATCGACGAGGTCGTCGCGATCTACTACCCCGGGCCCAACAGCGCCACGGGCGAAGACTTGGTCGAAGTTTCCTGCCACGGTTCGCCCTACGTCGTCAAGCGCCTCTTGGAGGCCGCTCTCGCGCTGGGCGCGCGGACGGCCGAGCCGGGCGAGTTCACCCGCCGCGCGTTCTTGAGCGGCCGCATGGACCTCTCGCAGGCGGAGGCCGTGGCCCAGCTCATCCGCGCCAAAAGCTCCGGCGCGCACCGCGCGGCCCTCTTCCAGCTCCAGGGCGGGCTTTCGGCCGAGCTCGCGCGCATCCGCGAGCCGATCTTGGACGCGCTGGTGCGCGTCGAGGCCAATCTGGATCACCCCGAGGAAGACATCCCGAGCCTGAGCGCCCAAGAGCTGCAGGCCGCGCTCGCGGCTCCCGCGAAGCTCATCGCGGATTTGGCCGCCACCTTCGCGCGCGGGCGCATTCTCGCGGAGGGCGCGCGCGTCTGCCTGGCGGGCCGGCCCAACGCGGGGAAGTCGAGCCTTCTAAACGCCCTCCTGGGCCGCGAGCGCGCCATCGTGAGCGCCGCGCCCGGCACCACGCGCGACACCCTCGAGGAAGAGGCTCTGATTTCGGGCGCCGCGGCCGTGCTCGTGGACACCGCGGGTTTGCGCGAGGAGGGGGACGCCGACGAGGTCGAGCAGGCCGGCATGGCGCGCACGCGCGCGGCTTTGTCCTCCTGCGACTTGACCGTTCTGGTCTTGGACGGCGGGCGCGCGCAAACCCAAGACGATGAGCGCGTGCGCCAAGAGATTCTGGGCGCGGCCGCGCATGACGGCCGGCCGGTCGTCACGGTCCTCAATAAATCCGATTTAGCCGGGGAAAATCCCGCCGTCGCCTGCGACCTGCGCGTCTCCGCCACGAAGCGCACGGGCTTAGACGCTCTTGCCCGCCTCATCGCCGAACGCCTGAGCGCCGACGCGCCCGAGCCCGGCCGCGCGGCCGTGACCACTCTGCGCCATCAGGAAGCGCTCCTATCCGCCCAAGGCGAACTCGCCCTGGCCGCGCGCGCGCCCCAAGAGCGGCCCTCCGATTGGGAAGACCGCGTGGCCTTTCATCTGCGCGAGGCCCTGCGCGAGTTGGGCTCGGTCACCGGCCAAGACGCTCCGGACGAAGTCTTGGCGCAGATTTTCTCGCGCTTCTGCGTGGGCAAATAGCGGCCGCGCCAGAAGAGAGCCGGAAAAGAGTCAGGCTCCTTTAGACGGCGGAATCGGCAAAGACTCTTTCGCTTTTTGCGCCACTTGGTTCACGACACGGTGGAGCACGCCAATCGAAGTTTTTCCAGTAGCCTGTATGACGTAGCGCTTGGCGATAACATATCCGACCGAATTCCCGCGCTGCGGCGGCGGCAAATCCTTGGCGCCGTGATGCAGCACCAGCACGTCCTTGCCGTTGGCGAACTTGACGTAGTGACTGTAAGAGCCGTCGCTGTCATCCACGTTCGGCTGAATGTAGAGCATTATTAGCATCGCAGACATATTGCCCATGTCGGTTAACTTCAGTTTAAAAGCCGCGCCGGCGCGACCGTGATAGACTCCCGTGGCGTAAGATTCAACCATCCCGGGAATGCCGCAACACTGGCTTTTGGCGGTGATTCGACTGAACCCATCGATTTTCCGCGGCAATAGGGCCTCAAGTTTCGCGGCTGACGCCGGCACGAGTTTCGGCGCCGCCGCCGCCCAAAGGGCTCCCGAGGCGGCGGCGAGCACAAGGGCAAAAACTGGGAAAGCGGTTTTCTGTTTCATGGAAGTCCTCTCTTTGAATTCAGTTAGAGCCAGGCACAGCGCCCGTGGCATACATCTGCATCAGGGCGGGCAATTGGCTTGGTTGGATGGCGCCGCCCAGGTTGCTGACCAAGCCCTGGGGAGGCGCGCCGCCGTTGGCGGGCACCCAGGCGTCGTTGCCCGAGCCCAGCGAGATCATCGTCCCGGACTTGTACACGCTGTTGAGCGGATCGTCCGGGTTTTGCGGCACCCATTTTTCCATGCCGCCGCCGATGGGCACCCACGATCCCGGAGCGCCTACGGTAATCACTGGCAGACCGTTAGGCAAGATGTAGTTTGGACTCGAATTGGAATTTCCCTGGCCGATCGGTCCGCCCCGATCCGGCAGGGGCGTGCCGCCGTTCAAATTAACGGAAGAACCCTGCCCGGAATTGCCGCCCGCGGCATTCGGACTCACGATCGCAAGCGCGCTGCCAGATTGCGGCGAGGGGCTCGCATAGGGATTCGGAGGAAGCGCCGTCGCTCCCTGACCGTCTCCCAATATCGAGGCCGCAAGCGAATTTAATTGATTCAGGGGAATTGGCGGGCCCGACGTCGGCTCGACAGACGTATATTTGAGGAATCCTTCAATCTGCTGGCGCTGCTGGTCCGACATCTGAGACCAAGTCGTGTAAGAAGTGGTCAAGTCCGGGTTCGATTGGGAGCCTCTATAAAAAATAGTAATACTCGAAAAGTCGGGTTTTCCATTCACCGTATATACGTTTAAATACCCGCCTTTACCGAGACTGACCGAATTCTGGGTCCCCTGCCCTGCCATGGCCTTGCCTAAAGCTGCGTTGTATGCCGTCTCAGCCAAATATTGCTGACGGGCCTGATCGGCTTGCTGCTGCTGGTCCTGGGATGAATTGCCGTTTTGGCTCCCAGCGCCATATGAGCCGTACCCCTGCTGTCCGCCGCCGCCGCCGAGCGTGCCGCCGGGATTGAGGCAATAGTTGAAAGCAGCAGCCGATTGGCTGAGCCGACCCGTCTTGTTTCCCGCCGCATTGCTGTCAGACTTAAGCCGGGCCTTCGCCGCGGCTTCCTCGCTTTCCGCTTGGTGGACCATCTGCTCGTCCGCGTTCGCGACGGCGCATGCTTTTCCTCCGGGACCCTCCTGCAAGCACTCGGCATAGGCCGCGCCGTAGGCGGCACGCGTTTGGCTCACCCGCGCCTTGGCCTGCTTATAACTGGCCTGGTCTTGCTGCAGGCCGCTCAGGCCGGAGAGCGCTGTTCCAGCGGAGGAAGCAAGGTTTTCCAAGATTGTGGAACAATCGATGGGGGGATGAACCGGGGGGGACTTTAGTCCGTTTGCGGGCGCGCCGCCCGAGCCGGAATCGGATCCAGGAAGAGACAGAGTCGGAGTCTGTTGCGCAAAACCAAGCGTTCCAGCCAGCAAAAATCCTGTTAACGCACCGGAGAAGCCCATCCATTTGTGTTTATCATTCATGACACCCCCCTTGCACCCTATGTAATAGGAGAAAGGATAAATGTCAAGTAAATTTTCAGTAAATGCGGATCGATGTCGCTGGCCTCCCCCTGTCAAATCAGTTAAGGATGTTACCGAAGGAGTAGCCGTCGTCGGCCGTTCCTTTTTTCTTTTTGCTCCTT
>DAIDHS010000054.1 GCA_027451985.1 Elusimicrobiota bacterium
CCATGGGCGTGGACGCGGCCCGGCTTCTGACTTGGCGCGCGGCGGACAAGATGCAGAGGGGTCTGCGCGCGACCAAAGAAGCGTCCATGGCCAAGCTCTTTGCCTCCGAGGTCGCCAACAAGGCGGCCACCGACGCCCTGCAGATTCACGGGGGCAACGGCTACACGCGCGAGTTCCCGGTCGAGCGCCTTTTCCGCGACGCGCGCATCACGCAGATTTACGAGGGCACATCCGAAATCCAGCGCCTCATCATCGCGCGCGAGACTTTGGCCGAGGCCAAGCCGGCCGCTTAAGCCGCCGGCCGCGGCGTGCTATAATTTCTCCGGGCGATGGAGTTCGCCCCAGTCCAACCGCCTCGGTTTCCGGGGCTGATGACTCCTGCCAAATTCTTTAGGTAGGAGTTTTTATTATGGAAAACGCGCTGGCTCTCGTTGTGGGCTCGGTCGCGGGCGGCTTCGCCCGCTGGATTTTTTCCGGCCGCATCGGGCGGATGGTGGGCGGAGGCTTCCCCTGGGGCACTTTTGTCGTCAACCTCTCGGCCTGCTTCTTGATCGGCCTCTTCGACAGCCTGGCCGAGATCCGTTTCGCGCTGAGCCCCGCCGCGCGCATTCTTCTCATGACCGGCTTTTGCGGCGCCTACAGTACGTTTTCCACCTTGATTTTAGAAACCGCCAAACTGCTTCAAAGCGGTCAGCCCGGTTTAGCCTTGGTGAATTTTTTCGGCAGCGGCTTGGCCGGCATCGCCTTGTTCTGGTTCGGGGCGGCGCTGGGCCGGGTCTGAGCGGGAGGGATGATGAAACTGGAAGGCGAGCAGAAGCTGTTGCGGATTTTCGTGGGCGAGCAGGACAAGTGGGAAGGGCGCCCGCTCTACGAAGCCATCGTGGACGAGGCCAGGGCCAGGCGTCTGGCCGGAGCCACGGTCCTGAAGGGCTTCCTGGGCTTCGGGCGCAACGCTCACCTGCACACGGTCAAGATTTTGGAGCTTTCCGAGGATTTGCCCGTGATCGTCGAGATCGTGGACGCCGAGGACAAGATCAAGGCGTTTTTGCCCAGGCTCGACGAGATGGTGAAGGAAGGGCTCATCACGATGGAGGCGGTTCACGTCATCGCCTACCGGGCCGAGGGCAAGGGGCGGGCTAAAAAAGCCTAGCTCTTCTGGTCCGCGAGACGGGCCAGTTCCGAGGCGACGCCGTCCCACTCGGCCTCGGCCATGCCGCCCTGCGCAAATTCCGCCCGGCCGCCCGCGGAGCCGCCGCGCGCCAGGGCCAGAGCCTTGGCGATTTTCGCGGCGTCGAAGCCCTGGGCGACCAAATCCGGGGTCGCGGCAAGAACGAAGGAAATCTTGCCGCCCTGGATGGAGGCGACGAAGGCCAGGCCCGATCCGATGTCGGCCGTGCCCTTGTCGGCCAGGCCGCGCAGGGATTTAGGGTCGGCGCCTTCCAGGCGCTCTAAGCGCAGGGTGGCGCGGCTTTTTTCCAGCACAACCGTCCAAGATTTGGAAGCCTGCACGATGCGCTTGGCCTTCAAGCTCGCAAGGACGTCCTTGATTTTCCGCTCCTGCTCGCGCAGGGCGTCCAGGCCGGCTTCCTCGCGCAGAAGAATGTCGGCCTTTCCTCCCTCCGCCTTGATCTGGGAGATGTAGTCGCGCGTGCGCGCGAGAATTTCACCGCGCGCGGCGGCGTCTTCCTGCGCGCGGGCCTCCTCGTATTCCCCGGCCGCGGCGCCGGCCACGGCCTCGATGCGGCGCACTCCCGCGGAGACCGAAGATTCCTTGAGGATTCTAAAGGCGCGCAGGTCGGCCGTATTCTTGGCGTGGGTTCCGCCGCAGAGCTCCAGGCTGAAGCGCTCTTTGGGGGCGGACCAGCCCTCGGCGTTGACGAGCACGAAGCGCGGCCTCGCGCCGTAGTCCTCGCCCAGGAGCGTCACCGCGCCGTACTCCTGGGCTTTTTCCACGGCGTCTTCCTTGGTCCAGACCGGGTGGGACTTGGCGATTTCGGCGTTGATGTCCTGCTCGATTTGGCGCAGCGTCTCGGCGCCCAAGGGCTTGGGGTGGGTGAAATCAAAGCGCAGCTTATCCGGGCCCACGTAGGAGCCGGCCTGGCGCACGTGAGGGCCCAAAATCCGGCGCAGGGCGGCGTTCAAAAGATGCGTCGCGGTGTGGTGCGGCACGACGCGGGCGCGCCGCGCGGCGTCCACGCGGGCCAGGACCGCCGCGCCTGCGGCCAGCGCCTTGGCGTTTTCGTCCGCGAGGATGTGGAAAACGGCTTCCCCCTGTTTCTGGGTGTCGGTCACGCGCGCGAGCTGGATCTTCCCATCCGCGCTTAAAATCTCGCCCGTGTCGCCCACCTGCCCGCCGCCCTCGGCGTAGAACGGCGTCTTGTCCAGGATGAGGACCGCGGGCCGCGCGCCGATCTTGGGCTCGAAGGCCGCGATTTTTGCCTTTTCCTCGAGCGAGTGATATCCAGTGAACTCCGTGCGAAAGCGCCCTTCCCAGCCGACCACCGCGGCCTTGGCGCCGGAGCCTTTCCAGGACGCTCGGGCGATTTCCACGGCCTTCTCCTCCGCGCGGCGAAAGCCCGCCTCGTCCACCGCCACTCCGCGGCCGGCCGCGATCTCGCGGGTGAGCTCCAGGGGAAATCCGAAAGTGTCGTGAAGCTTGAAGGCGGCCTCGCCCGCCAGCGTTTTCCCGGAGCGCTCCAAGAGCCGCTCGAGCTCTTTTTCGCCGCTTTCCAGGGTCTGGGCGAAGCGCTCCTCCTCGGCTTGGAGAGCTCCGGCGACGGTCTCGGCCGCGGACGAGACCTCGGGATAGGCTTGGGAGAAAATCTCCGCGACCGTGGGCACGAGCTTATAAAGGAAAGGTTCTTGGGCGCCCAGGATCCGGCCGTAGCGCGCCGCGCGGCGGATGAGGCGGCGCAGGACGTAGCCACGCTCGATGTTGGAGGGGATAAGCCCCTCGGTCATGAGCATCACCGAGGCGCGCGCGTGGTCCGCGATGACGCGCAGGCCCGTCTGGGCCTGCGCCGAGGCGCCGGGCTCCATGCCCAAAAGCGCGCAGGCCTTTTCGGAGAGGGGCTTGAACAAATCCGTGCCGAAGGCCGAATCCGCGCCCTGGACGACCACCGCCAGGCGCTCCAGACCCATGCCCGTGTCGATGTTTTTCCGCGGCAAATCCTTGAGGCTTTTGTCTTGCTGGCGGTCGAACTGGGTGAAGACCAGGTTCCAGACCTCCATGTAGCGGTCGCAGTCGCAGCCGGGCGCGCAGTCCGGCTTGCCGCAGCCAAGCGCCGCGCCTCGGTCGAAGTAAATCTCCGAGCAAGGGCCGCAAGGGCCGGTCGGTCCCATGTCCCAAAAATTGGTGTCCGCGCCCAGCTTCGAGGGCGCGTTGGGCGTGCCCTGCTTTTTCCACAGCGCCAGGGCCTCTTCGTCGTCCTTGAACACCGTTGGGTAGAGCCGGTTGGCATCGAGGCCCAACTCCTTGGTCAGGAACTCCCAGGCCCAGGAGATGGCCTCGGCCTTGAAGTAGTCCCCGAAGGAGAAGTTGCCCAGCATCTCGAAAAAGGTCAGGTGCCGGGCCGTGGCGCCCACGCGGTCGATGTCCGTGGTGCGCAGGCATTTCTGGCAGCTTGTCGCCCGCGAGAGGTCCCGCTTTAGCCCGAGGAAATAAGGCTTGAAGGGCACCATGCCGGCGGAGTTGAACATGAGGCTCTGGTCGCCGTGCGGCACTAACGGCGCCGAGGGCACGATGGGGGGGCTGCGCTTGGCGAAAAAATCAAGGTAGGACTGCCGCAGTTCGGCGCTGGTTTTCATGATGGGGCGAGCCTATTATACCGCTTCCGTGGTCGCCTTGTGGGAGCGTTTAGCGCGCGAATTTCTCGATGATTTTAATGCGCTTGGCGGTGCGCTCCGTCTGCCGGGTCCGCGCGTCTCTCGCCGTCTCCGCTTGATCCGGGTTTTTGTAGCGGACGATAAGCACGACGCGGCCGTCTGTCCCGGAGACGGGGGCGGCGTGGACGGCGCCCCCGAAGCCGACGGCGAATTCCCGGTCCATGTTGCTCACGAAGGCCGCGGCGCCGGGCGGGGCTTCCAGGCGGCGAACGCGGCCTCCGGCGTCGTCATAAATGACCGTGCCCGGCCCGCGCAGGGCGCAGGTGAGCGTGATGTAGCCGCCGTCGACGTGGAGCTTGGCGCCGGTTTCGGGCGGCGGGTTGACCCGGATCTGCACGTCGCGGATCGCGATGTTCTCCTCGGGCAGTGCGGCTTGAAGCTCGCGCGTGAGGCCCTCGACGAAGCTCCGAACGTCCGCGACCAGCTCGGGCGACTGCTTCTTGTTCGTTCTCCATTCCCGACCGCCTTCCTCTAAAAAGGCCCACTGCCAGAATCCGCCCCCGGGGTTTTCCGCGGCCGATTTGTCGATCGCGGTAAGAATCCGGCTTTCAAGATGGAAATCGGGAACTTGGCTGGGAGACAGCACGGCGAAGCTTCCATTTTTAAGCGCGGACAGCGGATTTGCGGCTGCGTGCGCGGCGGCCGCAATTTCCGGCCCGGCCGACAGGCCGAGGTCCGCAGCCTCTGCGCGGACTTCGCCAATCGCCCGCGCTTGGGCCGGGTTTGCGGGCGGCGCCTGGGATCGCGCGGCCTCGTTGAACAAAGCCGGATGGCCCGGCCGGCGCCGGTTGCGCGCCGCGATTAGAAGAGCCTCTGCGGCGCGGCGCACGGAGGAAGGAAAAATCGCGAACTCGGGACTTTGGCGGAGGGTGTTAAGTGTTTGCTCCGCGCGTACTGCCTCGCCCAAGCTCTTGGGGCGCGCCAGGGCCGCGACTGCGGCCGCGGTCGCGGCGGCGAACGCCGCGTGGCGGCCCCAGCGAGAGATCCAGGCGTTCTCCGCAGAAAGCTTCGGCGTCGCCGCATCGCGGCCGAACCCGGCGGCCTGGACCAGCGCCGCGACATCCTCTGGATATACGCCTCCTTGGTCTTCAATCTCGGAGACCAGCGCCGCGTTTCGGGCCTGAAGCTCCGGATGGGCGGCAAAGACGGCCGATAGGATGACGGCGATTTTCTGCGGCCGCGACAAACTCGCCCCCGCCGGCCCGGCGACGGCCGCAGCCGCGGCCAAGTCGGGCGTCTGGGCGGGCGCGTTGGGGTTCTCCGGAGTTCGAGCGGCGGCGACGCCCAAACGCGCACACAGCGCCGGGCTCGCGCCCAATTGCGCCAGGGCTTGGGCAAAGTAGGGGTCTTGAGCGGCGGGCGATACCGTCCGATCTTGAGGTGCGCCGATCGGCGTCGAAGCGGTCGCGGCGGCTTGCGCAGGCTGAGCGAGCGCCGCGGTTTTCGGCGCAACATCGGAAGCGGCGGCCTGCGGCGCAGCGGCGTTCAACGCGGACGGCGGCAAGGCTGTCTGGCTTAAAGACGTCGGAGCGCCGGTCAGGAATCCCGAACCGGAGAGCGGCGCCGCTAGGGAATTGATTTGAACCGGCGCAGTCAAGTCCGGCGTCGCGTCCGCTCCGGCGGCGGAGTCGCCTTGTTCTTGAGCGAAGATGAGCCCGGGTGCCAGCAAAAGCAGCGCCGCCGCGGCTCGCCAAGCCCGGAGCTTCATATATTAAGGAAGCATAACAGCGGAACGGCTTTCCCGCAAGGGAGAAGCAGCGCCGAGCGCTCGATGATGTTGACTCCATTCCGCCAGACAGGCTATGCTCTATGGAATTGAAAATGGGTCTTGACAAATCAAGCGGCTCTGCTATACTTCGAA
>DAIDHS010000055.1:0-276 GCA_027451985.1 Elusimicrobiota bacterium
CGCGCACCGGGTTGGCCTTTAGCCCGCAGCCGTATAAGCAGACGTGCTCGGAAGCCCTAATCTCCCAACTCGCCAACCCGGCGATCAATAAGGAGTTCTTTGCCGGCATCTACCCGAAGCTCACAGCCGCAGAGCGCCGCGCCGCGGCGGCGATGGACCCGGATCATTTCGGTTACGCAGCCGCAACGGCTCCACCCGCAGCGAGTCCGACCGCAATTCCTGCCGCGCCGAAAGCCGCGCTCTCGCAAAAAACCAAACGCCTCATCTTCGCGAGAA
>DAIDHS010000055.1:286-5203 GCA_027451985.1 Elusimicrobiota bacterium
AAAGATGCAGGCTCTCAGGCAGGATCTTAGAAGAATCAAAGAAGCCCGCTCCTTTAATAGAGCGAATTCGATTTTAGAAACGGACGCCGTCAACCAAGCCTTCGAACTTTCCTTTACCTACAAACATCCTCAGGGTTTAGCTCTCCTGGTTCAATACTTTAAAAAATCAAATTGGCAATTCAGCGATATGGCCTTCTACAACCGCGCGGCCACAACATTCATGCATAACGACGATTTCGCTCCGGCCGTTGACGCCGCCCTGGCGCGCTCCGGAGCGATCACGCTGGGCGCTTCCTGCGCTTATTACGACATGAGCCGCCCGTTCCTTATCGGGAAGCGCTACAGCGCACAAGCCGCGGAACGCATCGTCAAGGCGGTCGCGCGACTCAAACCGCAAGGAGCCGCCCTGAAGGACTGCTCGTCCGCCCTCGTTTCACAGTTGGCCGATCCGGCGGTCAAAAATAAATTTTTCAACGAAATTTATCCGACACTTTCCGACGCCGAGTACCGCGCCGCGGCCCAACTGGATCCGAAGGACGCTTCCCATTGACCCCCGCAACCCGCGAAGGCTTCGTCGCGGAGTTGGACGCCCTGGCGGACGGCCTCGGCCTTGGCGCCTTCGACGTCCTGGGGCATTCCTGGGGCGGCGCGCTGGCAGTGGAGTACGCCCTGGCGCATCCCCAGAGAGTCGGCCGCCTCGTGCTGGCGAGCCCGCTGTTGAGCACGCCGCTCTGGCTTCCGCGCGCGCAAAGGCTTCTTGAGAAACTGCCCCAGGACGCGCGGCGGACCATCGCGGCGCACGAGCGCGCGGGGACGACCGCGTCGCAAGACTACCAGGACGCCGCCATGGCGTTTTACCGCCGGTTCGCGTGCCGGCTGCCGCGGTGGCCGGCCGAGCTCGAGTTCTCCTTCGCGCGCCTAAACGCCGAGGGCTACCAGACGATGTGGGGGCCGAGCGAGTTCACCGCGACCGGGCGCTTGGCGGGGTTTGACCGCATGGACGCGCTGGCCGCGCTTGAGTCCCCGGTGCTGGTCACGGGCGGGCGCTACGACGAAGCCGGCCCCGAGATTCTCTCGCGCGCCGCCCGAACCCTGCGCGACGGTCGCCTGGAGATTTTCGAGCACAGCGCCCACGTGCCGCACTTGGAGGAGACGAAGCGCTACTTGGCGGTGGTGGGGGAGTTTTTGAGGGAGTAGCGGAGGGCGCGAGCAACATTGACAAATGGAGCGCGGGGGGGTAAATATAAGCTTGGCATCCACTCGATTGGGTAAGACAAGAATTTCTGCATAGTTTCCGCACATCTGAGTTAAATGAAAAAGGAAAAAGACGAATCAAATGATTTTAAACGCTGGTCTATCACCACCGGTCACACGACACTAGCTAACGCCATAAGGCGAGAAATCGAAGCTTACTGTAGGCTCTATGTGAATACTACTACCAATGGAGGGAATGAGCATCATCCACATTTGCAAGAGCATCGAATTGTTCTGGTATTGCTTTTAGCCAGCTACCTCGAAGCGCTCATAAATCTTTATTGCTCTTTTAAATTTAATCGTGAGCAATTTGAAGCGCTAGAAAAAATGCCTGTCATAGAAAAATGGACAACAATCCCCACTTTTACTGTCCCCTCTTATGATTTAGATAAGTCAAAAGATCTTTATAAAAATCTTAAAGACATATTTTCTTGCAGAAATGGAATCGTTCATATGCGCCCAGAATTCAGCGTTGATGAACACCTCATTCATCCGGGCAATGCCAGCGTATTACAACGCATAACGCATGATTCAATGATGGAATGGCTAAAGGTTCCGCTTGCCCTTATTCAAAACCTGGGGGCTCATGATAACAGCCATGATGCAGGCAGTTTTTTGGCAGTTAGTGAGGCACATGATGTCAGTGGAAATTGGCAAGATTTTATAAATCGCCTTATTAAGCACGCTCAAAAAAACCCTAAGTAAAAATATCTGATTGTGCCCGACCACACTTCAGCTGTCATGTCAATTTACTCTTTAGCGTATTAAAACTACACCATCCTGAGTGAAGATATCGCCGGCTTAGCATGAATAATATTTGTTATTATGATTTCAGCGCGTTGAGCAATCCACTCTCCAGAATGGTAGACACCAAGCTGCAGGCGCTTTCAACTCAAAGTTGTAGGTCATTCCACCATACATATCTTCAGCTATTTTTTGGACAGCTTCCAGTGCATCAATCGTATTCTCTTTAACACACCGCAACAGCAATTCGCTTAGTTCGTTCGGGCTACCAGCTTTAATAAATTGATCAGCTTTATCTTTTAAGCTCATTCCATGACGGTCCATTATCTTGCCTCCACGATGTGCTCCGCCTCGGCACCGGTAAACGGCCGCCGGTCGAAGCCCCCGTACTTCGCGACGACGCGAAAGCCGCTCTTGGCCAGCAGGAGGACTTGACGCGGGATTTGGCGCCGGCTTTGCGGGTCATGGGACCTCCTTGGCCGCTCCATTTTATGACTTTTTCGGCGAAAATGGCTTCGCGCCAGGGCCGGGGCTATGGCTAGGGGGCCAACTTGGCCAGGCCAGATTTGGCCAGGTTGGCCGGCCAGATTGGCCAAGTTGGCCCCCGGCCGGCCGGGCCGGCCCTATCTACCCCCTGGCTATACCCTATCACCCCCCTGTCCAGGCCTGGCAGGCCTGGGGTAGACCCCTGCCAGACCTAGGGCAGAACCCTATCCAGACCCCTGGCAGACGTCTGCCAGACCCCCAGACGTCTAGGCAGACCCCTTTAGACCCCGGCCTGCCGGAGGGGAACTTTTGGGCGGCTCCAATCGTATTCCGGGCATGGGCGCTGTGTCCGGCGGCGAGGCGGGCGTGGAGCGGCGCATCCTCATTATTCGCGGAATGAAGGTGATGATTGACCGCGACCTGGCGGAGCTCTACGAGGTTCCCACTAAAGCGCTGAACCAAGCGGTGTCGCGCAACAAGGACCGTTTTCCCGAAGGGTTCATGTTCCGTTTGAGCCGGCGCGAATTCAAGGAACTGGTCACGGGCTGTGACCGGTTCCGCCCATTGAAGCATTCTTCCACCACGCCCCTAGCTTTTACGGAGCATGGGATTGCCATGTTATCCAGCGTTCTCCGCAGCAAGCGCGCCATACAGACCAACATCCGCATCATCCAGGCCTTTATCCGCCTGCGGTCGCGTGGGACTTTAGGCCCAGCCGGACTTGGGCCCATCGACTCATGACGGCCCTCCAGGGGGCTTTGGTATCATGAATATGAGATAAACATATGAAGAGATCGAGAATGCTTAAGCTGTTCATGGCCGGAGGTCTTGCGACCGCGGCCGGCGCGACGTCTGCGCGCGCCGTCGGCTTCGAGGCCGACGAGACCGCCATGGAGCCTTCGTCCCTCGCCCTTCCCGCGGGCTCGCTCATGAATTTCACCGCAGGCCTGCCGAGCGTCAACCTAAACGCCGCGGCCCTGCCGCTCCTGCCGCAGCTGGACGCTCCCGTAGTGACCGTCAAAATCGCCGCGCAAGCCCTGCCCGCCGCCGCTGAAGACGCGGGACCTTTCTCCGGGCGCAAAATGATCGCGGACATTTTCGGCGAGCCCTCCTTCCGCCAAGCCTCGGACGACCGCGAGCGCCTGGCCAAGAACGGGAAGAAGGCCATGGCTCTGGCCGGCAAAATCGCCTCGCACTGGGGCGGAATGGGAGTCGCCTTCAGCAGCGGCGCGCGGCGTCCGGCCGCTCCGAGCCCGCGCGTCGTCCGAAACCAGCGGCACAAAGCGCCGTCCACTTCGACTGCAGAAGTCCTCGCGGCCGAAGCCGCCCGCTAAGCGGACCCCTTCCAAACCTACCCGGAACTTTTCCGCAGTCTCGGTCGTATCCCAAGCATGGGAGAGCGACCTTCTTCGGCTATTGACGGCGCCCATGAGGCCCTGTATCATATAAGTAAGATAAGTAAGACAAGGGGGACTCATGGAAAATATCGACGTGACGCGCATGTCGGCGAAGGGCCAGGTGGTCATCCCGGGCGATATCCGCCAAGCGTTGTCCCTGGTCGCCGGAACAAAATTCGTAGTGGTGGGGGAGGGGGACACCGTGGTGCTTAAGCGCATCAGTCGTCCCAGCATCGCGGATATCGACCGGTTGTTCTCCGAAAGCCGCCGCTATGCCAAGCGCGCCGGGCTTAAAAAGTCGGACGTTGGGAAAGCCGTAGGTCGCGCCCGAAAAAAATGAGATTCGTCATGGACGCCAACGTTCTGGTCTCCGGAATCTTCTGGTCCGGCCCTCCGAACCAGATTTTGCGGCGTTGGCTGGAGGGCCGCGGTATTCTCCTGATCACGGCCCCCATCCTGGCCGAATACCGGGAAGTCATCGAGCGCCTTGCTGAAGACTCCGAACTCGGCGCAAGGTGGAACGTTTTACTGACCGAGTTCGGAGAAATCGTCCCGCCGGCTAAATTTGAAGCGCAACTCTGCCGGGACAAGGACGATGAAAAATATTTGGAAGCTGCCGTGGGAGGCCGCGCCCGCGCGGTTATTTCGGGGGACAAGGACCTCTTGATTCTTAGACAAATCAGCGGCATTCCCATTCTCACGCCCAAGGCGTTCCTTTCGTTCAAGTCCGAAGTTTAAGATTGCCGCTACGCCCAAACGACCCAAACGCACCTGGGTCCTTTAACCCTCCGAGCGTGGGCCGTTTGCATCTGTCGCGCGCGCGCGTTTAACCGCATAATACGCGCGCGAATGAAAAAGACGCCCGCGTGGCAAAAGGTCCTGGCGGCGGCGCTTTGCCTTTGCCTCGTCTCCCTGGGCGCGGAGCCCCTCTGGGCGCAGGCGGCGGATGAAGTCTCGGCCGCGGAAGACGCCGGCGCCTCGCCCGCCCTGCCCGTCTCGCTTCCCGATTTCGCGCCGGCCGGGCTCTCGGGCCCAT
>DAIDHS010000056.1 GCA_027451985.1 Elusimicrobiota bacterium
GCTCTCCGAAAGCGACGCCGTGCTTGGACCCGCCGAAGACGGCGGCTATTATCTCATCGGGCTTAAGGAGCGCCGACTGGAGCTTTTTCAAAACATTCCCTGGTCGTCGGCGCAGACATTCAAGGAAACCATGGAACGAATATCGCGTTCCGGATTAAGGGCCTCGTTGCTGGCGCCGTTGGCGGATGTGGACACCTTCGCCGACATTCTAAGCTTGGTTGAAAATCTTCGCCGCAGACCAAAAGGCGTCTGTCCCGCCACTCGACTGATCTTGCAATCGCTCATCCCCAGGGAGGATTCCGATGAAATCAATTCGCTTTAAAATATTGGCTCCGGTAGCCGCAAGCGCGCTATTCTTGACCTTGGCCCTCCCGGCCGCGGCGTTCGATCAGTCCCACGCCCTGTACGCCAAAGTGCTCAAAGCCTACGTGCATGACGGCCGCGTGGACTATGGAGCGCTTTCTCGGAAACCAGAAGACTTGGACCTCTATCTTAAAACTTTAGCCGCGGTCCGGCGGGAAGAATTCAAGAGCTGGCCGAAGTCGGATCAACTCGCCTTTCTTCTTAATCTCTACAACGCAACGACTTTGCGGCTCATTATCAGCCACTACCCGCTCAAAAGCATCAAGGACATCGGGCATCTTTGGCAAAGTCCCTGGGACTTGCCCGTGGTTCATCTCTTCGGACAGACCATCACGCTCAACGACGTGGAGCAGGGCATCATCCGCAAGGACTACTCCGAGCCGCGCGTGCACATGGCTTTGGTTTGCGCTTCCAAGGGCTGTCCGCCGCTTCGGAACGAACCTTATATCGGCACGCGGCTTGACGCGCAATTGGACGCCCAAGCCCGGGCATTCCTGCGCAATCCGGCCAAGTTCCGCATCGATCGCAAGGCCGGCGTCGTTTATCTTTCCTCCATCTTCAAATGGTACGGGCAAGACTTCATTCCCCGCTATCTGCCGGATTCGGGCTTCGGCTCCGGAAGCGCCAAAGAGCGCGCCAGCCTCCATTTCATCAGCGATTATTTGAGCGCCGCGGATCGCGACTACTTGGCCCAGGGCCGCTACCGAGTTGATTATCTCGATTACGATTGGTCCCTAAACGGGTCGGGGGAATAGCCATGCATCATCTTCTGGAAGCCGCCTTGCGCGGAATCGGGAACTTGGGAGTTTGGGGGCCAGCAGCCTTCATGGCGCTCTACGTCATGGCCTGCGTGGCCTTTACCCCAGGATCGCTGCTGACCTTGGGAGCGGGCGCGCTCTTCGGAGTTCTATGGGGAACGATTTATGTTTCCATCGCTTCCGTTGCCGGAGCATCTCTGGCTTTTCTCATTGGTCGCTACTTAGCCAAAGGCTGGGTCGCCCGCAAAATGGAAAGCAATCCGAAACTTAAGCGTCTATCGAAAGCCGTAGCCAAGGAAGGATGGAAGCTAGTCCTTTTGACGAGGCTTTCCCCGATATTTCCGTTCAACATCCTCAACTATGCTTTCGGCTTGACGGAAGTCTCTGTGCGGGACTTCGTGCTGGCCTCCTGGCTCGGCATGTTGCCAGGCACGATTCTTTATGTCTATCTTGGCTCGCTGGCCAAGGACTTGACTCAATTGGGGCTCGGTCGCGGACGCCACCGCAGTCCCGCCGAATGGGCACTGGAAATCGCAGGCTTGGCCGCCACCGCAGCCGTCGCCGTGTTGGTCTCGCGTTTGGCCGGACGCGCCTTGCGGGATTCCGGAACCGCATAAAAGAATCATTGGAGGAACAATGAGCGACACCTTGACCATCGAGCCCTTTGATAAAGAAAATCAAGCTCTCCTTTCCAACGCGCATCCACAAAACTGGGAAAATCCCAAACCAGCCAGCCGCTACCACTTAGTGGTGATCGGCGGAGGCACGGCCGGCCTGGTCACGGCGGCGGGCGCCGCCGGCCTGGGCGCCAAGGTCGCGTTAGTGGAGAAACACCTCCTGGGCGGAGACTGCTTGAACGTCGGCTGCGTGCCGTCGAAGGCCCTCATCCGGGCGTCCCGAGCCGCAGCAGACGTCCGGGGCGCGGCCGAGTTTGGAGTTTCGATCCCGCCCGGCTGGACGGCGGATTTTCCCGGAATCATGGAGCGCCTGCGCCGCCTGCGGGCGCAATTAAGCTCGAATGATTCGGCCAAGCGCTTTAAGGACTTGGGCGTGGACGTTTTCCTGGGCGAAGGCCGCTTCATCGGCCCGTCAGCCCTGGAAGTCGCGGGCTCTCGGCTCAATTTCTCCAAGGCCGTCATCGCCACGGGCGCGCGCGCGGCCAGGCTGCCCATTCCGGGACTATGGGAATCGGGCGCCCTGACCAACGAAACCGTCTTCTCGCTGACCGAACTGCCCAAGCGCCTCCTCGTCATCGGCGCGGGGCCTATCGGCTGCGAACTCTCGCAGGCTTTCGCCCGCTTCGGCGCCCGCGTCTCCATTCTGGAGGTCTCGGGCCAAATTCTCGGGCGCGAGGACGAGGACGCGGCCCGCATCGTGCAAGCCGCGCTCAAGAAAGACGGGGTTGAAATCATGACGTCCTGCAAAATCTCCGGCGTGGAGGCGCGCGGCGGGGAGAAAATCGTGCGGCTGGAAAGCGAAGGCAGAAGCATGGAACTGGTCGCGGACGCGATTCTGGTCGGCGTGGGCCGCGCCCCCAACGTCGAAGGCCTGGGCCTGGAGGCGGCGGGCGTGGCATACGACAAGCGGGCGGGAGTCGAGGTGGACGACCGACTGCGCACGGCGAACCATCGAATCTTCGCGGCGGGGGACGTTTGCTCGCCTTATAAATTCACCCATGCGGCCGACGCCATGGCGCGGGTCGCGATTCAGAACGCATTGTTCGCGGGCAGAAAAAAGGCGAGTTCGCTCGTCATTCCCTGGTGCACCTACACCGATCCGGAGGTCGCCCATGTCGGACTCTACGATAAGGAAGCGCGCTCCCGCGGCATCAAGACGCGCACTTTCACTCAATCACTCAAGGACGTGGATCGGGCCGTCCTGGACGGACAGGGAGAAGGCTTTGTTAAAATCCATCTTCGGGCCGGCACCGATGAAATCCTGGGCGCGACCATCGTGGCCGCCCACGCCGGCGAGATGATTGGAGAGCTGGCTCTGGCCATGGCCGCTAAAATCGGGCTCAAAACGATAGGGGCGACTATCCATCCCTATCCCACCCAAGCCGAGGCCGTCAAGAAAACGGCTGACGCCTACAACCGAAGCCGCTTGACGCCCGCGGCCAAGCGACTCTTGGCGTTTTGGCTGGGACGGCCGTAGGCGCGCGAATATGCCAAATTCCGTCACCCGTCTCTTCTGGAAGGCGGTCATTCGTCTGCGCTGGCTTCTGCCCTCGAAGAAAACCTCCGGAGTTGAGATAGGACGGCGTATTCCGGATTTTGCTTTATCCACTGCGGAAGGACGCATCTTCAGACTCTCTTCAGTTTTCCCTGATAAGGCCGCGGTGCTGTGGCTGACCAATCTCTGCTCAAGCTGCCAGGAGCGCATTCCGCTTCTAGAGCGGGTCTATTTGGAGAAACGCAAAAACTTGGAGATATTCGCCATTTCCACGCTCGGAGACGATCGGCGGACTCCCGAAAAAATCGCAGCGGAGCATCACCCGAGCTTCCCTCTGCTTTTGGACCCTAAAGACTGGGTGAAGAATACCTTAGGATTGGAGCACCCATCAGGAGCCTGCCCTATGTATAACCTCCTCATGCTGGATCGCTCCGGACGCGTTCGCTTGCGCCACCACCTTTCGGCTATCTCGGACGAGCGGTTTTTGAAAGAGTTGGATTCCCTACTGGAGGCCGCATGACAGGCCCCGATTTAAGCGCCTCCATGGAGAAATACCGTAAGCGCGCCCTAGGTTATGGTGATAGCGCCCATCTGTTCTGCTCTGCCTAATTTATGTACTAGGTCATAATCACAGTTGTCCCACTACCCTGTCGCCTCGCAACCTGTTACAATCCCATCTAAAGGCCCCCGTAGCTCAATGGATAGAACGCCTGTAACTGCTACGAGGTCGAAGAAGAAAAGAAGAGAAAATAAGACTTTATCATGCCATCAAAAGCTGTATAATCAAAAGTGCCATGGAAGCAAGGAATAGGCATTCCAAGCTGTGGTCACTTCTAATTTTCAGCGCCTTGGGATTGTGCTGGATTTCCTTACCGGCGTCCGCGGCCAGCCCGGCCGAAACTCCCGATTTCATCACGACGCGCCTAAGCACCATAATCGTGCACATCCCAGGCTACGCCCAAGTCGAGCCTCAGCTGGCCTGGGGTCAAAGGCCGCCGTCCGGCTGCCCGGCCTCGGGCCTCTGGCTCAAGGCCGCTTACTACGGAACGGACGCTCAAACCCTCCATGCGGGAATGCGGGGTAGTTTCAAACCGGCTGGAACAAATGCGCCGCGCGGCGTGCCCGTTAGGGTCTGCGCCGTTTTTTCGCTATTAAGGTCGGACGGCGGAGAATCGGTGGCCCTGGCCGCGACCACGCCTCGGCCCGATTGGATCAACGGCATGTTCGGCACGGTCGACCTTGTGGAACCGGTTCAATCCTTAGTCGCCATTCCCACGCAAGCTTTAATCGTCGATCGCGGCGCGTGGTGGGTGCTGGTGCGCAACGCCCAAGGCCAAGACGTCCCGCGCCAGGTTATCCCCGGACCGTCGCGCGGCTGGCAGACCTTCATCAAAAGCGGTCTTAAGGCGGGGGAAAAAGTCGTCGTCGTCAACGCCTATCTAAAGTTCCACCGCAACGTCTCTAAGAACTACCAGCCGCCCGACTGATGCCCGAGCCGAAACCGACGGGCCTGCGCGCGCTCCTGCTGCGGCCCGTCTTTTGGCTTCTGGTCTACGGCGCCCTGCTCTGTTGCGGCCTCTACGCTTGGCTGAAGATTCCGGTCGAGGTCCTGCCCCGCTTCAATTTTCCCCAGATTAGCGTCATCGCCCACGCGCCGGGCGCCACCGCGGTCGAG
>DAIDHS010000057.1 GCA_027451985.1 Elusimicrobiota bacterium
TGTCGAAGAAGACATACTGCGTGGTGGTGGGCGATGCGCCGGGCGCGTCGAAAGCTCCCATGACCGCGGTCATGGGATTTTTCAGATCGTGGATGATCGCCTCGCTCATCGTTCTGCGCAGAGTGTTGATTCTTTGGGTGAGCCTTCGCGTGTGGCGCATGAGAAGCACGAACGCCAGGATGACGCCCGCGACGGCCACATCGGCGGCGACGGTGGGGGCCGTCCAGACGGCCCCGCGCCGAACCAGATAGCTGGTAAGAAACGGCACCAGCACCAGAAAATAGGCCAGGCGCTCGAACGTCAGCATGACGAGTTCCTCCTGGTGGCGGTGATGGACGTCATAAAACGCTTGCCTCCGACCGCGCGATGACGTTCAGCCGGGCACACGGTGGCCCGATTCGCGGCTAGGTCGGCAGGCGATTAGGAGGGACTTTGCTCGCGCCGCGGATTAATCGTCGCTTCAGTATATCCCCGCAATCCTCCAGGCGCAAGGGACCTAGCGGACGGGCAATCTTCCTGCTATCCTTTCCGCATGCCGCGCATTTCCATTAAAGCCGCGGTGATCGCCTCGGTCGCGGGCTTCGCGGTTTTCGTTTCAAGCGGCCGCGGGATTCAAGCCCAAGAAATCCTCCCCGGCATTTCCACGGGAACGGCCCGCGGAAGCTCTAGCAAACGCCTCAATCCCGCAGTTTTCAGCCGGGCTAGAATTCTCCGCGCCGGACGCGCCCTGGCCCGCGTCGTTGGGAAAGGCTTACTGCAATCTCCGGCTTCGTTCAATCCCGATGGAAGCGCCACCGAACCCGATCTTCTGCTTATGCCCCTCGGAGCCGCACGCTCTGCCGACCCGGCGGACGCCGTCTTGGCGCCTGCGAAACTTTCTAAAACTGCGCCGCAGGAAGAGCCCTCCCCGCCCGCAACGGCATCTGTTGCCGCTCCGCGACCGAAGCCTCACAAGATGTTCGAGGATCGCGCCTACTTGATTTCATCCATCGCGTTCCATGCCGCCGGCGCTTTCGATTTGGCCAGCACCATTTATGGGATTTCACATATCCCCTGGGACTCCGAACACAATCAGGTGTTTTTAGCTCTTTTCGGCAAAAAAAACGCCCGCAATATTCCACTCATTACCACAGGATGGCTCGCCACGCATTTAAGCGTGCAGTTCGTCGCACGGTTCCTGTTCCGGCACGCAAAAAAGGAAGCAAAGAAACATCACAAGTACAAGCGCCTTCTTTTTGACGCCGCAGCCTTGGGCTTGCTGGCCTTCGGGGTCATTTGGCACATTGACGCGGCCAGCACCTGGTACGGCCCCGGCCGGCTTTAGACGCTACGCCCTGTCTAGTTCAAAATGAAACATTTTGCTCCGCAGTTCTGTTGACAGATTCCGACACCGCCCCCGGCACATTGGCGCACTCCTCGTCACGGCGGCCGTCAGCGTCGCGCGCGGACGATCCCGCGTTAATCGATTTTCCTGCGGCTGGGAAGCATCATCGCCAGCGGAACTGCTGCGATCAAGAAAACCGCCAAGATCCAGGCGCTGTCGCTGTAGGACATAAACAGCGCTTGACGGTTCAAATCGGCGTTCAAGATTGCCATGGCTTTAAGCCGCGCCAGCGGCATGGAAACGCCGGCGCTGATGAGGCGCCGGGCAAGTTCGGCGCGCGCGGCGACGAAGGCCAAGTTGCTTCTCGTGACGTCATCGACGAGGCGAGCGCGATGGAATTGGCTGCGGCGATCGATGACGGTTGCCATGATGGCGTATCCGACGTTTCTTGCGACGCTTCGGCAAAGCGTAAACAGACCCGCGGCGGCGGTCAAGTCTTTTTTATCTACTCCGCTCAAGGCCACGGTGGAGAGCGTTACGAACATAAATGGCATCGCGCATCCCATCATCAGCATGATGGGGACCAAATTCCAAAAGGCGAAATTCGGCGGAAGATGCGCGAGCCGCCAGCAAGCAGCCGCAAGAATCAGGCATCCTCCCGTGATGAGGGCCTTGGCATTGACGTGATTATAGAGCCATCCGGCAGCAGGCATCAAGAGAAACATAACGAGCGCACGCGGTAAAAGAGCGACGCCCGATTCATACGCAGTATATCCCATAAGATTCTGCAGCCAGATGGGGAGCAAAAACGCGGCGCCGTTGAAAGCGATCATCGCGACAAAAACGATGACCGAGCCCGCGGAAAGAGACGAATTGCGAAAGAGCCGCAAATTAATGATTGGATCCCGGACCCGCATCTCCCAAAACACAAGGGCGACAAGCGCGATGACGGCCGTGAATAGGCCGATCTTGATCTGGGACGAGGCCAGCCAGTTCTTCTCCTGCCCGCGCTCCAGCACGATCTGCAGCGCAGCCATGCCGATGGCCAAAAGCCCTATGCCCGCCCAATCAATCCGCTCGATATCGCGCTTGAGATGGTCCGGTTCTGGAATAAAAAAAATAATCATGAACAGCGCGCAGGCAGCAATGGGAGGGTTGATTAGAAATGCCCAGCGCCAGCTGTAGGAATCCGTAAGCCATCCACCCAGAATGGGGCCGATGGCCGGAGCGACGACCACGCCAACACCGTAAATGCCCATCGCCAAACCGTGCTCCTTGGGTGGGAAAGTCTCGCGCAGAACTGCCTGAGCGGTCGGAATAAGGCTTCCGCCGCCAAGACCCTGGAGCACGCGAAAAAAGATCAACGCCCCGAAGCTATGCGCCTGCGCGCAAAGAATCGAACTCAGCGCGAACAAAACAACGGAGCCAAGCAGAAGCCTCTTACGCCCCAGGAACGCGCTCCACCAATCCGTCATCGTGATCATGATGATTTCGGCGATGGAATAAGCGGTCCCGATCCAGGCGATATCGGAAAGAGTCTGGCCGAAACTGCCCATCATATGCGGCATCGCCGTGTTCACCACGGTCAAATCCATGACGGAGAGGAATGTGCACGGCATGATTGCCAGAGCGACAAGCCATTTGCCGGCCGGAGCTCGAGGCGCAGCTTCTGAATTCACGATGGGAAAGTGGTCAGTCCGATTCGACTGCTAATGACTGACTAATCATTCATTTAATTGTACCAAAGGCGACAACTATTCTGCATCTGTTCTGCCTCAGCTAAAGCTGACTGGTGTTCTTACAAACATTTTCTGTCGCTACCGCTCCATGCGCCGCTCAATTCCACCCATTATGCCCCCGCCCTCGTCCAATTTTAACCCAGCCAACTTTGCTCCCGAAAAAATAGACACCAAACATAGCCACTAAGATTTTCAGCGGGCGGGCACAACCGAACCCCTCTTCGGGGTATCCGGCGTTGGTTTTCCGACTAAGGAAGGCTTTACTTCGGTGCGCGAAATCTGGTGGACGTGACAGGGATCGAACCTGCGACCTCCTCCATGCCATGGAGGCGCTCTCCCAGCTGAGCTACACGCCCTTAGGGGAAAATTTTAGCACATTGTGGGGCCGGCCGCAGGGCCTAGCGCACTTTGGAGAGCAGATTGGAGGAAAGGCCCTGGATTTCCGACGCGCCCGAGTCGATTTGCTGGGCGTCCATCTGAATCTCCATGGCCTGGGCGCCCGCGCCCGCGGCGGAAAAGACGCTTTGATCCAGAAGCGCCTCGCTGTTAAGCCACTGCGCCATGGAGGCGAAGCGCTCCGCGGCCATCTCCAGGTTCTGCGCGTCCAGGACGGCCGCCGGGTCGGGCGCGGCCGCAATGATCAGGTTATTAATCTCGGAGCCCACATAGTTGACGTTGGACAAGATGATGCTCGTCTCCGAGGCCGCCTGCTGCAGCTGAGCCTGCAGCATGGGGTTGCGGCCGGCCTCGGCCTGGCCGCGCAGCTCCGCGAGCTCGTCGCGCATCTGCCAGGCCTGCCGGTCGAGCGTTTGGGCGTTCTCGGCCGCGATGGAGATATTTCCCGCAAGCGCGGCGTCCGCAGCCGCGGCCGCGCGGGCCTCGCCCGCCAGAGCGCCCGCCTCGATCTTCAGCAAAGCTGGCGCGAAGCCCAGCGGCGCCGCGAAACCGGCGCCCATCGCCGGGGCGCACGCCAGCGCGGCCAGGGCCGCGGTCAAAAGCGACTTCTTTACCATGACGGGATGGGAGAAGGGATCCCTTACGCTCCATGCGCAAGGACCATCACGTGGATGTCCTTGGCGTACTTGCCCGCGTAGACGACGCGCAGGTGCTCGCCGGCCTTGAGCGCGGCGAAGGTCACGCTGACATCGGCGCCGCCGCGGTTGAGCTTGGTGTCCGAGAGGACCACGAAGTCCTTGACCGTGCCGCGCCGCGACTTAAGCGTCACCGAATCGTCCTTGGCGTCGACCGACTGCACGACGCCCCAGAACTTGTGCACCGACAGGCCCTTAGCCGCCTGGGCGAAAGTCTCGGGCGCGGCCGGGGCCG
>DAIDHS010000058.1 GCA_027451985.1 Elusimicrobiota bacterium
AAGGCGCTCTCGCAAATCAGGCGCCTGGCCTCGCCCGCGCGGCCGGAGTTGAAGGCCGCCGTCGGCCAAATTCTGCGCCAGGACCCGCGCAACCCACGCGACCGCTCTCAGCTAAAGCCCGGCAAGCTCCACCTGCTGCGCCTCTGGGATTTGGAGATTCGGTTTTTCGTGCGCGGCCGCCGCGCGCTGGTAGACGATCTTGTCCCCGCGCCGCCCAAGACCTACCTCAAGCCGGGCCGCGTGCCGCGGGAGATGTTGTGACGCGGATCCTTCTTCTTTCCGAGCTGCCCGTGGAAAACGTGACAAGCGGCGTCATTCTCCGGGGGCTGCGGAACGCCTACGAGGCTTTGGGATTTCCTGTGGCTGCCGTCGGCGTTCATTTCCATCGCTCCTACCGCCCCATTCGCGCCCATCGCAGCGGCCGCAAAACCGCGGACGGCATCGCCTGCCTGAACATCCCCCGCATGGGCCGCGATCAGGCCCGTTATTACGCCTCGCTGCGCCGAGCAATCACCTCCCTCGCGGAGCAGGCTGACTTCGTACACTACCATCATTTTTTTGACCAATTCAGCCTTTTGACCGCCTCCATTTGGCAGGCCGCAAAAAAATCCCGGATTCCCATAGGCGTCACGTTCCAGGACTATGGGAATCCGGGCAATGAATCGCTCCCCAAGAAGCTCAACGCCCAGAACAAACTGCTAATGGAGTCATTCCTAAACGACTGCCTATGGATCACGGCCCTGTCGCGCTTCTCCCGCGCGAACATCGAAGCCGCGATGCCGCGCCTTAAGGGCCGCATCCGCGTGATCCCAAACGGATATGACCCGGATGAAATGAGAGCCGCCATCGGCGGATCGGGGCCGGCGGAAGCGCGTCGCCGGGATTGGGCGCTCTGCGTCGCGGCCTTGAGCCCCTACAAGGGCATCGACATCCTCATCAAGGCATGGAAAAACGTCCGCCGCGGCGAGCGCGTGAACCGTCTGTTTCTCTGCGGAGACGGCTAT
The DNA here is from genome assembly GCA_027451985.1 of Elusimicrobiota bacterium. Taxonomy (GTDB): domain Bacteria; phylum Elusimicrobiota; class Elusimicrobia; order UBA1565; family UBA9628; genus JAGWJU01. The sequence goes on from DAIDHS010000058.1 coordinate 1,005, forward strand.
AAAAAATCCGACTATGAACGCCTGAGCGGTCGGATGGGGCTCTCAAGCCGCATCAGCTTTCTCGGCGGCATTTCCAGAAAAAAAATTTGGCCCCTCATCAAAGGCTGCTCGTTAGCCGTCCTTCCCTCCCGCCACGAGTCCTTCGGGATGGCGGTGGTCGAGGCGTTTGCCTGCGGAAAAACGGTCGTCGCGAGCGCCTCCGGCGGCCCTCAGGAGATCATTCGGCATCGCGTCAACGGGCTGTTGGTGCCGCCGGGCGACCCGCACGCCCTCTCGGACGCCGTCTTGGAGCTGATCCGCGCGCCGCGGATGCGCCGGAGGCTGGAACGCGCCGCCCTCGCGAGCGCGCGGAAATACCGGTGGGACAACATCGCCGCGCGCTACCTAAGGCTCCCGCGCGCCCATGAGCCCGCGGCGCCGCGCTGACATGGCCACCCAAAGCGCGCCGCCCAAGACCTACCTCAAGCCGAGCCGCGTGCCGCCGGAACTCCTGTGACCACGGCCCGCCGCGCGCCGGAAGCGCCGGCGCTCGTCGTCCTGATTACGACCTGCAACGCACTGCCCGCCCTCAAGCGCTGCCTGGACTCCGTCAAGAAGCGGCTGCGCGGCATCCCCCACCGCGTCCTCGTCGCGGACGACGCCTCCCGCGACGGAACGAGAAGTTTTCTCAAGGCGCTCTCCACCCGCGGCGAGGTTGCGGCGTATTTGTCCCCGCGCAACGCGGGCAAGGCGGCGCTCTTGAACGTCCTGGCCAAGCGCGCGGGCCCGCTTCCCGGCTGGCGCCTCTGTCTCGACGACGACGCCGAAATCACGCGCAGCTGGGCAAGCGTGCTGGCCCGCAATCTCCCCCGCTACGCCCGCGCCTCCGTCATCGGCTGCCGCAACAAGGACCACGCGGGCCTCATCCACAGCGCCGAGCTGATCTTGGCGACCGGCTGGGGGCACGGCGAGCGGGACTTGGGCCAACGGAGCTACACGCGCTTTTGCGACGGCGTCAGCGGCGCCTGCATGCTCGTGCGCGAGGACGTCTCGCGAAACACGAAGTTCGACGAGACCCTGCGCCAGCAGATGGAGGACGCCGACTTCTGCCTGCGGGTCAGGAAGGCGGGCGGGAAAATCCTCTACTGCGGCAAGGCCTGGATTCGTCACGAGCATCTGCACCGCAACGCCCCCCTTCGGCGATTGAGAAAAATAGGCGGATTCTCTCCCGCCGCTGGGGAATCCCCCGGTTTCCGGATTCCCACCCCATCGACGTCCTCTACGGGCTCGCGGCGCGCCGTCATAAGGAGAAAAACTGGCCCGCCGTGCTTTCCGCCGCCCGGAAATTGGCCGCGGCGGATCCGGCGCCCTATTACGCCTGCTGGCTCGCCGGCCTCGCCCTGCGCAACATGGGCCGCCGGAAGGAGACGCTCTCCTGGTGGAAAAAGGCCCTCGGCGCCCGTTATCTCAACCCCCTCACGCGCGAGCGCATGCGTTTGATGATGGACCACAGTGCGGATTAACATGCTACAATAGACGGTCAGAAAACTAGCATACTCCAGGCGACGAGGTATCGTGTCATTAAAAAGAACGACCCAAAGGGGAAAGGCAAGCGGCCGTCTAAAAAGCGCTACGTCATACCTATTTTAGTTTCGGCGGGAAACCTTCTGTCCATGACGAACAGTCCCTGGGCGTCCGCGACGAATATATGCTGCCTCACGGAACGGATGTCCCTGTCCCGGAAAAGCGCTCGGGCGCGCCGGCGGCTCCTCGACGACATCGCCGGCCTCCCGCGCTGATTGGGCCGCGCCCGGCCGCGGCCCATGCCCGTGAGCGCAAGATTCGCGATATTGCCCTTGGAGCTTGTCACGGTGATCGGCGTCGAACGCGCGCCGGGAACTGCCGGCGTGAAACTCGACGTGAACATACAGTCGGCAGTTGCGTCGGCATTGGTGGTG
>DAIDHS010000059.1 GCA_027451985.1 Elusimicrobiota bacterium
AAAATCGAAGATAGATATTTATTTTCTTGCCTTTTTCCGCGACCGCGTAGCAGTTACAGGCGTTCTTTCCATTGAGCTACGGGGGCCTTTAGATGGGATTGTAACAGGTTGCGACGCGCGTGGGTAGTCTATGCTTGTGGAACTGTCCAAAATTTAAGCGGGGCTGAACACAGTGTCCAAGAGGCGGCTTGACAATACAACTGCCGCTGCCGCGCGATTTTAGGCGATCCGTGATACAATGATCCCAAGGACGCAGTGCCTAAGGCCACTCTCACCCTCCTGGGCTTTTCCGCGAGACTGCCTCCGATGAGGGCTTGTTAATCCCAGAGATTAAGGAGCCGTCATCATGCCGACCAACGCCGTCCGTTCCATCCGTGCCGAGTACGAAAAGCAGGGAATCGTCACGCTCAAGGAGTTCCTCGACCCGCGAAGCCTGGAGCTGGTCCGGGAGGACGTTCGCGCCGCTGAGGTGATCGCGCTCAAGGACTTGGTCGTTAATTGGGGCGGCAAAAAGGTGGCCTTCTTCACGGAGCGGCGGGGCGAGAAGGGCGAAAGCTCGGAGAATTTCGTCCTGACCCCGTACTTCCAAAGCTCGCGCGATCGGGTGCACGTCTTTTTCGAGGAAATCGAGGGGCGCCTGGCGGTCAACCGCCTGGGCCACGGCCTGCACCTGCATCCAGGCCTACCCAACATGGGCAAAATCGTTTACGGCAACGAGCGACTCAACGCGGCGCTGCAAGACATCGGCTACCGGGCGCCGGTTTGTCTCTTGAGCGTCTACATCCCCAAGCTGCCCAGAGGTTTTGGGAGCGAGGTGGTGCCGCATCAGGAATCAACGTTCGCCCACACCCAACCGCTGTCGGCCTGCGTCCTGTGGATCGCACTCGAGGACGCGACGGTCGAGAATGCGTGCATGTACGGCCTGCCCGGAAGCCATAAACTCCCGCTCAAGTTCGTCTCCAAGGTCGATTTGGAGAAGAAACGGCGGGGCTACCTCCAAATCAACGATACGGACATTCCCGCGTTTGAGCCCGGAGCCGCGCCCTACGTCCCGCTGGAGGTCAAGGCGGGCGACGCGCTTTTATTCCACGGGAATTTCGTCCATTGCAGCCCGAGGAACGTCTCGCCGCGCCCGCGGCCGGCGCTGTCGTTCCAGTTCATCGAGACCGACAAGACCGAGTTCAGCGCCTTCAACTGGATCAAGGCCGTGAATTCAAGGAAGCTCTATGACTAAGCAAGCCCGCCTCAATCGAAAGGCGATCCTGGCGTACTTCGGGCTTTTGTTCGGCCGGAAAAAGCCCGCCTTGGCCGCGCGAAGATTCTTGAATCCCCGCTATAGGCACCACGGCCCGGGCTGCAAGGGCGGCGTCGGAGGCTTCGTCGGGTATTTCTCGGAGTACTTCCAGCGCTATCCCGATTTGCGGGTCAAGGTGCGCCGGGCCACGGCGGGGAGCGAGTTCGTGGTCCTGGATGTGGAGGTCCGGACCCGCCCGAAGGCGCGCCCGGCCCAGGCGACCGAGTTCTACCGCATGAAGCAGGGAAAAATCTCGGAGCATTGGCACATCCTCTCCGACCCGGCCCTGGTTCGCCCGTTGATAAAAGTACGGTAAAACATAGGGGATGGGCCCCCGAGGCGCGCTCTCAGACTAGCACCGAAATGAACGGATTTTAAGAAGGGGCGGATGAAGCAATCTTAGCCTGAAGCATGACGACCGCAGCAATACAAAAAGCAATCAATGCTGTCAGAAAAATTATCAAATCCCAACGAATGAGCAGAGGCTGATCGATGAATGTCACTCCCGCGAGACTAACTGCCACGGAGACTTTTTCTCCAGGGTTAAACTTCCGTCCAGGAAACAAGGCTCCGGCAAACTTATCCAGAAATACTCGCGATTGCCCATTCGCGCCCACGAATCGCACGCAGGGCGCGGCGGCGCTCTGCCCCGCTTCACCGCAAACGTTGGGCGTTACAATCTGGCCGGTGAAATGTGCGAATTCTTCTTCATGAGGAATCTGAATCATCGTAATGCCAAAGACGTCCACTGCAAAAAGAAAGACCGACCAGAACGCGAGATAGTTGCGGCGCAAACGTAAAACACCGGGGCCGCCATTCAATAAGAACACTCTTTCCGGCCGGACCGCAATCATAGAGAATATGGCGGTAGGGAATAGGAGCTTGATTGCAAACTGCGTTTCGTGGACGGCGAACGCATGGCCGCAAATCGCCGCCAGGGCAACCGCTAATACAGTGAAAGTAATTCTGATAAATACGTTCATTTAGTCCTCCGTCGAGCTCCCTGATGGTTTACAGTGTCCTCGCTGTAAAACCCGCAGAGGATTTTGCACATCCTTGCGATTAAAGGCATCAACCTAGACTTCGTCGATTCCTTTGGGTTTCATTACGGAAAGCATAAAACGTCGTTATCGGTGTGGGCAGCCGGGCCAGCAGCACGGGCGGCGCATGCCCTTGCGCATTTTGTCCAGGCCAACCACGATGCGGCGTGAGCGGGTCTCCTTTTTCTTGGCGGATGTGATCCAGCAAATCCACTCGTTACGCGCCAAAGGCGTGATGTCGGCCCACACGGCTCTCGCAGCGGCATTCGATGCGATGGCGTCGCCTAAATCAGCGGGTAAACGGTGTAGTGTCTGTAGTTTTTGCTTGGTCATCGACGGTCCATTATACTTCCCATATGGCGATTGC
>DAIDHS010000060.1 GCA_027451985.1 Elusimicrobiota bacterium
AGCGCCGGGCGCGTAGGCTGTCGTTGTGCTCGAAGCCGAACCGCGCCGCGGCGTGCAGCGCGCTGCGACCGCGCGCGTCGATCGCGTTGACGTCGGCCCCGGCGCGCAGCAGCATGAGCGCGGTCTGATAGCCGATTTTGATGCGCGCGCCCGTCACCAGCGCCACGCGGCCATGAAGCGGAGCGCTTTGGTGGCGCTTGGCGTAGTTGAACTCCGCGCAGGACGGGCACATGGAGTCGTAGAAAAAGTGCAGCTTCCTGAACTCGGCCTTGCAGACGTAGCAAAAGCGCGGCTTTTGCAGCTCCCGCTCTTGCTGCGGCGCCTGGCCGATTAAGACGCGCGCCGGAGCGACGAAGACTTGGGCCGCGCGGGTGCGGCGGATGGTGGTCGAGGCCCGCGTTTTGCGGTCCTGCGCGTCTAACTGGCGCCGGTTCTGCGCGCGGATGGCGCGGGAGAGCTTGATGGATTCCAGGCGCGTGGGGTGCGACACCCGGCCCGCCGCGGTCAAGAGTGCTATGCGCGTTTCTTCGGGGACCTGGGCCAAGAGCCCACGGTCCTTCAAGACGGCTTCAAGAATCTCGATGCAGCCTTCGATATCCAAAAGTCAGACCTCGCGCGCGAAAATTCCGCAGGATGTGCGGCGGATATTGTCGCATTTGTACGACGATTTGTGCCAAACGACCTGTGAAGGAGCCCAAGCGGTGCGCTCGACCGCCATCGACATACCGCCGCATTATGAAAAAACTTAATAGTGAAGCGACAGTTAAACTAATTAGCTATTTAGATTTATAATGAAACCTCTTGTTAGATATAATTTGTAATTATATGGACTCTCAATCTACGCTTAAAAAATTAGTTATCCAAAATTACCTGGGCGTCAAAGGCCCCATTGCCATTGATTTCGAAGGTAAAAACTCTTTATTAATTGGCCGAAACAACAGTGGCAAAACCAACATATGCTCTACCCTAGAGTTTATTAGAAATTTGAGCAGCACAGGGTTCAATATGAATGGGAGCCAAGTGGACTGGCTCTCAGAAAATTCCGCTACTATTGATATTTTCAACAACGATGCAACTGAGGCACTGTTCTCCTTTACCTTCGGAGTCAAACAAGATTTACCATACATAGCTCCTTTCATCCCCGTAGCGGGACTACCAACCACAAACTCACACGTAGACATTACGGTTGAGATTCGTGTTCGACACAATCAAAAACGCCTGCATAAGATAAGCTTCAACGATAGGAATCTTTTTATTTTTCAAGGAAATAGCTCCGCTTTTATTTTTCAACCTGGCACTAATGCTTATTCTCCTCGAATTAGAGCGTGGGAAGAAATTTATGGCATTCCCAACAATCTTCTTAATGGAATCATGTACTTCCCTTCTAAAAGAGGATTAAATACATTCAGCAACGGTGCCGGAGCTATCAACATCCAACAATTAGCGCATGGTCGCGGCCTGATTGATTGGATTAGAAAAGCAAAGAGCCCAAACAGTAGTAGCCCATCAGATAGAAACGACAATAAATTAATTAAAGATTTTCAGCAACAATTCGCTGAATTTATTGGCATGGATGAAGTCGAACTTTCAGTTGCCTCTGATAACACGGGGAAGCTAAACATTCAATTAAATCGGGGCAATATAATTCCTATTGAAAAACTAGGGACAGGAGTTGCGGAATGTTTAATCATTCTCCTAACAGCTAAAATCGCAGATCGCGCCACCCCACAAATAAACGTTGTTCTTCTAGAAGAACCCGAGCTCCACCTACACCCAACACTCCAGAAAAAACTTATCACCTCTTTACGTAGCTATGGAATTCAACTAATATGCACGACACACAGCCCAACCGTTTTAAATGTATTTGCAACTGATGGCAATGCAAAAACATTTAGAGTTAGTCACTCTTCAAATAATGGAGTCTCCTCAATACCAGCATCATGCAAACGTGACTTACTCGATGTACTTGCCGATATAGGCTCTAATCCATCAGATGTTTTGCTCGCTGATAAAGTTCTGTGGGTCGAAGGCTCTCACGATGTTGCTCCATATCGCGCATGGCTCAGCAAATGCCCAACTTTAGGAAACCAAAACATTGCAGTAGTCCGACTTGAAGCATCCTCGGCAGCGAGCCCAACATTCGACTTTGAGGAATTAAAACGGCTAAACCCCAATCTTCAGATAATATTAGACAGCGAAAAAACAAGTGCAGCTGGTGTGCCGCACGAAAATCGTGTTCGCGTTAAAGCGGCTTGCGACAGCGCTGGCATCAAATGCCACTTAACATATTGGCGGGATACTGAAAGCTACTTCACTCCAGAAGCAGTCAAGAAATTCTATCCAGATCATGATGGCAATTCCTTAAAAAAGTTTGAACCAATTACACGGAAAGTCGGTTCTTTTGACAAATCTGATGGCGGTAAAATTGCGGCCGAGATGTCATGGGCGGATATTAAAGATACAGATATCGGTGAAGTTCTTACCTCCTTTACTAAAGAATAAGACAATATTCAGGGAGAACCACATCCCGGGAAACTAGAAACTTCCCGTTTTAGATCGGCCGGACTCGGCCCCTACTTCCTTCGATAGCGCAGCACCGTCACGCCGGACTTAAAGCGCGCGGCGTCCACGAACTTCAGGCGCTCGGGCCGCAAGAGGCCCTG
>DAIDHS010000061.1:0-1272 GCA_027451985.1 Elusimicrobiota bacterium
TCGCCGCGGTCTGCGTGGGACGAGCCCTGGGGCGTCTGCGCGGGGACTCGGTGCCCGTGCTTACGGCGGGGGGCGATGTTCTCCGCGTTGAGTTTGCGCCGCACGATGACGTCTGGCTGGAAGGTCCGGCCAAGGAAGTCTTTTCTGGAGAAATCAGCCCATGAAAATTAAATTTTCCGGATGCTATACGGCCCTCGTCACGCCTTTTCGCGGCGACTTAAGTCTCGATGAAGACGCTCTACGGCGACTCATCCGCGCCCAAATCGCGGGCGGCGTTTCGGGCCTCGTTCCTTGCGGGTCAACCGGAGAGGCGAGCGCGCTTGAGCACGCAGAATGGCGGCGCGTCCTGGCGATTGCCGTCGCCGAAGCCGCGGGGATCCTGCCGATCGTCGCGGGAATCAGCGCCAACGCCACCGCCAAAGCGGCAGGCCTTGCCCGGGAAGCCGCCGCCCTCGGGGCGGACGCCCTTCTCGTCGTATGCCCCTATTACAACAAGCCGACCCAGGAAGGCCTCTACCGCCATTTTGGCGCCGTGGCCCGGGCAACGGACATCCCGCTGATCCTTTATAACATCCCCGGCCGCACGGCCGTCAATATGGCGCCTAGAACCGTCTTGCGCCTGGCGCGAGATTTTCGGAACATCTTGGCGATCAAGGAAGCCTCCGGCAGCCTGGATCAGGCGACGGAAATCCTCGCCGGAGCCCCCTCGGGTTTCGCCGTCCTTTCCGGAGACGACAGCCTGACCCTGCCCATGATGGCGGCCGGAGCCTCGGGCGTCGTTTCCGTTCTCTCCAACGTGGCGCCCCGGAAAGTCGCGGCCCTTTGCCGCCATGCGGCTCATGGGCGCTTGGCGGCGGCGCGGCGCGCCCACCTAGCTCTTTTCGGCCTGACCAAAGCGCTCTTCGCCGAGACCAACCCCATTCCGGTCAAAGCGGCCTTGGCCATGATGGGCCTATGCCGGGACGTGCCGCGCCTTCCATTGACCCGGCTCAGCGCGCAACCGCGCGCCTCCCTGCGCAAAGCCCTGCGCGGCGCCGGCCTAATCTAGCGGCAGGCGCGCGCTCCGGGGTGATCGCCGCAGACCAAAGACTTTAGGCTTTCTAAATTTTCACGCAGAGCGGCGTTCTGCCGCAAAATTTTTCTATTCTGACCGCGGAGTTCGGCCAGATCCTTGGCGTAAGCCTCCTGATTGCCCCCGACGTGCACGAAGCACAAAATCTTGCCCGCAGCATCCGACTTGCCGCTGAAATCCTCCAGCGCGATGCCCACCGT
>DAIDHS010000061.1:1281-2325 GCA_027451985.1 Elusimicrobiota bacterium
CCCGACGTGCACGAAGCACAAAATCTTGCCCGCAGCATCCGACTTGCCGCTGAAATCCTCCAGCGCGATGCCCACCGTCGGCCCGGGCTTCGTCGATTTCATCGCATATCCAGGACGCGAACTCGACGTCAAGTAGTCCCCGATGCGGATGGGCCCTCCCTCCATGTCCACCTTCACGGGCACGCGCCCCGCAAGAACCAACGGCTCGCCCGGATAACTCCCCGCATTGACCCCGTGCAGGTGCGATCCGATTAAAAAGCTGCTCGAACCGTCCGAGATCACGCCCAACATGCCCGGCTCGTACGGCTCGTCCGCACGCTCCACCCTAATCCTCTCCCCCCCGGGGCCAGGAACCCTCGCCGGCCGCTCGTCCGGAGCCACCACGTCTCCCGCGGAAACGCCCGGCACCGTCTGGATGAATTCGGCCAAGTCCGGCGATCCGTTGGTGGCCACGGTGCCCTTGGCGGTGAAGTCGCCCTTGCCGTCGATGCTCGCGACGACCTGGCTCTGCACGATGCCGCCCGAAATGGAGCCCGTGGAAAAGTCGATGCGCCCAGTGCTGGTGTAGGAAATGTTGGGAGCGTCGATGTCCACGGCGTTGTTGGCTCCGTTATTGAGCTCCAAGTTCGAGACTTGACTCAAGGCTAAAGTGGTCGCCCCGACGCTGGTCACCTGATAAGTGCTTCCTGTCCCAAAGAACGTCGTGCCGGATAGCTCGCTGTTACCAAATACCTCGAAATTGTTCGAGTCATACTGGTTGTTGCCAAAACGAGCGAGGTTGGAAAAATCATTTGCGGTGCCTGCGGCTTCTTGGATGTAGAGAGATATATTTCCACCCCGATCGATGGGAAAAATGCGATAGCGGTATTGACCGTTGGTGTAATCCGAATCCAAGACCGTGCCCCATCCAGGACCATAAGCGGAAGGACAAGTCGCCGATTCCGCGCCGCAGTTGGTCTGGTTGCTGGAGGACGAAACGACATCGAACACGCCTCCAGGGCTTGATGTTCCGATGCCAAGATTTCCATTGATATACGTATTACC
>DAIDHS010000062.1 GCA_027451985.1 Elusimicrobiota bacterium
GCTCTCCGAAAGCGACGCCGTGCTTGGGCCCGCCGAAGACGGCGGCTACTATCTCATCGGGCTTAAGGAGCGCCGACCGGAGCTGTTCCAGGATGTCCCATGGTCCACGGACAAGGCCTTCGAGGAGACCCTCACCCGCGCGCGGAGTTCCGGCTTGAAAGTTTCGCTACTGGCGCCGATGGCGGACATGGACACCGTATCGGATGTTATAAACTTAGGACGCGAATTACGGGGAAAGCCGCCGGAAATTTGTCCCGCAACAGGTGAAGTCATGAATAGGCTTATTACAGGAGGGAAAGAGAGTGCTTAAAAAAATGTCGGCCGCCTTTTTTGTCTGCGCCATCATCGGGTTCGTCGGCGGCGTTTTCTATCTGAGAAAAAAGTATGCGGCGGCGCCGATCATGATGATTCCGGTCAGAACCTACACCACGTTCCAGTACCCCGAGGACCCGGCCCGCCACAGTTCCCGCTTCGGCTTCTACGACGCGCGCCGCTTGAAGCTCGTCACCAAGGACGGCGTACATTTTAATTTTATTTTCAAACCGGAAAACGGCCGCACGGCGCGGGTCGTGTTCAAGAACGTGGACGTACGGCTTTTGAGCACGACTTTGCCGGCCTGGACGAAAAGCGACCCCGCCCTCCAGCGCATCGCCCTGACGGATCGGGAGTGGAACCGGCAGGAAGTGAGCTTTAATCCCCATGGAAGTCATTTTGAAATCAGCGGAGGAGACGGATGGGAAAAGGAACACATCTACGCGGCGCACCTGGCCAGGAACTGCCTCAACGCCGGCTTATGGGAGGTTCTCTTGTTCGACAAGGAGAACGGCCGCAAAACCCTCTACTACCACGGCTGGTTCACCTTCCCGCTGGGCTGGTATCGGAAACTTTTTGAGCGCGAGACCGGATTGGCTTATTGGAGACACTGGTATTATCTGGAGCACTGGGATAATCCCGCGGGGCTCAAAATGGACCTCTCCAAGCTGCGGCGCATGCTGGCGCAATATCCGGTCGAAGCCTCGTTCAACCCGAATGAGCCCATCCTGCGAGAAGGCGAACAAATCGACAAGCGCAAGAACATCAGCGTCGAAACATTATCTGCCTGGGGAGACATTCTCCGCAAGAGTCCGTCCATTCGCTACGCCGCCTTTTTGCCGCCCGGCCGTTATTTCGTGAGCCATCCCTGGGGCAACGAGTACTGGCGGCTGGCGAAATTCGAGGGGGCCGTTTGGCGCCGGATTATTTCCCCGGCCGGGCCCAAACCTCTTGATGAACTAGAGCTTCAATTCAAAAGCACAAAAGGAGCGCTCAGCCGTTATATCATCAGCGGCTTTTCCCTAAGCGCGCTGCCCCGGCTTAAGCTCGAGGACTATCCGAAGGGCCTTTATATGCCCATGGGCATCGGCGTGCCGCCGTTCCACCAAAGCTACGAGGATCTGGAGAAAAATCCTCCGCAAAAGACTCCTTATTTCTGCCTGTGGCTCGATTCGCGGGGCCGCTGGATCAACCACCACGAGGGCGGCATCGACGGCCCCGTCTTATTGCGCGACAAG
>DAIDHS010000063.1 GCA_027451985.1 Elusimicrobiota bacterium
GGCCGTAAGTTTGTATCGCCGCGCTTTCCATGTTCGGCAAGAATAACAAGAATTGGCGAAGGACACGAATCTCCGTCCACCTGCTCGCTGTGCGGAATTAAATCGTGCCAGTCGGTCGCTTCGCCCGCAGTCGCCTGTGTTCCACCACGTCCCGGCGACGCTTCACTGGCTGTTGTTCGACTCTTCCGTAATGACTGGCGCGAGGCCAAAAGGATCGTTGTCCCGGTCCGTCACCTTCGCGAGCGAAGCCAGTTCCGCTGCCAGTTCCGGCGACCAGCAGCCCTCCGGCGCACGCCAACTCCAGTTACCCGCCGATACCGCCGGCGTGTTCATGCGCGCCTCTGACCCAAGCTCCAGCAGGTCCTGCGCTGGCGCCATCGCCATCTGCGCCGCGCTCGCCTGCACCGCACGCAGCAGGGGCCGCACTGGCCTGTCATGCACCGGCCCCACATAGGCCTCCACCTCGGCGCGCTCCGCCTCCCCCGCCGTGCTCCACCATCCCTGCGTAGTGTCGTTGTCGTGCGTGCCGGTATAGGCCAGCGTCGCCGGTGCAAACTGGTGCGGCAGGTGCATGTGCGCCGAGGCGTTGCCAAAGCCGAACTGGATTACCTTCATACCCGGCATGCCCAGTTTCAGCCGCAGGGCATCCACCTCAGGCGTAATCACCCCCAGATCCTCAGCCACCAGAGGCAGCGGACCCAGCGCCGCCTCCAGCGCGCGGAACAACGCCAGACCCGGAGCCTTTACCCACTCCCCGTTCACCGCCGTCTCCTCGCTTGCGGAGATCGACCAGTACGCCTCGAAACCGCGGAAGTGATCCAGTCGCACGATGTCATACAGATGGCAGGCCCGTCGAATCCGCTCGACCCACCAGTCAAAATCCCGCATCTCCAGCACGTCCCAGCGATACAGCGGGTTGCCCCACCGCTGTCCCGTCGGTGAAAAGTAATCCGGTGGCACTCCGGCAACCCGCACGGGCTTCAGATTCTCATCCAGATCAAAAATCGCCGGATGCACCCACACATCCGCCGAGTCCATATTCACAAAAATGGCCACATCGCCCAGAATGCGAATCCCCTTCTGCGCCGCGGCCTCGCGCAGCAGGCTCCACTGCACGGCAAAGGCAAACTGCAACACCTGCTCCTGCGCAATTGCCCGGCCGTGCTCTGCGGCCGCCTCAGCAAGCGCCTGCGGAGTACGCCGCATCAAGCCTTCCGGCCACTCGGTCCACGCTCCT
>DAIDHS010000064.1 GCA_027451985.1 Elusimicrobiota bacterium
GCTTGAGCAGAGCCTGTATTTTGGCCGTATTGCCCATGCCCGAGTCGATGAGCCGGCGCAAAGGCGTTTTGGCTTGGTCGTATTTTCGTATAAGGCGCGAGCCGACGCGAATCTTCTCTTTAAGCCGCATGGAAGGCTGAAAAAAGTTCTGGAACCAGCGCAGTTCATGCCGGTAGAGATCGTTGATGGCGTCGACGGCCTCCTGGGTGTCATAGCGCCCGTAGCCCAAGAGTTTGCGTACGTGGGTCCAGTTCTTCTGCTCGACATGGGCGTTGTCGTCTTTCTTGTAGGGCCTTGAGCGCGTAAACTGCACCGGCGCGCGGTCTTGGCGCGGATCGCCCTTGCAATAGCGGTAGAGGTGGTCATTGATGAATTCCGAGCCGTTGTCGGAATCTATGCCGAGGAGGTCGAAAGGCAGTTCCTGCCGGATATCATCAATGGCGCGCTGCACGACGATTTCGCTCTTGCCCAGCACGCAGCGTCGCTCCACCCACCCGCTCATCACCTCGGCCATGTCGAGCGTCTGGCCGAAGTCGCCCAGCGCGCAGGCCCCGGAGTGCGACACCAGGTCAACCTCGGTAAATCCCGGGCAATTGACGTCCCAGAAATCGGTCCGAATCGGGATGTGGTGCTTGAGCAGTGAGCCCGGCTTGGTCGTGCCGTAGATGCGGCGCTTGAAGCGCAGCTTCTTGCTCTTGAGCATGCGGTCGATGGTGGCCGAGCCGATGCCCAGCAGCAGGCGCTCTTCCCGCGGGCTGGTTGCAAATTTCCGGCGGATGTCCGGCAGCCATTCCAGGATGGCCGGCTTAAGCCTTTGACCGCAGAGATAATCGGAAGCCTGCCACAGCCGCTGGAGGATCATGGGCAAGCGGCCTTGGCTGTAAAGAGAGCCCCGCTTGCTTCGCGGCGGCCGCCGCTTGGCGGGAGGCGGCGCGTTGAGCAGGCGCAGCGCATGTTTGCGGTGGCAGTCGTAAGTCTTGCAGAACTCATCGAGGATCAGGCCCTTTTCTTTTCGGCTCCGAGCTTGGCGGTATCGTTCGTAGACGGTTTTCATATATTCCCATTTGGCCGGTGGGCTCATTTAAAATGCCTCCAGAAAATGCCTTATATCGCATTGTTCGGTAACATTTTAGGTGAGTTGACGATACCTGCTTCGGTAACATTTTAAGTGATTCAAAACG
>DAIDHS010000065.1:0-417 GCA_027451985.1 Elusimicrobiota bacterium
GGCCAGCCACTCCGCGGTCGCAGCGGGCACGTTCTCGAAATCGAAGGTGATCACGTCGACGCGCTCGGCGAAACGCGCCAGCGCATCGTAGTCGCGCCAGTCCGCGACCAGCAGCGGTGCCACCTGCGCTGCGCAGGCGTCGGCCGCGCTGTCGACCACCAGGGTGCGCACGCCCAGCGGCGCAGCCGCCAGCGCCAGCATGCGCGCCAGCTGACCACCGCCGAGAACCCCCAGGGTCGGCTGGCGGCGGCTCATGCCAGGCGTGGATCCGGGCTGGCCAGCACCTCGGCGGTCTGCGCGGCACGCCACTGTTCCAGACGCGCCGCCAGCGCGACGTCGGTCAGTGCCAGCATCGAGGCCGCCAGCAGCGCGGCATTGATCGCGCCTGCGCGTCCGATCGCCAGCGTGCCCACCGGT
>DAIDHS010000065.1:427-995 GCA_027451985.1 Elusimicrobiota bacterium
CCGCCAGCATGCCCGGCAAGTGTGCCGCGCCGCCGGCGCCGGCAATCAGCACGGCCAGTCCGCGGTCAACGGCCCGACCGGCATAATCGAACAGCAGATCGGGGGTGCGGTGCGCCGAGACCACCCGCACCTCATGGGCGATCTCCAGGCGCGCCAGCGCCTGTACCGTGTGCTGCATGGTTTCCCAGTCGGAACGCGACCCCATCACCACGCCCACGCGCGGCGCCTGCTCGCTCGATGCCATGGCCGATCCTGTCCGAAAAACGCTATTGTACGGCTCCCGCTCCACACGATGCGCCGCCCATGGACAAACGCATGCTCGACCTGCTCGTGTGCCCGGTGAGCAAGGCGCCGCTGCGCCCGCTCGGCGTGGGCGAGCTGGCCATTCTCAACCGCGCGATCAGCGCCGGCCAGGTGACCACGGTATCCGGCGCCGCAGTGGCCACGCCGCTCGCGGCTGGTCTGATCACCCGCGACGGCCACGTCATTTATCCGGTGGTTGACGAGATCCCGGTGATGCTCCGCGAAGCCAGCATCGGAACCATCCAGCTCGAAGGTTTTCCGCGCT
>DAIDHS010000066.1 GCA_027451985.1 Elusimicrobiota bacterium
TGAAGTTTAAGACTTTTCTTGGTCTGTGATTGAGCCAGGCCTCAATGCGTGCGACCTGAGAAGGCTCAATCTCATCCAAGTTCGACCGCTTGGGAATAAATCGCCTGATAAGCCCGTTGGTGTTCTCCACCTGTCCCTTTTCCCAACTATGATAAGGCCGGCAGAACCAAGAGCGCATTTTTAAATCCGCGTTGAGCAGATGGTGTTCCGAGTTCTCCGATCCGTTGTCGTAGGTCACGGATCGTCTCAGTGCGCAAGGCAGCGGCCGCAGCATGCTCCCCAGGGCCCGGCGCGACTCTTGAGCTGTTTTGTTCGGGAGCTTGCCCAACTTGGAGTAGCGCGAGAACCGTTCCACTGATACTTGAAGAGCCGAGGCGCCTGAGCCCACCAGCAGGTCGGTTTCCCAGTGTCCCGGCTCTTGGCGCCGGTTGACGTTCATGGGACGCTCCTCGATAGAAACTCTCTCGGGAATCCGGGTTTTGCGCGCAGAACTCTTCCAGCGCCTCCTGCGCTTGGGGTGGGCATGAAGCAAATGTCCGATAAGGTCTCGGCGTTCCGTGTATATCCATTGGTAGATCGCCTCATGGCTGATGCTGGGCCAGCTGGGATGCTCCACGCCCACTCGTCCGGCAATGAGCTCCGGTGACCAGCCTTTCTTAAGCATGCGCTCCGCTTCCAACCTGACAAGCGGGCTTTTAAGCCGTTTGCGTTTATGGCTTGTCTCTTCACGTCCGAGCGCCCGCTCTTGCGCCTTGTTGGGCCAATAACCGCGAAATCCGCGGTTGCGGTTAATTTCACGGCTCAAGGTGCTGTGATCGCGTCCTAACTTCGCGGCCATCTCACGCAAGGACAACCCCTGACCTTTCCATACCGCTATCTTTTCTCTTTCCTGCAAGCTTAAGTGCTTGTACCCTTTCCCCATACCTGCCTATCCTACAGCAGGTCTTCAATTCCTCAAAGTGTTGCACTAGCATATTGAACTTGTG
>DAIDHS010000067.1 GCA_027451985.1 Elusimicrobiota bacterium
ATGGCCACGCGCGAACAGGCGCTCACCGCCGCGCGTGCGCTGGCCACCCGCGGCGTGCGCGACTACTACGTGGTCACCGCCGGCGACCGCCAGAACACCATCTCGCTCGGGCTGTTCCGCGACCAGGCCAATGCCGAGCGGCGCCAGGCCCAGATCGCGGCGCTGGGATTCAAGCCCGCGCTCAGCCAGCGCATCGAGCAGGTACCGCAGTATTTCGTCGATTTCGTCGAACCGGTCGCACCCGGCTTCGACTGGCGCACCCTGGTGGCCAATGCCGACACGATCGGCGAGCACGCCAGCACCTGTTTCTGATCCGCTCACTGCCCGCAGGCGGTCTCCCGGAACCGGATTCGCGCCGGCATCCGCGCGGCTCGCGCCGGCGCGGCGCTTCCGGATCGTCCGCTGCCGATTCCGACTGCCCCCCGGTGCACGACTGCTAGAATCCGCCACTCGTGCCGGCATAGCTCAGTCGGTAGAGCAACCGCCTTGTAAGCGGTAGGTCGCCCGTTCGATTCGGGCTGCCGGCACCAGTCCTCCAGCGGCTGCGCCGCGACGCGACCGAGACCCGATCATGCCGCCAGCGGACGAGTACGACTACGAGGCGCGGCTGGCCGCGCTGACGCGCGTCTATGTCGCCGCGCTGCCGGACAAGCAGGCCGACCTTGAGCGCCTGTGGGCCGCCTGTGCCGACGCGGCCACGGACGAGGCGTGGCTGGCGCTGCGCACGCTGGCGCATCGACTGAGCGGCTCGGCACCCAATTACGGTTTCGAGGCGCTGGGCGCGGCCGCGCGTGCGCTCGACACCCGCCTCGGCGGCAAGACGGCCTGCCGCGACCGCGGGCTGCTGGCACCGCTGGTGGCGGCCCTGCGCGAGGCGTTGGCGGCGGCCAAGCCGGCGGGATGAAGACGACATCGCGGTTGCGCTAGGCTTGTCG
>DAIDHS010000068.1 GCA_027451985.1 Elusimicrobiota bacterium
GGCTTCATCCCGGGCGCCCGGCTGCTGTCAGCGCCTCGCGCAGCGCCATGACCAGCGGTGTCAGGATCGCGCGGTCGCGGCAGGGCGTCTTGCCGCCGAGGCACGCGTCGAGCGCGCGCGCGGCATCACCCAGCGCCTCGAAGCCATAGTTCGGAGCCGAGCCGCTCAGTCGGTGCGCCAGCGTGCGCAACGCCTGCCACGTCTCGTCCGCGGCAGCGTCGGCACAGGCGGCGGTCCACAGGCGCTCCAGATCGGCCCGCTTGTCCGGCAGCGCGGCGATGTAAGCGCGCGTCAGCGCAGCCAGCCGCGCCTCGTAGTCGAACTCGTCCGCTGGCGGCATGGTCGGACCTCGGGTGCGCGCGGCGCGGTCTTTGCGGGCTGGTGCCGGCAGCCCGAATCGAACGGGCGACCTACCGCTTACAAGGCGGTTGCTCTACCAACTGAGCTATGCCGGCACGGGCGCCGGATTCTAGCAGCCGCGCGCGCGGCACCCGGAACATCGGCAGCCATCACCGCGCCGCGGATGGCGCCGCGCGTTCAGCCGAAATCGGCATCCAGCACGACCCGATAGCGGGCCTTGCCGGCGGCGAGGTGCGCCAGCGCCTCGTTGACCCGCGACATCGGGAAACGCTCGACGGTCGGCGCGATATGGTGGCGCGCGGCGAAATCGAGCATGCGGGCGAGGTTGCGCGGCGAGCCGGTCGGCGAGCCCGACACCTGTTTCTGGCCGCCGATCAGGGCGAAGGCGGGGATCGGCATCGGCTCCAGCACGCCGCCGACCACGTGCAGGCGTCCGCGCGGCGCCAGCGCGGCGAGCAGCGCCGGCCAGTCCAGCGTCACGTTGGCGGTCACCAGGATCAGGTCGAAGCGCCCGGCCAGGGTCTTGAGCGCGTCGCTGTCGCGGGA
>DAIDHS010000069.1 GCA_027451985.1 Elusimicrobiota bacterium
GCTGTTCGGGCGGCGGGCAGGCGTCAACTCGATGCCGATCGGCAAGAACAATCCCAAGCGGCGCGAATATTTGAGCGGCGAAGTGGAGGTGCTGCTGCTGCGGCCGGTTTCGGCGGACGGGCGCGATTGGGAGGCGCTAGTGCGGCCGGGGCGCAAGATGCGCACCGGAGAACGCGTGCGGTTCGGCGACGGACTGGAAGGCGAGATTATCGCGCGCAGCGAATTCGGCGAGCGCACGATACGCTTCGCGGGAGAAGGCGACCTGTTCGCGGAATTCGAGCGCATCGGGCACGTCCCTCTTCCGCCCTACATCAAGCGCGCGGACAAGCCGGGCGACCGCGAACGGTATCAAACCGTATTTGCGCGCGAGAAGGGATCGGTAGCGGCGCCCACCGCGGGCCTGCACTTCACGCCCGAGATTCTGGACGCCTGCCGAGGGCGGGGCGCGGAGACGGCATACGTCACGCTGCACGTGGGGCTCGGAACTTTTCAGCCGCTCCACGCCGGGCGGGTGGAAGATGCGCGGCTCCACTCGGAGCGCTACCGCGTCACGCCGGAGAACGCCGCGAAGATCCGCGGCGCGGAGCGGGTGGTGGCGGTGGGGACCACCAGTGTGCGAACGGTCGAATCGATGTGGCATCGCGGCGAGTGCACCGGCGAGACGGATTTGTTCATATATCCAGGTTTCGAATTCCGCCGTGTGGGCGCCATGCTTACTAATTTCCATCTGCCGGGGACATCACTATTGCTGCTGGTGTGCGCATTCGCAGGCAAAGAACTGGCGCTGGCCGCGTACAGGCACGCGGTGGCAGAGCGCTACCGCTTCTATTCGTACGGCGACTGCATGCTGGTGGT
>DAIDHS010000070.1 GCA_027451985.1 Elusimicrobiota bacterium
ACCAGCGCCTTCAATCCCTCGCTCGACCTCCAGGTCGTGGTGTTCGTGCTGTTCGGCGGCATCGGCACCATGTGGGGGCCGTTCCTCGGCGCCCTGATCCTGATGCTGGCCGGGGAGCAGTTCGGCGTCTCCTTCCCCAACCTGCAACTGGCGCTGTACGGCGTGGTGGTGGTCGCGACGGTGCTCGCCTTCCCGGGCGGCCTCACCGGCATCGCCAACCGCTTCGGCTGGCTGCGCCGGCCGATCGTGCGCGCCCCGCGCGGCCTGCCCAAAGGCAGCCCGCCGCCGCCGCATGATCCGCCGCCGGCCGGGGTGCCGCTGCTGGAACTGCGCGACGTCACGGTGCGGTTCACCGGGCTGACCGCGCTCTCCGGCGTCTCGCTCGCGCTGCGGGCGGGAGAGACGCTGTGCGTGATCGGCGCCAACGGCGCGGGCAAGACCACGCTGTTCAACGCCATCACCGGCTTCGTCGCCCCGACCAGCGGCACGATCGTCTCTCTCGGCAAGGACATCACCGCCGTGCCGACCTTCCGCCGCGCGCAGCTTGGGCTGGCGCGGAGCTTCCAGATTCCGCGCCTGATGCCCTCGCTCACGGTGTGGGAGAACGTGCTGCTGGCCAGCCGCCATGGCCGCCAGGCCAGCCGGGCCGAGGCGCATACCGCCTGGGTGCTGGACACGCTCGGCCTCGCGCCCATGTGGGCCAATCCGGCAAGCCGGCTCAGCCCGGGCCATCAGCGCCAGCTGGAATTCGCCCGCGTGCTCGGCCTCCATCCGGACGTGGTGCTGCTCGACGAGGTGATG
>DAIDHS010000071.1 GCA_027451985.1 Elusimicrobiota bacterium
ACTCCAGCGTGCGCGTGCCGCGCGAGCATGTGCGCAATGGCGAGATCGTGCTGAACATCAGTTTCGGCGCGACCAGCGGTCTGAACATGGGCAACGACGACATCAGCTTCCGCGCCCGCTTCGGCGGCGTGGCGCGCGATATCGTCGTGCCGGTCAGCCATGTCACGGCCATCTACGCCCGCGAGAACGGCCAGGGCATGGCTTTCCCCGTGACCGAGGCCGAACTCGAGGGCCAGGGCGCGGCGGATGGCCACGGCGCCGCCAGGCCCGAGGCCGAAGCCGAGGCCGCGCCGCAGTCCGAGACACCCGCGCCGGTTTCGGCGCCGCCCGCCGCCGCCGGCCCGCGCCTGCACTCGGTGCCGCCGGCCGGCTCCGAGGCTTCGGGCGCACGCAAGGCCCCGGGCGACGAGCCTCCCGAGCCGCCCCCGCGTGCTCCGGGCTCGCATCTCAAGCGGGTCAAATAGAGTCAGACAGGGTCAGACAGGGCGCGCCCCGCACTCCCCAGGCATCCCCGGCCGCTTTAGCTCAGCTGGTAGAGCAACCGCCTTGTAAGCGGTAGGTCGTCCGTTCGAGTCGGACAAGCGGCACCAGAAAACCCTTGAGAAAATTGCCCCAGGCCGGCACAGGCTTCGTCCCTGCCTGGCCGCTGCGGACGACTCCGCCCAACGCGGCTGCTCGCATCTCCAGCACAAGAGATGCCAGCAATTTCATTCCGCTTGACAGATTCTGTAGCACGGAAAATCATGTGCCATGATCCATTCCTTCGCGTGCGCGGAGACCGA
>DAIDHS010000072.1:0-269 GCA_027451985.1 Elusimicrobiota bacterium
ATGCCGAGCGTCTCCGCGACCGCGCCCTTGCTGATCAGCAGGTGCCGGCCCTCGGGATCGCGCACCACCACCGACATGCGTCGGCGCTCGAAATCGAACGGCACCTCGTCGACCAGCGCGTAGTCGGCCGCCAGCCGGTGCGTCTCGACGCCGCCGACGCTCTCCAGCACGGCGATGTCGAGCAGGTTCTTCAGGCCGGTCTGGTAGTGGCTGTTGAGAAAGGCCAGCTCCAGCACGCGCTCGTTGTCGGCGCCGGCGGCATCGACGTG
>DAIDHS010000072.1:279-763 GCA_027451985.1 Elusimicrobiota bacterium
GCACGTCGATCGCGCCGAAGTTCTGGATCGCCGGCAGGCGCTTGACGATCACGTCCTTGCGCGCCATCGCCAGCGCGCCCTTGGCCAGGTTGAAGGTGACGATCGCGGGCAGCATCTCGGGCGTCAGGCCCACGGCCACCGCGATCGAGAACATCAGCGATTCCAGCCAGTCGTGCTTGAGCACGCCGTTGACCACGAACACCAGCGGCACCATCACCAGGATGAAGCGCAGCATCAGGGTGACGAAGCGGCGCAGGCCGGTGTCGAAGCTGGTCGAGGCGCCGCGCGGCGCGGCAACCGCGCTGGCCAGCGCGCCGAAGGCGGTCTCGCGGCCGGTGGCCACGACCAGCGCCAGTGCGCTGCCGCTGATCACGTTCGAGCCCATGAAGCACAGGTTGCGCGCCTCCAGCGGCGCCTTGGCGCCGGCGTCGGCGCCGGCGAACTTCTCGACCGGCATAGACTCGCCGGTCAGGCTGGACTGGTT
>DAIDHS010000073.1 GCA_027451985.1 Elusimicrobiota bacterium
GACTGAACAAAAATGTCTGCTGTGTTAGTGCTAGGGGCCTTAACATAGAGATACCTACAGGTCGTTATTCCGTCAACAATTGGTGAAAGAGAAGTGCCGGGGGATACTTCCCCGAAAGGTATGCCGTAAGCATCCATCGTAGTGCCTCTGTGATGATAAATATAGAGCTTGTTTGCTCTATAATATATCCTTTTCCTATACAAAATTAGGAAAAAAACGCCGTCAAAAATTTGCTGTCTTTAAGCTCGCGTTTACAAGAACTAGGGATAAAAAGAAAGGAGGTCAACAAATGTCTTTGACAACTTTGTTGACCCCCCGACTTCTGCCGGTTCATCTTCAGGGACGGGAAAGTAATGAACCCTACAAGGGCTAAATACTTTCATTTCTGTGTGCGCCGAAATCTTAGTAATCCTTGTTCCCGTGCCTGTACTCCCTCGTTTTGTTGTACTCCATTTTCAAAGATACAAGCTCTTCAACATCCCAATGCCGCTCTTCCATGTAATCCAAGATGCGGATAAGCCCGGCTACTAATTCTATTCCAGGTCCGTAGGGCTTCTCATTTCCGCGATCATCCAGCTTAGAGTAGACGGCCTTGTCAAGACCATTGCGGATGTCCTCGACAAACTCTGAAATCTCAGAGTGAATTAGGGCGGCTACTTCGAGAGGCGCACGCGATTTGTCTAACCACACCTTTTCTTTGGCGTTAGCATGCAGTTCTTTAGCCAAGTGATT
>DAIDHS010000074.1 GCA_027451985.1 Elusimicrobiota bacterium
GCGCAGCGCCTGTTGCGACAGCGCATCCATGGAACGCAGCAGCGGGATTTTTTTATCCAGCGCTTCGCCGGTCCACGACACAAACGCAGTTGGAATGACCAGCGTGGTGCCATTGGGGTTTTCGAGGATGTAGGCCGGGCTGGTGGGGTCCCAGGCTGTGTAGCCGCGGGCTTCAAACGTGGCGCGGAGGCCGCCGGACGGAAAGCTCGAAGCGTCGGGTTCGCCCCTGACAAGCTCTTTGCCCGAAAACTCAAGGATGGCTCCGGCGCCATCATCCATGGGAGCCACAAAGCTGTCGTGCTTTTCGGCGGTGATGCCGGTCATCGGATAAAACAAATGAGTGTAGTGGGTGGCGCCTTTTTCAACGGCCCAGTCGCGCATGGTGGAAGCGACCGAATCGGCAATGCCGGGGTCCAGCGGAACGCCCTTTTTAATGGTTTGCTGGAGCTTTTTGAACACCGACTTGGGCAGACGCGCCCGCTGCACATCTTCGTTAAATACATTGGAGGCGTAGATGGCGTTGATGGGAGTGGTTTTATAATTGATTCGCGGCGGTACGACGCCGAAGTTGGTGATTGCCGCAACCGCGGCCTGACGAACGGAAGTTGCACCCATGATGTAGAAACTCCTTGAACAAAACATTGTTACACCGCCTGTTTTAATGAGCGAGCCGCGGCTACGCCGCTGAACAACCCGCTTGCCGCAC
>DAIDHS010000075.1 GCA_027451985.1 Elusimicrobiota bacterium
CGGCAACACCGGCATCGCCTACGCCATGATCGGCGCCAGCCGCGGCTATCGCGTCCGGCTCGTCCTCCCGGCCAACGCCTCCATTGAGCGCCAGCGCATCCTCAAGGCCTACGGAGCCGAGATGATTTTCAGCGATGCCGCCGAAGGGTCCGACGGCGCCATCCGCCTCTGCCGGCAGATCTACATGGCCGATCCGGACCTTTATTTCTATCCCGACCAGTACAACAACGCGGCCAACTGGAAAGCCCACTTCGAGCACACCGGCCCCGAGATCATCAACCAGACCGGCGGCCGGATGACCCACTTCGTCACCGCCATGGGCACCAGCGGCACGTTTACCGGCGTCTCGCGCCGCCTGAAGCGCGACCTTCCGCACGTCAAGTGCTACTCCGCGCAGCCCTCCAGCGGTTTCCATGGTCTGGAAGGCCTGAAGCACATGCCCACCGCCATCGTGCCGGGCATCTACGACGAGCACCTGGCCGACGGCAACCTCTGGATTGAAACCGAAGACGCCTACCGCATGGTCCGCCGCCTGGCGCGCGAAGAAGCCCTGCTGGTAGGCATTTCTTCGGGCTGCAACGTGCACGCCGCCACCATCCTCGCCCGCCAACTCGTCGAGAGCGGCGAGCAGGCCATCATCGTAACGGTGCTCTGCGACAGCGCCGAGAAATATCTCAGCGACCATT
>DAIDHS010000076.1 GCA_027451985.1 Elusimicrobiota bacterium
AGTTTGCCCGTCATCCTGGCTAATGATACCGTTCGCCGATCCAAGCACACCACGCCGAGGAGACAACGTCCATGTCGAAGACCGCGGAACTGAAGGCACGGCAGGCGAAGGCGGTGCCGAGCGGCGTCTCGAGCAAGTCGATCTACGTCGCGAAGGCCGAGAACGCGGAACTCTGGGACGTCGACGGCCGGCGGTTCATCGATTTCGCGGCCGGGATCGCGGTCGTGAACACCGGGCATCGCCACCCGCGGGTGGTCGAGGCGGTCGCGCGGCAGCTCGAGGCGTTCGCTCATACCTGTTTCCACGTCGCCCCGTACGAGTCCTACGTGCGGCTCGCCGAGCGGATGAACGCGATCGCGCCCGGGGACTTTCCGAAGAAGACCCTGTTCCTGAACTCGGGCGCGGAGGCGGTCGAGAACGCGATCAAGATCGCGCGCATCGCGACCAAGCGCTCGGCGGTCGTCGCGTTCACCGGCGGCTTCCACGGCCGCACGCTCCTCGCGATGGGCCTGACCGGCAAGGTGATGCCCTACAAGCGCGGTTTCGGGCCGTTCCCCGCCGAGATCTACCACGCGACCTTCCCGATCCCGTACCGCGGGATCACGACCGAACAGGCGCTCGCCGATCTCGATCAGCTGTTCCACGCCGACGTCGATCCGAAGTCGATCGCCGCGGTCATC
>DAIDHS010000077.1 GCA_027451985.1 Elusimicrobiota bacterium
TCGCGCTCCTGGCAGTCCGCGAGCTTGCCCGGCAGTGCCGCCCCCTCGAGCGCGCCCTTGCGGATCACCAGGTCGCGGGCCTTCCGGGCGGCCTCGCGGGCCCTCGAGGCCGTCAGGCACTTGTCGATGATCCGGCGCCCGTCGCCGGGGTTCTCGTCGAGGTACTGCGCGAGCCCCTCCGTGACGGCGGCCTGGACCTGGCCCTTCACCTCGGCGTTGCCGAGCTTCGCCTTGGTCTGGCCCTCGAACTGCGGCTCGACGAGCTTCACGCTGATGACGGCCGTCAGGCCCTCGCGAACGTCGTCGCCCGAGAGGTTCGCGTCGGACTCGCGCAGCACTCCCGCCCGCCGCGCCCAGTCGTTGAGCGACGACGTCAGCGCCGCGCGGAAGCCCGTGACGTGCGTCCCGCCGTCGACCGTGTTGATGTTGTTCGCGAACGCCAGCACGGTCTCGGTGTACGTGTCGTTGTACTGGAGGGCGACCTCGATCGAGGTCTGCCCCTCGCGCCGCTCGACGTAGATCGGCCGGGCGTGCAGCGTCTCCTTGTTCTTGTAGAGGTGCCGCACGAAGCTGATCAGGCCGCCCTCGAAATAGAACGACCGTTCGTGATCCGGGTCCGATCGCTCGTCGACGAGCCGGATCCAGACGCCCTTGTTCAGGTACGCCGACTCGCGGAGC
>DAIDHS010000078.1 GCA_027451985.1 Elusimicrobiota bacterium
ATTCGAAGTAACACTAGGCTCGGCCTCGGACGCTTTCCGGCTGCGCTGCCAGGCGCAGAATCTGTCGGCCGCGACGCTCTTCTGGTATAAGCAACTGCTCAAGCTCTTCGGCCGGTTTCTTGAAGAGCAGGGCATCTCCATCGTCTCGGCCGTCACGCACACGCACCTGCGGCAGTATCTCGAGTCGATGCGCAAGCGCGGCTGCGGCTCGATCACCATCGAGCGCGCCTACGGCGGGCTGCGCTGCTTCTTCGGCTTCTTGTTCCGCGAGCAGATGATCCCGGCGAACCCCATAGAACTCGTGGAGAAGCCCCGGGTCGAGAGAAAGCTCATCAAGCCCCTGTCCTTAGAGCAGGTCCGGCTGATGCTGGCCCAGTGCAACCTCAAGCGCTACGACGAACACCGGCTGTGGACCGTCATGGTGCTCATCCTGGACACGGGCCTGCGCATCTCGGAGGTCATCAACCTGCGCAAGGACGCGATCGACTTCGGGACGGGCGTGCTGCGCGTCATGGGCAAGGGCGGCAAGGAGCGGGTGGTGCCGGTGGGCAGCTATGCCCTGCGCGCCGTCGAGGAGTACCTGGTCCGGGCCCGGCCGGCGCTGGTCGCGGCCGGAAGGGGCGGCGTCCGCGGGGGCACGCTGTTCCTGAACGTGCGCGGGGGAGCG
>DAIDHS010000079.1 GCA_027451985.1 Elusimicrobiota bacterium
TCGCTCGTGGCGGGGTCGAGGCAGATCGCCACGTCCTCGCCCGGCCTGTAGCCGGCCCGCTCGATCGCGCGCGTCACCGTCTCGATCGCGGCCTCGTTCGAGGACAGAGTCGGGGCGAAGCCGCCCTCGTCGCCCTGGCCCGTCGACAGCCCGCGGTCATGGAGCTCCGCGCGGAGCGACTGGAAGACCTCGGATCCGTAGCGCAGCGCTTCCGCGAACGTCGGCGCCCCGACCGGCGCGACCATGAACTCCTGGAAGTCGCACGAGTCGACCGCGTGCTTCCCGCCGTTCAGGATGTTGAACTGCGGCAGCGGGAGCGTGTGGGCGTTGAGCCCGCCCAGGTAGCGGTAGAGCGGTGCGTCGCGGTCGGCGGCGGCTGCGTGCGCGGCGGCGAGCGAAACGCCGAGGATCGCGTTCGCGCCGAGCTTCGCCTTGTTCGGCGTCCCGTCGAGCTCGATCATCGCGGCGTCGAGGCCCGCCTGGTCCTCGGCGTCCAACCCGACGACGGCGTCGGCGATCTGGTCGTTCACGTTGGCCACGGCCTTCGTGACGCCCTTGCCGCCGTAACGGCGCTTGTCGCCGTCCCGAAGCTCGATCGCCTCGTGACTGCCCGTCGACGCGCCCGACGGCACGCCAGCCCGCCCGGCGACGCCGTCCTCCAGCTC
>DAIDHS010000080.1 GCA_027451985.1 Elusimicrobiota bacterium
CTGACGATGGATTACGACGCCATCCAGAAGGCCGGCTCGGGGCTCGGCTCGGGCGCGGTGATCGTGATGGACGACAGCACCTGCATGGTGCGCGCCTGCCATCGCATCAGCCGTTTCTACTACGCCGAGTCCTGCGGCCAGTGCACGCCCTGCCGCGAAGGCACCGGCTGGATGTACCGGGTGCTGAGCCGCATCGTCGAAGGCAAGGGCACGCCCGATGACCTGCATCGGCTGAAAGCCGTCGCCGGCCAGATCGAGGGCCACACCATCTGCGCCTTTGGTGAAGCGGCGGCGTGGCCGGTGCAGGGCTTCCTGCGCCATTACTGGCACGAGTTCGAGCATTACGTCGCGCATGGTCGCTCGCTGGTCGATGGCGATTTGGGGGTGGCGGCATGAGTGCTTTCAATGCCAGGACTGTCCGCCAAGAACGCCAAGCGCGCGAAGTGGGATCAGATCGTGTTGGTCTTTGCGATCTTCGCGCCCTTCGCGGACCCGGGCTCTTTGTTCGAGCGGTCCGCCAAGAACGCAAAGAACGCGAAGTGGGATCAGATCGTGTTGGTCTTTGCGATCTTCGCGCCCTTCGCGGACCCGGGCTTTCAGAGGCGGCTCGATGAGCGCACAACCTTCCAATCCGACAAGCGTGCCGGATCTCGTCA
>DAIDHS010000081.1 GCA_027451985.1 Elusimicrobiota bacterium
AGCCGGCCGATCTCCGACGCCACCCAGGCGGCCTCGTCGTGCTCGTCGTCGGCCCGGTAGCGGCGCACCAGGTTGCCGGCCTCCCCCTCGGACCACAGCGCCTTCGGCACCCGGGTGGTGTTGTGCTCGATGACGGCGTTGGCGGCGTTGAGAATCGTCTGCGTCGAGCGGTAGTTCTGCTCGAGCAGGATCACCCGCGCGCCGGGAAAGTCGCGCTCGAACTCGGTGATGTTCCTGATCGTCGCGCCGCGGAACGCGTAGATCGACTGGTCCGCGTCTCCGACCACGCAGAGCTCGGCGGGCCGCTGACCGCCCTCCGGCGGCCCGACGAGTTCCCTGATCAGCACGTACTGGGCGTGGTTGGTGTCCTGGTACTCGTCCACGAGCACGTGCCGGAACCTGCTCCGGTACCGCTCAGCCACCTCGGGAAACGCCTGGAGCAGGTTGACCGTGACCATGATCAGGTCGTCGAAGTCCATCGCGCCGGCCGCGACCAGCCGGCGCTGGTACTCGCCGTAGGCCTCGGCGAGTGCCTTGTCCCGGTAGCCGGTGGCCGCCGCCGCCACCGACTCGAAGTCGGCTAGCTCGTTCTTCAGCGCCGACACCCGGCCGGCCATCGCCTTCGGCGGGTGGTACTTCGGGTCG
>DAIDHS010000082.1 GCA_027451985.1 Elusimicrobiota bacterium
GCGTCGGTCGGTAAAGGCGTCACCCTCCACAGCGAGCTGGTGCCGCAGCCCGCGTACGTCGCCCTCGATCCTCGCGACGCCGAGGCGATTCTGGTCGGCCTCGTGACCAATGCCCGCGACGCGATGCCGGCGGGCGGGCAGATCACGATCGACATCAGGCCGATCGACAGTGGAACCGTGGAGCTCCGTGTCGCGGACACCGGCGTCGGCATGTCCGAGGCCACGCGCGCTCGCATCTTCGAGCCGTTCTTCACGACCAAGCGGCAGGACCAGGGCACCGGCCTCGGGCTGCCCGTCATCTACGGGCTCGTTCACCGGACGGGCGGCACAATCGACGTCGACAGCCGGTCGGGGGTCGGCACGGCCGTGACCATCCGCCTTCCGCTCGCCCGCGCGATGGATGCGATGGAAACCGATCAGGTCCGTTTCACCTGATTCGTGGCGGGGCGGAGCGTGCCGAGGATGTCCGCGGCCCGGCGCGCGGCCTGCTCGGTCGTGCGGATCCGGTTCGGCCAGTGGCGCGTGTAACCCTCCGACGGCCACGGGCGCGTCGCGTCGATCCCCATCTTGCCGCCGTACGCCGGCAGGTCCGCCGCATCGTCCAG
>DAIDHS010000083.1 GCA_027451985.1 Elusimicrobiota bacterium
GGCGACGATGTCGTGCCATGCCTCGCGCGTGGACTCAACCATAAGCGAGGCGATCAGGATGTGCTTGGGGTAGCGGCGCTTGACCTCGGCCAACTCTCGCAGGTTGACGTCGATGGGGCGGTCGCTGATGAGCTCGATGTTGTTCAAGCCCATCATGCGCTGGCCGTTCCAATCCACCGAGGAATAGCGGGAGCTGGTATTCGTAACAGGTTCGCCGATGGTCTTCCATACGGCGCCTCCCCATCCAGCGTCGAAGGCGCGCATGATCTGCTCGCCGCAGTTGGTGGGCGGCGCGGAGGCGAGCCAGAATGGATTGAGGCAGTGAAGGCCGGCGAAGGTGGTTTCAAGCGTGGGCATGTTGTTCCTCCAGCCATTTGGCAATGCCGATGCCAGCGCGCTTACCGTCGGCGACGGCATCGACGACTTCACGGCCACCATTTACGCAATCGCCTCCCGCGAAGAATTTTGGGTTCGATGTCTGGCCGGTCCGGCGGTCGATGACGATGCGTCCGTGTTCGATGTGAACGCGGTCCTTCAGGAAGGCGGATTGCGTGGCCTGGCCGATGGCGAGCACCACCCAATC
>DAIDHS010000084.1:0-286 GCA_027451985.1 Elusimicrobiota bacterium
GGCTTGACGTCCCCGAGTTCGAGATCGAGGACTCCGGGGTCTTCGCGCAAAACCGGTTCTTCGACATCCTCGTGGAGTACGCCAAGGCTGGGCCCGAGGACATCCTCATCCGTCTGACCTTGACCAACCGCGGCCCCAAGGCCTCCACGCTGTGGGTCTTGCCCACGCTGTGGTTTCGCAACACCTGGTCCTGGGGCGACTTGGCGGACGAGGATATCCCGAAGAAGCCGAAAATTTCCTTGGCCTCAAAAGCGCCGTTGCAGGTTTTAGCCGAGCACGAAACCTT
>DAIDHS010000084.1:296-583 GCA_027451985.1 Elusimicrobiota bacterium
GTTTTTCCCTGGGTCCCGGCCAGGATTCAAAGGCCCCCAAGGCGCTCTTTACGGAGAACGACACGAATTTCGAGCGGATATTCAAGGCTCAAAATGGCCAGCCTTTCGTCAAGGACGCCTTCCACGACTATGTCATCCACGGCCGAGCCGCGGCAGCGAGCCTTAGCGGGCCGGGCACCAAGTTCGCCGGGCTCTACGTCCTTAATCTGGCGCCGGGCCAGAGCCAGGTCCTGCGCCTGCGCTTAACGGCGGAAGCCTGGGCCTCACCAAATCCCTTCGCCCAGGAT
>DAIDHS010000085.1 GCA_027451985.1 Elusimicrobiota bacterium
GCTCGCGCCGACGCTCGCTGGCAGGTGGCGGCCGGTGTCGTCAGCGCGGGTTCGGCGCTGGAAGGTCAGCCGATCGGGGGTGTGGAGGCGCCGGGCGCGGCCCGCTATCGCACCCGCTTCCCGTCGCTCGACGGGGTCGACGCGGTGATCGACTTCAGCTTGCCCGCCGGTCTGGCCGTGGCGCTGGACGCCTGCCTGCAGGCGCGGGTGCCGCTGGTGACCGGTACCACCGGCCTCGACGCCGCGCTGGAGGCGCGCCTCGACGCCGCGGCGGCCACGATTCCGCTGCTGCGCGCGGCCAACTTCAGTCTTGGCGTGGCGCTGCTGACGCGGCTGCTGCGCAGCGCCGCGGCGGCGCTGCCGGACTGGGATCTGGAGATCATCGAGGCGCACCACGCGCGCAAGCAGGACGCGCCCTCGGGCACCGCGCTGGCGCTGGGCCAGGCCGCGGCCGCGGCGCGCGGCGTGGCCCTGGCGGACGTTGCCGCGATCGGCCGCACGACCGACCCGGGTGCGCGGCGCGCGGGCAGCATCGGCTTCGCATCGATCCGCGCCGGCGACATCGTCGGCGAGCACACCGCCC
>DAIDHS010000086.1 GCA_027451985.1 Elusimicrobiota bacterium
TTCGCTTTTCTCATAAGTCGAAGCGCTGTTGACGAGGATATGCACGGTCTTAAAGCGCTTAAGAGCCGCCGAGGCCATGCGCTCAAGCTCATCCACGCGATCAAGGCTTGCCCGGAAAACCTCCGCGCGAACGCCGAAGCGGCGGCGGATATCCTCGGCGGTCTTTTGCGCCTCCAGGATGGAATTGCGGCAATGAATTGCGACGTTTGCGCCCTTTTCAGCCAAGGCCTCGGCGATGGCTTTGCCTACGCGCTTGGCCGCCCCGGTGACTAGCGCGTTTTTACCCCGCAGCTCCATGATGCAGAGTATAGCGAAAAAGAGCTACACTAAAAACCCGTGCGATTAAACCATCGTTTTGCGCTTATTTTTTCCGCTTTCGGCCTTGCCATCGTCGGCGCCTTCCAAATTATGGAGTTCCAGGATGTGCATCGCGCCAGCTATGCCAGCGCGCGTGACATGGCCGACGTGACGGCCTCGGCTCTCTCCGCCTTGGTGTCCAACCAAATGCGCGAAAATCACGCCCGGACTCTTGATGCGCACCTGCAGTCCATCATCCGGGAAGCGGGCTTGGCCTCCATCATC
>DAIDHS010000087.1 GCA_027451985.1 Elusimicrobiota bacterium
TTTTAGCCGAGTCGTGCACCGAGCCGGAAACCCGGTTACAGGGAGCGGATGAAATAGCGGTCGCAGGCGAAGTGCCCGGTGCTGCCCAGCGGCGCGCGCAGTGGCGTGAACCCGCTCTTGAGGTACAGCGCCTGCGCCGCATCCATCCCGGTCAGCGTCTCGATGTAGCAACGGCGATAACCGAGCGACCGCGCGGCATCCAGACAGCGTTGCATCAGGGCGGTACCGGCGCCGAGTCCGCGCAGGGATGGCAGGAAATACATCTTGCGCAGCTCGCAGACATCGGGAGTGCTGCCCTCCAGTGCGGCGATGCCGCCACCCCCGGCGACGACTCCCTCGCGCTCGACCACGAAATAGGCGCGACCGGGTGGCGCATAGGCACCGCTCATGGCCGCGACCTCCGGATCGTGGATCGCAAAGCCCGGTCCGTCGGCGCCGAACTCGGGCATCACGGCACGAATGATTGCGGCCACGGCGGCATCGTCGCGCGCCTCGATCAGGCGGATCTGGAACGCTGGCTTCATCGCGGCCTCCGGGGGACTGGGCGCGATGATAGCGGCGTGCTCAGGCGCGGTCGCCC
>DAIDHS010000088.1 GCA_027451985.1 Elusimicrobiota bacterium
CCGCGCCGTCATGGGTCTTTCCAATCTAAAAATCATGATTCCGTTCTGCCGCCGCGTTGACGAGGCAAGGAAGGTAATTCAGGCGATGGCAAAGCATGGCCTCAAGCGAGGCGAACGTGGCCTTGAAATATTCATGATGTGTGAAATCCCGAACAACGTGATCCTGATCGATCAGTTTGCCAAGCTGTTCGACGGCTTTTCCATCGGCTCCAACGATTTGACCCAGCTCACGCTCGGCGTCGACAGGGATTCCGACATTGTCGCCTTCGACTTTGACGAACGTGATCCCGGAATGATGGAAATGCTTACGATGGCCGTCAACGGCGCCAAGCGTAACCATCGACACGTAGGTATTTGCGGCGAAGCGCCGGCGAACTACCCGGAAATTGCCCGGTTTCTCGCGGGACTTGGCATCGACTCAATCAGCGTCAATCCGTCAAGCCTCCTCCGCACCATAGACATCGTCCGCCGAGCTGAACAGACGACGCCCAAATCCATTGCTGCGGGCTGAGGCTCGCGCGCTGGGGCTAGCTGGCTTCGTCGGCAAGACCCCTGGCCTTTTCTCGCGCACGAAC
>DAIDHS010000089.1 GCA_027451985.1 Elusimicrobiota bacterium
GAACATCTCGGGTCACCGGCTCTCGACGACCGAGGTCGAGCACGCGCTCGTCGGGCATCCGGCGGTCGCTGAAGCCGCTGTCGTAGGGGCGTCCGACGACACAACCGGCCAAGCCATCGTGGCGTTCGTCACGCTCAAGCTGTCGGCCGAGGACGCCACCAAGGACCAGTCCAAGGTCATCGAGGAGTTGCGTCAACACGTAGCCAAGGTCATCAGTCCGATCGCCAAGCCACGTCAAATCATCTTGACGCCCGATCTACCCAAGACGCGCTCGGGCAAGATCATGCGACGACTGCTTCGCGACGTGGCGGAGAACCGGTCGCTCGGCGACGTCACGACCCTCACCGATCCCACCGTCGTCAACATGATCGCGGGCCTCATGCAGACGGAGAGTTCCAGCGACGAGTGAGCCCGTGACGCCCCGTCCCCCGAATCATCTCGGGGGACGGGGCGTCACGAGTCGAAGCCGATGCCGAACAGGTCCATCAGTTTTAGCCAGAGATTTCGCTGGCCGTTGTGGCGGTCGGCGCGCTTCAGTGCGGCCTGGGTGAGTCGGATGAAGATCCACTTG
>DAIDHS010000090.1:0-229 GCA_027451985.1 Elusimicrobiota bacterium
GAGCGCACGCCCTTCTACCCGCGCTCGCCCTATGCCGCGGCCAAGCTCTACGCGCATTGGATGACCATCAACTACCGAGAGAGCTTCGGCCTGCACGCCTCGGCTGGCATCCTCTTCAACCACGAGAGCCCGCTGCGCGGCATCGAGTTCGTCACCCGCCGCATCACTGACGGCGTCGCCCGCATCAAGCTCGGCCTGGCGCGGGAACTCACGCTCGGCAATCTCGACG
>DAIDHS010000090.1:239-571 GCA_027451985.1 Elusimicrobiota bacterium
GTCGGATGTCGCCTCGGTGGTTGACAGCGTCGCCAACACCCAGCTCGCCGCCTCGGCCGATGGCCACCCCGCCATCACC
The DNA here is from genome assembly GCA_027451985.1 of Elusimicrobiota bacterium. Taxonomy (GTDB): domain Bacteria; phylum Elusimicrobiota; class Elusimicrobia; order UBA1565; family UBA9628; genus JAGWJU01. The sequence goes on from DAIDHS010000090.1 coordinate 319, forward strand.
ATCGAAATCACCAAGACCGCCCAGGCCAACGTGATCAAGACCGTCGAAGGCATCAAGGCGCTGCTGACGGAAGTTCGCAAATTTCTGCCGCCTTCGGTCAAACTAACAGTCCTGACTGACCGCACCACCACCATCCGCGCCTTCTGCGCCATCGCCTTCGGCTATGCCGGGCTTTCCTGGGAGGAGCATGTGCGCACCAGCCAGGCCCTGATGCGCCCGGCGGAGGTGGATGTGCTGCTCGGCAACCCGGCCC
>DAIDHS010000091.1 GCA_027451985.1 Elusimicrobiota bacterium
GTCATCCCCCACTCGCTCCGGTCGGTCGGCTTGCCGATCTTGTTCACGTTGCGGTGCAACGCGAACGCGTTCGAGCGCACCGAGTTGCCGAAGGCGTCGCCGCGGACGATCTCGAGCGCGCTGTAGTCGCGCCACTTGTCGGGGTAGCCGATCTTGTCGGTGACCGCGTGCAGCTTCGCGATCGCCTGCTTCTTGGTCGGCTCGGTCATCCAGTCGAGCGAGACGATGTCCTTCTCGAGCGCCGTCTCGATCTCGTGGACCATCTTGATCGTATCGGCCTTCGCCTGCGGGCCGAAGTTGTCCTTGACGAACGCCTTGCCGAGCGCCTCGCCGAGGTCGCCGTTCGTGAAGCCGACGCACCGCTTCCAGCGGGGGCTCAGTTCCGTCGTGCCCGCGAGCGTCGTGCCGTAGAACCGGAAACTCTCGTCGACGAAGGGCTGCGACAGGACGTCGGCGGCCGCGTGCACCGCGTGCCAGCGGAGGTAGGTCCGGATGTCGGCCACCGGGGTGGCGGCGATCGTCTGCTGGAACGCCTTGACGAAGTCGGGCTGGCTCACGTTGA
>DAIDHS010000092.1 GCA_027451985.1 Elusimicrobiota bacterium
CATGGCCGTCAGGCGGGCAATGATGGCTCTCTGGTCCATCTTTTCCCGTTCACGCAAATGCAGGATCATATGGTGGTACTCACCCAGGTCCCCAATCCCGTAAATGGCGGAAACGGTGGCGACAATGACGCAATCCGGCCTTTCCAGCAAAGATTTGGTCGCGGACAACCGCATCTGTTCGATGTGTTCGTTGATGCTGGAATCCTTCTCGATATAGAGGTCGCGCGCGGGGACGTAGGCTTCGGGCTGGTAGTAGTCGTAGTAGGAAACAAAATATTCGATGGCGTTTTCCGGCAGGAACTCCCGCAATTCCGCGTAAAGTTGCGCAGCCAGGGTCTTGTTCGGGGCCATGACAATGGCGGGTCGCCCCATGCGGGCAATGACGTGGGCCATGGTGTAGGTTTTTCCGGAACCGGTGACCCCTAGCAAGGTTTGGTATTGCAAGCCGTCCTCCAATCCCTGTGCCAGGCGGGTAATGGCCTCGGGCTGGTCACCTGCGGGTTCGAAGGGTTGGTGCAGGCGGTAGGGGCTGTTGGGGAAAGTGGCGATCACTGCTAGAAT
>DAIDHS010000093.1 GCA_027451985.1 Elusimicrobiota bacterium
CGGGCGCGAATACCTGCTGGAATACGCGCTGCCGCTCGATTACGCCTTCCTGCGCGCGCGCCGGGCGGATGCGTTCGGCAACCTGCAGTTCCACCGGTCGCAGCGCAACTTCAACCCGGTGATGGCGACCGCGGCGCGCGTCGCGATCGCCGAGATCGAGGAGCCGATCCTGCCCGCCGGCGCGATCGATCCGGACGCGGTGCACACGCCCGGCATCTTCGTCCACCGCCTGGTGGAGATCCCGCCGCCGCCCGCCGGGCTGTGGCCGCAGAAGCGCGAGGAGCGCGCCCGATGAGCGGCACCGTGAAAGGTTTCACCCGCCAGCAGATGGCCGACCGCATCGCCGCCGCGTTCCAGGACGGCTGGATCGTCAACCTCGGCGTCGGCATGCCCACGCTGTGTTCCAACACCGATATCGGCGACCGCCGGATCGTCTATCATTCCGAGAACGGGGTGATCGGCTACGGCCCGATCGCCGCGCCGGGGGAGGAGGATCTGAACCTGGTGAACGCCGGCGGGCAGAACGTGACGCTGCTGCCCGGCGCGGC
>DAIDHS010000094.1 GCA_027451985.1 Elusimicrobiota bacterium
AGACCCGGATCCGGCTGGCATAAAGGTGATCGCCGCCGAGATCCTTCTCGAGCTGCGCCCGGCGTTCATGCACCCTTGACATGGACGCCACCCGCTACTGCCCGCCGCCCAGGCTGTGGACGTAGATCGCCACCGCCTTGATGGTGGCCGGGTCCAGCCGGTGATCCCAGTTGGGCATCACCCCCATGCGCGGGTCGGTCACCTGGCGGACGATGGCGGCGCGGAAATCGCCGTAGAGATGCACATGGCTCGCGAGCCGCGGCGCGCCGACGGCGAAGCTGCCCTGCCCCTTGGCGCCGTGGCAGACCGCGCAGTTGGCGGCGAAGATCTTCGCCCCCGGGGCGATGTCTTCGCCCTTGGCCGGGTGGCCGTAGAAGCGCGACCAGACGAAGCTCGCCACCTGCTGGATTTGCGCCGGCGACAGCATGCCGGAGGCGCCGAACGGCGGCATCTGGCTCTGCCGCGCCTTGGGATCGCCGCTGCGGATGCCATAGGTGATGGTGCGCTGGATGGCGGGCAGGGTCCCGCCCCACAGCCAAGCG
>DAIDHS010000095.1 GCA_027451985.1 Elusimicrobiota bacterium
CTGCTCGACAATGCCTGCCTGGGCATGGTGCGGCAATGGCAGGAACTGTTCTTCGCCGAGCGCTACAGCGAGGTGGATCTTTCGGACAACCCCGATTTCGTCGCTCTCGCGCGGGCCTTCGGCCTCGAGGCCTTCGGCATCGAACGCCGCGAGCAGGTGCCCGACGCGATCCGGCGCCTGCTGGAGACCCCGGGGCCGGTGCTCTGCCACGTGCGCATCGATCCGCGCGCCAACGTCTGGCCGCTGGTGCCGCCGGGAAAATCCAATGGCGAGATGATGGACACGGCGGCATGATCCATCGTCTTGAGGTGACGCTGCAGGATGCCGAGGGCGCCATGCTGCGCGTGCTCGGCACCGCCGAACGACGCGGTTTCCGTGTACGCGCGCTGCACGCCGTGGTCGGCGCCGATGCTTTGTGCCGGATGGAACTGACGCTGGAGGGCTCTCGCGACGCCGAGCTGCTCGGCCGGCAGCTGGCGCGACTGCACGAGGTACGGACGGCGACGGTCCGGGTCGCGCCATGATCCACGCTGCAAACG
>DAIDHS010000096.1:0-243 GCA_027451985.1 Elusimicrobiota bacterium
GCTTCTGGCGCTCTGGTTGCCGTCGTGCTCGCCGATGGCACGCGGCTGCGTTGCGGGGCGGCCGTGCTGGCGACCGGGACGTTCCTGCGCGGGCGGATTCATGTCGGCCATGCGAGCCAGCCGGCCGGTCGCGTGGGCGATGCGCCGGCCGAGGGGCTTGCCGAGGCGTTGCGGCGGCTCGGGCTGCCGGTCGGGCGGCTGAAAACCGGCACGCCACCGCGGCTCGATCGGGCCAGCATCGAC
>DAIDHS010000096.1:253-538 GCA_027451985.1 Elusimicrobiota bacterium
CACGCTGACGCCGGCGATCACCACGCCGCAGGTTTCCTGCCGGGTGACGGGCACCACGGAGGCGACGCACGCGCTGATCCGCGCCAATCTGCAGCAGTCGGCGGTGTATGGCGGTCAGATCGCCGGGCGCGGGCCACGCTACTGCCCGTCCATCGAGGACAAGGTGGTGCGGTTTCCCGACCGGGGACGGCACCAGATCTTTCTGGAGCCCGAAGGACTGGACGACCCGCTGATCTATCCCAACGGGATTTCCACCAGCCTGCCGGCGGACGTGCAGGCGGCGAT
>DAIDHS010000097.1 GCA_027451985.1 Elusimicrobiota bacterium
AAGCCCTCGAGCTCGGCCTCGGGCTTGAGCAACACGCGATGCCGCAGCACGGGCATGAAGGCGCGCTTCACATCGTCGGGGACCAGGTAATCGCGCTCTTCAAAGGCCGCGACCGCCTGCGCGACGCGCATCACGCTGATGGCGGCACGCGGGCTGGCGCCGAGCGAGAGCGTAGGCCACTCGCGCGTGCGGCGGACCAGGGCCAGGATATATTGATACAACTCGGGCTCGATGCGGATCCGGCGCACCTCCTCGCGCGCCGCATCGAGCAGCGCCGCCGGGAGCGTGGCGATTTGCACATCATCGAGCAGGCCCGCGCCCGAGCCGGCGTGGTGCCGCTCCAGGATTTTTTGCTCGTCCTCCGCACCCGGGTAAGGCACACGGATCTTCAGCAGGAAGCGGTCCAACTGCGCCTCGGGCAGAGGGTAGGTTCCCTCGAAGTCGATTGGGTTCTCGGTTGCGAACACGGTGAACCATTTTGGCAGCGCGCGTCGCTGGCCATCGCTCGTCACCTGCCGCTCTTCCATGCACTCCAG
>DAIDHS010000098.1:0-267 GCA_027451985.1 Elusimicrobiota bacterium
GCCGAGCTTCCGTCCGGCGCCTTGTACTGCGCATCGGCTTTGGCGGCCAGCAGCAGCCTGAGGGTGGCAACGTCGCCCTTCAGCGCGGCAAGCAGCAGCGCATTGTACCCCTTCGCGGAAACGGCGTTGACGTCGGCGCCGTGCCCGGTGAGGAACTGCACAATGCCTGCGTGCCCGTCCGCCGCCGCCCACATGAGCGGTGTCTGGGCGCCGCGCGAGTCCTTCACTTCCACCTCGGCGCCCCGTTCGACGAGCAACTTCACCAGG
>DAIDHS010000098.1:277-527 GCA_027451985.1 Elusimicrobiota bacterium
AACGCCGGCGTGGGCATCCAGCAGCAGCCGGGCGATGGCCGCATTGCCGCCCGCGCAGGCCAGCATCAGGGGCGTTTCGCCGTTCTGGTCGGCGGCGTTGACGTTGGCGCCGGCCTTGATCAGCGCGGCGGCGATTTCGCTGTCGTCGCGATTCACCGCCCAATCGAGAGGCGTCGAGCCGTCGCCGCGAGCCGCATTCACATCCGCGCCTTGCTTGAGGAGAGCCTCCACTTCCGTGTGGTTGCGCTGC
>DAIDHS010000099.1 GCA_027451985.1 Elusimicrobiota bacterium
CTGGTGCAGGGCGGCAGTCTCGCGCTGAAGCCCGGGTATGCCGATGACGCGGCCGATGCGCTGCGCAACCTCCGTCAACGCGGGGATGCGGTCGACTTCGTCGTCGAGCATCACCACGATGTCGCCGCCACGATCCAGCTGGGATTCTGGATCTACCTGATGAGCGACTGCCTGCTGTTCGCGGGCCTGTTCGCCACTTACGCGGTGGTGCAGGGGCACACCGCGGGCGGGCCGGCGGGCAGCCAGCTGTTCGATCTGCCGTCGGTGCTCATCGAGACCATGTTCCTGCTGTTCAGCAGCTTCACCTGCGGGCTCGCGACGCTCGCGATGAACGCGAACCGGGCACGCGCCACGGTCGGCTGGTTCGCGGTGACCTTCCTGCTCGGCCTGGGCTTCATCTCGATGGAAGTACGCGAGTTCGCCCACATGGTGGCGATCGGCGCCGGTCCGGCGCGCAGCTCGTTCCTCTCCGGGTTCTTCACGCTGGTCGCGACCCACGGGTTGCACGTGACCTGCGGCCTGAT
>DAIDHS010000100.1 GCA_027451985.1 Elusimicrobiota bacterium
CGCGACGAGGGCGACGACTGGGCGCAGCTCGCGCTGCAGGGGCCGAAGGCGGCGGCCATCCTGGCGCGCCTCACGAAGACCGACCTGTCCCGCATCGGCAACTACCGCTTCGCCGAGGGCGAGGTCGCCGGGAGGCGCGGCCTCGTCGCGCGCACGGGCTACACCGGCGAGGACGGCTTCGAGCTGTTCACGCCCCCGGCGGGCGCGGTGGAGCTCTGGGGCGCGTTGCTCGAGGCCGGCAAGGGCGACGGGCTGCTCCCCTGCGGCCTGGGCGCGCGCGACACGCTGCGCCTGGAGGCCGGCTACCTTCTGTACGGCCAGGACGTCGACGACGAACATTCGAGCTTCGAGGCCGACTACGGCTGGGTAGTCAAGCTCGACAAGGGCTCCTTCCTCGGCAAGAGCGTCCTGGAGCGGCAGAAGCGCGAGGGGCTCAAGCGGAAGCTTACCGGCGTCAAGCTCCTGGAACGAGGCGTGCCTCGGGCGGGGGCCTCGGTGCTCATCGACGGCCGCGCCGCAG
>DAIDHS010000101.1 GCA_027451985.1 Elusimicrobiota bacterium
AATCCCGTTGGGGTAAATGGTGTCGTCGTCGAGACCTTCCGGTTCGAGGAAAATCTGATGGCTATCCCGTCCGGCGAAGCGCACAACCTTGTCCTCGATGGACGGGCAGTAGCGCGGCCCGGTACCCTCGATCTGTCCGGAATAGATCGGTGCCCGGTCGAGATTGGCGCGGATGATGGCATGGGTCTGCGCCGTGGTCCGCGTCAAATGGCAAACCACCTGGGGCGTCGTGATCCGCTCTGTCAGAAAGGAAAAGGGTTCCGGCGGGTCGTCCCCGGGCTGGGCCTCAAGAACCGACCAGTCGATGCTGCGGCGATCGAGCCGTGGCGGAGTACCGGTCTTCAGCCGTCCCATGGCAAGACCCAGATCATAAAGCCGGCTCGCCAGACGGATGGCAGGAGCTTCCACACCCGAGGCCGCGATCGCGCCGTGCGGTCCCGCCGCCCGGCCGGCAGGTAGCCGCTTTTCGCCGACATGAATGAGGCCATTCAGAAATGTGCCAGTCGTGAGCACGAC
>DAIDHS010000102.1 GCA_027451985.1 Elusimicrobiota bacterium
TCCTCGAACACATAGGACGTGGTCTGGTAGATCGGCGTGATGCGCGCCCCCGTGGCGGGATCGGGCGCCGCGCCGGCGTGGATGGCGCGGGTCTCGAAGCCGAAGCTCTGGTTGCGCCTGGGCAGCGGACGGGGCTTCGTCCGCCGCGCCGTCGGCGGTTCGGGCGGGCGGTTGCGGATGATGTTGCCGTTCACCCCGCTCCAGGACAGTTCCCCGCCCAGACGGCCGAACTCGATCTTCGGGCAGCGGTTCATCACCACCTGCAGGCCCGCAGCCTCGGCCTTTGCCGCAGCCGCATCGTTACGCACACCAAGCTGCATCCACACCACCCGAGCGCCGATCGTGATCGCATCATCGACGATGGGACCGACCGCTTCCGAGGCGCGGAAGATATCGACCATATCGACCGGGTCGGGAATTTCCCGCAGGCTGGCGTAAACTCGTTCGCCAAGAAGGTCCTGGCCTGCCGTGCCGGGGTTCACCGGGATGACGCGGTATCCCTTCCCCTGCAGGTAT
>DAIDHS010000103.1 GCA_027451985.1 Elusimicrobiota bacterium
TCACCTGCGGCGGTCGAGGCAGGTGCTCGTGCAGTCCATGTAGCCCGCTGAGCCGGTACACCTGCATGTCCCAGCTGGCTGGCAACAGCTGCCCGTCGAGTACTACCACGCCGTCGCCGATGCGCTGCGGCTGCGCGCGCGACATCGGCACCTGGATACGCGACGCCATCCGCGATACCCATGCCTTGATGTAGTCGTCCGAGCAGTCCGGAAACTTCGGGTACAGCGCGCGGTACTGCCGCCGGACGATGGCCTCTGGTTCGTCGACGACGTCGACCAACGCGGCGAACGTGAACGTGCCGCCGCAGCTCACGCAGCGGAACAGGTAGCCGGAGCCGGTCCACGGCGTCCCGGTCTGCCAAGCGCCTGGGACGCACGCGAGCGCGCGTTCCGGCGGGCACTCGCATGTGCAGATGCAGTCGCTGGAGGCGCGTACGGGGTACTTCATCCGAACGGCACCCGGTCGGCGACCTTCGGCGGCCAGGTCCACCACTCGCGCACCTCGATGAGCT
>DAIDHS010000104.1 GCA_027451985.1 Elusimicrobiota bacterium
CACTTCGTTCCGAACGACGTGTCGCTCGGCGCCGGGGAGGGGAGGCCGCGCGCGTGGCTCGTCACCGGCCCCAACATGGCCGGCAAGTCGACGCTCATGCGGCAGGCGGCGCTCGCCGTCGTCCTCGCGCAGATGGGCGCGTTCGTGCCCGCGCGGCGCGCGCACGTCGGCGTCGTCGACCGCGTGCTCACGCGCGTGGGCGCGAGCGACAACCTGTCGCGCGGCGAGAGCACGTTCATGGTCGAGATGAAGGAGACGGCCAACGTGCTCCGGCGGGCGACGCGCCGATCGTTCGTCGTGCTCGACGAGATCGGCCGCGTGCTGACCTGGCCCGCGAAGCCGGAGCAGATCGAGCGGGCGATGCAGCTCGTCCCGGACGACGTCGTCCAGCTGCTCACCGCGTCCGGCACTCCGGACGAGTGCCGCGCGAAGGTCCGGGAGTACGTCGACGCCGGCTGCACGTGCCCGATCCTGTATCCCCTCGGCGACGTGCCGGCCACGATCGAGGC
>DAIDHS010000105.1:0-263 GCA_027451985.1 Elusimicrobiota bacterium
CCGTGCCGATCTCGCAGGCGCGGATCCCGCCTTGCTCGTAGAGCGCCACGGCGAGCGACTGACCCGGATACTCGAGCGGCGGGATGTGATCGAGAAAAGCGCGGGCATCGACAAAGACCGCGTGGCCGCCGCTTGGCTCGACCACCGGCACGCCGAGCGAGCGCAGCCGCTCGACGATGTATTCGTTGGTCCGCAGCCGGTATCTCAGATAGTCCTCATCGACGATCTCGGCGAGACCCTGTGCGATCGCCTCCAGATCCCGT
>DAIDHS010000105.1:273-507 GCA_027451985.1 Elusimicrobiota bacterium
CGTCCCGCGAGTCCTCCGTAGGTCGGGAAGCCCTCAGTTAGAATGAGCCGCTCGCGCGCCCGCCGCGCAAGCTCGTCGTCGTTCATCGCAAGCCAGCCGCCGATGTTGGCAAAAGCGTCCTTCTTGGCGCTCATCGTCATGCCATCGGCCACGCCGAACATGTCGCGCACGATGTCCGGCACCGAGCGCGAGTGCTGCCCAGGCTCGCGCAACTTGATGAAGTATGCATTCTCG
>DAIDHS010000106.1 GCA_027451985.1 Elusimicrobiota bacterium
ATGGCTCCGGCGAGAAATGAAGCGTTACCCTGCCGCCGGATAATCGTCCATTGCAAAATGACGTAAGCGATGGCGCAAAACACCATCACCGTTCCATAGGTTGCGGTGGGGACGGGGGCAAAATGATTTTCGCCCATCCATCCGGTGACAAACGGTATCAGCGAGAGCCAGAACAGGAGGTGCAGGTTGGCCCACATAATGCCGCCGCTGACTTCCTCGACTGCATGAATCAAATGATGGTGGTTGTTCCAATAGACGCCCACAAACACAAAACTCAGGGCGTAGTTAAATAAAATCGGTATTTCCGGCCCAAGCGCGGCAAGACTTGTGCCGCGCGGAATGTGCAGGTCGAGCACCATAATGGTGATGATGATGGCTATAACACCATCGCTGAATGCCTCGAGCCGGTTCTTTTTCACAAGATTGTTCCCAGCGGCATTGGCCCATGGCCCGCAGGCCGCGCTGCGTTACCCCTGCACAAACCTGGCGATGCGGTCTATACC
>DAIDHS010000107.1 GCA_027451985.1 Elusimicrobiota bacterium
CTGGGGTTGAGAGCGAAGCGCGCCCTCAACGTTGGATCGCTCCGAAAGAAGCGCAGCAGCGCTAAGACATCAGGATAGCTGCGTTTGATCACGGCTGGCTCTGCCTGCATCGGGACGACGATGTAGTCTGCGGCCAAGAGCGCCGCACGTGTGGCCGAGAGGCCAAGCCCCTGCGCAGTATCGACCACAACGAGCTGGGACAGCGCGACCGTGCGCAGACGATCGGCCCACGCGACCAAGTGCTCATGGCTCGCGCCAGCGCCTAGGAGGTCGCCGGTGCCAGGGATCAGCGAAAGACCATCAGGGGTCATCGCCGCAAGACAATCGATGTCGCTGTGTCCCTCCAGCAGGTCGAGCGCATGGCGCCCGTCGGCTATCAGACCTGCGTTCTCGGTGAGCGAGGCTCCCGGGTCGAGGTCGAGCAGCACCGGCTGCTCGTCGAGCTCACGAAGTGCGGCAGCGAGCGCGTAGGCGGTCGTGGTCTTCGTCACGCCGCCTTT